>JBFMAA010000113.1:0-19085 GCA_040755955.1 Thermodesulfobacteriota bacterium
TTCCCATCCGCGCTCTATGGCTTCAGTTTTCTCTCGGCCTTGAGCGACCGTACCAGAACACGGCACACAGCGCAAGATTTTCATTCTTCGTTGTGCCCGCGTGCGCGGGCATGGGTCTTCCCATGAATAGGAAGTGCCGACCCAAATGTTGGGATCCGCTCCGCACTCGACGAGTAGGCGTACCCGGTCCCACTGCCCCCTCTCGGCAGCGTCGACCACCTCGATCCCCAACCTCCGGTTGGGCTGGCTCCTTTTTGCCTGAGTAGCCGGGCCAATTCCCGGTGGCCCTTGTTTGCTGCCCATACCAGCAAAGATCCCCCCATCAGGTCTCGGGCGTGAACGGGTACCCGTCTAGTTCTCTTTGGTGTAGAAGATGTAGGTGGTATGCTTCGCTGGGCCGATGTGCTGGAAGAGGCCGTCAAATGCCTCTTGGATTTCATTCGCGTCCGGTCTTCGTACCGGGTCCAGATCGAGCATTCGCTCCACTGTGGCCGCGAGGTGTTCCAGGTTCGTGTCTCTTGCCAGCCAGGGATTGAGCTCCACAAGCTTCGGGCGTGGGGCTCTTTCGACCCTGGCGATCTGCTTGATCAGTTCCTCACGTGTTTTCGTGCGCGGGAAGACCATAGGCAAGGTTCCGGTCAGCAACACCGTGAGGATCGCACCGACACTGTACAGGTCCGACTGAAAGCCGCTCTTGCCTCGTGCCTGTTCCGGAGCCATATAGGAAAAGGTCCCGACGATCTTCCCTTTGAACAGATCATCCACCGCGTTGTTCCCGATCGCCAAGGCTACACCGAAGTCGATCACTTTCAGTAGGTTGAGTCTCTCGTTCTGATCGACCATGTACAAGACGTTGTCGGTCTTGAGATCCCGGTGCACCACTCCCTTCTGCCGGAACCACTTCAGGCAGTCCAGAAGTTGGTTAGTGATGATCTCGATCGTGCCGAGATCCAGTACGCTCCCCACTTTGAACTGCGCTTTGGGTTTGGCGCCCCAGTTCCTTTCCACGAGCTGAGTCAGATTATCATTGGGGTGGTACGCGCTGATCATGATCTTTTCGCCGTCTTGATCCACGAGCCCATAGTATTCCACGATATACGGGTGCTGCTCCGGAGTCTGGACGCGTTCGTGCAGATTGGCTTCGTACGTGAGCAGCGACTCCGCGTCGCCCATCACGTCTTTGGCTTCTGCTTTGACCCGTTTCAGGGCCACGATTCGGTTCTCGAAAATTCCTATGCTCACTTCGCCCATCGCGCCCGATGAGATATCTCCCAGGACTTTGACCTTCTGGCCTTTGATCCGCTTGGGATTCGCGAGAGATTCCTGGATCAACGCAATGATACCGGCCATCTCATCCTGGGTCTTGGAGCTGAAGCACCCACCCTTTTCCGCAAGCTCTTGCCGAGTCTTTTTGTCGAGTTCTGCGGAATCCAGCCGAGGCTTGTAGATCTTAACGGCTTCGGCTGCCCGCGCGTCCAGGACGCGGTGAATCCCATGGTAATCGCCGAACGAGGCGTAGTACCTGTAGTGCAGAAATCCTTGCACCAGTCTGCCCGTCGGCTTGGATTCGTACAGCCGACTCAGTTCAGCCACATCCCTCAGCAGATCCCCGCCTCTGCGGTTCTTTGCTTTGATGACCTTCGCGTGACGCAAGGCCTCTTTGGAGTCATCGAGGCTGCGGTAGTCCGAGGGAAGCTCGAAAAAGTTGGCGAAGTCCAACAGACTCAGCAGTGCAAGGTGATTGGAGAGGCCCGCGAGACTCCCGACCGTATCTGCACTCTTTCGCAATAGTTCCAGGGTCTTACGGTTGAGGAAATCGGAGAGGCTGTCCTTGTAGTATCCCCGTGCAATCTCGTCTACAGAATACCCGCAGCGAAACAGAAACATACCCATACGCGTAATGTCGGCTTCCATCTCAGAGCGGGAGCCTTTGCTGAAGATGAGTGACGACAAGGATTGTATGAGTGAACGATCGCTGGAGTACTCCACCATGAAGTGGTTGAGCTCGAGTATGGCACGCTGCACCAGTGAGGCCATCCGGGTCAGGCTGCGCTGTTCCGTGCCGGAGTCGTCCTTAGGGAGGAAACACGGTATCAGGGTCGTGGTATCGTCCGCTTCCGGCGCAAACGTCTCCTTATACTTCTTGTCCATCTGCTGGAGCGCCCTGATCATCGCCTGCACATCATCAGAGGTAGGCTTCGAGTTCTCCTTGAGGTCCATCCACTTGAACGCGTACACAAACACGCGGGATTTGGACTCAAGTTCCCCCAATTCCTTTTTGCTCTCCAGGAACACTCGTTGGTCTTCGGTCTTCTGGCACGTGCGAATGATTTTGTACAGGGCCTCGTGGTAGGTGAGCTCGTTCCTCTCCAGTTTGGGAAGGAGCTCTCCGACGAGCACCAGGAAGAACGGAAGGCGTTTCTGAACGATCTGCCCTATCTGGGTGAAAGGGTCTACCGTTCCTTTGCGGGCAAGGCTAGCCAGTTCGGCGTAGTTCTGTAAGACGCTGTAGAGCTCTTGTCGTAGCGAGTTCGCGTCGCGTTCCTTAGCCATGTGCTGCAAATCCCGGAGTGTGTGGTCCGTTCACCGAGAGACTCGGATCGGACTCGTAAATCCGTGCCCTCTTTGCCAAATAACGTTCGATTTCTTCTTTTTTCGAGAAGAAATCTTCAGACCGGCAGCTCTGGAAGCGAGCAACGTGCCTTTCTTCGCGTGCGTGGAACCAACTCGCCCCTTTCTCGGTCCACATGGGGACCGAGAAAGGTCGACGTGAATCGTGGCTGAGGCTCCCAGCCGTCTCCTCGGGAAAACTCTTGCATCAGCCATTCCTTCGTCGCGCCGCTGCCCTGATAACTTTCTTGAAGTCCCGGCTGCTCTTGAGGCCTGTCAGAGCTGCGTCCGACATAGCCCTTTGTGCGACGGCCTCGCCACCGGTCTTCACCGCGAGGTCCAGAATGACCAACGCTTCTCGGGTCCGCCCGGTCTTCGCAAAGACGAGTGCTGCGTTATAGTGCAACCATTCAGGTTCGAACTGCTCGTTAAGATCCATGGCTCGTCGGTAGTATTCGAGGGCCACCTCGTACTGTCCCATCTCCATGTTGAGATACACCAGGCGATTGAGGGTGTACGGCATAAGCCTGGAATGTTGCTGAAGTATCCTGCTGATTGCGAGGGCTTTGTGCCGGTTCCCCACGAGCCAATGCGCGACCGCCTGGTCGGCCAGGGCAAATTGGTCATCAGGTTCCTTTTTCAGACCTTTTCGGTAATACCGGGCTGCTCGACGGGGTTCGCGCTTCTTGTACAGGAAATAGTAACCCAGATGGAAATCGACCTGCGCGTTTTCAGGATCATTCTTGAATGCCCTGCCGAACAGGTCGAGGGCCTCTTCTTCTCTGCCCATTTCCAGGTACAGGTGGCCCAGCTCCGTGAGGAATTGGCTGTCGATAGGATTTATTTGCAACGCGCGTACCAGATAGTACTGCGCCTGTTGGTAGTCGGCCTCATCAAAGTAGATGAGCCCCATATTAAAATAAGGATCACCCTTGTGGTCTCCGAGGCGAATGGATTCCCTGAAGTCGATCTTGGCCTGTTCGGTCTCGCCCATTTTCCAGCAGATGAGACCTCGGTTGTTGAACAGGTATGCGCTCGGACTGCCGTTCATTCGTATCGCATCATCGATCAACCTGCGCGCGTCCGGCAGGGAGTCTTCATCGTATTTGTGGAGAGCCTGCTCGTTGAGGTCCCTGACGATCTGTTCCCGCTTCCATTCCACATCGAGACTATACACAAGGCGCCCTGAACGGAGGTCTTCCAGCTCGACTTGAGACGTAACGAGGCTGAAATTCTTGACCCCCAACTCTTCATCGATCAAGGTGGTTTCCACCACGAATACGGGTACCTTTCCCTTTTCCCCGAAACCGCAATGGTAGTGAAAATACACAGGATCGAGCGAACCTTCGGCCTCCCAGATTTCGTCTGGGTTTTCGAGGGCGAACTCCACCCAGGGAAGAAAGAGAATCTTGCCTCCCTTCATGGCGCCGGGGAGGATCTCGGGTAGAGACCCCTTGATCGCCTTGGGGTGAGGGAACGCGGGGAGAAGGGTGTGCGGAAGACCCAGACCTTCGTCAAGTTCGCTGTGGTCTTCCTCCAGGTCCAACATAGCCATGAGCAACCTCGAAAGAGCCTTCTGGACCTCCGGCAGGCCACGTTGCCGGTTGATGTGTCCAGGTGTGCGGATATCCATTCTGCTGTGCCAAGAAAAATAGCATGATCCTCCACAAAGGTCAATCAGCGGGGAGTCCGCACGACGGATCGCGCAATTCCCCAAGCGACCGACGACTCCAGCAAGCCACCAATCCTACCGCGGCGATACACGCGGTTTCGGTTTTCAGGACCGTTTCCGTCAGCATGACGGGGTGGAACCCTTCCGTGATCGCGGTCTGCTCTTCTGACGGATCGAGCCCGCCCTCGGGCCCAACCAGGATGGTGACGTGGGCCGGACGCCGTTCCTCCAGAACCTCGAGCATAGGCGTGGAGGCACGATCCGTGGAAAGCAGCATCTTGCACGTCTCTCCGTGGTCTCGGGTGAGGAACCGGTCCAAGGTGACCGGGGCCTCGACCTCCGGGATCGTTCCACGTCCCGACTGGCTGCAGGCGCACGCCACCACGGCCGTCCACCGTCGTTTCGGCGAGTCCGGCCGCCGGGTCGTCCTGCGCGTTACGATCGGCACAAAAGAAGAAACCCCGAGCTCGGTTCCATGCCGGAGGATCTCCTCGACAGGGCCGGGCCTGACGCATCCGAACGCCAGAACAAGCGGAACGCACCCGGAATCCGGGAGGACTCCCACAAAGCTCGCTGACCCGGATAGTCTCCCGCCCTCCAGTACTGTCAGACGCACCAGGTACTCATTTCTGCCGCATTGAGCGAAGATTTCCGCGCCAATACCCAGTCTGAGCACGTTGACGAGGTAATGGGAGTGCGCTCTTGAAAACAGGACTCCCTGGGGAGAGAGTTCGTCGGGCAGAATCACTACACGTCGTTTCTTCAATGGGCAGTCCTTCTTGACTGGTTCAGCGGGCGCGTGAGCCGGTCCCCTGAACGGGTACGTCCCTTTCTAATGACCGAAACGACGCCTCAAATACAGGTCGATTCTGTCCAGGCCTGCCAGGATGTTCTCCAGGGAGTTCGTATACGAGAATCGAATGAACCCCTCCGCCTGACTGCCGAAATCAATGCCCGGAGCTACTCCGACACCGGCTTCTTCGAGTATCTCGAACGCGAATCGGTAAGAATCCCGCGAGAACCTCCTCGAGTCGGCGAGCACGTAGAACGCGGCAGTGGGATCCACTTGAATCTCAAAGCCGATCTCTTTGAGCCGCGCGAGCATCGCACGCCTTCTCTGATTGAAGATGTCTCGCATTCGGCCTGTCTCTTCCGAGGAATTGGTGAGGGCCTCGACTCCCGCGTACTGGATGAAGTCCGCCGCGCTGATGAAGAAATTCTGTGCCATCTTCTGGATGGGCCTCACGAATTCGGGGGGGCAGATGAGATAACCGAGCCTCCACCCGGTCATCGCGTACAGTTTGGAGAACCCGTTCACGACAAACGCGCGGTCGGTGAATTCGAGGATCGAGTGTTCCTCCCCTTCGTACACGAGACCGTGGTAGATTTCGTCCGAGATTACGGGGACGTCCAGTTGAGCGAGGCCGCGCATGCGGTCCGGGTCCATGACTATGCCCGTGGGATTGGAGGGAGAATTGATCATGATGGCTCGCGTCGCGTTATTGAGCGTGCTCTTGACATGATCGGGATCTATCTGGAAGCCCTCTTCCGCCACGGTGGGGACCAAACCGGGCTGCCCGCCCAGAAACCTCACGAAGTTCGGATAACAGGCATAGTGTGGGTCAGACAGGATAATCTCCGTTCCCGGGTCCAACAGCGCAGCCAATACCAGAAAGATGGCGGGAGACGACCCGGAAGTGATCACCACACAATCGGGATCGACCACCGCGCCGTATCGCCTCTGGTAATGCAGAGCCACGGCCTGTCTCAGCTCGGGAATTCCCAGGCTTGCCGTGTAATGAGTCTTGCCTGCGCGCAACGCGTCCATTCCTGCCTGAACTATGTGCTTTGGCGTGTCAAAATCGGGTTCCCCCACTTCCAGGTGGATCACGCTTTCCCCTCGGAGGGCCATCTCGAAGGCCTCTTCGAGCACATCCATTACGAGAAAAGGGGGAATTTCCCGAGATCGCTCCGAAATACTGCTGCTTTTCGGCGTCATATGTGATAGCTCCAATGTGAGACGGGACGGAAGCACACAACCCCCGCCCCTCATGCGACGAGGCACGCTGAGTATATCTGAAGGGAAGCGGGTTGTTCAAATTTCTACATTGATTTTCCACCTCGGCACTGATAAAATATCTATTGAACGAAAAAAGCCTTTGCTTTCAGAGCTATGGCGTTTTTTCTTAATTGTGGTACAGGGGAACGCACATTCTACACACGCCGCGAACCGGTTTATTCGTGTTGCCTCTGATTCTCGCCGCAGTCCTGGGACTCCGAGAACAAGGCGCGTGCGCGACTTACGGGATCAAGACCCCGGACGGCGTTTTTTCGCCCAAGGTTGAGGCCAGTATTGACGAAAAGGAAGTCACGTTCAGGAAGATCCGTCCCCAAGACCAATTTCGTTCTATTGCACTCAAGCTCAACAAGCAGAATCGGAGTCTGGCCAACAACGTCCAACTGCTCCAGGTGATCTGGATCGGCGAGAGCAACCGACCCGGCAGACCTGTTCCCCTTGCGGGTCCGAAGTACAACCCCGCCACTATGACGTTCAAGGACTCGATGACTAAGTCCGTGACGCTCAAAATCCGGGACAACTCCACTCAGAAGCTGTTCGTGAAGAAACGGATCGAGGACCTGATGCAGCTTGAAATCGACGATCAACCTTGCATCTCTTCCGAGGCGTTCGATCAGACGAACAAAGTGGTCACCAGTCGGGGACAAGAGGTGTCAATCTCAGTGGACAAGACCTCCATCCTCTTCAATGAAGAGAATCTGTCCAAGAGCGTGATGATCAATATTTTCAATCATTCCGGCCGACTCCAGACGGTGGGCATAGACCCTCCCGACACAGGGCTTTTGGCCTATTTCGGGGTAAACAAGCAGCCTGCCCAGACCAAAATAGCCCCGGAAAGCTGGGGTCGTATCCCGCTGGATCGTGACACCGGTATCTTTCTGACCGTGATCCCAGAGCCGGACGCTCGCAAACTCGCGCGTCTCAATGACAAGGAGATACGGGTCTTCGTCTACGAAGGGGCCGGCCAGACACCGATCAGGACAATCCCGATCCGCATCAGAGTTGCCGCTGAGTTGCGCTACGGGACGGAGCCGGGGGTTCTCCCGAGGAACAACCAGGATCAGGAGGGTGAGGGGATCCGTCCGCAGGGGGTGCAGCCAAGACCCGTCCGACCTCAGGCCGCGTTGACCGGTGTGGCCGTGGGGGGCTCGTGGATATGGATCTTCATGATCTTGAATCTGGTGCTCCTGATCGGCACGGCTTCGTACGGCATATTCTTCGTGATGCCCCGCATGCAGGTGCTGGAAGACCGCCTGGCCAAGAACGAGATGTTCATCCACGGCAGTAGGGAAGCCATCAGAGAAGAATTGGAACAGACCAAGAAAGAGATACTCAGCAGATGCCTGCCTCCAACGGAGCCTGAGATCGAATGAATCTGCCGCGTGTAGTGCTCTGGCTGGTAGCCCTGATGTGCGGTACCGTCGGGCCCGCACTCTGTTCACCCGGGGAAATCGCAGGCGTGATCACCCCTCAAGGGGATTTCGAACCCAAGGTGCGTGTCACCAAGCAAGGCTCGGTGATACAAGTGGGGAAACTTGACCCCAATGAGTCCTTTTCGTCCATTTCGCTCGCGTTCGTGTTCCCGAGCGCGGATCGTCGTGAAGCCGTTGACGACCTGTTCATTCAATGGGAAAAGAATCCCGGCAGCATGGGCAGGGAGTGGGCCGTGGCATCCCACAAGGGTTTCCGCCGTGGCGATCGTCGTTTGGAGACCCCCTGGGAGAAATCGGTCTCATTCAGGCTGATCGACAAATCCGGCAAGAGATTCCTGAGAGACGCGCCATGGCAGAGTCTGATCCGTATGTTCCTCGACGGTAAGCCACTGGTCAGTCGGCCGCCGACGTCCGTCAAACAGAGTTCACACAAGCCGGAGTCGATCTCGCCAGTCTCTGCGGCGCGTCCCGTGGGGACTCGGGTCCCCGAGGACGGACGGCCTCACGAGACGGTTCAGTTGACCGCAGGGGAACTCTCGGACCTGAAGGTATTATCGGAAAGGATCCGATCGATTGAAGAACGGCTGCTGCGTCTCGAAAACGCGCTGGCGATGACCCAGAAGTCGGTGACCGCGGCCAACGAGTCCTTCGAAGCCCGAAGCAATCGGCTGTACTGGGGACCTATTCTTGCTTTGATCCTCTCCGTACTATTTACAACGGTCTCGGTTTATCTTACCTTTACTCGTCTTTCTCGAGGGACCGCTTCGAGAAGAATTTCATTACCGCATCATGGGGTATCAGGACCGGCCTCTCAGCAAAGGTTTCGCAGGGCCGTCTGATCGTCCGTCAAGCCTGGGAGGGTCCGGATACCGAGGAGATTTGGATGTTTGGAACCGTGTTCACGAGGTTCTTTCTGACCTCCGGGTGCAGCGAGGCCTCAACTCCCTTGAACGCCTTTGACGGGGCCCTCTTGGCCGCGGGCATCGGCGACACGAACCTGATACGACTCAGCAGCATTCTCCCGCCCTCTGCAAAAGAGATTGCGCGGACCGTATTGCCCAAGGGGTCATTCGTCCCTGTGGCGTATGGCGAAATGGCCTGCTCTGAACCGGGAACGACGATCTCGGCCTCGGTGGCCGTGGGCATTCCGGAAGACGATCAGGCTGCGGGCTTGATCATGGAATGCGCCCGGGAAGGAGAACCCGCGGTCTGTGAAGAACTCTGCAGAAAGATGGTCCGGGAAGGGATGGAGACGATACGAGGCCTTCGTATCCGTGAAATCAAGAGCGTGTCCGCGAGTTTGACGGTGAAACGCGTCGGCGCGGTATTTGCGGCGGTGGTACTATGCCCTTAGACGTTGCACAATGGCGTACGGAGGTTCACGAGAACTCGACGGCCTTTTCAGTGAGGTATTCCAAGAAGCTCTTCGAGGGACAGAGCGCATTCCAGCGCGTGGAGATCCTCGACACGGATCGTATGGGACGGGTCCTGCTCCTTGACGGCCTGTTCATGGTTACGGAGAAGGACCATTTCATCTACCATGAGATGCTGGTGCATCCCGCGATGCACGTGATCCCTGACCCGCGGCGAGTCCTGGTGATCGGCGGTGGGGACGGGGGCACGGTGACGGAGTTGGTGAAGCACCCCGGCCTCGAATCCGTGGTCCTGTGCGAAATCGACGAGATGGTAGTCTCTTCGTGCAGGGAGTTCATGCCAGCCGTATCTGCAGGCCTCGATGACCCGAGGGTCGAGATCGTGTGCCGGGACGGCGCGGCCTTCGTACGGGAACACCCAGGTGAATTCGACCTGATTCTCGTTGACTCGACCGATCCCATTGGTCCAGGAGTTGTGCTCTTCGAGGAACCTTTCTACGAATCGGTAAAGAAGGCGCTCAGAACAGGCGGGGCCGCGGTTTTCCAGACCGAGTCGCCCCTTTTCATGGAGAAGACATTCCGCACCTCGGTGGGAAGACTCAGGCGCGTGTTCGGGTCGAGCAAAGCGCGCCCTTATGTGGCCGTAATATCCAGTTATCCTGGCGGGTTATGGTCATTTACCTTCTGTTCCGAGCTGCGTGAACCGGTAGCCGAAGCACCGTCGGCATTGCCCGCGTATCTCGACGGAAGATTGAGGTACTACGATGCTCAGGTGCACACGTCTGCGTTCGTGGTGCCGGTCTTCGTCAGAGAGGCCCTGCTGACCCACGAGGGACCTGCGAAGTCTGACGCTCGGTGACCCGGCGCAGAACGATAAAGGAATCATGAATACTAGACCACTTGCGTTTCTTGACGCGGCTTCAAGGGAGACGCTTCCGGGAAGGCCCGCGCTCATAGGCCTTCCCTTTGATGGGACGTGCACGTATAGGATGGGAGCCGCGGATGCTCCGAGAGCGATCCGGGAGGTATCCGACTCCATCGAGACGTACTCTCCCCTTCTGGACATGGATCTGGAGGATTCCCCCTTTGCGGACCTGGGGGATCTGGAATTCACGGAACGCGCGCATGCCGACGTGGAATCGATCCTGCGCACCATCGAACTTGCCGCCACCGACATAGAATCCCGGGGCGCAAAGATCCTCGCAGTGGGGGGCGAACACACGATCACGTTGCCTATCGTGCGGGTGCTCGCCAAGACCCGACCTGATCTTCTGGTCGTGCACCTGGATGCCCACACGGACCTCAGGGATCATTACGAAGGGAATCGTTTCAGTCATGCGACCGTTATGCGGCGAGTGTACGACGTGCTCGGTCCCGGCCGCCTCGTGCAGCTCGGGATACGTGCAGGAACCAGGGAAGAATTCCGGTGGATGCGCGACCAGAACACGATCCTCAACTGGGGGGAGAACGGCGCCGAGGACTTGCGGGCCAGGATCGGGTCCCGTCCGGTGTATTTGACTCTGGATCTCGACGTGCTCGACCCTGCGTGTCTTCCGGGCACGGGCAATCCCGAACCGGGGGGTTGGTTCTACAAGGATTTGGAAAGGTTGCTCGTCACCCTGGGCAGCGCAGACCTGATCGGTGCCGACGTGGTGGAGCTCAATCCCGGCTTGGACCCGTCTCAAGCTTCGTCGGTCACCGCGGCCAAGATAGTGCGGGAGCTTCTGCTCATTCTGTGAATGAGATTTCGAGGGGAAGATCATTCGGCCAATTGACATTGACAGTGACAAGGACCATTGTTACATTCCTCGCAATTTGATGACTGGTTCGGACAAGGGGTATGGACGCCTGGTCGATGGAATTCCGAAAGAACGTGTATCTGAGAGTCTCCCGGGGGAAACCCTTTTACTAATAACCCTCGATTTCTTCTTTTTTCGAGAAGAAATCTTCAGTTCAGCAGCTCTGGAAGTAAGCAACGTGCCTTCTCTTCGCCTGCGCAGAACCAACTCGCCCCGCCCTGGGTCTTCATGCGGACCGAGAAAGGTGGACGCGAACTTTGGTTGCGGCTCCCAGCCGCCTTTTGAAAAAGGGTTGTCCCCCGGACCCCTTTCCGAAAACTTTTGAAACATCGGGTGGTTCTGACCATGCGGCGAGTTCTCGGGATGTCGGGCCGTGACTTTCATGCTTGGTTGTGGCCGCGTGCGGCCATGGCGGTTTTAGAAACGGAGTTGTCCCCCGGAAGACTTTCTGAAAACTCTGAGGATATCGGATGACTCTGACCATCCAGAGAGTTCAGGATCTGTCGCGACGGGCTTTTGGTCCCGCGTTGTGGCCACACACTGTTCCAGTCCTTGGGAGGCTCGGAGTGCACTGTCCTGTATCGTTGTGGCGCCAGGCAATGATTGTTCTTGGTTTCCTGTGCATCATCGCGTTGGCCCTGGTCCCCGGAGCGCGTGCCGAACAGGTCTTGAACCCCGAAAGACCGCTTCCCAGGGGCGGGTGCCCTGATCTCGTGGAATTGATCAAGCAACTTACGCCTATCGTCGTAAGCATCTCCGTTGAGCGGCATATGCTCCAGAACAGCTCTTCCGAACCGCCTCCTCTGTTCCGCTCAGGGAGAGCCTGGTCCGAGGAGCGGGGAAGAGGACGAGCCCCGTCTCAGCACGACGGTATAGGCAGCGGATTCATCTGTGACGCGGACGGGCATATCGTCACCAACGGCCACGTCGTGGAGGGGGCAGCGAAAATACTTGTCACTCTTGCCTCAGGCAAGGTAGTGTACGCGAAGTCCGTGGCCGTTCACCCGAAAGTCGACCTGGCCCTGTTGAAGATTGACCCGCCGTACGGGCTTCATACCGCAAGGATAGGAAATTCCGAAGGAGTGGAGGTCGGAGAGTGGGTCCTGGCAGTGGGAAATCCCTTCGGTCTCGGGAGGACAGTAACCTTTGGGATAGTCAGCGGAAAGGGGAGATTCCTCGGATTGGGCAATGATGCGAGCTTCGACAACTTCATCCAAACCGATGCATCGATCAATCCGGGAAATTCGGGTGGTCCGTTGTTCAACATGGTAGGGGAAGTAATCGGAGTGAATACCGCGATCATCGCCGCGGGCAAAGGAATCGGTTTTGCGATACCCTCAAACTATCTCAAAGAGTTGATTCGCGCGTCCCCTACCATGGCGAAACCCGCGAGAGGATGGCTCGGAGTATACGTCCAGGACCAGACAAAGGGTGAGGACGAGACTAAGGAAGAAGAAACCCCGGAAGGGACTTTCGTGGACGAGGTGCTCGAATCGACCCCCGCGTACAACGCGGGTTTGCGCAAAGGAGATCTGATCATAGACGCCAACGGCAAACCGATCTCAAACGGCAGAGATCTCTCACGCATAGTGGCTCGCTCCAAACCCGGTGACCTACTCAGGATGGTGGTTCGGAGGGGCACGAAGACGCGCTCCGTGGATGTGGTGGTGGGCAAGGCTCCGGAATAGAAGGCAGCAGGGGGATTCATGTCACGTATCGAAGACGTTCCCAGAGGGCTGGTCCAGTCGATCTCCCGAGTCGTAATCGGGAAGGAAAAGCAGATCAAGATGGTCGTGACGACCCTTCTCAGCGGGGGCCACGTCCTGATTGAAGACATCCCCGGCGTGGGCAAGACCCTGCTCGCGCTGGCCACCGCGAGATCCATGGGGGTACGGTTCAGGAGGGTGCAATTCACCAGCGATACTCTCCCCTCTGACGTGCTCGGGGTGAACGTCTTTGATCCCAAGACCTCGGAGTTCGAGTTCAAAGAGGGCCCCATATTCACCGAAGTGCTGCTCGCGGACGAGATCAACCGCACGTCACCGCGCACCCAGTCTGCGCTTCTGGAGGCAATGGCCGAGGGGAAGGCCTCGGTTGATGGGATCACCTACCAACTTCCCACGCCGTTCTTTGTGCTGGCCACCATGAACCCAGTGGAACGTTTCGGTTCTTTCGGCCTTCCCGAGAGCCAGCTCGATCGATTCACCATGTCGATCAGCGTCGGGTACCCGGAACTCAACCACGAACGGGAAATCCTTTCGCGGGATCTGAGGCACTCGGACGCGGAAAGCCTCGAACCAGTTACCGATCCGGAAGCTATCGGGAAGCTCCAGGACGTGGCCCGTCAAGTCCGGATAGAGGATTCGGTGATGGACTATCTCCTGTCGCTCATCCGGGCTACCCGCGAGGATCCCGCGATCAGGCTCGGGATTTCATCCCGGGGCGGCTTGCAGCTCAAGCGGTCGATGCAAGCGTTCGCCTTGCTCGAGGGGAGAGACTACGTGGTACCCGGTGACCTGAGACAGGTCTTCATCCCTGCACTGGTGCACAGGATTCTCCTTGCGATGGGGGTAGACAGCGGTTCCGCCAGGGACCGCAAACAGGAAGTCCTGACCCGTATCCTGCAATCCGTGGAAAGCCCCGTCTGATTCCAAACCGTTTTATCAGAAAGTCTCCGGGGGAAACCCTTTTGAAAAAGGGTTGTCCCCCGGACCCCCTTCCGAAAACTTTTGAAACATCGGGTGGTTCTGACCTTGCGGCGAGTTCTCAGGATGTCGGATCGTGACTTTCATGCTTGGTTGTGACCGCGTGTGGCCATGGTGGTTGTGCGGAAATGCGGTTTCCGGGGGACGGGGCTGCCCATTAATCACGTGGCTTGAGGAGCCAATGACCCCTCTCACCCGTGGGCTGAGCTACGGCCGTGCGCGGGGCGAGCCCTTCCGGGCTCCGGGGCCTGCCTCCCGGAGGTACGCACCGTGAATAGCCGTAGGTTTCAACCTGCGGAGCTCGCCCCACGGCGTTGCTACTTCTTCTTCTCCGCGATTTCCTGCTTGAGCTGCTCCACCCCGGGCTTGACCATGGCAACGTAGGGGTGATCCGGCGCTTTTTTCAGAAAGGTCTCCCATGCATCGAGCGCGCCTTTCGGGTTGTTGAGATCTTTCCGGAGTACCAGGCCGAGGTGGAACAGGGCTTTTGCGTGATCCGGATCCGCTTGGATCGCCTTTCGGAACGAATCTGCCGCGAGTTCCGGCTTCCCGAGCTTGCGGTAGCTGATACCCAGGTCGGTGATCACGTTCGCATTGCGGGGGTCTAGTCTCAGGGCTTTTTCGTAGGCTTCCACGGCCTTTTCGTGGTTGCCCGTGTCGAATTGGTCGTTTCCGAGCTGGATGAGGGCCTGTGCGTTGTTCGGGTCCTTCTCCAGCATCTTTGCGACCGCCTCGATGCGTTTGGCGATCTTCTCCTGGTCCGCGGGCTGTTCCTCAGCCTTGGAGAGCGCGGTCGGGCTCGACGACGGTGCCTTCTCGATCCTCCATGCAGAGTAGACTATTCCCAAAACGAATCCGGCCGCGAAGACGGCCAACCATCGAAACATACTGCCGGGCTTGTTCACTGTGTCCCTCCAAAAAAAAACGATTCACTCGCGTGGCGGGATTGCTCTATTATCTTTGCAAATCGCTGCGCCGGTCGGAAATCCAGCGATCGGCGCGACTGTCGGGCCTGTCTCGCTGACAATACCGCAGCTTCCAGCCCGCGGTCAATGACGACCACGCGATGACCATTATGAGAAATTGACCGCACTAGGGCCGGTTTGGCCTCCGCGATCATGGATCCGATCTGATTGGAGATTATCTCGCGGAGCTCATTCCTCAACCTGAGACAGCCTGCTGGGAAGGCCCTAACCGCACCAGAAATGGTTGGAAGGTCCCGGAGTTCAGAGTTGACAGGACAAGGTGGCGGCTGCAGACTCCTTCTGTTTGCGATGATTGCCTCGGGCATTCGTGCCCCGTTCATTGGAGATCTGAGATGTTGATACAGTTTCGGGTGGGGAACTATCGCTCGTTTAAGGACATCGCTACGCATTCGCAATCAACGAACTGGAAGACAGACAACCCACAGCGATCCAAAACGCGAAACGTCTCCTCGAGAAGTATGATCCCCCGCAACCGGCGAAGAACAATCCCATCCCTCAACTACCGTGCATTTGCTTGTCGAGGAGCTCAATAGGTTCAGCAGGTAAGAGGAATGTCTGTTCCCACTCTTCCTCTCGAAGAGGTGGAAGTGTTTGCTCCAAGGCGAAGACAACACCCCAAGCTGTTCAGGGAAGCCCGGATGTGACATGGTTTGGAGGCAGGAGTCCGGCCGGCATTTCGGAGTTCACCTTTTTCGCTCGACAACATAGGTCTTGAACGGTACCTTTCAGAATTGATGAACACGGCATTTGGGAAACGCACTATCAAGGAGGTTTCGTGTGGAGGACACCAGACGGAAGTACAAGACCATCATGGATGATCACTTCCCGCCGGAGATGCGGATCAGCTTCGGGGATCAGACCCTCGTGTACAGAAAGAGAACATGGCAGATCCCGGATTCGACCGGTGAGCTCGTTGAGAAAGGCCTCAGGTACGGCGAGAACCCCGGCCAGGAGGCCGCGCTGTACGAACTTGTCAGCGGGAACCTCGTACTGGGTGGGTGCACCTTCGTCGAACCCGGACGAGGCCTGGTCAGCGCGGTCACTGAGGAACAAATGATCCAGGCGGGCAAACACCCCGGGAAGATCAACCTCACTGACGTGGACAACGCGCTCAACATACTCAAGTTTCTCATGGACCGTCCCTGCTGCGCGATCATGAAACACAACAACCCATCCGGAGTCGCGCGCTCGGACAACCTGACCAAGGCCTATTCCATGGCAGACCTGGCCGACAGAATCGCCGCGTTCGGAGGAGCCGCGGTCTTCAACCGGCCCCTCGATAGACCGACCGCGGAAAGGGTCGCGGAGAACTACCTCGAAGTGGTTGCCGCCCCTGATTTCGAGGAAGGAACACTCGATATCCTCAAGAAACGCCGAAATCTCAGGATCCTGGCCATACCGCGCATAGAACGGCTCGCCGAGTACGTGAAGCTCCAGTGCGTCGACTTCAAGTCACTCATCGACGGCGGGATCGTGGTGCAGCAGTCGCCGATGAACGCCATTCTCTCCGCAAGCGACCTCGCGCCGGCACGCGCGCAGCACCAGGGGAAAGAATACGCGATCGAACGCGCTCCCACCCCGCGAGAACTGGATGACATGGTCTTTGGCTGGGCTGTCGAACAGGGAGTCTCCTCGAACTCGGTCATCTACGTCAAGGACGGCTGTACCGTGGGTATAGGTACCGGCGAACAGGATAGGGTAGGAGTCGCGGAGCTCGCGGTGGTCAAGGCGTACACCAAGTACGCGGACAGGGTATGTTTCGAGCGGTTCGGCGTCCCGTACAACGAGCAGCAAGACCCGCACAATCGTGAAGAGTGTGACGTCACCACAAGAACCTTGAAGGCCGGACTTATCGGATCGGTCATGGTTTCCGACGCGTTCTTCCCGTTCAGAGACGGAGTCGACGTGGGCATCAGAGAAGGCGTCTCCGCGATCGTTCACCCCGGCGGTTCCGAACGTGACCACGAGTCGATTCAGGCCTGCAACGAGGCCGATCCCCAGGTTGCCATGATGTTCACCCATCAACGGGCATTCAAGCACTGATCAGGACCGCTGAAATAGGAGGGTTTGCCCAAATTCGGTTCCCCGCGGGATTCAGCATTTCCACCGATAGTCCTTGACACCGCCGGCATACCGTGATAGCCACCGGACCACCGAAATACGGAGCGCGTTCAAGGTGTGATGCGGAGGAGACAGTGGGTGGTTCGTGTCGGCTGAATCCCTTGTCGCTTATGATGTCTGTGGCGGCATTGATATGGTTCGGTCAGGTCTGTGGCGCGTGGGAAGGCCCCAATAGCGCATTCCAACCTGGTTACACGGGCTCGCCTGCGTTTCACGTCCCGCCGGACATCCAGGGTTTCGCGTCTCCGAGTCACGGCCCTGCGTGCGGCCGGCAGCCTTCCCGGGAGGACGACTATCTGCTGAAGATGGCTTTCGGAAGAACCTTCGGAACGTGCACCCAACTCGACTATGCCACGGTGGAACTCACCCGGCGCATCCGGAAATTCCCTGCGGTTACGACCCTCGGCCCTGCAATGGGAGAGGTCCAGTTGGCAATGCTTGCGTCGTACGTCTTCTACCACGAGGGGACCGTGGAGCGCATCAAGAAGCTGAACTTCGAGGACGGCTTTGAATTCGGTTGTATTCCCAAGGGTCGATTCACCTTCCTGGCAACGGATTCCGGGTTCACGCCGTATGTGGAGAGCGGCGCAGGTATAGGCTATGTTTCCGAGACGTTTCGCAATTCAGGGTCGCGTTGGAACTGGTCGCTATTGGCAGGGTTCGGGGTCGAGCAATGCCTCGCGGACAGTTCCGTGCTCTCCGTAGGACTTCAGTGGAGGCACCTCTCAAACGGGAACATGTGGGGGAAAGGGGATGAGCTCCACAATTCGAACTCCGGTACCGACATGATTCAAGGGCTCGCCACCCTGCGCCGGAGTTTCTGAAGCCCAATCGCGCACGTCCCGTCCCGAAAGACCCCCCCGATCCGGCGGACTCGTGAGCCTGTCAAGGGAGGGGATCGAGCAGACATCGGACAGCCTGGATGCCCGCTTTCGTGGGGATGACGTAAACGCATCCCGCTGGAAGAGCCGGGCCGGAGTTGACGTACTTATTTCATCTCAGACACTTACCCCCGCCAGTCCCGCAACGTGCAAGAAAACCCCAAGACCTGCCCGATGGTTTGTGCTATGAGTGATATGGTGTTGCCGGGAGTAGTGCCCGAAGCGGGTGGTGCATGCTTTTGCGGGGCGGGCCGCACAGCCGCAGATCGGCCGCAACCAAAGGCAACCCGCGCAAAGGACCGATTCGGCCCGAGAGCATTACCTGCAACGGAGGGGAATTTCCCATGAGAACCCCCATGTCGGCGAGCAAGAACAAAGAATGGCAATGCCGTTGTGTAGGACGACATACGAAGCGCCTGGGACCGGCGGGAGCCGCATGCCCCAAGAGTCCTCATGAGAGTCTTCCGGGGGACAATCTTCTGCAAAGCCCCACATCACACGAGAACGGTGGATGGTTTCAAGCACCCAATATTCCAACCGTTTTCGGGAGGGAGTCCGGGGGACAGCCCTTTTTCAACAGGGTTGCCCCCGGAAGACTTTCATGGGAAATCTTCAGGCCGGCAGCTCTGGGAGACGGCAACGCACCCTTTTCGCGTTCCGTAGAACCAACCGGCCCTGCCATCGGAACACGTGCGAGCCGAGGAAGGCTGACGCGATTATTGGCTACGGCTCCCAGCCGTCTCGTTGCGGCCACTCGCCATGGCAAGTGGAGCGGCATGTTGTGGTGTGTGTGTATCGTGTTTCTGGTCGCGGCTCAAGCCTTTTCGATGACGTGCGAGGAGTGCCTTGAACTCAACAGGAGAAAGGCCGCGCTCGAAAAAACGCTGAACGATGAGCGCAACAAACAGAGACAAGCACAAGACATGAAGAACGTCCAGGAAGTCGTGGAAATCAACAAGCGTATCATCAATGTGAACAAGGACATCAACGCGGTGGTCAGGGAAATCTCGGACAACCGGAAGGAGTGCGAAGCGGCCTGCAAACCCGACGTCGTACAGAAGATGAAGTGCCGCAAGCTCATGGAACGGATCGATGAGCTGGAATCCGGCGCGCCTTCTCCGGGGGAGGAGCAACTCACCAAGATCGACGGCCTTTACCGCGATCTGCAGAAGTGCCGCAAAGAACTCAAGCTGATGGAACGCTGATGCGGGATCAATCAGATTTCGTGTGCGTAACCGTCACCATGAAAGTTTCCCGGGGGAAACCCTTTATCAGAAAATGCGATTCCGGGGGAAGGAACGTCTTGCAAGAAGTTCCTTCCCCCGGACCCCCATCTTCAAGAACTCTTGGGATAGTGCGGCTCCCGCTGGTCGCCGCAGAGAAAGCCGGCTCGTCGAGACGCCGGTGGGGGAGCATTTTCATGCTTGG
>JBFMAA010000114.1:0-18820 GCA_040755955.1 Thermodesulfobacteriota bacterium
CACATTTCTTGACATTACATGGCTACCCCTGAGCCCGTTTTCGGCAGTCTTGTGTTGGTATAATCACGGAAATATGGTGGGTTGTAAAGGTTGCCGCAACCAGTTTCGAGAAGAACTTCCGTCTAGGTCGATGCTGTGCTCGTGTCCGTTCTGCCATTCCACCGTATTCGGTTCGGTGGGGAAATCGTACGGCCCCGAATAGGGAGAGTCGAGCAGATAGTGGGAGAGCAGACCTTCAGCCCCCATGAACCCGAAGAGCCCTCGAAGCGTGCCTGTAGTCCAAAGGAGAAGACCGTCGAAGAACCCTTCCGGGAACAGGAACTGCTCCGGAAAGAACGGTCCTGCCCCGAAATCGAGGACGGTCGTGCTGGGCTCATCTTGCCCGTTGATCCCGGTGAAGGGGACGAATGCAGGCTCTTCGGGGAAGACCACTCCAAACACTGCTTCGAATTCTCTCCAGGTTACCGTCAGAAGGCTCGGCATCCGAGCGGAACCCGACTCGGGAAAGTTCGCACCGGGACCGCCCAGCCACAGTGATGGGTACGGGAGGGTTAAGGTGTCGAAACCCGGTCCCCCGAATGCGTTGTTGGCCAGGAAGGCGAAATTGTTGATAACCACCGTGTCGTCGCCTGTGCCGGCGAAGATCCAACCGGTTAGGGACCCGTCTCGAAGCTCTACCTGGTCATTGCCTCCGCCGCCGTCGAGGTTGCGGTTCACGATCCCGAAATTGAGGAGCGTGTCATCGCCGCCTCCACCTTCCAGATCCTCATTCACTATCCCGATGTTGGTGATAACGTCATTCCCGCGGTTCCCTTCGATGTCATCGTTCACGAACCCGGCATTGGTGATGACGTCATCACCACGACCCCCTCTTATGTCGTCGTTCACGATGCCGGTGTTGGTGATCGTGTCATTCCCCGCATTTCCCGTGAGATCATTGTTCACAATGCCGGAATTGGTGATCAAGTCATCGCCACGACCCCCTCTTACGTCATTGTTCACGATGCCCGTGTTGGTGATCACGTCATTCCCCGCGTTTCCTTCGATGTCGACCGTCACGGTTCCGGTGTTGGTAATGGTATCATTCCCCTTCTCCCCGGCTATAAACAGGGCCACATACCCGTCGTTATCGATCACATCATCTCCGTCGCCGCCGAGAATTACTTGCGTTACCGTCCCGGAGTTGGTGATCGTATCGTCACCCGACCCCCCTTTGATATCGTTCCCTACTATACCACTGATTGCCGATCCGGAAAGGCCGGTCAAGATGTCGTCATCCCCTGCGCCGCCGATAACATCGTGCAGTACTTGCCCGTCGTAAATGATCCTATCGTCATCCGCTCCTCCGTCGATATCGTGGCGCACAATGGCAACTGCGTCGTTAATGATCGCATCACTTCCGTCGCCGCCGAGCATATCGTGCCCCACTTCCTGGTAGTTGGTGATGCTGTCGGGATCGTTGCCCCCAAGAATGTCTTGCGTTACCGTCCCGTAATTATCTATCGTGTCGATCCCGTCACCCCCGTCCACGTTTGAAACGGTTGCTGTCGCCTCAACCGTGATCTGATCATTTTCCGCATCCCCAAGAAGGGTACCGCTCACCGTAGTGTTCGCCTTTACGGTAACCGTATCCCCGCCGTCTCCTGCGTGGACGTCGTTCACCTGGGCGTTGTCATTTATGGTAAGGGTATTGGCAAGGGAATTTGCGGTCAGGTTCACCGCTTCGAAATTCGCCCAGACAACCGTCATGCCGTCATAGGTGACGCTTCCCCCGGCGGGGGTGCCGTCGTAGGTGATGTCGATCACTCCGTCGGGTACATCGAGGTTGAGCGTATCGGTTCCCGCACCGCCGTCGATGCTGCCCGTTATGGTTCCGCCGCCCCAATTGACCGTGTCGTCACCAATCCCCCCTAACACGTTGGCCGCAGGACCTGAAACGGTAACGGAATCGTTCCCGTCCCCCGCGTCGATGTTACCCGTGACAGTCCCTTCATTGAAAATCTGGTCATCGCCCGCGGTCCCGTTCAAACTTGCCACGGTGGAGCCCGCGGGATTGGTGATCGTCGCCAGGACCAGTGGAGTGCCGGCCATGGGCGCGGGATCGATAAGGCCTCCGCGGCCGTCTTCAGCGGTGTGCACTTCGAGCACCCAGTTGGCACCGTTGACGTTACCGGTAAGATCGTTGCTCGCCCAGACCGTCGCATGGGTGAGTTGCGCCAGAGTCTGCACGAAAAGCGCTCCGTCCTCACCCTGGCCGATATTACATCCGTACAGGTCGATGCGCGCATCCGCGGTGAGCAACCCTCCAAGCACGATCCACGGCGTGGGGTTCGCCTGCAGGGTCGAAAGGGTTCAGAGTTCCTTCCCGTCCAGAGAGAGCGCTCCCTCCGCGCCGTGGGACACGATGGCAAGGTGATCGATCTTCTGGCCCGTAGAGCTCACGAGGTCTCCCAGCTCCGCGTTGGCGGTCTTGAGATCTTCCCCTGCACCGCCGGTGACGACCGTCTTCGCTTCGGGGCTCACCGCATCGGCAAGCGTTTGCACCTTGTCCAGGCAGTTCGATATGAGCACTACCTTCAGATCTTGACTGAATACGTTCGCGGCTGCGTCGGAAGAAGCGGTTTTCCCTCCCGAGTCGTTGGTCTTTTGTGGATCGGGCAAGGCCGCCACTGCAGTATCCTTAGCGGTTTCCTGGTGATTCTGGTCATCCTGAGCAGCGCCGTCGACGGGAGCGGCATCGAGCACCACCCGTTCTTCAAGCGCCTCCAGGACGATTCCCCGTAGTGGGATGACGATGGGTCGCGTGGCTCTTCTAAACATGATACTACTCCTAGGAATAGCCCACGGGCATTTTCCTAGCAACTTAGTCATGAAAAGCGACGGGGGCAACCCAAACCGGATTTTTCCGCGCGGTCACATGGTACCCCCGCTCGCAAGTTTGGTGGCGGATTCCCCAGGTCCTCCCGTTGTCGTAACCGGTCTCAGTGGCGGTCGGCGGCGCGCCTCCGTGCCGCCATTCTTACCTACTTGAAAACGCGTTGGTATTGTAGGGGTTCTCGCTAGGTTCCGCCGAATGGCAGGCTGGAAGAAACCGTCTCAAAAGCCCGGAGCGGTGGCACGAAAGCAAGAAGTATGCCACCATAACGGACTGGGATCACATGGCACCTAAGTCCGTTTCCCACAAGGAGGAACCTTTCGTGGCACGATTTCAGGCTGCTTGGCCATTCTGAGACAGTTTCGGAAAGCCTGCCCTACGTGATCCCGTATCCGTGGCATCGGAAATTACTTTCGAGAACTGCTATAAGTAAGAATATTGCAGCTCTCCCCCATTAGTCTTGGTTTCACGGTGCTTTCCCTTCCAGCTCCGGTGTGCTACCATTGAGCCATGGACTTTGAGTGGGATGAGCAGAAGAACCGGTCCAACATTTCCAAGCACGGCTTCGACTTTGCCGACGCATGGGAAGTATTCGAAGGACCGATGCTCATCGATCTGGACAATCGCTTCGACTACGCCGAGGACCGCTGGACGGGTATTGGTCTGCTGCGGTCTCGGGTCGTGGTGGTTGTCTACACCGACCCTGATGAGCTGACAACCCGCATCATCTCGCTGCGAAAGGCGTTGACCCATGAGCGAAAAGCATATGCACAAGCCTTCGGAAACTGACTGGGCACGCATCGATGCGATGACCGACGAAGAAATTGACACATCAGATATTCCTCCCTTGACTGAAGAGTTCGTCAAGCGAGCCCGGGTACGTATGCCGAAGAAGACGGTCGCAGTGACGCTACAAATTGACGCGGACGTCCTCAAATGGTTTCAAGCGCAGGGAGATGATTACCTGCGAGTGATGAATGCGGCTTTACGTAATTACGCAGAAACTCACAACCCATCACAACCTTAGAGAAGGAGGGTACGCTGATGAGACAGATATGGCTCGGTATCTGCCTATGTGTATTTCCATGCGTATGTCCAGGTTTGGGGTTCACTGCTTGGGCCGAGAGTTCCACCCCGTTGGCGAAACTGCAAAAGATCAACCCTGCATACTAAGGATTACTCCATGGCCGCTAGTCCGGTACACGTAAAGCTGAGTTGCATTTCGCTGCAAGCCTACGGCGGCTTCAAGTCGACCATGCGATTGCGACCGGACAAGTCAAACCGGCAGAAACGAGAGGTCGTGTAAGGTCGTTTACATTCGCAGACATGATCAAAGTAGAACTCTCGGGTGATGAACATTCACAGTTGAACGCCACTCTCATGGAGAGACTGGCCACCGAACTGAAGAACCGCTCTTTGACGGTAAATGAAGACTGCTCTCTCAAGATGCTGGTGGTACGCCATGAGAATTCTGGTTTTCAAATGGTCGCAGTCGAGCCCTCCCCGGTCTTCTATGCCGATATGTTTCTGCTGGACACGAAACAAAATACCCTGCTGCGCCATGAAAAGGGGGTCTCAGGGAGTGCCCACAGCGACCTTCAAGCAGTGATTAATTTGGCGGGACGCCTCGCCAATCTTATATGGGGCGGGGGCTCGCGTAATCCGTGAAAGCTTTTCCCAAATGCGCGCCAACTCCACAACTCCAATTACTCCCACACACCTAGCCGGGTCGCCCGATTACGAGTCCTCTTGTGGGTGCCCCAGTGGCAGATTCCAGCTCACGAGAAGTTCTCGAGAATTCGTCCCAAACGGCTCGGCTTCGCCCGGTCGAGGGTGAGGCGGGCGGACGATCCAAATGACCCCCTACCCAAAAAGGGGCTCTGCGCCGAGGCCGGTATTGCACATTGACATCGGGTCCGCTTCGTTCTAGTATCAATCACCCTTTCACCAAGTTGCTTTGCGCTGAATCCTCTTCCTTTAGGACCGAGAGGCTGCGATGAATTACAAGATCGGCATCGATGTTGGAGGTACCTTCACCGATTTCCTGCTCACCCGATCGGACGGGATGTCGAAGGTCTACAAGGTGCTCTCTACCCCCAAAGACCCTTCCATCGCCACCATGCAGGGCATTTCGGACATGGCCCAGGACGAAGGCCTCGATCTCGGGGTGTTCCTCAAGGCGGTGGACGTGATCGTGCACGGCACCACGGTGACCACCAATGCGGTGCTCACCTACCGAGGAGCCAAGACCGGCCTGCTCACCACCAGCGGAGTCCGTGACGCCCTCGAGATGCGCCGGGGCATTAGAGAAGAACAATACAACAACCGCTATACCAACGTGGCGCCTCTGGTTCCAAGATACCTGCGATTGCCGGTCCGAGGAAGACTCGATTACTCGGGTGCCGAAGTCACCCCACTCAGCGAAGAAGACCTCCGTAGCCACTGCGCATCTATGAAAAGTGAAGGCGTTGAGGCCGTAGCAGTCTGCTTCATGAATTCCTTTGGTGATTCCTCCCACGAAGAGCGCGCTGCCGCGGCAGTCAAAGAGATTCTCCCGGAAGCTTACCTCGCGGTCTCCACACAGGTGCTCCCTGCCATACGCTTCTATGACCGGGTGTCCACCACCGTGCTCACCGCGTACGTGGGGCCGATTCTCAAGAGATACCTCGCGAGCCTCGTGAAGAAGCTCGATGACGCGGGTTTCCCCAATGTGCTGCTCATCATGCAGTCCAACGGAGGCGTTGTCTCCCCGGCAATCGCCATGGATCACGCAGCGACCACACTGCTTTCCGGACCGGCCGGGGGGCCGGTGGCAGGCATTGTGTATGCGGGCATACAGCACTATCGTGACTCGATCACCATGGATATGGGGGGGACCTCCTTCGACTGCGCGCTCATCAAAGACGCGAAACCGTTTACCACGACAGCAGGGGAAATCAACCGACTCAGGTTGGCACTTCCCATGCTCAACGTCGTGACCATCGGCGCGGGTGGCGGCTCCATCGGCTGGATCGACGAAGGAGGCCTGCTCAGAATGGGCCCCCAGAGCGCGTCATCAGACCCAGGACCGGTGTCGTACGGCCTCGGCGGAGAAGAACCCACCTGCACAGACGCGGATCTGGTGCTCGGATACCTCGACCCGGACTTCTTCGCAGGCGGTCGCATGCCCCTTCATCTGGACAAGGCCAAGAAAGCCATTGAGGAAAAGATCGCTAAGCCTCTCGGGTACGATCTGTACGAGGCAGCCGCGGGCATGTACCGGGTGATCAATGTGAACATGGCGGCCGCTGTCAGGGAAGTTGCTGTCCAGCACGGGCAGGACCCACGGGATTTCCCTCTCGTGGTGGCAGGCGGAGCAGGTCCCAACCACGCGTGTATGATCGCGCTCGAGCTCGAAAACCCCGTGCTGATAGTCCCGAGAGAATCGTCGATCTTCTGCGCAGCAGGGATGCTCATGTCCGACCTGAAGCACAATTTTGTGCGTACCTATGCGGTAAACCTCAAGGACGCGGACCCCCAGGTGTTCGGCCGGCTGTTCGAGGAGATGCGTCAGGAAGGGAAGAGGCTGCTCGTCTCCGAGGGGATCAAAGAATCGGAAATCGAGTATAGATACTCCCTGGACCTTAGATATCTCAAACAATACCACGAAGTCGGCGTGCCCGTGAGCGCCCAGGAAGTGGACGGCTTCGATATCGCCTCCATGGCGGCCAGGTTCCACCCGGCCCACAATGCGCTGTACGGATACTCCCTGGAAGAACAGGGGACTCCCATCGAACTGATCAACATGCGTCTGGAATGCGTCGGCATGACTGAAAAACCGAGGTTCCAGACACACGAATACGCCGGCGAGGACCCCGGCAAAGCCTACAAACGACAGAGGTCCGCATACCTTCCCCTGGCGAGAGAGTTCCGTGATATCCCCATATTCGACGGCCTGGCGCTTGAATTCGGGAACCGCATAGAAGGCCCGGCTATCGTGGAACAGGTCAACACTACCACATTCGTGGCACCCGAGTTCAACGTGCTCACCGACCGCTACGGCAGCTTCACGATGTACCTCAAGGAGTTGGAGGAAGAGGTGAAAAGGAGGATTCTCTCATGAGCGACATCGACAAGGTACTGGTCTCTATCCTGCAGCGTCGCCTCAAATCCATCACCGAAGAGATGAGCATCGCGTTGACCATGACCACTCGGTCGCCGATCCTTTGCGAGGCCAAGGACTTTGTCACCGGCCTGTACGACGCGAAAGGGAAGATGCTCGAACAGACGGAAAACCTACCCATACTGTCTTTCTCACTGGGGCCCGTCTGCGAGTACATCGTGAACTACTTCGGCGACGAGATCTATCCCGGGGACGTGATTTTTCATAACGACGTCTTCTCCATGGGCAACCAGAACAACGACGTGGCCGCGTACAAACCGATCTTCTTCCACGAGAAGCTTGTGGGATGGGCCGCATGCAAAGGGCACCAAGCGGACATCGGTGGCGCGGTGCAAGGCGGGTACAACCCCAATGCGACCGAGGTGTGGCAGGAAGCCCTGCGAATTCCGCCAGTGAAGGTCTACGAGAGAGGGAAACTGCGTAAGGACGTCTGGGACCTTATCTTTGCCAATATCAGGCTCGATATCGTCGCGGAAGACATGCGCGCGGAAATCGGGTCTTGTGTGGTGGGTCAAAGAGGGCTCTTACGCATCCTGGAGCGGTACGGGTTGGACGCGTTCGAGTCCCACAAGCAGTACCTCTTCGACTCCACCGAGAAGATGATGCGCGCGGAGATCCGCACTATCCCCAACGGCGTGTACCACGGCGAATCCACATGCTACTTCGACGGCAAGAATCCCGGGTCCAAGTATCAGATCCGGGTGAAAATCGCCGTCGAGGACGAGCAGATCACCTTTGACTACTCGGAAACCGACGCACAGACCACCGGGTTCGTCAACGGGACCTACACGTCCAGCGCTTCTGCGACGATTCTCACGTTCCTGCAGATGGTCAATCCGGACATGCCGCACAACGACGGCATGGTGAGGCCGATCAAGATCATCATCCCTCGAGGGACCATACTCAACGCGGCCTATCCTGCGGCCACGACGTACGGCAACCACCTCTGTCCCAACAACGCTGACGCGATCATGCGAGCTCTGAGCCCCGTGATTCCCGGCAGGGTCACCGCGGAGTGGAACGAGCTTCTCTGTTCGCTGACCACAGGCATGGACCCCCGCAAGAAGACCGCGTACGTGGACATCGGCTTCATGGGTCTCAAGGGCGGCTCCGGCGCAATCCAGGGTGTGGACGGGTACGACCACATCGGGATGATCGACGCGTCCGGCGGCGTCTTGGACCAGGACTACGAGATGTTCGAGCAACAGACCCCCCATCTGCTTGTGCGACACGAGTACTGGACCGATTCGGCCGGCCCTGGGCAGTGGCGCGGCGGCCTGGGAGTTGAGACCGAGTTCGTGATCGGGTCGGACAACACCAAGGTGGTAACCTTCGGCGACGGTGATGTGGAAGCCGCGCGCGGGGCTCAAGGCGGGCTCACCGGGACGCTGAACAAGATAGAGCTCACCTATCCTGACCACAGGTATTACCTCTGCACCACCAAGGACCTGGTCGAGGGGGTCCCCAAAGGGACCGTGTACTTCCAGCAGGCCGGCGGCGGAGGCGGCTACGGTGACCCGTTCTTGAGGCCCGCGAACAAAGTGGCCCGCGAGGTCCGGGACGGAATCATCACTCTCGATGCTGCCCGCAGGGACTACGGGGTCGCAGTGGACCCGAACACCTTTGTGGTCGACGAGGCGGAGACTGCACGACTGCGAGCACGGTGAAGCGAGACACTTGCAAGGCCGACCCCTGTGGCGCAGGCTTTCGAGCCTGCGGTGGTCCGCTCAAGAGGCGGGCTGGAAAGCCCACCCCACATCAAGACCGGGACTCGGGGGATCATGCCGTCCTTTCGGGTTGGCCAAGCCCAGATCCTCTTACGATGAGGGATTGCCATGAATACGTTCATGCCGTCATACAGATCATACGAAGAGCTCAAAGAGTTGCAGCTCGACGGTCTCAAGTGGACTGTGAATCACGCGTACCAGGGTTCTCCGGCATATCGGAAGAAGCTCGACGGAGCGGGAGTCAAGCCCGAGGACATCAAGAGCCTGGATGATCTGAGGCGTCTGCCGTTCACCGCGGCCTCTGATCTCGCTGCGGGGTATCCGTTTCCGCTGCTGAGCGTGCCGATGAGCGACGTGGTTCGAATCCACGCGTCTTCCGGGACGACGGGCAAGAGGAAGGTGCTCTGTTACACGCAGAAAGATGTGACCGACTGGGCCCACTTCTTTGCCCGGTGCTACGAAATGGCGGAACTGACTCCGGAAGATCGGGTACAGATATGTGTCGGGTATGGAGTCTGGACCGCGGGAGTAGGTTTCCAGCTGGGGTGCGAGAGGTTCGGAGCGCTTGCGGTGCCCGCGGGTCCGGGGAATCTGGAGATGCAGATGGAGTTCCTCATGGACTTCCAGAGCACGGTGGTGTGCTGCACCGCGTCCATGGGTCTGCTGCTCGCTGAACAGGTAGAACAACGTGGCCTGAGGAAGAAGATCGCGCTTCGGAAGATGATTTACGGGTCGGAGAGGTCGTCCGATTCGATGCGTGAGAGGATCAAGGCGCTTCTGGGACTCAGCGACATGTACGACATCCCCGGCATGACCGAGCTGTACGGTCCCGGAACGGGGTTGGAGTGCTCAGCTCACCACGGCATGCACTACTGGGCTGACTACTTCATCGTCGAAGTCCTGAACCCCGACACCCTCGAGCCCGTACCCGATGGAGAGGTGGGGGAGATGGTCGTCACCACGCTGCGGAAGGAGGCGGTTCCCCTGATCCGATACCGCACCCGTGACCTCACCTCGATCATCCCGGAACCGTGCTCGTGCGGACGGCTCATTCCCAAGCATGACCGCCTGCTTGGACGTTCCGACGACATGTTCACCTTCCGTGCGGTGAACGTGTATCCGGGCCAGATCGACCGTGTGCTCAGCGGGATAGACGGCATCGGGAGCGAGTACCAGGTGGTGCTCGAGCGCGGTTCGGACGGCAAGGATACCATGACCGTACGGGTCGAACGCATGATCGGCGTTGATCCTTCGCAGGACAAGGAATTCGCGGAAACCGTCCGGAAGCGGCTGAGGGAAAAGCTCCTCGTGACCCCGGAGATCGAGGTCGCGGACTACGCGTCCCTCCCCCGCAGCGAACGCAAAACCAAACGGGTGTTTGACAGGAGGGAAGAATAGGAATCTCCGGGGGGAGGCACGTCTTGCCAGAAGTTCCGTCCCCCCGCCCCCCCGCCGCGCGAAGTGGTGGAGCAAAGCCGGAATCGGCGCTGTTCGGCTGGGCGGCTTGGTTCTTGGCCGGACAGCGCGGTCACCGTCACGCTGCATTGCCCTTGCCACCTCGGCCGACAGGTGATATTCCTTTCCTCCAAAGAATGACAATACTTGGCAGGTTCCTGATCAATGATGAATTTGAATGACTCCCAAATAGTCCGCTGCGATAATTGGTCTAAGGTTAGGGAGAGTTTCAACGCGCTCGTCGACAGCTCACCGAGATGGATATTCAGAGGTCAAGAGGCGTCCAGCTGGGGCCTTGCATCGACTTTGGAACGCGTTGCAGCCGTTCATTGTCCGCAGGAAAAGGCTCTGCGAGAGCTGGAAGAGTTCTTTCTTCTTCAATTTCAGAGACGCGCACACCATTATCTCCCTCATAATCTGCTTCCGGGTGAGCATAACCGTTTGCAATGGTTTGCGCTTATGCAGCACCATGGGGCACCGACTCGGTTGTTGGATTTCACGAAATCCCCTTGGATTGCAGCCTTTTTCGCGCTCGATGGCATGAAAGAAGATTCGGAATGTGCTGTGTGGGCAATCAACGAACATTGGTGTAGAATTGAAGCTCGGTCGATGCAGCGGAAGCTATACCCCGGCCCTGGGCGGCCAATCGCCAGGCCTGAAGAACTCCAGGATCCTCGGGTTGCCCGCGATTTTGTCGAGACGAGCTGCCAGCAACCACTTGCGGCGGTCTTACCTGTAGAACCCTTCGCGATGAATGAGCGTCTCACGATACAGCAAGGTTTGTTTCTTTACCCCTGCCACCACGAGAAGACGATCGAAGAGATCCTGCAGTCGTACACGGACGTTAACAACCCCAGGAACATTCGTAAGATAGTCTGCAATGGAGGCATGCGCACGGACGGAATTTCCGACCTGTTCAGCATGAACATGAGTCGCGCCGTGCTGTTTCCCGGAATAGACGGATTTGCGCAGTCTCTCAAGAACATGCTGCTCGGCAGGGAAGAGAACCTGTTCACAAGTTTTCTCTTACGCAAACAACGGGTATCCATGGAGAGAGACCTTGCAGCAAGAACGCAAAGGCAACCCGCGAATGAACCCGAAGGAGACCACGCTTCGCCGGTTCAGGAAGAGTGATCAGAAGAGCAACCTGCGATCCAACTCTGAATGCCCCCCACGCTGAGGAGGTTTCTATCTGATGGGCACTGATTTCATGTTTGCATACGGAGCGGGAATGAACTATTCGGATCTCCGGTCTTGGCTGGAGAGCAACGGTTTCAATTCCGCGCTCGTTTTGAATAGATGGCCTGCACAGCTCGACGGGTACGAGATCGTCTGGAATTACTACTCGAGACGCCTGGCGGGCGGCATGGTCAATATCCAACCCAAGACCGGTTCTTCGGTGTTCGGAGTGCTCATCGAGTTCGAGGAACAGCTCCTGAAGGCAATCGATCGCAAAGAGGGACACCCATACTTCTATGCCAGAGGAGACCACCGCATTCCGGTCGCGAGGCTCGCGGACGGGAAGGCGGTGCCGGCTTGGGTGTACATTGCCCAGGCCAACAAGGGGGGCCGTACGGACATTCTGCCCACCAGAGACTACCGAAAAATAATCCTTGACGGCGCCACCGAAGAGAAACTCCCCGAAGCATACCTGGACACCATACGGAGCTGGAGCACCGAGAACTAGTACCGGCCGGCGGAGTTCCGGCAGCGGTTTCCCGAGTGAGACAGGCATCCAGCCTGTCGTTTCCTGACATCACCACAGGCCGGCAATCGGCGCTTGACACATGCTGACGCTCGGTGATAGGTTGAGACGGGTTTTTCAGTTTTGCTTCTCGACCGGAATGAGAAGTATTATCGGGACCCGGAAGGGTTTCCCGTCGGCCGTGAGGTAGGTTTATGAGAAGAGTCGCAATCTGGGTTGTGTGTGTTGCCGCAGTTCTCGGCGCGTCCTTTGCCTTCGCAGGCGCCGACGCATCGCGACCTTGTTATCCTGATCGTCCTGTCCCGCCGGAAACCCTCGGCGGCATATCGGTCCCGTTCGAGTTTCCCATATGGCCGACGTTGCTGAAGACCGAGTTCCACATTCTCCCATGGGTAAGCTTCGGTAGGGCGTCGGTGTGCATCCCCGGCACGTGCAAGGCCATCGAGTTCCCGGCACCGAGCCTGTCGCTAAAACCTGTGCCAATCTGGATTCCGTGGCTGAGGCCCCTGGATGTAGAATGCGCGGACGACCCTACCTGCAAGGTTCCTCGCTGATACCAAGACGCCTTCTGGACGGTAGATCGACAGGGGAAACCTGAGGATCCGGCAACCGTTTCAGGGACGGGACCTACCCTCTCACCCGACCGTTCTTCTTCTACACGAAGGAATCCGCCCCCTTGCACGTCAAGGCGTTCGTAAGACACTGCGAGGGAAAGGGAAAGGAGCGGTGACCGGGCCGACCCTGTGCATGAGCTTGCCGACACGCTGAACGCTTATGAGATCCGGTAGAATGGGGTGAAGCGTGTCTTGGTTTCGGATAATCCGTCGGAATAAGAGTCTATCTTATCAGATACAAACGCATGACCGTTAGGAATGGCAAGACTTAAGGGGAAAAACCGCGGAACCGTCCCTACGCATCGATTCTTGGACCCCGCTGTGACCAGTTGAGCACGAAGAGACACACCTGATCGCCTCTCCGCACACACTTCCTTTGTTCCACAGCTACGTCCGCCCCTCCGTATGCAATCGCGATCTCGTGGAACAGGCCTTCCTGCAAGACACAGTGATAGGGAGCAGTGTACTTTACCTTTGCATACCCGGCGCCTTCCTCGATCACCTCGAACGCTCCCTTCACCGGTCGACAGAAGAACTCGTGCGCACTCTGGATGGCCCGGATCGCGTCCCCGACCGAGTTCAGTCTCAGTTTGGCAAGAGACGCCTCGATGACGCTCTTCCCCACATCCCTGCCGAATTGATACATCACGATGTTGTCTCGGAAGGTGTTTTCCACAAACTGGACGGTGTCGAGGTACAAATCCAGCGGATAGAACTCGTCTTCCTTGACCTTCACAAGCTCCTGCACTCGTCGAAAACCGGAAAAGATGGTCCTCCAGTGAGGGATATGCTCTCTCACCGCAACCGTGCACGCGCCTAATAGCTGCGTATCCATTTCGTAACCCCCCTCTTCTCGGCAATTGGGGACACCCTGTGTGAACAATTACCCCGCGGTCCTTTTCCCCCTATCGTCATAGTATGATGCTGTTCCGTCTGATGTCAACCGACACGGAAACGACACATCTTCTGCGTCCCGGACTTTTCCAAACCTCGTTGATCTCGCCGGGGTCGGGTGCTATAGTGGCCACGTTGACGATCGTTCGAGTTTCACTCTCCCCTTGCCCCTCTCATCAAGGGAGGGAAATGACAAACCCTCTCCCCCGGTCGGAGAGGAGAACGGTGGGCGGGCCTGGTCCACTTGTCCAGTCCCGCGAATTCAAAGCGCGTGACCATGGCATGGTCCCAATTCCAGGTCAGGTGCGCGTTGTCCCTGCTGATTCCCGGCGCTTGGTCTCGCATGCAAGCCGAGAAGCGAGGCTGCAATGACTCTTAGCCTCATGGACGGGAACGAAGCAACCGCATGGGGAGCGCTCGATGCGGGATGCCGTTTCTTTGCCGGGTATCCCATCACTCCAGCTACGAACATCTTTGCGACCATGCTCAAATTGTTGCCTCCGTCAGGGGGAATAGTGTTACAAGGGGAGGACGAGATAGCGTCAATCGGGTATTGTTTAGGCGCGTCCATGACAGGATTCAAAGCGATGACCGCCTCCTCGGGCCCAGGAATAAGCCTTTTCAGCGAGCACATCTCCTTCGCGATCGGATCCGAAATCCCCCTGGTCATCGTGGACGTGCAGCGCCTCGGTCCGAGCACCGGATACGCAACCAAAGGAGCGGATGGTGACATCCAGTTTCTGCGCTGGGGAAACTCCGGAGGAATGCCGCCCATAGTCCTGGCTCCGGTGTGCCTCCGCGATTGCTACACCCTGACCATGCATGCGTTCAACCTGGCAGAGGCTTTCCGAACCCCCGTGTTCATCGCATCGCACAAAGAAATCGCGATGACCCGGGAATCGGTGGACCTTGCCCGTCTCGAACGACCGCCAGTAGCGGAGCGTCTCCCCCATCCCCCAGACCGGAGCTATCTCCCGTTTCGAGCCGACTCGGAGCGTGGCGTCCCATACTTCGCTCCCATCGGAGGACCCACGATCTCCAGACAGACCTCCTCCACACACGGCGAAGACGGGTACATCACCTCTGATCCCGCGACCATCTCCGCACTTGTCGAGCGACTACGCAGAAAAGTAGAGGCCCGCGTCCGCGAGTTCTCGTTTTTTGAGTCTTTTCACGCCAAGGGGAGCCGAACCCTCCTGCTGACCTACGGAGTGACCAGCCGGGCCGCTCGCACCGCGAGCAAAGAACTCGCCGCCCAGGGAAAACCCGTTTCACACCTGGTGCTCAAAACGTTGTGGCCGGTTCCGGAAGAGTTGCTTCGGTCCGAGGCCAGGGACTACCCGAGGATCGTAGTGGTCGAGGCGAACCTGGGCCAGTACGTCCGGGAAGTGGAGCGAGTCCTGAGAACCAAGACCGTTGATTTTCTCGGGGAGATGAACGGGACACTCATCACTCCGGCTAGAGTCAAGGAGGCGGTCCGTGGCTGAGGGTTCGCTGCTTAATGCGAAGCGACCGCCGATGTTCTGTCCTGGGTGTTCGCATGACCTGGTGGTGAGGGTCCTGGATAGGATTCTGGCACGCATAGGGGTCGATGCTGACGAGATCTGCCTGGTGAGCGATATCGGCTGCTCGGGTTTTTTCGACGTGTTCTTCAGGGCGCATGCGTTTCACGGCCTTCATGGACGGTCTTTGACGTACGCGGCGGGGATCAAGATGTGTCGCCCTGAACTGACCGTAGTCGTGACCATGGGCGATGGCGGTCTCGGGATCGGAGCGGCTCACCTGGTGGCCGCATGCCGCAGGAACCTCGACCTGACCCTGCTCGTCCTGAACAACTTCAACTTCGGGATGACCGGAGGACAATGTTCAGCCACCACGCCAACCGATGCAGTGTCGCACTCGGGGTTCCTCAACCGGTTGGAACGGCCGCTCGATCTTGGTTCTCTGGCGGTGGCCGCAGGTGCTCCATGGGTGTGTCGGTGTTCCGCGTACCAGGAAGATCTGACGGACATCCTGGAGCAGGCTATCAGATTCAAGGGTTTTTCCGTCGTGGAAATAAGGGGGCTGTGCCCAGGTCGGTACACCAAGCTCAACCGGGTCACTCCCAAGACCATCGCTGAGGAGCTGGAAGCTCAAGGTGTCCTTTGCGGACCGATTCCGGGGCTTCAGCGGGACGAATTCGGCGACGCGTATCGTCGAGAAGCGGCCTCGCAGCCGGTGTTTCCCCGTCCGACTGGAGTGGAGGCGCGTTTCGTGCCCCCCCAGGCTTCCAGGCGGGAGATCGTGATTCTCGGAAACGCGGGGCAGCACGTGGTGACCGCGGGAGAAGTGCTTGCCATGGCGGCTTTGAGCGCGGGACTGCACGCCACCCAGAAGAACGAATACGATGTCACGGTGTTGAGAGGCCCATCGATCAGCGAAGTGATCATAGCACCGGACCCCATTGACTATCACGCGTGCGAGAAGCCGTCGGTGATCGTGGCGCTGGCGGACGAGGGAGTGAAAAACCGCAAAGGACTCTTTGCCCAACTGTCTCAGGATGCGCTGGTGTTACAGGCGAGCGGAGTGGAAATCCCGCCGACTGCCGCAGTGGTCCGGTCAGTGGATTTCAGGACCATGGGCCTGAAGCATGCGGAATGGGCTCTGTTTTCGCTTGCGTTGCTGGCGGAGATGAATAGAGTGGTATCCAAGGACATGCTCCGGGCTGGGATCCAACTTCGCTTCCACGGCGAGGTTCCCGAATCGGTCCGGAAAATACTGCAACTGAACGCATAAGAGTTCATCGGGTTTTCTGCGCGGAACAAGGCCCGGACTCCGTGTTCACTTGAGAACCGTCATACCGCGTCGCGGTCACCACGAAGCATGCAAATGCCGAAGTGTTGGACGACACACGGGCCTTCGGCGACCAGCGGGAGCCGCATGCTCTAAGAGTTCTTGGGGATGGGGGTCCGGGGGGAGGGGCTTCGTGTAAGAACTACCCTCCCCCCCAAACAACAATTACCAGAGAAACGCCCGGCACAAGGAGGAGTTGATGGCCGGTAGGTTTGTGAGCAGACGAAACATTGATTTCCTGTTGTACGAGGTGTACGACGCAGAAAGTCTGACGCGACATTCGCGCTTCGAGGAACACAGCCGTGAGGTCTTTGACCTGGTCGTGGACACCGCGTTCAAGGTCAGCCGGGATATGCTATACCCCTATTTCCAGGAATTCGATAGGGTTGCGGCTGTTCTGGAAGACGGTCGCGTGAAAGTACACCCCGCAGTGAGAACGATGATGAAGGAATTCGGCGAGGGCGGTTGGATCGCTGCATCTTTACCTTACGATGCGGGTGGTCAGCAGCTCCCCTTGACCGTGAGCAATGCGTGCAACTTCATCTTTGCCGCGGCCAACTTCTCGGTGACCGCGTTTCCGCTTCTGAGTGCCGGAGCGTCGCACTTGATCCTCTCCTTTGGCTCGCAGGAGCTTATCGACACCTATGTGCCGCAGTTGCTTGCCGGAACATGGCAGGGGACCATGGCCCTCACCGAACCCCAGGCCGGGAGCTCCCTTTCGGACATCACCACGCAAGCTGAGCCGACAGATCAGGGGTACTACAAGATCCGGGGTCAGAAGATCTTCATCTCAGCCGGAGACCACGATGGTGTGGATAACGTAGTGCATTTGATGCTCGCCAAGATAAAGGGAGCTCCGCCGGGAGTGAAGGGGATCTCGTTGTTCGTCGTCCCGAAGAGACGGTTCTCAACGGACGGGGTCTTGGAAGACAACGACGTCACCGTGGCTACAGTGTATCATAAGATGGGGTATCGCGGGTCACCCATCACTCAGTTGGCCATAGGGGATCAGGGCAACTGCCGGGGATATCTAGTGGGTGAGCCTCACCGAGGGTTGTCGTACATGTTTCAGATGATGAACGAGGCGCGCTTGGGCGTGGGCATGCAGGCTGCCGCAATCGCCTCGTCCGCGTATTACGCGTCGCTGGACTATGCACGGGAAAGACCCCAAGGAAGACGGATTTCCAGCAAAGATCCGACACAGCCCCAGATCCCGATCATCGAACATGCGGACGTCAGACGCATGCTGCTTTTCCAGCGATCGGTGGTAGAGGGCGGGCTGTCTCTGATTCTTCAGTGCTGCCGTTACATGGACCTCACCATGGCAGCAGACGAACCTACGAGATCCAGGAGCGCCATGTTGCTCGATCTGCTCACGCCGGTTGCCAAGACCTACCCTTCCGAGTACGGCCTGTTTTCGGTGAGTCAGGGTCTGCAGGTTCTGGGAGGGTACGGGTATTGCCAGGAATTCCCCCTGGAACAGTACCTCAGAGACATTCGTATCCACCCGATACACGAAGGCACCACCGGCATTCAAGGACTGGACCTCCTGGGCCGAAAAGTGGTCATGAAGAACGGCGAGGCGATGCGGCTGTACTTCGAGGAGGTCAATGCGGCCATTGAAGCGGCGATAGCTCAGCCAGGGTTGAAGCCTTATGGGGAGCGTCTCCGCTCGTCGATGGACAAACTCCAGATGGTGACCTTTCATCTTGCCCAGTTCGCGCTGCGGGGTGAAGTGGAGGTCTTTCTTGCCGATGCGACCCTGTACTTGGAGTTTTTCGGCTTGATTGCCGTGGGTTGGCAATGGCTTCTCCAGGGAATTGCCGCGCAGAGAGGGCTTGACCGGGATGTTTCGGCCCAGGACCGCAGTTTCTATGAGGGAAAGCTTCTGACCATGCGCTACTACTTCCATTACGAGCTTCCCAAGATCGCGGGACTCTGCGAAAGGCTCATGGAAGCCGACGGTCTTACGGTTTCCATGGACAAGGAGGCGTTCACGGATTAAGGACTTCATTTCTCGCCGGGACAAGGGCAATGGAACGCTCACAAATCGAAGAGATCACCGCAACGATCGTGGAGAGATTCAGCCCCAGGAGGGTGGTGCTTTTCGGGAGCCACGCCCGCGGGGATTCCACGGAAGCGAGCGACCTTGACCTCCTCGTGGAAATGGATACCGACCTGAGTCCGCCTGACAGGAACATCGCGATAAGTGCTGTTTTCGGCCTGCGGACTTGGTCGCTGGACGTCGTGGTGTACACCCCCGCTGAAGTGGAGCGCCTGCGACACATTCCAGGGACCTTGGTCTCGGTCGTGGAGAGAGAAGGGGAGGTTCTCCATGAACGCCCCTGAATCCGGCTACCGCTCGTGCCTTGCCAAAGCAGAAAACGATTTGCTCAACATCGAGAATAACTTACGAGCGAACGACATTCTTTCCATGAGAACCCCCATGGCCGGGGCGCGGCCACAACGAAGCATGGAAATGCCGTTGTATTCCATGGCATGTGAACCTTCGGCGACCAGCGGGAGCCGCATGCTCCAAAAGTTTTAGGGGATAGG
>JBFMAA010000115.1:0-18499 GCA_040755955.1 Thermodesulfobacteriota bacterium
GAAGAGGCGTTTTGAAAAACGCCCCTTCCCCCGGACCCCCATTCCCTAAAACTTTTGGAGCATGGCGGCTCCCGCTGGTCGCCGCGAGCCGATTCTTCAACAGAGACAGCGGCATCATGGGGACTTATTAGAGTGCAGAGGAGAAAACAATGGGCGTTTAGGACGCCCCGAGAACCAACTTGCCCCGCCCTGGATCTTCGTGCAAGCCGAGGAAGCTCGACGCGATTTCTGGCTGCGGCTCCCAGCCGCCTCTGTGCCTCTGTGGTGAATCCTTCTCTTTTCTGCGCGGCAGCGGTGAGTTCTTGCATGATGCCTATGGAATCTGACACCTCACACGGCGACAAGGTAGATACGGGGCTGGTCTGCCTCGTCATGCTCGCTCGGCTGCACGAGCTGACTGCGGATGCGGACCAGCTTGCCCACCAGTTCAAGGCCGACGGGAAGCCGTTCTCGAAAACCGAGATTCTGCTTGCGTCGAAACAGCTCGGCCTGAAGGCCAGGGCGGTCAAGACCACCGCGGCGCGGCTGGACAGGACTCCGCTCCCTGCAATGGGAACGGACAACGATGGCCGCTTCTTCATCGTGCTCAGGACCGACGGAGACCAGGCCCTGATCTTCAGCCCGCTCGTGACCCGTGCAGAGACGGTGCCCCTCGCGGACCTGCACACTCGCTGGACCGGTGAGCTGATCCTCTTCACGTCCCGGGCGTCCCTCGCGGGAGAGCTGAAGAAGTTTGGCCGGAGAGGAGTGAGAGAGTGGTCGGCCTTGTTACGGAGATGGGTGAATGGTCGGGTGATTGAGGAGGCGTTTGAGAAGTGAAGGCGACAGGCGCGGAAGCTGGGCTAGTTCGAAGCAATAGGGAAGAAACCATACCGACCCTGATGGGGGTTCTTGGTGAAGATGGTGGTGGAAATGGTACCTGGAATGGAGGTTGCAGGAGGCTCGTTTTCAATGACTATCACCTGCCCACAGTCTTCCTTCGCCGTTAGATATTCGTAGAACCTGTCCTTGAGATCCGTTCCCTTGAGATCGTCCTCGTTGCCTTCCGGTTCATAGTAAGCCAGAAGGGGGGAATCGAGGACGACGAATCCCGGATGAGGCAAGCGCTTTTCCTGACAGTACTCCATGAGAGCAATAGAAGCCGCCGCATGAGTAATAGCCCGAAGGCCCTTTCCTTGACTCCCTCGGGCCTTATTGTCAATAACGAAATCAATAGCCTTTTCGTCAAAATAGACCCCATTTGAGCCAGGGAAGTGCCACGCCTTCAGGATGTCCTCCACCTTCTTCGAGAAATCTCCGAGCACAGACTTCGATAGGTCGGTATATACTCCTTCGGAACGCTCGGCCGGGGCAACTGCGGTCGATAGCCGCGTCTTCTGGTCTTCTAGTTTGTCCTGACGGTTAAATAGCTCTGCGAGACGACGGATTTCGCTACGTTTGTCAATGAGTTCGCTAAACCGGGTCTGTGCCTCGCCGAATGTAGGGGCGATACTGGCCCGTATCCCCACTGAGATGAGATCGTGCTTCTCTCTGAGCTGCGAACGCTCAACGGCGAGTCTTTCGTGTTCGATTCGCAAGTCGTTTATCGTTTGCCCGAGTTCCTCGGCAAGCCTCACGATCTTGTGTCGTTCGGTCCTTGCCGCCGTCACGACATCGTCAACGTTGCCCTCACAGGTCGCATCAACGTGCTGCGCATCCGGTGTGGCACCGCACAAAGGACAACTGACCTTCTCTTGATGAACGAACAGAGATCCGGATTCTTCGATAGCCGTTAGTCTTTCCAGATCGATTTTGTAGTGGTGCGCCAGCAGATCAAATCGAGCGAGAAGCTCCTCGATTTCCACTACGCGTCCACTGACCCTGTCCAAGTCGTTATGCACGGCGCGGCGCTCCTCCATTGCTATTTTCAGGTCGCTTTGCATTTCGCGGAGGGTGAGTTGCTGCGCTCCAATGGCTTCCTCGATGCCATTCAGTTGCGTCTCAATTTCTGTCCGGCCAACCCCAAGACCGGCGGTCTCATTCCGAAGATCGTCTAACCATTGGTCTATCAGTTCGATTTGTGCCGTGACCTTGGTCTGCGGTCCGGCATGATCAGGGCCGGCTACAAGGGCGCTGTCGTCCACCCCCGTCAGCAGTAGCTTCAAAGCCGAATGCTCTGCCGTCTTATTGGCATATTGACCTGTCCAAAAGGGCGAATCAGGCTTGATTATGTCTTCTTCCTTGACGATGGCGAGCCTGACGAGGTCGCGGAAGCTTAGACTTCTGCTTTTGCCCTGTCGGTCCTTCCGAAGACGACGTCCCGAAAGGCCGATGCTCTTGAGCAGCCATCCGGAGAGGGTATTCTCGTCCTCGTGGGCGTGCTTCGCTTTGAGTGTTGTGCCGTCGTCGTCGGACCGATTCTCCTGCTCCTCACCCTCAAAACGGAGAAAATCTCCTCCTGCGACGCTTCTCCGAAAACTGTACGGCGCATGGTCAGACATCTCGATAGTGAGTCCGGCGCGGTCATACCCAACTCTCTCGTCAACGTCTCTGAGAGGGCCACTGCTCCCGAGCATGAAGTCCAAGGCGTCGACTACGAAGGACTTGCCCGTCTCGGAAGCCCCACAGATGACATTAAGACCGGTCGCGAATGTCAGCGATGCGGGTGGCTTCCCCGGGCCGTAGAAAACCAGCTCTTTCAACCGCAGAGGACTCCAGGTCATCCTTCCTCTCCGTGGGACCGCTCGATCTGGTGGAACTCCATTGTCCAAGCTCGAAACAAACGCCGCGTCGTCTTCTTGATCTCTTCGTCGGTGACGTCAGCAAATCGGTCTGCAATCCAGGCCGCGCGTTCTCTGAGTTTGGCAATGTAACCGGCAGTAAGGGCGCTGAGAAAGGCATTGGCCTTGTCCGATGCCTGATAGTGGATTCCTGCGGGAGAGGGCACTCGCCGTACAAGGTCACGGCTCATCATCAAGAGCAAGCCTTTCTCGATGATCTCTCGTCGAACCAGTAGCTCACCTGTGCGTAACGGCACCGGTGGGTGGAGGCTTTCCGGGCCGCCGGCATCGCCCGAGTGGACAACAAGGTAATCGAACTGTACGAGTCGCTGAAGATCGAGCCATGAGGGGAACATGGCATCCAGTATCGCAAGGGCTCTCACTCCCGTCTCCAGCGGAGTATTGAATGGTGTCTTTGTCTTACCCATCGTTGATATTCCGCACCCAGAGCAGCCGATCTTCGTTGGCGAGCTGATGACAAATCCCCTGTTTGTCCATACTTGTGATCACGCTGCATAGGGGACTTGCCGAAATGGACAACTGTACCGATTGCCCCAATGTCGCACGCATCCTGCACAGCCCGTCCAGATAGGCCGACTCACAGACATCTACCACGCCGTGGAAGACATCCTGCTGTAGGGCGTCAAAAGTCCCTTGGGGGACAGTATCCCTCGAGAAATTCCGCAGCGATTCAGCATGATAGAATCGCTCCCTTTGTCTCAAGAAATCTGCTTGCAGATCCTGTCTGGGACTCAAATCGGATAGTTGAACGACCGAGGTGCCGACATGATCCGTATATGCCTGGAAAATCTGCTGAATATAACGACTCTCCGTCGATGCGATGTCGTCCGGAGGGGTCTCCGCCAGGGGGCGACATGGCAATCCCCCGCCGAATCGGACAGCGTGGAATGGGGTTCTCGAATGTGCAGATACGAGTTCCACGACACTCTTCGAGGAGAAGATCGAGAAATCGAAGTTCTCGAAATATCCGAGAAACTCTCCGTTCAATTCAATACTCCTCGATTCCGAAATCCCGCTCTCACAGTGTGTGGACCAGTTCTTTCCGGCCTCTGTTTTGAGTTTGTCAGGCGAGGCAAGGTACTTCGCCAGGGTAGTTCCGATTCCTCTTGATGGCACGAAGTAGTGCTTCCTCGGCGGTGAGTATTCCCTCGAATACGAGTAGAAGATGATTTTGCCAATCTCCACCCATACGTCGGAAGGATAAAGAGCGTGGTCGTAATGCTTGCATTGGAAGCCGTCCCAGCCTCCTGCGAAGGTGTCGTCCGAGATGAACGCAACCACATCGAGCCCCTGGTCTCCGGAACCGGCAAATCGCTTTACGCTGTGGTAATCCGGCCGCAAAGAAAGAGCCCACTCCTCAGTGAACGCCTCGAATTCCTGGGCTGAGAACAGCTCGATTCGTCGAGCCGCCGGTATCGGGATTCCATATGAGACGTGCTGGGATGTGTAGGTTACGGATTTGTCTTTCGGCTCCAGATCCCGAAAGCATTGAAGATCCACCATTCCTCTATCCCCTCACTCCTCGGCAACCAACGACGGTGGCTCAGCACTGGGGATTGCCGGCCGGCACGCACACGGTCGGGGTAGTTGGTTAATCGCAAGGTCTGCCTGTCCCGTGTCTCGGCTATCAAATCCCTGATGTGGTCCCTTGTATCACGGAGCCCCCCCTTGGCTCAAGGGAGAACTAGCCCTCCCGTTGATAGCTCGTTCGGCGGAGGGCAACGGTCCGCGATCATCACCCCCGGGGTCTGCGGGATCATTCCCGGCGGCAGGCCGGCGGATGCGGAGTGGAAAAGCCTTGTGCCCGTATTTGGCTGCAACTATGACTTTTCCGGTTTTTGGGTGGCGAAACGACTTTACGAAAATCGTCTCCTCCTCTGTCGCAACAGAAGGAGTACTGCGTGCCAAGAGGCACCTCCGAAGGGGCCTTTTTGCTTGACACGAGCGGCTAATTCTGTATTCTTAGAGGAGATTGTGACAGAATCGGCCGTAGTGCCAAGGGCTCCCGACCCCTTGTTGAGTTTATGGAGCCAAGAGATTCCAGCCTTTCGGTTGCCGCCGAAGGGCTTTTGTTTTTATGCGGTTGCGATTACACGTGCGTCGTGCTATGGGGGACCACGGTTGTGATTGTGTGATCCCCCTTTACGACTGGGCCTCTGTGATCGGCAGGGGCCCTAGTTGTCCCGCTCCGCGGCCTGACTCCTGAACAGGCCCTGCATCGTCACGAACAGCTCCAACTGTTCGGCACGTTCGTCGGACACCGCGGCAGCCTGCTCCAACATGGTGTTCGTGGCGTCCTCCCGGTCCAGGATCTTGTCGACAAGGGTCGCTCGGCGCTGGTAGATCTCCTGCAGTCTGGTCCGGAACCTGGTGTTAAGGTCGACAAATGCGCCGGCTGTCGTCCCCGGAGCCGCGGAGAGAGCGGTATCCTCGGTCTGTGAGTGAATGAGTTCGACTACGTCCGGTTCGAGGGCCTGGCCGGTCGTTTCGTCCATGTCCGTCTGCTTCCTTCTCGCCATGTTCTTTCATCCTTTCCTGGGGTTGTGGCCGCCTCTCGTCAATTTCGCAACTCGTGATCTCATGGTGATCCCCTTTCAGTGAGTTTCGCCCGGCATCAGGGCTCGTCGGCGGGATTGCCGCATCCCGGACTCCATGCTGTCCTCTCCGTCGCTTCCCTTCTGCTCAGCGGATCGTGGGTCTGGGAGCCTCTCCGCCGTTTCGGGTCGACCGGGCTCTTACCGGTCTGATGCTTTCCTGCGCGCCATCCTGTGGTCAGTGTTTACATTGTCATGTTTCCCTTACTTTATATGACTTCATTGTGGCATTGGGGTTCCCTTGCGTCAACAGCAAAATGCATGTAAGCATACAAAAAAAGTAAGCCCGGGCACTCAAGAGCACTATAAACCCCTTTTGGGCTGCATTGGAAATGTTGCAGCGCGTACGCGAGCGCGCATTCGGAAAACAGAATGCACCTACAGAAGGATTGACCGCAGGGGCGCAGAGGACACAGAGAAGATGAAGAGAAGAAGAATGAACCACAAAGACACAGAGACACCCGAAGAGAAGATGGTCTTTTCTTCTTTGTGCCTTGGTGACTCTGTGGTTGATTCGCGGCTGTTCTCTGCGCTCTCTGCGTCGCGTGAGGCTGGGCTCAGTGACCGCGGTGCACACCACATGGAGCATGGAGCGCCTTTGATGACCCGCGCCGCCCCCCGAAACGTCACGTTCGCGCATACATAATGCGCAATGCGTTCACATCTTTTTTCACATTGTGAACTTGAATTGGGAAAAAGAGCGGGGTAAGCACTGATTCAGTGAGGTTGCAATGCACACCGCGTACTCGATGCGTATAGCAGCAATGGCATTGGCTGTCGGCCTGGCGATCCTCCCTTCCGCGGCGGACCAGGCATGGGGCGACCCTCCCTCCCAGCTCAGTGGTCAGAGCCCAGTCCGATCCGCCGCGCTCTTTTCCGGTCTGACTCCCGGCTCTATTGCCGGACCTCAAAGGTCGGGCCTCCGACCTCAATCCTCCACACTCGCCCCGGACAGCCCTTTCACGGACCGCGCCATCGGCCTCTCCCCGGAGGAGTACTCACAGTTCCGAGAGATCGCACGGCTCAGCCGGGCCACCGCATGGGAGGTCGGCCTGCTCAACGTCGCGGTGAAAGGGTCCGGGCTGCTCATGGGCTCAATCGTCTGGCTCGTGTTTCTCCTCATACTCCGCCGATTGTTCGATTACTGGTGGACCGAGCGCGTATGGGGCGACAAATACACGGCGACAATCGTGATCTGCGTGAAACTCCTGGCCACGGCCTGGGTGTTGGGAATGATGGTGAGCTGATGGGCGAGATGATGAGCGAGGAGAGAAGGTTTCCGGGGAACCCCCTTTCTGAAGAAAGGTGTGTTCCCCGGACCCCTCCGCCAAAGACTTTTGGATCATGGGGCGGTGCATTGATTACGGGCATGGGGCTGATTTTGGCCTTGCCGGCCCCCGTGCCCGCAGACGCGTTCGGCGGCAGGCGAGCGGTGCTCTACGCGGAGGCCACGGTCATGCTCGCGGAGAACGCCCCCTGGGTTTCCGGACGGAGCGACTGCTCGTGCCAGATGTGGCGCCTGCTCTCCAAGGTCTTCCCTGAGCTGCGCACGCAGAAATGGTTCCGCAGGACCACCGCCGCGGTCATGGCCGATTGGCCGTGGGAGCCCCTCATGTCTCTCGACGAGGTGTATTTCGGGGACCTGCTCTTCACCGGCCGGCCCAAATTGAACCACGTGATGATGACCTGGACCGATCCGGACCAACTGATACACGCGAGCAAAAGGCGGGGCTTCACCGTGGATGAATTGCATCCCTACTGGGCCCCGCGCATCGAGGCGGCAATCCGGCCGCCATACTAGGAAAACCGGAAGAGAAGACTGACGCACCACAGAGGCACAGAGGACACAGAGAAGAATGAACCAACAAGCAGAGACACCAAGAAGGACTGTTCTCAAGAAGCTCAGGAAAGATCGCCTGATGATTGTTCTTGGATTTCTTTGTGTCTTGGAGACTTCGTGGTTTGACTTCTCTTCTTACTCTCTGCGCTCTCCGTGTCTCTGTGGTGAAAATCTCTTCTCTTCTTACTCTCTGCGCTCTCTGCGGTGAACTGTTTTCTGAGGAGGCGATGATGTGGATCACGGCGATTGCAACGAAAGTGGGCCTGTGGCTCTTGCCGAGGCTGTTGGGCGGGATAGTCCGCTACCTGGAGCACGTGCTCGATGCCGTATCGACGGCGGACGGCATTGTAGACCCTGCACAACGGCGGGCCGCGGTGTTGGCCAAGCTCGCGGAGCTCTTCCCCCTGATCCCAGCACCGGTGCGGCGCTTCAGCATGGAAGCGGTGCTGATCGTGTATCGGCTTGGGATCACGCCGGAGACTCTCGAGCAGACTGCCCTGATCGTGAGCGACCCGGCGATCATGGAACTGTCCGGTAACCAACGGCGTCGGGTGGTGCTCGAACAGATGGCCGCGCTGTTCCCGAGTCTCCCCGAACGCTGCGCACGGCTCCTCGTTGAGGTGGTCGCGGCGAAACTGAACGCAACCGTGTAGCAGGTGCACCATGACGGAAGCCTGGTCGATGTTCGAGGCTATTTGGGCAGCGGTGGCGCTGGTGGTGATCAGCATCGGAGTGCTCGGGACCATCAGCCTGACACTTGGGGTCCTGACCCTGAAGGCGGTCAACCGCCGGGCGCTGCGGGATGACAGGCAGGATCTGGAACTGGCGAACCATGAACGGGAGATCACCGAAATCCGGCTCGATATCGCCAAGAACGAGAGGGAGCACCGCGACGCGGTGCATCGGTTGGAACTCCGCATGCTGGAATGCAGGGCCGAGCAGTGCGGCAAAGCCGGGGATCAGGTCCCCCGCGAAGAGTTTCAGGGGCTCGGTATGCGATTCGAGACGCTGCTCGACAAGGCGCGCGGGGACATCAACGAGGACATCAGGACAGTCCACGCGCGGATTGACGAGATCCTGGGGACACCAAAACAGAGGGTGGAGAAATGAGCGAGGGAAATCCGGACAGACGGATCAGGGGACAGATCCTCCGCATGGTCCGGCAAAGCGGCTCGGGGGTGACTGCGGCTTTCCTTGCCGGCGTGTTCCGCCGAGCCGGAGACGAGCCGGCGGTAATCAACCTGGACGAGAATCTCGCGTACCTCACGGATCGGGGGTATCTGGCCCACCGACAGGTGCGGGACGACGTGAGCGGGGTGGAGCGCCGGCGCTACCGTATCACCGCGGACGGCATCGACCTCATCCAGGGAGTCACACAGGACCCGGGAGTGCTCTATGTCGATTGATCGGCGGCCAAACCGTTCCCACGGTGCGATCTACCAGCTCCCCGACGAGGTGAGGAGCTGGATCGACGAGCGTCTCGTCAGCGCGCCGAGGTGGACGTACGAGCAGATCGCGGATCACCTCCGCGAGGAGTGGGAGACCGAGATCACGCCGCAGCAGCTCAGCCGCTATTTCAGGCGAGAGGGGCCGTGGCTGGAACGACACGCCCGGGTTCGTGAGCTGATGGGGAAGCTCCGATCCCAATTCGGGGACGCGGACGTGGACCCCGGCATCATGGACCTCGCGGAGATGCTGCTCCTGGAGATCCTCGTGAACGTGGAGCCCCAGAACGTGGGCTCCGTGGATGACCTCATGAAAGTGATCGGCACCCTGAGCAAGCTGAAAACCAGCCGCGTGCAGGTGGAGCGGCTCAAGATTCAGATGGGCAAGGCGGTGGAAAAGGCGTTCACGAACCTGATCGAGAAGATGCGGACAGCGGTGGGAGCCGGACGACCCGAGCTGCTGGCAGGCTTGGTGGAACTGGCCGAACAGGCCCGAACCGAGTTGATCGAGGAACTGTAGAAGAATTCACCACAGGCACAAGAAAGAGAAGATGAAGAACTCACCGCGGAGACGCAGAGGACACAGAGAAGATGAAGAGAAGAAGAATGAACCACAAAGACACAGAGACACAAAGAAATCCGAAGAGAAGATGGTCTTTTCTGCTTTGTGCCTTGGTGACTTTGTGGTTGATCCGCGGCTGCTCTCAGCGCTCTCTGCGTCTCTGCGGTGAATAATTCTTGGCGAGAGAACATGGGAATCCTGGACAGCATCATACCCCAAGGGGCAGCGGAACGGCTCAGGCCGCGGGAACGGATACCCTTTCCCGAGTGGATTGCTCGGGCGGGGATCACGATTCGGGGCGAGCCGTACCAGACCAGGGGACACGAATACCTCGAAGCGATCCTCCGTGATGATCACCCGGATCAGGTGTTCGAGAAAGGGGCGCAGGTCGGGATCTCGACACTGGTGCTCATGAAGGCGCTGTACGTGGCTGAGCATCTCGGCAAGAAGACGGTCTACTACTTCCAGGACGACGGCGCGGTCAGCGATTTCTCATCCGACCGTGCCCAGCCCATGATCCGGGACTCGGCGTACCTGACCGAACGAGTGAGGGATACCGACCGGGTGGGTCTGAAACAGATCGGTGCGGGCTCGCTCTATTTCAGAGGGCTGTTCACGAAGGGCAAGGCCAAGTCGGTTGACGCGGACTTCGTGATCCTCGACGAGCTCGACGAGGCCAAACAGGCACACAAGGAGTTCGCGCTGGATCGGCTCATGCACTCGGATCTCCAGTGGGTCCATGCCCTGAGTCAGCCGTCATTTCCGTCGTACGGCATCGACGCGGAGTTCAACGAAACGGATCAGCGGTACTGGCATCTGATCTGCCCGGCGTGCGGGCATCGGAACTGTCTGGAGATCGATTTCCCGGGGAATTTCCTCCCGGTCCCGACCTCACAGGCCCGGTCGTTCCCTGACGGGGCCACGCACTATCGAGGGTGCGGACGTTGTCGGACGAAGCTCGACCCGGCCCGGGGCGAATGGATCGCCAAGTACTCGGAACGCCGCAGACGGGGGTACCATCTCAGCCAACTGTACACGCAGATCCGGCCCGCGGATGCCCCGAATTATGCCACCAAGATCATGACGACGTGGCATGCGGCTCAGGGGAGTCAGATCAAACTCAGCCGGTTTACCATCTCCATCCTCGGATACCCGTACGCAGGCGCGGATGCACGCATTACCGACGAGGTGCTCGATGCGATTGAAGTGCCGGGCATGTTCCTCACCGCCGGGGCGTACGGCACGTTCATGGGCGTGGACCAGGGCGATATACTGACCATCGCGATCTGTGTGCTCACTGCCGGGGGACGGCTTCAGGGAGTGTATTTCGAGGAGACCGAGGACTGGGGCAGGCTCGACGTGCTGATGGCACAGTACGGCGTGGTTATGGCGAACATCGATGCCATGCCGAACAAGGACTCTGCAAAGGCGTTTGCAGTTCGCTACCCGAACCGGGTGGTCATCCAGTATTTCGGCGGCAAGGAACTGAAAGAGGGGGAGGAGTTACATAGGGGCAAACAGAAGGTTCACACCGTAAGCGTGGACCGCACCGAATCCCTCGACGCAACGGTCGACGGGCTGTGCGCGGGCGACATCCTGCTCCCTGCACGATCCGGCCTGTCGGGCCGTAACCTCGTGACCATGGACAATGTGAGGCGACACCTGAAACAGCTCATGGCCCGCAACGAGGAGAGCCCTTCCGGGCAGACGCGACGAGTCTACCTTACCGGCGTCGAAAACCACTACGGCATGGCTACGAACAGCGCACGAATCGCTGCCCTGGAGCTGGGAATCAAAGCGCCCGCGCCAAACGTGATGCCCGTATTCCGCAAGCCGGGGAGGGCATGATGGGTAGGGAAAAGAGAGGCAATTGCGGGGTGAAACCCTTTTGCAAAAGGGTTGTCCCCCCGCACCCCCCTTCCGAAAACTCTTGGAACATGTGTTGCGCCGGGACGTCTTCCTGTAGAGCGCTTGTCCGGGCTCGGAGAAGGGGCCGGTGATGGGCGTGCTGCAGCGAATACGCAATGCGGTCCGACGGCGGAACCCATGGACCCGGGCCACGGCACGGATCTCCGTGGACGAGTCGAGTGCTCTCTCGGCCGCAGTGCAGCGGGCGTTTTCCGATCTGAACTGGATCTCCGCGCTGTTCCCCCAGCAGATCTACGAGATCATGGACGGCCTGGTCATGACCATGCCGTACGCCTCACGGTACTTGCATCAGACGATCACACTGGGGAATCAGGGGCACTCGTTGGAGATCGACGCGCCGACGGAGAAGCAGGCACAACGAGCTCTGCAGGTGATCAACGACCTGGCTGCTCGGTGCTTCCCCTTTGGCGGCGGAGCGGACGGCCTGATCAACGGGCTGCTCTCCCAGGTGGGGCGCACGGGAGGCTGCTGTTGCGAATGGGTCCCGGATGAGCGCATGGCACGGCTCGAACGGGCGTACCTGGTGCCGGTTCGGACCCTGCGCTTTCGGTACGACCCCGTTGGAGAGCTCGAACTGGGACAGGTGCAGGACGGCCGATTCGTGCCGCTGAATCCGCTGCAGACCGCATTCACTGCGGTGCTCCGCCAGGACGGGAACCCTTACCCGGTGCCGCCGATCATCTCCTCCTTGAAGTCCGCGGCAGCCACCAACAAAATCATGGATTCGATCCAGGCGTGGATCGGAAAGCTGTCGTCGCTCGGGGTGCTCCTTGCGGAGATCGAGCGGCCACCGATGAATCCCGGAGAGTCGCAGGACCAGTACGATCAACGGGCCGGGCAATATCTCGACGCTATTTCCAAGTCGATCTCCGAGAACTTCGCTCAGGGGTTCGGCGCCGCGTACGACAACATCAAGATGAGTTTTCAAAACACCACCGCAGGAGCGCAAGGGGCTCGGGACGTGCTCCAAATGGTGCTGCAGGGGCTGTTTGCAGGCCTGGGCCGAGATCCGGTCTTCTTCGGGTGGAACTTCAACTCGACCGAGACGTTTGCCACAGTCGTGTTCCGAGAGATGTGCTCGTCCATCGCCAACTTCCAGCGCGGGGTCAAGCGATGCTACGAGCAGGGCCTGCGACTGGCTCTCACTGTGGAGGGGCTGGGAGACGTGGGGGTGAGCGTCAACTTCAACCTCAACGACACGCTCGACGAGTTCCAGTCCGCGGAGGCGGACATGATGCGGGCCAACGGAGTTGTGAGCCAGTTCCAGGCCGGAATCATCTCGGTCGAGGAGGCCCGCAGGGAGCTCGGACACGACCAGGGGAAAGCCCGGTCCGGTGCTGTCAGCGCAAGATTCTCCGCTGTGGCGAACCGCTACGTGATGGAGCCGCGCGGCCGGAAGAGTCTTCCGGGGGAAACCCTTTTGCAAAAGGGTTGTCCCCCGGGCCCCCTTCCTAAAACTCTTACAACATTGGTTGGTGCTGACCATCCGGCAGACCACGGCCTGCGTGAGGCCATGGATGCGGCCAGGCGTTACCTGCTCGATATCACCCGGAAACTCACCGACGCGGGCCGTGCGGGCGTCCAGGCGGTCTGGGAGTGGGCTCGGGTCCACGAGGTCCCGGAATCCGAGGTGTTCGTTGCAGAGGCGCTGAGGCGATTCACCGAGGGCGCAGAGGGCACGCTTGACGCGGCGACTCTGGAGGGGATCGCCCAGAAGCATGTCGGCAAGATCTGGAGATGGGCTCGGTACGAGGACGACACCGTATTCGGCCCGGACTGGGAGAAACGGCCTCGGGGCGTCGGGGTAGTGCTCGGCGAGCAGGATCACACCGCGATCAACTACCTGAGCCGGGTGGATCGGCTCTGCGTCTCGAAATACGTGAGTCGCGACGAGCAGACCCGCGGGCAAATACAGACATTCCTCCAGGAGCAATACCTGGAGCGGGGCCTTGGCCGCGGCAAATCGAAGAAGGAGATGCAGGCGTTCAAGGAGCGGTTCGGGGAGCTCGTGGACCGGATCGGCGAGCATCGGGCCCGGGTGATCATCGATACGGGGGTGTCTCGTGCCCAGAACTGGGGCCAGGTGCTGGCTCTGCACGATGAGGAGATCACGCAGTTCCGCATCGCGGGGCCATGGGACCGGCTCACCTGCGACTGGTGTCGAGGCATGCAGGGACGGGTCTTCGAGGTGCGCCGCGAGGTCGTGCGCATCGAGTCGATCATCGCATCCGGTGAAGAGGACATCAGCAAGTTCGACAAGTTCATCACGTCCCGGTTCCCCGGAAAGCAGGGCCTGGAGGTGATGAAAAGCATGTCTGATGCGGATGTCCAGAGCACGGGCATGGTCACCGCGCCGATTCATCCCCAGTGCCGCCACCGGGTGGTGGCACTGGTGCGGAAGGGGTGAGGAGAGAGGGAAGGAAGGGACGAGAGGAAAGAGAGAAGATTTGGGGGGGGGGGGGGGGGGGGGGGGGGGGGGGGGGGGGGGGGGGGGGGGGGGGGGGGGGGGGGGGGGGGGCGTTTTGAAAAACGCCCCTTCCCCCGGACCCCCATCCCCTAAAACTTTTGGATCATTGGGTTGTGCATGAACACAGGAATGCGGGTGATCGCCGGACCGCGGGTGAGCAGGATGAACTCAACCCGCCATCGGACTCCATGCGGACCGAGAAAAGTTGACGCGAATATTGGCCGCGGCTCCCAGCCGCTCCCCGGACCCCTCCGCCAAAGACTTTTGAAACATGTGCGTGTGAGAACCGCCTCCGGATCCCCCTCCCCTCGTGGGAGGGGGAAGGGGGAGGGGGTCTCCAGGAGACGAACCGTATGGAAGCACCGCGAATCAGGATCGAAAACGGCCGCACGGTGGTGGAAATGGAGCTGATAGACGCGTGCCGACCGAGACCGGGCCGTGAGACGACGCAGAAACAATCCCAGACCGACCGTGAGGGGTCCTCACCGGACACCGACAGAGAGGGAACAACATGACCGAACCGGTAATCAGGATGGAGGATGGGCGTCGAGTGGTGACCATGAGTCTGCACCTGGACTGCGAACGGCGACCTGCAGGCACGTCGGCCACACGGCAACCTGCCGTGCAGACCAATCAGCAGCATAGCGAGCCTGTGGACGACCCCAACACAGCCGGCACCGCGAAGAGTTCCCAATCGGCCGGCGGGACGGAGCGTTTCCGGTGGAGGCTCATCAGCGCGATCCAGGCATGGCCATACACGTACTACGGTCCGCAGCTCGTGGACTATGGGTACGACGGAGGGCGGGTGCTCAGGGATGCGGTTGACCATATCAACCGGTTCACCCCTCCGGTGATGCGCAATCACACGAACGACATGCGGGAACAGGTCGGCATTGTGGACGGGGCGGTGTGGGAGGAATCCTCGGACATCCCGGCAGGTGTGTCCGGGTGGCTCATGGTTGCGGAAGACTTCGACCCGAAGGCGCTTGTGGGCCTGCAAAGGGGGTTCATCACCGCCGGCAGCATCGAGATCTCCATGGATGTGGCTCAATCACACCCCGACATGGACCTGGGGGCGTTCATCGAAATGCAGGGGCGGACGATAGATGGGGAACTGGTCCGGTGGTTACCGATGGCGTTTCGGAGAGTGAACCATTTTGCTCTCGTCCACGCCGGTGCGGACCCCAACGCGCGGCCACGTGCGGAAGCAGCACATCAGCGGGCCGACCACTCGGCCGGGTCGCACACGATACAGGAGGGTGAGTCAATGCCTGACGTAATGAGTGTCCTGCAGGCGGTCTGCCGGACGTTGGGAATCGAGGTGGTGCTCTCTGCGGGGGCACCGGTGCCGGACACCCTGGAGGCCAGGGCCACAGGGCAGATCAATGCCCTGACGCAGGCGTCCGGGCAGTTCAACAGCCTGGCAGCGGACCTGCAGGCACTGTCACGGTTCGTGATCGCTCAGGGTGAGCCCAACCTCACCTCCGCGGAGATCCTGAACCGGCTCCCGGCACGATTGGAGCTTGCAGCCCACGGTGAGGCGTATCTCGATGCCCTGCAAAACGATGCGCTGAAATACTACGGCCTGGCCAGGTTCCAGGCCGAGAAGCGTGACCCCACCGACCTGGAGAACCGGCAGATGGCCAGGATTCGGCAGAGCGCCTCGGTGGAAGAGCTGCGGGACTGGATCGAGGAATACCGTCCCCAAGCGGAATCCAAAATGGGACCGGCCGGGAGCATGCGGACGTCGGTGGATGAAGACCTTCCCACCGGCTCAGGGACTACGGCAACCCACACCGCTGCGGACCTGGATATTCGTGCTGCCGCGGCCAGACTCCATCAGACTGGAGGGGGTAACAAATGATTCAGCGATTGTCAAACGTATTGGCCGTATCGCTCGCCTGCCCGGCCGATGTGGCGGTCGGGGACATGGTGGAGATCGCCTCGTCGAAGACGGTGGCCAAGCTCACCACGGTCGGTTCCTCGAAGCTGGTCGGGGTTGTGGTTGTGCACCGTGCGGAAGCGCTCCTATGCACGGTGGAAACCCCGTTCCGGGAACGCAGGGACGACCGTGTCGCCGGAGAGGCCGTCCCTGTCGGGCCGTTCGTGTGGGGACCGGCAAACAAGACCTACGCCTACACTCCGGGATCGGTCCCGCGCCATGACGGCACTGCCGTCGGCCCGGTGACGATCACCGCAGCCGGCAACGACAAGGTGAAGATCGCGGTTGATGGGGGAACGGCAGTCACGGTGACACTCACCGCGGGGACCGGTCGCACGTTCGCCCAGATCGCCGCGGAGATCAACGCTGCGGTGACCGGCATCACGGCAGAGGTGGACGCAGCCGGAAACCTCAACCTGGTCGGAACCGAGATCGGGCAGAAATTCGAGGTCCAGACCGTGACCAACGACGCGTACACCGCGCTTGGCTGGACTGCAGCGACCTACTCGGGGGACAAGCCGTCGCATGACGCCGGAGCGATAGCAGGCCTGGCAATCACCCCTGCGACCGAAGCCGGCACCGTCGTCGAGACCCTGGAATACTGAGAGGAGACAGAGATGAGTGGAGAACTGGGACTGATACATTCGTTTCGGCACAGGGTGTTCGAGCCCATGCAGGCGTACCGGGGTTCTCAGGCCAGTGCAGGCAGAGAAATAGGACTGATCGAATTCATGCAGACCCGTGCGATCAACGAGAAGAGCATGCCGGGCGGTCTGCGCAATACCCGCGGCGAGCCGATCTCCTGGGAGGACATTTGGTGCGACCTGGGCCTGGACCCGAAAAACGTCACCCTCGACAACCTCATTTCGCTTTCGGGCGACATCAAATACCTGGCTCCGGAACTGGTCAGGGAATTCATCCTCAAGGGTGTTATGGCAGAGCCCTGGTACCTGGATCTGTGCGCAGGGCAGGAGGATGTGGGCTCCATGGACGTGACCACGCCCTGGATCGAATACGGGCGGGAGGCCCCCCAGATCAGCGGCGAGGCTGAAACCATCGCTCAGGCGGCCATCACGTGGGGGCAGAAGAGCATCCGGCTGCACAAAAAGGCCATCGGGATCACCATGTCCGACGAGCTGCTGCTCTCGGTCCCGCTCCCGCTCCTTCAGTATTTCCTACGCCGCGTGGGGATTCAGTTGGCCGCGGGCTGGAACAGGGAAGCGGTCGCGACGCTGATCAACGGCGATCAGGCCAACGGCTTGGATTCCTGTGCGGTCATCGGGGTCGGCACTGCCGATTCCCTCGAGTTTGCCGACTTTCTGCGCCCCTGGACCCGTGGCCGCCGACTGTACGTCCGCTGGGACAACCTTATCACCAGCGAGGCGACCGCAAACGACGTGCTGGGCTTGGACGAGTTCTCCAAACCCCAGGGACTCGGCGGCGTGGTGGTCGAGCTCGACAGCCGCAACCGCATCATCCCTCAGCGCATGCCCCATTTCGTCTCCGGCCAGATGGGGGACGGCCAGTCAATGCTCGTCGACAGGAAGATGTCGATGATGTTCCTGCTCTTCCGCGGCCTGCTGGTGGAGAGCGAACACATTGTCATGCGGCAGGTAAACGGCACTGCCGCGTCCATGATCGGCGGTTTTTCCACAATTGACCGCACGGGCCGGGTCATCGTCGACAAGTCGCTGGCGTTTGCGACTCACGGGTTCCCGAGCTGGATGGCCCCGCTCGACTAGGCGGCCGACCTCCGCGGCCAATAATCGTGTCGACCTTCCTCGGCCCGCATGAAAACCGATGGCGGGGACGGTTGGTTCTACGCACGGTCAAGCAGCAGGCCGCCACGTGTGTGAATGGATCTTGGAGGAATGAGTTATGACGCGATGGATGATACTGAGAGACCCGGCAGGGTCGTTTCGTGATCCGGAGTCGGGCTTTTCGATCACACGCGACGAGGTGCGGGCTGTCCCTGAGCCGTGGGGTTCCCTGACCAACGCCTGGGTTGCGTCCGGCGGCCTGATCCTGTGCGATCCGCCGGGTGAGGCGGGGACCGACCATTTTCGTGATTCCGGGAAAATGGTGCGGGGTGCTCCAGAGGCCACGGACCCATCGGTGGACGGACAGGGCAAACTGGGCAAGGGCGATCCTCCGGCCAGCGAAAGTCCCCCTCACCCCTCCCACCGAGGGAGGGGAAACAGGGGTCGGGACGGACCCGGCGGTGGTCGCGGCAACAGACAAACCGGAGCGTAAACCGCACCCCACAGCCCGGAAACGGAAATAGGCCATGGCAATCGATTCGGTGCAACTCGTGCGGGACCAACTGGACGCGGTCCTGGAACTGGACCCCGCCATCGGGGATGTGATTCCCCGACAGGTGGAGGCCCAGACCGCACTTCAAGGATACGACACGGTCGCCATGAGTGACGCACAGCGCGTGTATGTGGCGATCCTGGCCACCAAGGGGATGATCCCCCGGTTACTCCTCAAGTTCTCCCAGGAGGTGCAGGAGGCGGAAGGCGGCCCCGCCAAGGTGAAGTTCCAGGAGGCAGTCGAGTTCCTCAAAGCGCTCCAGGCCGAACTCAAGGAACAGGTCAAACAGGCGGCCAAAGAAGCGGACCCGGAGGACGCAACCGACCTGCCCGGCACACCCTGGCCCGGATGCGGCATGCGACGGTGGTGAAGGGAAGAGAAGATTTCCGGGGAACCCCCTTTCTGAAGAAAGGTGTGTTCCCCGGACCCCTCCGCCAAAGACTCTTGAAATATGTGTGGGTGCGGACCGCGGGTGCGCAGGATGAACTCAACCCGCCAACGGAGCACATGCGGATCGACCAGGGTCCAGGCGAGTACCAGCGGCGGCTCCCAGCCGCTCCCCGGACCCCTCCGCCAAAGACTTTTGAAACATGGGTGGGTGAGGACCGCGGGTGCGCAGGATGAACT
>JBFMAA010000116.1:0-18323 GCA_040755955.1 Thermodesulfobacteriota bacterium
CCACGATCTCCACTTCTTCGCCGACCTTGATCCGACCGCGTTCGACTCGGCCGGTGACCACGGTGCCTCGACCGGATATGCTGAACACGTCTTCAATCGGCATCAGGAACGGTTTTTCCACTTCACGCACGGGAACCGGAATGTACGAGTCCACTGCTTCCGTCAGTTCCCATACGCATGCGGCCTCTGCGCTTTTCGGGTCGTTGGTTTCCAGGGCCTTGAGCGCGCTGCCCCGAATGATCGGAATGTCGTCACCGGGGAAATCGTACGAGCTGAGCAGTTCGCGGAGCTCCAACTCGACAAGCTCGATCAGTTCAGGGTCATCGACCATATCGGTCTTGTTCAGGAACACCACGATGTACGGCACGCCGACCTGTCTCGCGAGCAGAATATGTTCACGGGTCTGGGGCATGGGACCGTCATTGGCTCCGACCACCAGTATCGCACCGTCCATCTGGGCCGCGCCCGTGATCATATTCTTGATGTAGTCTGCATGGCCTGGGCAGTCCACATGGGCATAGTGACGGTTCTTCGTCTCGTATTCCACGTGCGCGGTGGCTATGGTGATGCCGCGCTCCTTCTCTTCCGGAGCCTTGTCGATCTCCTCGAACGGCACGTACGTGGCCTGTCCCTTGCTGGCGAGCACCTTGGTGATAGCCGCGGTCAACGTGGTCTTCCCGTGGTCGATGTGACCGATCGTCCCGACATTCACGTGGGGCTTAGTGCGCTGAAACTTGGCCTTGGCCATGTCTTCCTCCGGATTGTTTTACCTCGGCCGCGACCTTTTCCAGAAGGGACTGGGGCGCGGGGTCGTAGTGGGAAAATCTCATGGTGAACGTTGCGCGGCCTTGCGTGAGGCTGCGCAGGTCAGTGGCATAGCCGAACATCCTCTCCAGGGGGACTCGGACGCCCACCGTCTGTATGCCGGATCGGCTCTCCATTCCCAGGATTTTACCTCTGCGTGCGGTCAGGTCGCCGAGCACATCTCCGAGGAATTCACCCGGACAGACCACTTCCACATCCATGATGGGTTCCAGCAGGATGGGGCCGCCTTTCTTGCAAGCCTCTTTGAAGGCCACAGAGCCGGCGGTCTTGAAGGCCATTTCCGATGAATCGACCTCATGGTGTTTGCCGTCCACGAGGTTGACTTTCACGTCGATCACGGGAAACTTCGCGAGGACTCCCGATTCCATCGCTCCGCGAATGCCTTCCTCCACCGGTTTGATGAACTCTTTGGGGATGACTCCGCCGTGGGTGCTGTCAACGAACTCGAATCCCGCGCCCCGTTCCCTTGGGCTCACCTCGATGACGACCTCGGCGAACTGGCCTTTCCCACCGGTCTGCTTGACATGCCTGTGGTGGATCTTGGCCGGCTTGGTGATTGTCTCTCGGTACGACACCTGGGGCTGTCCCACAGTACATTGCACCTGGAATTCACGTGCAAGGCGGTCCGCCACGATCTCGAGGTGAAGCTCGCCCATTCCGGAGAGCACGGTCTGTCCGGTTTCCTTGTCGACTTTCACTTTCAGGGAGGGGTCTTCCTGGGTCAGGCGATTGAGGGCTTTGGAGAGCTTTTCCACTTCCTGGCGACCCGTGGGTTCCACCGCGATGGAGATCACGGGTTCGGGGAATTCCATGGACTCGAGGAGGATGGGATGGTCTTCGTCCGACAGCGTGTCACCGGTCCTGGTGTGTTTCAGGCCCAGGACCGCAACGATGTCGCCCGCGCTGACTTCCTTGACTTCTTCCCGCTGATTCGCGTGCATGCGCAGCAGTCGTCCGATCCGCTCCTTTTTCCGGGAATTCACGTTGAACGCCGCGGCGCCGGACTGCACACTCCCGGAATAGACCCGCAGGAACGTGAGGGTCCCTGTGTACGGGTCGTTCATGATCTTGAATGCGAGTGCGGAAAACGGTCCGTCGATCTCTCGTTGCAGGGGCTTGCCCGAGTCGGTTTTTCCCTCGACCGGCGGGACGTCCGCAGGGGATGGAAGGTAGTCGACCACGGCATCGAGCAGTTGCTGAATGCCCTTGTTCTTGAACGCGGCCCCACAGAGCACCGGCACGATCTTCATGTCCACGGTGCCTTTGCGGATGGCCTCTCGAATTCTTTCGACGGGGATATCGGTGTCGCCTTCGAGGTAAGCTTCCAGGAGATCGTCTTCCATTTCGCACGCTGCTTCGACGAGTTTGCGTCGCCAGGTATCGGCCTCTTCCCGGTACTCTGGGGGGATCTCCTTCACGTTGAACTTCATGCCGAGAGATTCCTCGTCGTAGAGCACGCACTTTCCGGACACCAGATCGATTACACCCTCGAAACGGTCTTCTTCACCGCAGGGGATCTGTAATGCCACGGGGTTTGCTTTTAGTCGGCTCTTCATCATATCGAGAACTCTCCGGAAATCCGCTCCGGCTCTGTCCATCTTATTCACGAATGCGATCCGGGGAACCCGGTATCTATCGGCCTGTCTCCATACTGTTTCGGACTGGGGCTCGACCCCGCCGACCGCGCAGAACACTGCGACAGCTCCGTCAAGCACCCTGAGCGACCGTTCCACTTCAATGGTAAAATCAACGTGCCCGGGTGTATCTATCAGGTTGATCTTATGATTTCTCCAGCGGCACACGGTAGCAGCCGAGGTGATGGTAATGCCTCGTTCCTGCTCCTGCTCCATCCAATCCATAATGGCCTGGCCGTCGTGGACTTCACCGATCCGGTGGGACACTCCGCTATAGTAGAGGATGCGCTCGGTAGTGGTGGTCTTGCCGGCATCAATATGGGCCATTATCCCTATATTTCGAGTAGTTGTGGTGGTAGATACGTTCATAAGTTCGGTTCGACCGTCCACCCCTACCACCGGTAGTGGGCAAATGCCTTGTTTGCTTCTGCCATCCTATGGGTGTCTTCTTTCTTTTTTATTGAGGTTCCCCTGTTGGCTGCCGCGTCCAACAGTTCAGCGGCGAGTTTTTCCCTCATACTCTTTTCCGTGCGGGCCCTGGAATGCTTGATGAGCCACCGCAGCGCGAGTGCCTGGCTTCGTTCGGGCCTGATCTCGACGGGAACCTGGTACGTGCTGCCGCCCACGCGGCGTGAACGGACTTCGAGCACGGGTTTGACGTTGTCAATGGCCCTTTCAAAGAGTTTCAGGGGATCTTCCTTTGTCCGTGATGCCATGATGTCGAGCGCGTCGTACACGATGGTCTCACAGGTCGATTTCTTCCCTTCCCACATAATCCCGTTGATGAACTTGGTCACCAGTCTGCTGTGGTATTTCGGGTCCGGAAGAACCTCTCTTTTGGGGACTTTACCTTTTCGCGGCATAAGGTGTTGCTCCTCGTGTCACCTGTTTCTTCGATCGGGCCTGCGTTCAGAACAGAGAAGGCCGTCCTCGCTTTCGGACTCCTGACCTGCACGGGTCGCGGCAGCCTGAGCTGGTCGGCGGAAGCTCCCCACTCGCCCTTCGGGGTAGCTTGTATGTTCTCTCCCGGTTCTGGGTGTATACTACGTCACTGCGGTAAGGGTCACCCGGCAGGAATGAAGAGGACTATTTGGGCCTCTTGGTTCCGTATTTTGATCTCCCTTTCTTTCGGTCAGAAACCCCATACGCGTCCTGTGTCCCTCTGATGATGTGGTAACGGACGCCAGGGAGGTCTTTGACGCGGCCTCCACGAATCAGGACCACGGAGTGTTCCTGGAGGTTATGGCCGATTCCTGGGATGTAAGAGGTGACTTCATACCCATTAGTCAGACGAACCCTTGCGACTTTCCGTAGCGCAGAGTTAGGCTTCTTTGGAGTGGTGGTGTACACCCTCACACAGACCCCACGTCGTTGTGGGCAATTGGTCAGCGCCGGCGCGGTGGTTTTCCGCCTGGGTTTTTGTCGAGCATTTCTGACCAGTTGATTTATGGTGGGCATACGCTACTACCTCCAAGAGTGCATCCGGAAATTATGGTCAAATGTGCCTCACTTTGTCAAGCTTTATTTTCCGAGAAAACGCACGACAAGGACACCGAGACACAACAAAACAGCATGCGATCCGGCTCTTCTCGGCGAGACAGATTCCCTTTCTCCGTGTCCACGTGTCCGAGGGGTTCATTCATGCCGACAGTGCTGCCGCACCGAACCTTGAGCATCGGATTTCCCTCCGGTCCCCGGAACTCCCCGGCCTGCGGCGACCGGTGGGAGCCGCCACATGCCAGAAGTTTAGGGGGATCGGGGTCTGGGGGAAGGGGCGTTTTCAAAACGACGGCTGGGAGCCGCAACCAAATTCGCGTCCACCTTTCTCGGTCCGCATGAAGACCCAGGGCGGGGCGAGTTGGTTCTACGCACGCGAAGAAACGCACGTTGCCTTCTCCCAGAGCTGCCGGCCTCAAGATTTCTTCTCGGAAAAGGAAGAAATCGAACGTTATTAGTAAAACGCCCCTTCCTCCAGAATTCACATTCAAGCGTTCGCGCTACGCGCTCTCCTTGTACGGTTCCGCGTGCGCGTCGGTCTTCGCGGGCTCCGCGGCCGGTTCTTCCGCGGCTTCCGCGCCGTAGGAGATCCTCAGTCGCATGTACCGGCTCAGGCCGGTTCCTGCGGGGATCAGGCGACCCATGATCACGTTTTCTTTCAGACCGCGCAGGTAGTCGATCTTGCCGCAGGTTGCCGCTTCGGTGAGCACCTTGGTCGTCTCCTGGAAGCTCGCCGCGCTGATGAACGAATCGGTCGACAGGGAGGCCTTGGTGATCCCCAGAAGTAGGGGTTCCGCGACCGCGGGTTTTCCGCCTTGAGCCATAACGCGGTTGTTCTCTTCTTCGAAGACGGAGCGCTCGATCTGCTCGCCCGCTAGGAAGTCCGTGTCGCCGACCTCCTTCACTCTGACCCTGCGCAGCATCTGGCGCACAATCACCTCGATGTGCTTGTCGTTAATCTTCACGCCTTGGAGTCGGTATACCTCCTGCACTTCGTCTACCAGGTATTTAGCCAGGTCCTTCTCACCCTTGATACCGAGAAGGTCGTGAGGATTGGTAGATCCTTCCATGAGGGGTTCTCCCGCCTGCACCCAGTCGCCGGAATGCACCGAGATATGTTTCCCCTTGGGAATCAGATAGTCCTTGGGATCGCCCACTTCAGGGGTGACGATCACCTTGCGCTTCCCTTTGGTGTCCTTGCCGAAGCTCACCAAGCCGTCGATTTCGGAGATCACCGCGAACTCCTTGGGCTTGCGAGCCTCGAAGAGCTCCGCGACACGGGGAAGTCCACCGGTGATATCCTTGGTCTTCGTGGTCTCCCGGGGGATCTTGGCGATGACTTCGCCCGCGTGGATCTCTTCTCCCTCTTTGACCATGATGTTCGCGCCCACGGGGAGGAGGTACCTGGCCACCGAGTCACCGACCTTGATCGTCTTTGACGCCTCGTCCTTGATGGACACACGGGGTCTGAGCTCCGTGTCTTTGTCCTTGTATTCCACGATGACCTTGCGGGACAGACCCGTCACGTCATCCACCTGTTCGGTCATGGTGAGCCCTTCAAGGACGTCGCCGAACTTGACGCGGCCGGTCACCTCGGTGATGATCGGGATCGTGTACGGGTCCCATTCGGCAAGCAGGGTATCTCTCGGCACCCAGTCGCCGTCCTTCACCCGGAGTTTCGCTCCGTATATGACCTTATCTCTTCCTCTTTCACGCCCTTTCTCGTCGGTCACCGCGATGTATCCGTTTCGGTTCATGATCACGTTTTCGCCGTCCTTGTTCACGACGGTCTTGAGGTCAATGAACTTCACGCGGCCGTCATTCCTGGAGAAGAGCTCCGATGAACCGGAACCCAACCACTCCAGCAGGACGTGCCCTTCCTCCACTTTGTCCCCTTCCTGCACCTTCACGTTCATGTAGTCCATGACCTGGTGACGGTCGAGGAGACGAATGCGGGCTTTCCCACCTTTGGTACCCAGGATCTTGAAGATTCCCCCGCGCTTTTCCGGATCGCTCATACGGGGCTCGCCCTTGGAATTCTCGTAGATGAACGCGTTGCCCGAGATCCTGTCCCCGTGCCTGACCACAAGCCGGGAGTCCTTGGGCATGTCGAACTTGTGCCGTTTCGCGTCGTCATCGACGATGGTGAAGGACTTACGATCGAGGGATATCTCCACCTTTCCGCCGATCCGTTCCGCGTCGTGCATCTTGTGGGAAGGGCCTTCAAACAGGAAGTTATTCTCCCTCAGAGTCTGGCCTTCCTTGACCAGCCAGCCTTGCACCTGGGATTCGTCGACGACGAAGTCCTCGTACACGATAATCGCCTTGACCTTGTCCGCCTCTCTGTCGAACGCGACGGTGCCGCGCTTCTTGGCTGAGGTGAAGTTCCGGTTCAGGGATGCGGTGCCGCCGATGTGGAAGGTTCTCATGGTGAGCTGGGTGCCGGGCTCTCCGATAGACTGGGCGGCAATGATACCCACAGCCTCACCTATGTTTACAAGACGTCCGTGCGCCAGGTCTCGGCCGTAGCAGAGGCAACAGATGCCCCGCTTGGCCTGACAGGTGAGCACCGAACGGATCTTTGCCCGGTCTATACCGGTTTCCCTGATCTTCTCCACGTGCTCTTCGTTGATCTCCTCGTTGGCATGCACGATGATCTCGCCGGTGAAGGGATGCTCGATATCCTCCAGCGCGACGCGGCCGAGGATACGGTTGGCCACGGGCTCGATGATTTCGCCGCCTTCTTCCAGAGAGGCCATCTCGATGCCGTCCAGGGTTCCGCAGTCGATCTCGTGAACGATCGCGTCCTGGGCCACGTCGACAAGGCGTCGAGTCAGGTATCCGGAGTTCGCGGTCTTGAGTGCGGTATCTGCCAGACCCTTGCGCGCGCCGTGGGTGGAGACGAAGTACTGCAACACCCCGAGCCCCTCACGGAAGTTCGCCTCGATGGGGGTTTCAATAATTTCGCCGGTGGGTTTGGCCATAAGGCCCCGCATTCCGGCCAACTGTCTGATCTGCTGCGTGCTGCCTCGGGCTCCGGAGTCGGCCATCATGTAGATCGGGTTGAAGCTCTCCACAGTCCGTTCCTTGCCGTCGGGCATTGTTACGGACGCGGTCCGCAGCCCGCTCATCATCCGTTCGGAGATGTCCTCGTTGGCCCTGGCCCATATGTCGATGACCTTGTTGTATCGTTCGCCGTTCGTGATGAGGCCTTCCTGGTATTGCATCTGTATTTCCAGGACCTCTTCACGGGCCTTGGTGATGATATCCTTCTTGGCTGGGGGGATGGCCATATCGTCGATGGAGATCGAGATACCCGCTTTGGTCGCATAATGGTACCCCAGGTCTTTGAGACGGTCCGCGAGGATGACCGTCTTCTTGTCGCCGCACCTGCGGTACGCCTCATCGATCAGGTCTGCGAGCTCCTTCTTCTTCATGACCCGGTTGATCACGCTGAACGGAATCTCTTCAGGAACGATTTCCCGGAGGATGATGCGCCCCACGGTGGTGGTGATCCTGTCGGTGAACTCGCGGAGGATGACCTTCTCGTGCAGGTCCACGACCCCGGAGTCGTGAGCGACGCGCACTTCCGACGGGTCGGAAAAGATGCGCGGGGCCTTGTCCAGCAGCGTCGGATCGGTCGATTCCCGGGTAAGGTAGTACAGCCCGAGGACTATATCCTGGGTGGGCACGATGATCGGTTTGCCGTGCGCGGGGCTGAGTATGTTGTTGGTGCTCATCATCAGCACGCGCGCTTCGACCTGGGCCTCGATGGACAGGGGGATGTGCACCGCCATCTGGTCACCGTCGAAGTCCGCATTGAACGCGGTGCAGACCAGCGGATGAAGCTGAATCGCCTTCCCTTCCACCAGCACCGGCTCGAAGCCCTGGATGCCGAGTCTGTGCAGCGTCGGCGCTCGGTTGAGCAGGATCACGTACTCTTTGACCACGTCCTCGAGGATATCCCACACTTCCGGGGTTTCCTTTTCCACGAGCTTCTTCGCGCTCTTGATGGTGGTCACATAGCCGCGTTCTTCGAGCTTGTTGAAGATGAACGGCTTGAACAGCTCGAGAGCCATTCTCTTGGGGAGTCCGCACTGGTGGAGTCGAAGATCCGGGCCCACGACGATGACGGAACGTCCTGAGTAGTCTACGCGTTTTCCCAGAAGGTTCTGCCGAAATCGACCCTGTTTCCCCTTGAGCATGTCCGAAAGCGACTTCAGAGGGCGTTTGTTCGGGCCGGTGATCACACGGCCTCGACGGCCGTTGTCGAAGAGCACGTCCACGGCTTCCTGAAGCATGCGCTTCTCGTTGCGGAGAATGATCTCCGGCGCGTTGAGCTGCATGAGCCTTTTGAGGCGGTTGTTGCGGTTGATCACCCTGCGGTACAGGTCGTTGAGGTCCGAGGTGGCGAATCTCCCGCCATCGAGCGGAACCAGGGGCCTGAGATCCGGAGGAATCACGGGAATCATGGTGAGTATCATCCACGCGGGGTTCTGCCAGCGCCGGAAGCCGCCCAGGATCTCCGGAGCCACCACCCGGGAGCGCGTCATGCGTTCGATGAGGTTATTGATCTCCACGTACGCCTGGGCCTTTCTCACTTCCCAGGATTCGGACTCTTCCCATTTCACCTGGATTTCCCTCGCCGACTGGAGCACTTCCTCGAGGAAACGTCCCACTTCACCTTCCGGCTCTGCTGCCGCGTGGAGTTCGCCCAGTTGGGTGACGAGTTCCGCGGGTTCAATCCCTTTGAGCGCCTCGAGGACCCTCAGTCGTTTGGCGAGCTTCTTGCGTTTGGCTTCCGAGGTGGAATCCTTCATCTCTTCTCGGAGTCTCACGCTCTCGGTGACGAGGTCCAGTCTGTCAAGCATGTCCCGAACCGCGTCACCGCCCATGCGCGCCTCAAAAGCCGCGGACCCGAATTCCGAGAGCGCCTGATGGTATTTCTCTTCGTTGAGCAACGAGCCTCTCTCGAGCCCGGTCTGCCCCGGCTCGGTGATAAGGTAGGACTCGAAATACAGCACCCGTTCCACTTCCTTGAGCGTCAGATCGAGCAGGGTGCCGATTCGGCTGGGGAGGCTCTTGAGGAACCATATATGCGCCACCGGTGTGGCCAGCTCAATGTGCCCCATTCTCTCCCGGCGAACCTTGGACTGAATTACTTCGACTCCACACTTTTCGCATATGGTTCCCCGGTGTTTCATCCGTTTGTATTTGCCGCAATTGCACTCATAGTCCTTTACCGGTCCGAAGATTTTGGCACAGAAGAGCCCGTCTCGTTCCGGCTTGAATGTTCGGTAGTTGATCGTCTCGGGTTTCTTGACCTCGCCGGTGGACCATGACTTGATCTTTTCCGGTGACGCGAGGGATATCTTCACCGCGTTGAAATTCAATGGGTCTTTGGGCTTCTCGAAAAAGCTGTAGTATACGTCTTCCACTGTTTCCCTCCTTGTGAAAGGGTGGGAGTCAACCCCGGCCTACTTCCGTGCAGGCGCGGGCCGAGGCATGATGCGCTGAAACGGTTCGTGGGACTGTGGTCGCGCCACGGTTCGTGGGTTATGGTCGCGGTACGTGAAATCTGCGGAATCGTGAAGTGCCGTGGACACTCCCTCGCCCTTCTTTCTCCCACCGGGGGAAGCTTCCCTCTCCCGCGAGGGAAGAGAGGGTTTGCGCTTCCTCTCCCGGTAGGGAAGACGGCTTGCGCTTCCCCTCGCTTGATGGGAGGGGCAAGGGGAGGGTGAGATCCGCCGCGGTTCTCCACGCTCGGCACTATCACGCTCTTCCGGTACTGGGTTAGTGGGGCGCGGCTGCCTGCTCGCTTTCGAGCAGTTCCACATCCAACCCGAGGGATTTGATCTCCTTTACGAGCACGTTGAACGATTCGGGCAGGCCCGGTTCGAGGACGTTGGTCCCTTTTACGATGCTTTCGTACATCCGCGTGCGGCCGGTGACGTCGTCCGACTTGACCGTGAGGAACTCCTGGAGCGAGTACGCTGCGCCATACGATTCCATGGCCCAGACCTCCATCTCACCGAGCCTCTGGCCGCCGAACTGCGCCTTTCCTCCGAGCGGCTGCTGCGTCACCAGAGAATAGGGTCCTATAGCCCTCGCGTGGATCTTGTCGTCCACGAGGTGGTGCAGCTTCATCATGTAGATGACTCCGACGGTCACCTTCGTGTCGAACGGTTCGCCGGTCCGCCCGTCGTGCAGGACGGTCTGACCGTTCGGGGGGAGCCCGCCTTCCTGAAGGAACGTCTTGATCTCAGCCTCCGTTGCTCCGTCGAAGACCGGGGTTGCAATGGGGACGCCGTTTCCGAGTGACCGCACGAAATGCTTCAACTGATCTTCGTCCATCTGGTCTACAATCTCTTGGACCATTTTCTTGCGGCTTGGTTCCTGGCAGTCGAAGATCTGGAGGAGCTTCTCACGGAGCTTGTCCGGGGAGTAGTGCTCATCGAGCATCCTGTTGAGGGCATCTCCAACCCCGCGTGCAGCCCAGCCGAGGTGCGTTTCGAGGATCTGCCCGACGTTCATTCGGGAAGGAACTCCCAGAGGGTTAAGCACGATTTCGCACGGTGTCCCGTCTTCGAAGTACGGCATGTCCTCTTCCGGCAGGATTCGGGAGAGCACGCCTTTGTTGCCGTGTCTGCCCGCCATCTTGTCGCCCACGGAGAGCTTCCTTTTGATGGCCACGTACGCCTTGACCATCTTGATGACTCCGGGGGGGAGTTCGTCCCCTTTTCTGAGGCGGCTTATTCTCTCGTCGTAATGCATCCGCCAGAAGTGCTTCTGATCGCTGAGGCGCTCCAGGATGCGTAGGACCTCCTCTTCGGTGACCGAATCACCTTTGAGGGAGAGTTCCCCCAGCAGCTCCAGCGGAACCCCATCCATGAACGCGTCCGTGATCGTCTCGCCGTTGTGAATATGGGTCTTGCCTGTTTCGGGATCGGAGAGCCCCGCGGACACGGTCTTCCCGACGATCATGCCTCGGATGCGTTCCCTGGCACCTTCTTCCACGATTCGCAGCTCATCTTCCCGGTCTTTGGTGAGCTTCGCGACGTCTTCGTTTTCGATGGAGATGCTTCTGCTGTCTTTTTCGGTCCCTTTCCGAGAGAATATTCGGGCTCCGATGATGGTGCCCTCGACTCCTGGGGGGACCCTCAGTGAGCTATCGCGCACATCGCCCGCTTTTTCGCCGAAGATCGCGCGCAGGAGTTTCTCTTCGGGGCTGAGCTGGTTTTCGCCCTTCGGAGTGATCTTGCCCACCAAGATATCGCCGGGTTTGACTTCCGCGCCCACCCGGATCACGCCCGATTCGTCAAGATTGCGAAGAGCTTCTTCACCGACGTTCGGGATATCCCGTGTGATCTCTTCTTTGCCGAGCTTGGTATCCCGGGCCATCACCTCGAATTCTTCAATGTGGATCGAGGTGAAGATATCCTCCCGGACCACCTTTTCGGCGACCAGGATCGAGTCTTCGTAGTTGTAGCCTCCCCAGGGCATGAACGCCACGAGCACGTTGCGGCCCAGCGCGAGCTCACCGCGTTCGGTGGCTGCCCCGTCCGCCACGACCTGGCCTTTCTTGATCCGATCGCCGCGTTTGACGATCGGCTTCTGGTTCATACACGTGTTCTGGTTTGATCTCTGGTGTTTGATCAGGTTGTAGATGTCTACTCCCGGGTCCAGGTCGCCTTCCGTGAAATCCGTGGCCTTTATCACGATCCTGGTCGCGTCCACGGAATCGACGACCCCGTTTCTCTTGGAGAGCATCGTGGCCCCGGAATCCGTGGCGACGATGCTTTCGTTGCCGGTTCCGATCAGGGGTGCTTCGGTCGTCAGAAGTGGGACCGCCTGCCGTTGCATATTCGATCCCATCAGCGCGCGGTTTGCGTCGTCGTTTTCCAGGAAGGGGATCAGCGACGCGGCGACGGACACCAACTGGTTGGGCGACACATCCATGAGGTCTGCCTGTTCGGCCGGGACCATGGCGTACTCGCCCTCTTTGTGGCGCACCGAGACCAAGTCTGAGGTCAGGAATCCGCTACGGTCCACCACCGCGTTTGCCTGGACGATGGTGTGTTCCTGTTCGTCGAGTGCGGTGAGGAATGAGATCTCATCGCCCACACGTCTTTCCGTCACGGGCCTGTACGGGGTCTCGATGAACCCGAACTCGTTGACCCGTGCGTAAGTAGACAGAGACACGATCAACCCGATGTTCGGTCCTTCCGGGGTCTCTATCGGGCAGATTCGGCCGTAGTGGGTGGGGTGCACGTCACGGACCTCGAATCCTGCGCGTTCACGGGTGAGTCCGCCTGGCCCCAAAGCGGAGAGGCGCCTCTTGTGCGTGATCTCGCTGAGGGGGTTGGTCTGATCCATGAACTGCGACAACTGGGATGATCCGAAGAACTCCTTCACCACCGCGGTCACGGGCTTGGCGTTGATCAGGTCGTGGGGCATGAGCGTTTCCACGTCCTGGAGGCTCATGCGTTCCTTGATCGCTCGTTCCATGCGAACCAGGCCGATTCTGTACTGGTTTTCCAGGAGCTCGCCCACGGACCGGACGCGTCGGTTACCCATGTGATCGATGTCGTCGATATCGCGCCCCTGCTTGCCTTCCTTGAGCTCCAGCAGGTACTTGACCGCCAGGAGGATGTCATCTTCCCTGAGAATGCGCAGGTTGAGCGGGGCCTCCTCCATCGAGATGGTCAGCTTCCGGTTGAGCTTGAGCCGGCCTACCCGGGAAAGGTCGTAGTGTTCGGTTCTAAAGAACAGGTTGTGGAAGAACGTATTGGCGATCTCGACCGTGGCCGGGTTCGATGGGCGCAGTCGTCGGTAGATTTCCAGGCGCGCGTTGATGGTTTCATTGCTGGTCTCGTCGTCCGGCAATTGCTTTCGGTAGTCGTCGATGATTCTGTTGGGCCGGTCGTCGATCTTGTCTTCGATCAAGGTGTCACGCAGCGCTGATGAGACGACGCGTTCTTCGATGAACAATGCCTCAAAGCTGCGAATGCCGCGTTCGATGAGGTCGTCGACGAACCCTTCCACGAAGTCCGCGGTGATCTCCTTGTTGCAGGTGGCGAGGACTTCCCCTGTGGCGTCGTCGATGATATCCCGGGCAACTACTTTTCCCACGAGGTCGTCTCGGGTCATGGTCAACGGTGCGATGTCCCGGTCGCCGAGGCGTTTCAGGTGCGCTTTGGTGATCTTCTTGTTCTTGCGGACCAGCACTTCGTTGGTCCCGGCAATGAGGATGTCGACGGGCGCGGTAGTGTCCTTGAGAAGCTTGATACTCACTTTCCGGCTCAACGAGTCCGGCTCCACCAGTATGGTCTGCTTTTCGTAGAAGTAGTTGAGCACACCCTCGCTCGAGTATCCTAGGGCCTTGAGCAGCACCGTGACCGGAAGCTTCCTTCGTCTGTCTATCCTTACATAGAGCCGGTCTTTCGGGTCAAACTCGAAGTCGATCCACGAGCCGCGCAGCGGGATGATTCTTGCCGAATAGAGCAGCTTTCCGCTCGCGTGGGTTTTGCCCTTATCGTGGTCGAAGAATATTCCCGGGGAGCGGTGCAACTGGGAGACAATCACCCTTTCGGTACCGTTGATGATAAAGGTGCCGTTCTCGGTCATCAGGGGGATTTCGCCGAAATAGACCTCTTGTTCCTTCACGTCGCGTATGGTGCGGGACCCCGTGTCGGTATCCACGTCCCAGACGATGAGCTGGACGGTGATCTTCAAGGGGACCGCGTAAGTGCCGCCTTTTTGGAGGCATTCCTCCACGTTGTATTTCTCTTCGCCGAGTGTGTACTTGATGAATTCAAGGGACGCGGTATCGGAGAAATCCTTGATAGGGAATACTGAACGAAACACGCCCTGCAAACCCACGTCCTCACGTATTTCCGGTGCGACGTCCGCCTGGAGAAACCGGTCATAGGACTGCTTTTGTATCTCAATTAGATTAGGAATCCCAGCAATTTGGGGGATGCGGGCGAAGTTTTTCCTGAGCCTCTGCGAGTGCACGGAAAAAGGACTCATTGTCTCCCTCTGTGTTTTCTGTGGAGCTTGAAAGCAGAAGTGTCCTGGTGAGAGGTGCCGCGGAAATCGGGCACGAAGGACCCGCGACACACGCCGCGTCCTTGTGCCCGACTTCAAATATTCCGGGGGTAGGGCCTAAACGATTTCCACAGTAGCGCCGACTTCTTCCAGTTGAGCCTTGGCCTTCTCTGCGTCTTCTTTGGAAATGCCTTCTTTCACCGGCTTGGGAACACCTTCCACCAACTCTTTGGCTTCCTTCAGGCCCAGGTCGGTTAACGCTCGAACCACTTTGATGACCTGGATCTTCTTATCGCCAAAAGCCTTCAAGATCACGTCGAATTCGGTTTTTTCCTCAGCCGGGGCTGCTTCTCCTCCGGCCATTCCTAAGCCCATCATGGGCATGGCCATGGGCGCCGCTGCAGTGACCCCGAACTCTTCTTCCAATTCCTTCACGAACTTACTCAGTTCAAGGACGGTCATATTTCGGATAAATTCGACCACGTCTTGCTTCGTAACTTCCGCCATGATATCCTCCTGGGAAATCTGTCAAAAAAAAGAAGCCCGCACCGCTTCGCATCAGCGTCAAGCGGCCTCGGGGGTGTCTTTTTTCTTGTCCTCGATAGCCTTCAACACATTGAGCAGGGATCTGGGAACCGCGGCCAGCGTGCCGACGAAGTTGCTCACCGGGGCGATGAGCGTGCCGAGCAACTGGCTGAGAAGTTCCTCCCTTGACGGCAGTTTGGCCAGCGCCTCCATATCAGCCGGTGTGACCTTTTTTCCGCTGAGCACACCCATCACCAGTTCCAGGTTCGGGTGGGTCTTCGCGAAGTCGATGAGCGCCTTTGCCATGGCAGGGGCGGCATTCGGATCAGAGGTCCAGGTTGCGGCTCTGGGTCCGACTATGCTGTCGCCGATCACCGAGACCGGCGTCCCCTCGTATGCCCGTCGGGCAAGGGTGTTTTTCAGTATCTTGACGCTTGCGCCACGACTTCGCATCTCGGCCCGGAGACGGTCCATTTCCGAGACCTTCATCCCCTGACAGTCAGCGAGAAAAAGAACCTGCACCGCACTGAATTGTTCGTGCAGCCACGCTACCTGTTCCTCTTTTTGCTTACGATTCAAACCTGTTATCCTCCTCTCCGTCGGAGGGAACACAGCAGATCGAGGACATCTGGGTGGAAGTTACTCCTTCACCCCTTTCCGGCCTCGTCTCGGCTGGCCTCGTTTAAGTGCTCCAAGGCACGCCTGCTGTCTTCGACCCGGCCAAAAGAACGGTTTAAGTCTGACCTTCGAATGGAGTGGCCCCGCGTGTTTTGCCAGGGCCGCCTGTAGTTATTCTGCTACTTGCACAGGTTCACGATCTCCTGGGTGTCCAGTTTCAAGCCTGGCCCCATGGTAGTGGAAACCGAGACTCCTTTCAGGTACACCCCCTTGGATGCTGAGGGTTTGAGCCTAATTATGCTTTCCATTACGCTCTTGATGTTTTCGCTGAGCTTCTCAATTCCGAATGAGACTCGGCCCACGGGTACATGGACTATTCCGGCCTTCTCGACCCGGAATTCGACCTTGCCGCCCTTGAGTTCCTCGACGGCTTTGCCCACGTCGAACGTGACGGTACCGACCTTCGGGTTCGGCATCATTCCTCGCGGCCCGAGGATTTTTCCGAGCTTGCCCACCACGCCCATCATGTCAGGGGTAGCGACGGCTTTGTCGAAATCGAGCCATCCTTCCTGGATCTTCTTCGCTAGGTCTTCCGCGCCCACGTGGTCTGCGCCCGCGTCAAGGGCTTCCTTCTCCTTGTCGCCTTTGGCAAAGACCAACACTCTGGTGGTCTTGCCGGTGCCGTGGGGGAGCACGCAGGTACCTCGCACCATCTGGTCTGCATGGCGGGGGTCCACGCCGAGCTTGATCGCCACGTCGACCGATTCGTCGAACTTGGCGTAGCACGACGAGAGCGCGGTTTCAAGTCCTTCTTGCAGCGCATATCTTCGCGTACGATCTATTCTTGCTTTTGCTTCGACTTTTTTCTTGCTCGAGGGCATCTCTTCACCCCTAAACCACTTCGATTCCCAGGCTCCTGGCCGAGCCCATGATGATATTCTTGGCTCCTTCCAGGTCCTTGGCGTTAAGGTCGGGCATCTTGAGTTTCGCGATCTCTTCGACCTGGGCCATGGTGACGCGGCCGACCTTCTTTCTGTTTGGCTCCGCGGACCCTTTCGCCAGTCCCGCGGCCTTCTTGAGCAGGTACGACGCAGGAGGAGTCTTCAGCACGAACGAAAAAGACCGGTCCTGATACACGGTGATCAGCACCGGGATAATGACTCCCTGTTGGTTTTGCGTCTGAGCGTTGAACGACTTGCAGAATTCCATTATATTGACACCGTGTTGGCCCAGAGCAGGTCCCACGGGTGGCGAGGGTTTAGCTTCACCCCCTGAGATCTGAAGCTTCACGTTTGCCATCACCTTCTTTGCCATCTTGGCTCTCTCCTCGCAGTGACCGACATCTTCCGGTCCGGGCCTTGGGGCAGCCGGTTGGTCCGATCAGTTCTTGGTCACTTGTATAAAGTCCAGTTCCACAGGGGTAGGTCTTCCGAAAATGCTCACAAGCACTCTCAGCTTGCCTTTGTCGGGCTTCACTTCTTCCACGGTGCCGTTGAAGTTCACGAACGGCCCGTCCACTACCCTTACCGAATCCCCTTTTTCGAACGAATACTTCGGCCGGGGCTTTTCTTTCCCTTCGGCCATCTGTTGTTTGATAGTCTCCACTTCTTCGTCGGGGATCACGGCCGGCTCGCTTCGTGACCCGATGAACCCCGTCACTTTCGGGGTGCTCTTTACCACGTGCCAGCTCTGGTCGTCGAGCTCCATCTTGATCAGGATGTATCCCGGGAAGAATTTTCTGCTTGAGGTCTTCTTCTCACCCTTTACCAATTCGACCACCGATTCCGACGGTATGAGCACATCGGTGATCTTATGCTGAAGCCCCATGGCCCGCACTTTTTCCTCCAAGGCCAACTTCACCTTGTTTTCATATCCCGAGTACGTATGCACGACGTACCATCGCAGAGCCATGGTCAAGCCTCCTTGGGGTGTTACGGCTAGCCGACCTGGAGCAGCATCGACACTACGTACGCGAGGGCCCAGTCACTCAGCCCGAGGTATACCGCGATGATGATGGTCAGCACCAGCACCACCAACGTGTGCCCCATCGTCTCCTGGCGTGTGGGGAACGTGACCTTCTGCAGTTCTATCTTGACCTCCCGAAAAAAATCCGTGACCTGATTCATCTTGTCTTTGATCTTGCCCGCAACTCCGCCATCCGGGCCTATTTTCTGGACGCTGTCGTTCTTCTTTTCCATGGCTCTTCCGCTCTTTCGGGCATAGAATCGTGTGCTGGGTCGGATATATCTTTACGCAGACCGGTGTTGCCATTCCGGCACGTCAATTAGGCATCTGATCAATTCTTCACATCACTATGCAGACACCGGTCCACGGACCTCCGTGTGTTGGCCCCTCTCCTTAGTCGGCTCGGCATCGGGGGTTTCCCTCGGTTGTCCGAGGATGACCGTTGAGCCCTGTATGCTACTGACGTCGAGTTTCTCTACCGGCGAAGACTTGCATGCAGCCTTGCTCCACCACCGGACCACCGTGCGCTCTTTCGTCCTGCGATATGCAGTGGTTCCGGTTGGGGTGGGACCCGGTCTGCCCGCTATCGTACTCGATGCGGACCGACCTCGGCCGCTGCGATCATTGCGTGCAGCTCCCAACCGCCCTGTCTATTTCCGGACATTGCGTGGGAGGTTCTGCGTGGGGAGCCTCGTGTCGTTGGGATTGTGGCAGGCCAGAAGGGATTCGAACCCCCAACCCCCGGTTTTGGAGACCGGTGCTCTAGCCGTTGAGCTACTGGCCTACGAGAAAATCGGCTGCCGGTTATTTTGTCTCCTTGTGAAGCGTGTGGGTCCGGCAGAAGCGACAGTATTTCTTGAATTCGAGTTTCTCGGGTGTCGTCTTCTTGTTCTTGGTGGTGGTATAGTTGCGGCGCTTGCACGCGGTGCAGGCCAAGCTTATGATGTCTCTCATTGTGTGCACCTCTGCCGATCGCCGGGGATGACTGCCTTACCAATATGACAGCCATCTCCCAAAGTCGTTCCTATTCGAAAATCTCCGAGATGACTCCGGCCCCAACCGTACGGCCGCCCTCACGGATGGCGAAGCGGAGCTCCTTTTCCATGGCGATGGGGGTGATGAGGTTGCAGCTCAGGGAGACGTTATCACCGGGCATGACCATCTCCACTCCTTCCGGGAGGGTGATGACACCGGTCACGTCCGTGGTCC
>JBFMAA010000117.1:0-18311 GCA_040755955.1 Thermodesulfobacteriota bacterium
AGATGTAGTTTCCGGGGGAAGGAACTTCTTGCAAGAAGTTCCTTCCCCCGGACCCCCATCCTCAAGAACTCTTGGCGCATGGCGGCTCCCGCTGGTCGCCGCAGGGTGTTCCACGAGTGACAGGCCGTGCATCTTCCTGCTTCGTTGTGCCCGCCACGCGGGCATGGGGGTTCGTATGGCATGCGAGGGGGACCGGGTAGTCTCATGACCTCGTTGCGAGCCCTACATCGCTTCTCTGGGCGCCTATCGGTGTCCGGGACAAAGTTCCTTGCGGCGAGGCCCTAACCTTGAACGCCGCACGTCCGGAGGGACGAGACCATTGCACGCACATCTTGACTGTCTCCCCTGCTTCGTGCGCCAGGCCCTCGACGCTGCGAGGCTTGCCACGACCGACGAATCCCTGCACGAAGAGATCGTACGCGAGGTGATGAGAACAGCCGCAGCGTGCGATCTGTCAGTGCCGTCACCAGTGACCATGGGAGGAGTGTACCGGATGGTGCGGGAGCGTTCAGCAAATCCGGACCCGTACCGGGAAGTCAAGGAGCGTTTCAACCGCGGGGCACTCCAGATGAAGCCGGCACTCCGCAAAATCATCGACGACTCCTACAGCCCCATCGAAACGGCAGTTCGGCTAGCCGTGGCCGGGAACATCATCGACCCCGTGGTTAATGCCCACGTGGACCTCTCCTACGTGGCCGAAGCCGTCACGCACGCGCTGGACGCACCGCTCCCCAGCGGCGCGGTCGACGAATTCCTCTCCGCGGTGCAGAGAGCAGGGACCATACTCTACCTAGGTGATAACGCAGGGGAAATAGTCTTCGACACCCTGCTTGTCGAACTGCTCCCCAAGGAGAAGATCACGTTCGTGGTCAAGGGGAGCCCTGTCATCAACGATGTGACCATGCTCGATGCCGAGTCCACGGGCATGACCGGACTCGTGCCGGTCATCGACAACGGCTCGGACATCCCGGGCACGGCGCTGGAATTCTGCTCGCCCGCGTTCCGAGATCGCTTCGCACGTACGGATCTGATCATCTCCAAGGGCCAGGGGAACTTCGAGTCACTCAGCGATGTCGATGGGAACATCTTCTTCCTGTTCAAGGCCAAGTGCCTGGTCATGACCAAATTCCTCCACTGCCCCGAAGGAACCGTCTTCGTGTCCCACACCACGGCATTGACTCCACACCGGTAACGCTGCGGGAAAAGTGGAGTTCGCCGGAGGCACGCAAAGGACACCACGCAGCCTTCGGCGGCAACCAAGCGGCTGGGAGCCGCTGCCAATAATCGCGTCAGCCTTCCTCCGCTCGCACGTGTTCCGACGGCGGGGTGAGTTGGTTCCACGCACTCTCACACCGCGCACTGCCATACGGGAAGCACACCCTTTACCAAGTTGCTGAAGCGGATTCCGACAACAGACCTTCCCAGCCGGCGAAGAATTCCAAGAATAGTAGTGCAGAAAGACGTCTTGGCCCTCACAAGGACCAAGCAGCAGTCACCCCAGGGTTGCCACACCGTCTCTTCACCGGACCACTGTCCCCTGAATCGTTTGAGTTTTAGTGCCTGTGCCGAGTGCGTTCCGGATCAACGCGGCGGTTCGGCAGAGCCGTTACGGCACAGAGCGTCTGGACAAGGCAGATGAACTGTTCTATGCTCGCGGCAGTGCCCCGCGTTGACAACGACGGCACGTCTCACCCTCCCCTTGCCCCCATCAAGGGACGAGAATGGCGGACCCTCGCCCCTGGTGGGAGAGAGAAAGGTGAGGAGTATTTGTCCGCGTGCACAATGCCGCGAATTTCGACGAGCGCGACTGTAGCGGCAATCCTGCAGCCGGACCCCTTTGCACCCAAGAGGCCTTATGACAGATCATACGCATGACCCGGTGCCGTCAACCGAGGATTATGACCCCCGATTCTTGGAATGGTTCCGGCGGATGTATTCGTCGAAAGAGCTTGAGCGTCTGTTCCCGAAGAGATGCGCCGTCTGCGGAAAGGAATACCCGAGCTTCGGGGCATTTGTAGGGAGCACCACGCCAAAAGGAGAGGTCTTCCAGGACGCAGCCTCGGTGATGGACAGGGCGTTCACCATGGTGTACCGTCATTGCACATGCAGCAACACCCTGGTGGTCACCCTCACGGAGGAGGCCTTCCCCATGATAGACGGCATGTGGGACCTGTTGCGAGAAGAAGCCGAAGAATCCGGCAAGGACCTCAAGGAGGTTACGAAGGAATTCGCAAGGCAGTGTGATGCGTTTTTTCTTGCAGCCATGGAGACCACAGATCCGGTAGGAACATGAGTGACTTGAACCGCAACGAGCATCAAAGCAGCGCACGAACGATTCTCGACACCGGAGAGCGCTACCGGCGGCTGTTCGAACAATCGAGCGATGCGATCCTCATGATTCTCTCGGACGGCACCATCATAGATGCAAACCCCGCGTGCTGCAGTCTTTTCGGAGCCGCCTTCGACGACGTGAGAGGCCGAAAGATACGGCACTTCTACTGGAACCCCGATGATCGCCACGCATTCATGGATCAATTGGAGAAGAACGGTCGCGTCACGAACTTCGCCTGGCAAGTGAGGCGCAACGACGGGTCGATCCGATATTGCTTCGTGAACTCCACGGCTTGGCGCGACGGCGCCGGAAATCTCCTCGCACACATCAGCATTGTCCGGGACGTAACCGAGCTCAAGAGGGCCGAACAGGAACGCCTGCACCTCGTGACGGCCATCGAACAGGCTGCGGAATCCATCATGATCACCGACGCGGAAGAGACGATTCTCTACACCAACCCTGCCTTCGAACGAGTCACCGGATACACGTCCGAAGAGGCGGTGGGCCGGAAAGCCGGCTTCATCATGAGCGGACTGCATAACCCGGTCTATTACCGTTCCTTGCGGGACACACTCGCGCGGGGCGAAGTCTGGCATGGTCGTTTCGTGAACAGGAAGAAGGACGGGTCTCTCTTCCATGAAGATGCCACCATTTCGCCCGTCAAGGACGAATCGGGACGAATTGTCAGCTATGTGGCCGTCAAACGGGACGTCACCCGCGAGGTCCGCCTGGAAGAAGAGCTGCGACAGGCGCACAAGATGGAGGCCATCGGCACCCTCGCAGGAGGTATCGCGCACGACTTCAACAACATCCTCAGCGCGATCTTCGGTTTCACCCAACTTGCGCTCGATGAGGCTCCCAAGGGCACAAGCATGCGCGATCGCCTCTCTGAGGTGCTCATCGCAGCCGAACGTGCCGCAGACCTCGTGAAACGGATACTAACCTTCAGTCGAAAGTCCGAACAGGAGAAGAAGGTAATCACCGTCGAGCCTCTTCTGAAGGAAGTGTTGAAATTCCTCAGGGCATCTCTCCCCTCGACGATCGAGATTCGCCAGAACTTTAGAGCACCTCAGACCAAGGTGTGGGCAGATCCCACGCAGATGCACCAGGTGCTCATGAACCTCTGCACCAATGCCAGGCAGGCGATGAGGGAAGGCGGAGGCACTCTGGAGGTCACCGTCGACTGTCTGGTTCTCGATGCGGACTCATGCGATCTCGACCCGGACATGACCGGCGGACGCTTCGTCAGGCTCGGTGTGACCGACTCCGGCAAAGGGATACCACCGGAAATACGGGACCGGATCTTCGACCCCTATTTCACCACCAAGAAACAGGGCGAAGGCACAGGACTGGGACTGGCGGTAGTGCACGGCATCGTGAAGAGTCACGGCGGTGCGATAAGGGTCAAGAGCAACCCGGAAGAGGCAACCACCTTTCACGTTTTTCTTCCGGTAGCCGAGGACGATGCCGACGACCAGGCCGCTTCCGAAGAGCAACCCCCTACCGGTCACGAGAGAATACTCTTCGTGGACGACGAAGGACCCATTACGCGTATCGCCAAACTGATGCTTGAAGACCTGGGATACCAAGTGGTTGCCGAAACCGACAGCGCCCGAGCACTCGAGGTATTCCGGCAGGACCCGTCCGCATTTGACCTCGTGATCACCGACATGACCATGCCTAGAATGACGGGAAAAGAAATGGCGCAAGAAATCCTGATCATAAGGCCGAATATCCCCGTCATGCTGTGCACGGGGTTCAGCGAGGAGATCAACCGCGCCCAGGCCGAAGAACTGGGGATCAGAGCCTTTTTCATGAAACCCCTCAACCGTGAGAAGATGGCTCCTATAGTCAGAGACCTGCTGGACCAGCCGGAACGGAGCTCAAGAACCACGCAGAGCGCCGAGACATCTCGAGACTAGGCCGGAGTGGGGGCTTGCGGTTGGATCGGAACGACCATGGAATTGAATAGACTCGCACACGGACTGCGGAACGGTATTGGGCCTCGCACGGTCATTCTGGGTCGTCATGGTAGGACGGTGCACAACCGAGACGGGCGGATCATGGGCCGGTCCGATTCTCCCCTGACACCGGAGGGACTCACGGTGCCACTGACGCTTGCGAACTTGCTGGCCCAAGAGGGGGTTGGTCGCATATTCTGCAGTTCGTTAGGCCGAGCCAGAACCACGGCCGAGGTGTACGGCTCGAAGATCTGGCTTGCGGTCACCGGGACCGACGCGATGGCTGAGCTTTCCTGCGGGGAATGGGAAGGCAAGACCAGGTTGGAAACCATCGGTGAACGCGGGTTCCTCCGGAGCACCTGGAACGACAGGCCTCCCCGAGGGGAAAGTTACCTCGACGCGGAGACCAGGGTCGGGGCCTTCGTGGATGAGTTGCTCCGACTGCCGGAAACCGAGACCGTCCTTGTGGTGGGACATGCGTCGGTCAATCGGGTATTCCTGAAACTGTGGCTCGGAATCCCTGAGGAGGTTGCCATTCGGGTCGACTTCCCCCACGAGACGCTTCACTTTCTCCGAGCGCGTTCCGAGGTCGTGAGAGTTGATGCCACGGGTGCGCGACATACCGGGCTGCTGTTCTATTTGTAGCCCAAGGGTGGAGCGGAATTGGCGAATTGAGGTGATCCCAATGCTGTACGCAGTGATAATGGCCGGAGGAAGCGGGACACGCTTCTGGCCGGCAAGTCGCAGGACTCGGCCGAAGCAACTTCTGCGGATCGATGGGGCGAATACCATGATCAGGGCCACGGTGGAACGGATCGCTCCGGTGATCCCCATCGAGAGGACCATGGTCGTGACGGGAGCCTCGCATGCCGCGAAGATCCGGCTGCAGCTCCCCGAGATCGAGCCGACGATGTTCGTCGAGGAACCGAAGGGCCTCAACACCGCGCCGTGCGTGGCTCTGGCAGCATGCAAGCTCGCAAAATCGGACCCGGATTCCGTCATGGCGGTGCTGCCGGCCGATCACCTCATCGAGAAGCAGGATGACTTCCGCAAAGCCCTCATCGATGCCGCGGAGGTTGCCGCGCAAGGCGCTTCCCTGATCACGTTCGGGATAGTCCCCGACAGACCGGAAACAGGATACGGGTACATCAAGTTGGGTCCTGCGGCGCAGCAGGTCGGGTCACGGACGGTGTATAAAGTGGATCGTTTCGTGGAAAAACCTGACAAGCCCACCGCGGAGCAGTACGTGGCTTCGGGGCAATTCCTCTGGAACAGTGGGATGTTCATCTGGCGTGTCGATGCGATTATGCGAGCCTTTGAAGCGCATTTGCCCCAGGTGTGCACGGCTTTGGAGCACGCGTACCATGCCCTGAACACTCCCGATGAACCTGCCGCGATCGCTTGCCTGTACGATGAGCTGGACCCGATCTCCATCGACTACGGGATCATGGAGAAGGCCTCGAATGTGCTGACCATACCTATCGACGTGGGTTGGAACGACGTGGGAAGCTGGGACTCGCTCGAGGGAGTCTGGGGCAAGGACGACCGAGGAAACGTGACCAGAGGAGACGTCTTCTTCATCGACGGGATGAACTGCGTGGTGTCATCCCCACTGAAGCTGACTGCGCTCATCGGAGTCGAAGACCTCATCGTCGTGGACACCCCCGATGCCCTGATGATCTGTCGCAAAGACCGAGCCCAGGATGTCCGCAAACTCCACGAGCAACTCGAAAAAAACGGCTGGTCCCACTTGCTGTAGAGCTTACGGAAGTAGGACTTCCGGGGGGAAACCCTTTATCAGAAAATGCGATTCCGGGGGAAGGGACTTTTTACTCATACGGTTCGATTCCTTCTCTTTTTGAGAAGAAATCTTCAGTTCAGCAGCTCTGGAAGCCGACAACGTGCCTCTCTTCGCTTGCGTAGAACCAACTCGCCCCGCCCTGGGTCTCCATGCGGGCCGAGGAAGGTCGACGCGAATTTGGTTGCGGCTCCCAGCCGCCTTTTTGCAAGAAGTCCCTTCCCCCGGAAATTCACTTCTCATTCTCACCGCCCATCGCCTCGAGTCCCGGGGTTCTTGCGCATGGAGAGCGAGATCCGGTTGCGGGGCTTGTCAACTTCGAGCACGGTGACGCTCACCCGCTGCTGCACCTTGACCACCTCGGAGGGGTCTTTCACGAAGCGGTCCGCAAGCTGACTGATGTGCACGAGGCCGTCCTGGTGCACGCCGATGTCCACAAAGGCTCCGAACTTCGTGACGTTGGTGACGATTCCGGGGAGCTTCATGCCCGGCTTGAGGTCGTCGATGGTGTTGACTCCTTCGGCAAAGCTGAATGCCTCGAACACCTTGCGGGGGTCGCGGCCGGGTTTCTCGAGCTCGGTCATGATGTCGTTCAAGGTGGGCAGTCCCACGGAATCGGTCACGTACCGTGAAAGGTTGATCTTGCGGCGCAGTTTCGAGTCCCGCATCAGGTCCTCGACCGAGCAGTCGCAGTCACGGGCCATGAGCTGAACGATCGCGTAGCTCTCCGGGTGGACCGCGCTCGAATCCAGTGGGTCCGAGCCGCTCCGGATGCGCAGGAAACCCGCAGCCTGCTCGAATGCCTTCGGTCCCAGCCGAGGCACTTTGAGCAGTTCCTTCCTTGACGGGAACGGTCCATTGTCGTTTCGCCACGTAACGATGTTCTTTGCCAGTGTGGGGCCGAGGCCGGACACATACGTGAGCAGTTCCTTGCTTGCGGTGTTCACGTCCACGCCGACTGCGTTCACGCCGGAGCCTACGACGTCGTCGAGGCTGCGTTTGAGGTCGCCCTGATCGACGTCGTGCTGGTACTGGCCCACCCCTATGGCCTTCGGGTCGATCTTCACCAACTCGGCCAGAGGGTCCATCAAGCGGCGGCCGATCGAGACCGCGCCGCGGACGGTGACGTCGTGGTCGGGGAACTCGTCCCGAGCCGCCTTGGACGCTGAGTACACCGATGCACCGCTCTCATTGACCATGACCATCAGCACGGACTTGTCCAGCCCCAACGAGCGCACAAACGCCTCGGTTTCCCGGCTTGCGGTGCCGTTCCCGATGGCGATCGCCTCGATGCCGAAGCGTTCGCACAGCTTCCTGACGGTCTCTCCTGCTTCCCGGAGAAGCTTCTCCGACTGGGTCGGGTAAATCGTGTCGTAGTGGAGCAGCTTCCCCTGCGCATCGAGGCAGACGAGCTTGGCGCCGGTACGAAATCCCGGGTCCAGGGCCATGACCCGCTTCTGACCCAGCGGCGGAGCCATGAGCAGCTCACGGAGGTTGTCCGCGAAGACGCGGATGGCCTCCTCGTCGGCACGCTGCTTGGCTTCCTGGCGGATTTCCGTTTCCATGGAGGGAGCGAGCAGCCTCTTGTAGCCGTCTTCCACGGCCATGGAAACCTGTTCCGAGGCCGCGTTGTCGGCTTTCACGAATCGTCTGCGGAGCACCGCCAGCGCGTCTTCCGCGGGGGGACGGACTTGCAGGGTCAGGAAGCCTTCCTTCTCGCCCCGGAACATGGCCAGGACTCTGTGCCCGGGAGCCTCGGCCACGTCTTCTTCCCAGTCGAAGTAGTCCCGGAACTTGGCGCCTTCCTCTTCCTTTCCCGCGACCAGCTTGGACTTGACGCGCCCCTTCTTCCCGAACATCACCCGCATGACTTTTCGGACGTCCGCGTCTTCGTTGACCCATTCCGCGATGATGTCACGGGCTCCTGCGAGGGCCGCGTCTGCGGATTCCACGCCCTTTTCCGCGTCGACGAACGCCGCGGCTCCGGCCTCCGGGTCAAACGCCTCCTGACTGAGCAGCCTTTGTGCGAGCGGTTCCAGGCCTTTTTCCCGGGCTATGGTCGCTCGGGTGCGGCGCTTGGGACGAAACGGTAGGTAGATGTCCTCCAGGACGGCCATGGTGTCCGCTGCCTGAATGGCCTCTTTCAGCTCGTCGGTGAGCAGTTCCCGCTCTTCGAGGGACTTGAGTATCGCGTCCCGACGTTTGTCCAGTTCCGCCAGTTGCTGCAGTCGGTCCCGGATCTTGGTGATGGCCACCTCATCAAGCGATCCCGTGGCTTCCTTGCGATACCGGGCGATAAACGGCACCGTGCACGAGTCATCGAGCAGGCCTGCGGTCGCCTGCACCTGACTTACCGCGATGGTCAATTCCTGTGCGACTCTTCTGTAATGGATCTCACTCATAAGCTGAGCACTCCCGGAAAATACACTGCTGCGCATCGAAAACGGACCCATCGTGCCGGGGCTGGATCCCCCTCCCCTTACCCCTCCCGCCAGGGGAGGGGAATGGGAACCCCCTCCCTGGATGGGAGGGGGAAGGGGGAGGGGGACAGGACCAATCGGAAAGAGCGGCAGTATAGTAATTCGTCCCCAGGTTCCGACTTCTTTCGATGCGGGCTATATAATCCGGTACAAGCAGGATTTCAAGAGCGTTTATCCGCGTGGGGGTTCGTGAAGTGCTCGACGGCAAACATACTGGGGGTTTCTTCGCAGGTCTGACGGGGTAAGCCCAAGATGCCTATACGATGGGCTCTCGCAAGGAGCACTTACCGACTCGGAATCCGGGATGACCGCGCCTATCAGTCCGCAATGCCACAAGGTCGGTCGAGGTCTGCGTTCATTTCCCTCGGGCTGTTCCCGCTGGGACGCGGGAGGTCACGGTCCGAGGCCGGCGCTACCTCGGATACCAGTCTGTCTCTATACTTTTCCTGAGCCTGCCTGAGATTCGCGAAGAACTTCCGGAGATCGCCATCCGCTTCTTCCGCAAGTTCTCTTCCTGCGTTCCGCACCTCTTCCACTATCGGGTCCGCAAACATGTCAAGGCTCCTCTCTTCCCATAAGTTCCTCGGGAGTACATATGATCGGTGTGCCTATTCCGACGGTTGCATTCAGTGCCATCAGGCCCCGACGGATTTCCGCGTTGGCGATGTGAGCACAGTTCCAGGTTACCACATACTCCATCCGGTACCCACACGCAAACGCCAAGTGTGCCGCGTCTCTGATGGCCTGCGCGGGAATGCCCAGCTTTTTCATGTACAGGTCGGCAAGATCCTCAACTTGTGGTGTTGCCGCGAGGATCGGGAACGCATCTACTGCCTTCAGTCTCTTGCGTGCTTGATCGGGGTCTCCACGGCCTGCTTCCTCGATCACAACCGGAGAAACATATGCCTTGAACAATGGCAGTCGCCGTTCCCACCACTCACGCGTGATTTCCTGGTGCGCAAGAACCACGATGTCTCGAGATGGGCGGGAAACGTAGTAGCTCGGAATTGTTGTCTCCAAATACAGAGTGGGCTTCATGTGTTCCCCTCAAGACCTCGTATGCAACTCTCCTATCGCCAACGGAGGCACGGGCACGGTCGTAAGCCCTCCGAGCACGACGCGTAGCAACCGGCCGTGTTCGTGTGGCCGCACAAGGGGCACGGAACCTGCCGTCAGGTTCCTATGCCTGTTGGGCTGCACGCCCGCAGGTGGCGGAGAAGGAGTCCGGGAGGCAGCAAGAGACTGTCTCAATACCGTGGAGCCGTGGCACGATCTTTGCCCAACGGACACTCTTGAGACAGTGTCGGAAAGCCTGCCCCACAAAGTCAGGGTTTCTCCATGTCCAAGAAGGCGTTCGGACTCTCCGGAATCACATTGCCGCTCACCGCCCGTTCACGGCTGTGCGGGCACCTCCGGAAGGGTGAAGAAGAACGTCGAGCCCGCGCCGGGTTCGGACTCGACCCAGATGGTTCCGCCGTGGCGTTCCACGATGCGCATGCAGCTCGCAAGGCCTATGCCCGTGCCGGACCGGTGAGGGCAGTCGTCCACGCGTTGGAAGATCCGGAAGATGCGTTGGAAATGCCGTTCTTCGATGCCGATGCCGTTGTCTCTCACGAAGAACTCCGTTTCTCCTTCCCGGTGAGTACAGCCTACATGGATTCGCAGCGGTCGCTCGCCTCTGAACCTGATGGCATTGCTGAGCAGATTCTGGAACAACTGCACGAGCTGCGACGCGTCCGCCAACACGGTGGGAAGCGTGTCGCTGGTCACCACCGCACCGCTCTCGGTCACAGCCGCATGCACATTTGACAACGCATCCTTGAGCACCATGTTCCCGTCGGTCGCCCCAAAAGGACGGTTTTCGTTGCCGATGCGCGAGTACGCAAGCAGGCTCTGAATGAGCCCGTCCATGCGAAGCGTCGTGTCGATGGCACGGGCGATGAACGTGCGCGCCTCGTCATCCAAGCGGTCCCCGCAGCGCCTCTCCAGGAGTTTCAGATACACGCCGACGGCAATGAGCGGCTCCCTCAGATCATGGGCCGCGACATACGCAAACTGCTCCAGATCCCGGTTGCTGCGCTCCAGGGCTTCCGTGCGCTCACGGACCAGCTTCTCTGCTCGTTTCCGCTCGGTCATGTCCAGCCGAGTCCCCGTGGCTCTGACCGGCTTCCCATCTTGGTCCCACCGGACCACCTTGCCCCGAGCCACGACCCATCTCCATTCTCCCGACTTGCTGAGCGTGCGATACTCGACCTCGTACGAGGGACTCCCACCTGCCACATGGCGCATCAGGGCATCTTTGACCTTTGCACGGTCCTTGGGGTGAATCGAACTCTCCCACGCGTCGATGTGTGGCCTCACCTCTTCTCGGGAATAACCGAGCATCCCGCACCATTGGTCATTGAAGACCAGATCACCGGTCTGAATGTTCCAGTCCCACATACCGAGTTCCGCGCCTTCCATGGCCAGTTCAAGCCTCTCCTGGCTCTCTCGCAGCGCCTCTTCCGCCTTCTTGCGCTCAGCGATATCCCAGGCAAGGTCAGCCAGCAGCGACACGGTCTCGATGTCGCTTGCATCGTAGTCCACCGGTTTGTTCCCCACACCGAGGATCGCCACGATCCGGTCGCTTCGAAAGACCGGTACGACCAGCTCACGGACGACATCCGCATGCCCCGCAGGCATGCCTCTGCGGTGCGGCAAGGCGGAATAGTCGTTGTGAATCACCGGCTTGCGTTCATGCACGCAGTCGACCCACACACCGGCTTCCTCTATGCCATAATGCATGTACCTGCCCTCCGCGGTGCACATTTCCCGCAAGGTCCTCGTTGACCACGCCTGGAGACAAAGAGTTCTCCCATCAGCTTCAACGAAATGGTAGAAGCCGATCTTGCTGTTGGTCAGCATTTCCACTTCGTCCAAGGTGGCTTGGAGGAGTTCATCCAGATAGTGCGACGCGGAGTATTCCACCAGCCGAGAACGTGCGAGCTTGATGCTCTCGGCTCGCTTGCGCTCCGTGATGTCCTGGATCACCGCCATCTTGGAGATCGTGCCGTCCTGATGCCGGATCGGCGTGTTCACCACGTAGTACCAGCAGTGGTCCTTGGGGCTCTGCACTTCCCACCGGACGGTTTCCCCACGCTGGACCCGCTCATTCACGCACCAGGGGCAGATGTCTTTGCGATCATGCAGGGCCTTGTAACATTTCTGCCCGGTGGGATCGTGGCCTGTCCGCTGAATGAACCGTTCGTTCATGAACTCCACCTCATAGGTGGGCGAACAGACGTAGATGAGCCCATCAAAGGCGTCTATCATTGCCGTGGCGGTTGCCTCGGCGTCCCGCCGCGCGGACTCCTGATCCCTGAGCGCGACCACTTGCGCCTCCAACTTGGCGTTTCGTTGCCTGAGTTCCGTCAACTCCGCGATGAGCTGGTCCCTGGTCTTCTCTGGGTCATTCATGAGCAATTCCGATGCAGAATCTTGTAGCAGGGGATGCACCTACGAGCATGGTGGTTACGTCGTGAAAGCGCTGACTTGGGGGCCTTGCTCGATCACCGGGTCTTGAAAGGCCCGGCCATTATCGCACGTCCCTCCCGGACGTGAGCCTTCCCAAGGCTGGCAGGAGCGGCTGACAATGGCCTGAAGTGCATCGTCGGGCACAAAGAAGCGGCCAGCGCGTGCACGGGGTCCGCGTGTGCGCCTGTGCCCCAGCCCCTCATCGTCCTGGACTTCTGAATTTGGGCGCCTCCGGACCGGGGCTGCACTTCGTTGGTTCGTTGTGGTCGGTCGTCGGTTTGGTTGTCCCTGTGGCAAGCGCATTTCCTTGGAATGTCACACTATGTCCGATCCGCGACCGGTGCTCGATTCGTCGGATGCGGCCGATTCAGTAGGAGAAAGCTCGCTTCGGTCACTGAAATACCTCGACGGAACCACCCCACACTGAGGACAGATCTCTATGGGGGAATCGCTGTGATAGCGGCACACCTGACACACGTCCTCACGGTCCTCGGCCTGAGTGTCCAGGGGAGCCAGACGCACGATTTCATCATCAAGCGAAATGACGAGATTCGCGAGGTGCCTCACCACCATGCGCAGCACCTTCAACTGTACGTGAGGACTGCACTGGCCGAAGAGGAGCGCGTTGATCCGGAAGAGCTTGCTCGGCTCGTACGCCACCACGGTGGCCGCGCGCCTCTGCCGGGCAAATGCCCCAATCTCGCCGAAACACGCACCGGGAAGAAACCTCGTAAGAATCCGGGATTTCTTCTGCACCTGGACCCGTCCATCGAGCAACACGTAGAAGTTCGAATCGCTCTCGTTCTCCCGGATGATGGCCTCTCCACGGGAGAAGGAGACGAGGTCGCCTATTCGGGCGAGTTCTTCGATCTCGGGCCCGGAGAGCATCGAGAAGATCTCGAACTGGCGCAACCGCTGCACCAGGTCTCTGGCCGGAGGCTCTCCCCCTACTATACCCGATCTCATGGACTGGGCCAGGTAATCGGCCAATTCCCTCGCAGACGAAAACCGAAGTTGGGGCGATTTCTCAAGGCATTTCCCGACAATCCAGTCGATATCCTCTTCGACCTGCGGGTTGAACAGACTCGGCGGAGGCGGAACCAGGTCGCGTATCCGACTGAGAGTAATCTCAGGGCTGTCGTCACGAAACGGGTTCTTGCCGGTGAGCAACTCGTAGAGGAGCACTCCGAGCTGGTAGATGTCCACGCGGTGATCCTGTTCGTGTCGCAGCACTTGTTCCGGCGCCATGAATCGAGACGACCCGATCAGCACCTCTCTGCCGCTCCTCAGTTGCCTCTTGAACCGTGCGATCCCGAAGTCGGTAATCTTGGGCACGCCCTGTGTGGAGACGATGATGTTCTCGGGTTTGATATCGCGGTGCACCACAGACCGTGAATGCGCGTACTCCACCGCCAGTGCCAACTCGTACACCGTCTCAAGCGCCTTGTTGATGCTGAATGTGTTCGACCGCTGCAATCGAAGGAGCGTCTTGCCGAACACAAACTCCATCACCATGTAGAAGTAATCGTCCTGAATGCCCGCGTCGAAGATCACCACTATGTTCGGGTGCAGAAGTGCGCCTGCGGTCTGGATCTCATGGAGATACGCGGGGATGACGTCATCTCTGGAGATGCCAGCCTCGGGAAGCCACGCCAAAGAAATGAGCTTGAGCGCGACGGGTCTTCCGATCACTTTGTCCGTCGCGAGAAAGACCCGTCCCATGCCCCCTTCCCCTATGGCACGGACGATCTCGTATCTTCCGATGACCGGTGGAACGGGTGGAGCCGGGTCCCGCCGCGAGAGCCCATGCGGAGACTTCAGCCCGTCGCTATGGTTTGGAGAGGATGAAGGGTCCATTGTTCGTAATCGCCACCGAGTGTTCAAAATGTGCGGACAGCTTTCCGTCGGCAGTTACCGCAGTCCATTCGTCGGCGAGCACTCGGATTTGCCATGTGCCTTGGTTCACCATGGGTTCCAGAGCCAGCACCATACCGACTTCGAGGCGGGGATTCCACCCGGGACCTCGGTAATTGGGGATCTGTGGGGGCTCGTGCATCTTGCGTCCCACCCCGTGTCCCACGAAATCCCGGACCACGGAGAACCCGTTGGCTTCCACGTGGGCTTGCACGGCTCCAGAGACTTCCTGCAGCCTGTTTCGCGCGTGGCATTGCTCAATCGCCTTGTACAGCGCTTCTTCCGTCACCTTAAGCAGCTTCCGTGCTCCTTCCGAGATGCTGCCCACCGCGTACGTCCTCGCGGCGTCGCCCACGTATCCTTTGTGGGTCACTCCCACGTCCACTCCTACTATGTCCCCTTCACTGAGCACCCTCGGCCCTGGAATCCCGTGTACGATCTCCTCGTTGACCGACGAACAGATTGCCGCGGGATACGGTCGCTGATTGCGCATCTGGTAGCCTTTGAAGGTTGCCACTGCGCGTGCCTTCGCGATCAGCTTCTGTGCGAGCGCGTCCAGTTCTCTTGTGGTTACTCCCGGTTTGACGATCTCACCTATTCTGTCAAGAATTTCTGCCACGATCAGGTTTGCCTCCCGCATAATCTGTATTTCTCGGGGAGTCTTGAGTATGATCATAGTCCTGCTCACGAACGTCTTCCTCTTGGCGTAACTTCGCCTTCCCATTATGATTCTCCTACCATACCAGAAAAATGGGTCAACTTCTCCAATTAGTCCACGTCGTCGCCCGATATTTTTGCGTGAATTCACCGAGCGCAGAGTGGATCAAGCCACCATGGCCACGCGCCCTGCAATTTGCGGGTCCGGAGAAGTGGACGCAGCCGCCAATCCCTTTGTGGGAGAGGCCGGGACAGGGTGATACCTCCCGCAATTATCAACGCCGGGAACAGTGAGGCTCCCTTGTCTCGTCTCGTGATATACTACGGTAGTAACCGTTCAGGGGTATCCGTTCCGGGCCCCGGAGACAGACCAGAAAGGCACCAAGACACTAGGAAATCAAAGAACAGTTCACATGCCGGTATTCTTAATTATAACGTCGAATTTCTTCTCCCGCCGAGAAGAAATCTTCACCCCAGCAGCTCCGGAAGCACCAAACGTGGCTTCCCGCGGTCGCGTAGAACCAACTCGCCCCGCTATCGGTCTTCATGCGGACCGAGAAAGGTGGACGCGAATTTTGGTTGCGGCTCCCAGCCGCTTCTTGTGAACAGGCTTTCTTGGTCTCTTTGTGGCTTGGTGGTTCATTGTTCTGCCAGCCGGCTGAACGTTCACCTACGGTACCGCGAGGCTCGGTGTCTCCGGAAACGGTCAGCGAGTGTGCGCGCAATCGAGGGGGCGGTCGCCCGAAAAGGAAGCGTGAACCGATCGCGATACGATGACTCGAAAACAGAAGGAGGTCCAGTGGCGGATCCTGATCAATTGTTCCATGGCAAACGCATCACGGTAATCGGGTTGGGGGTGCTCGGTAGAGGACTGGGGGACACCCTGTTCCTGATACGACGCGGAGCCCGCGTGACCGTGACTGATCTGAAGCCTCCGGAAGAGCTGGCAGGCTCCCTCGAGAAGCTTCGAGGACTGCCCGTAACGCTCAGGCTCGGACGACACGATCCCCAGGACTTCATCGACGCGGACATGGTCCTGCGCAACGCGGACGTGCCGCGGTCGTCTCGGTTCCTTGCCATAGCACGTGAGCACGGAGTGCCGGTGGAGATGGACGAGTCGCTGTTCTGCAAGCATTTCTCCGGCAAGGTGGTGGGGATCACAGGGACGCGGGGGAAGACCACCACCACGATCCTTGTGCACAAGATCCTCACTGCCGGTGGATTCACCGCATGGCTCGGAGGGAATATCCTCGGTTGCGCGACCTTGCCCCTGCTGGATGGCGCGGGACCCGAAGATGTGGCTGTCTTGGAACTCTCCAGTTGGCAGTTGCAAGGATTCGACGAGGCTCGGATTTCGCCTCATGCGTCCGTATTTACGAACATCTACCCTGATCACCTCAACCGGTACCGCAGCATGGCCGACTACATCGAAGACAAGAAGGCGATCTACCGACATCAGCGTGACGATGACTTCTGCCTGTTCAACGGGGATCAGCCCGAGACGGCGAAACTGGCGACCGAGGCTCCCGCGGGGGCCCATTTCTTCCGGCCGGACAACGTGCCCGTCTCCTGGAAGATCAGGCTTCCCGGCCTACACAACAGGCACAACGTCGCGGCCGCGGCTGAATTGACTCGACGGATGGGCGTTCCTGAAGACACGATTCGCCGGGTGGTCGAGGAATTCACCGGTGTGGAACATCGCCTCGAGTGGCTCGGGGAAAAGGACGGGGTCGGCTTCGTGAACGATTCCACGAGCACCACGCCGGTGGCAGGCATGGCTGCTCTGGAGTCGATGCCGGGAAGACGGGTCCTGCTCATTGCCGGCGGGGCGGACAAAAACCTGGATCTCACCCCGTTTGCGGAAGCAGCGGTCAAGCGATGCGCGAGGATCGCTCTCCTGAACGGAACCGCGACCGATGCCCTCGAGAAGGCCATGCTCGCCGCGGGAGGCAAGGAGTTGCTCACCGGCAGGTTCGCGGACTTGGAAAGGGCGGTGCACGAACTCTATCGGGGGGCCCGGCAGGGTGACGTCGTACTCTTGTCGCCCGGTTGTGCGTCGTTCGGGCTGTTCCGAAACGAGTACCACCGTGGGGAGACCTTTGTCGCCATCTGCCGCGAGATACTCAACGACGGGACTTCACTCCCCAAAGGTTAAATGGCTGAGGACCCCAATTCCGCGGTGAGGATTACTGCCGAGACGTCCCCTTCTCCGCTGCGCTCAGCCACCACGATGCGACAACTCCCCAAATCGCATTGAAGAACACGACAAAAGCCGGGGTCAGTGCGCCAAGACCAAGGCCCAACATTCCTTTGTGCGCGACAAAGGGGAAGAGGTAGCAGAGCTGGGCTATGGTTGGGGCGAGGCTCCACAGCAGTCCTCTGAGTATCCATCGATCTTTCCAGACCGGGATCAGGAACAGAAAGGCCCACAGGCCCCCCCACACCAGACGAGGGTAGAACCACGCTAAGGTCAATGCCGGCGCGATCTTGACGCCCAGCAATGCGGTGATTCCGAGCATGCCGAACAGCCAGCCTGCAAGGCTGTTGACTGCCGCGCCCACGGTTCCTGCCGCGTAAGTGGTCGAAAGCCGCAGAAGAAGTTTGTTCATTTCGTGCCTCCTGTGCCATTCGTTGCCGACAACGGCCGGCATGTCTGATCTCAATTCTGACTCACAGGGCGGCTGGGAGCCGCAACCAATAATCGCGTCGACCTTCCTCGGCCCGCATGCAGTGCCATGGCGGGGCGGGTTGGTTCTACGCACAGGGAACCTCCAGACTTCAGCCGGTGAAGAACCGCCACAGACCCCGCCGCGGGAGCGGGTCTTGACAACAAGATCTTCGCGGTCGGCGAAGAAATTGAAGGATAATACTACACGGTAATGCAGGTTCCGCGGGGAGGAAACCCTCCCTGCGAAATCGCCGAGAAAGGACAGGCTTGCCAAGGCCAGCGGATTGTGGCAGATTCGTGTCCGCAATGAGGCGCCAGCAGGACACCCCGTGTCGTTGCCGCCCGAGAGGTGAGGCAAGTGTTCACCCGGCGCCGAAACGCTCGAACCACCAAGATACTGAGCCATGGTTTTCGCAAATACGGTCGCAGTTTCCCGAATCGAGGCGGAAACGGTGACAGGAAGATGTATCTGCGTCATCTTCGCTGTCTGCGGGGTGTATCTTGGCAGGAAGATGCACGACCGAACTTGGGGAATGAAGCATTGAGGGGCTGTCCCACAGTAACCGCATCAATGCAGGCGGCCCGTCACCGTCGGAAAATCCTCCCCCCTCCCCTCCTTTAGAAAAGGAGGGGAGTAGAAAGGTCCGTCTTTTCCCCCCCTTATCTAAAGGAGGGTTAGGGGCATAGGCGCTCACTTGGCGACAGCCGAATTAGACATTTCAGGCGGTTATCCCCCTCCCCCTGCCCCCTGCCACGAGGGGAGGGGAATCCGGAAACCCTCTCCCCTGGAGGGAAAGGGAAAGGTGAGGGGCAGGATGCTGAGGCAACGCTTGCTCTGAAGTTACAGTCGCGCGCCTTGACATTCGCGGGACCGTGAAAGTAGACACAAACCCACTCTCCCTTCCCTACAACCACTAGGCGACAGGGCTTGCTATTCCCCTCCCTTGATGGGAGGGGTTAGGGGAGGGTGAAAGTTCCCGCAATTCTC
>JBFMAA010000118.1:0-18309 GCA_040755955.1 Thermodesulfobacteriota bacterium
ACCCGGAAGAAGAAGACTCACCGCAGAGGCGCAGAGAGCACAGAGAATAGGAGAAGAAATCCGCGAAACTCTCGTGAAACAATCTGCGCATCCGGAGAAAAGCATAATTCTTTCAAGTTCTTCTTTCCTTCTTCTCCGCGTCCTCTGTGTCTCTGCGGTGAACGCTTACCATCCCGAGAACTCGCCGCATGGTCAGAACCACCCGATGTTTCAAAAGTTTTCGGAAAGGGGTCCGGGGGACAACCCCTTTTCCAAAGGGTTTCCCCCGGGAGACTTTCTGATAAAAACTTTCTCACAAAAACGGTTGCGCTGGGTGGTCACGGCCGATATGATCTGTCCATTCGAGGAGAAGACATGGACGATCTTATCGCGAAGGCCGCGGAAAAGCTGGCCACATCGGTCAACGCGGTGGCTCTGACGGGAGCCGGCATCAGCACGGAATCCGGAATCCCCGATTTCCGCAGCCCGGGCGGACTCTGGGAAAAGGTCGATCCCGAAGAGTTCACCATAGACCGCTTTCTGCAGAACCCCGGACGGTTCTGGCGCCTGCACCTGAGACTCAAGCAATCGGGCGCGTTCAACATGTCCGCGGCTGACCCGAACCCGGGACACAAAGCGCTCGCGCGTCTTGAGGGTCTCGGCATCCTCAAATGCCTTATCACCCAAAACGTGGACAACCTCCACCAGAAAGCAGGGTCCCGCGAAGTGGTCGAGTTCCACGGCAACATGCTCAGGGCTGCGTGCATGCGTTGCCACGAGACCGAGCCCATTGAACAAGTCGAGGTCAGAGTGGAAAACTCTGAGGACGAGCCTCCGCGGTGCGCCCATTGCGGAGGCTTGGTAAAACCGGACGCGGTCTTTTTCGGCGAGCCCATCCCTCCGTATGCCCTGGCGGTTTCCCAGGACCAGAGCCGAAAATGCGACGTGTTGCTGGTGGTGGGGACTTCGTTGCAGGTCTATCCCGCGGCCCAGATCCCACTGGCTGTGAAGTCGAAGGCTTCGCCCGCCACGGTGATCGAGGTAAACCGTGACCCGTCGGCCTTGCACGCGCATGTGTCGGACATACTGATGCTCGGGAGCGCAAGCCAAATTCTGTCCGACCTCGTCAAAGCCGTGGAGGAGAGGCTCAACGTGGCGTAATCGATCGAGCGGAACCGCGGCCGGCGGAGACTCTCGTCGGTGCATGCGCGTGGGCCTTACTCCGTACCAAGGAGGCAGCGATACGTCATGGCGAACAAAGACACATCCCCCGGAAAATGGCGGCTGCGAGCCCGTGAATGGTCCTTGGGAGAGATTTCCGCACAGTCGGTCTGGCAGCAGGTGCGGTATGTGTGGCGGAACTACTCCGGGCTCATCATAGGGCTCATGTGGGTGGGAGTGCTGCTGCTCGGGTACTTCGGCTTCAAATGGCAGTACGAGGCCGAAGGCAAGAGCCGGCCGTTCTCTGATTTGGTGTATCTCACGCTGCAATTGCTCACCCTCCAGTGCGGTCACCTTGGGGAATCGACGGCCCAGGTCCACAGCACCGCGCTCAATGTGGCTCGGTTCCTGATTCCGTTCCTTGGCGCGTTCACCGCGGGCACCGCGCTGATGGCAATATTCCGCGACAAAGGGGAGTCGCTGCGGTTGCGGCTCTTCTACAGAGACCACATCGTAATCTGCGGCCTCGGACGGAAAGGATTTCTCTTCGCCAAGGCCTTTCTCGACCGAGGCGAGCAGGTCGTGGTCATAGAAAATGACGAAGACAACGACTTCATTCAGCAATGCAGAGACATGCGCGCCCTCGTGCTCATTGGGGACGCGGTCGACCAGGTGATGCTGGCCAAGGCCAATGTGCAGAAAGCCCGCCGAATGCTGTGCGTCTGCCGAGAGGACGGGACCAACGCGGAGATCGGTTTTCGCGTGCGAGAGATGGTGACCGAACGTTCAGAGAGCCCGCTCTTGTGTCAAATGCACATATTTTCTCCACAGTTGTGTGAACTTCTCAGGGACCGCCTGCCGGAAATGGAGAAAGTGCCCGGGTCCAAACTGGAATACTTCAACGTATTCAAGAACGGCGCATGGGGGATGCTCAACGAATTTTCGCCGTACGACCGCGCGCAGATGGCAGAAAAAGGTTCTGTGCACATCCTCATTGTCGGACTCGGCTGGATAGGCGAGAGCGTGGTGGTCCAGGCCGCGGTGAAGTGGCGTTGGCACGAGACTTCAGGGATAAGACCGAAGATCACGATTGTAGACCTGGCCGCGGGCGGTCTCAAGGATGCGCTGCTGCTCAGATACCCCTACTTGATGGACGCCTTTGACATCAAGGCTCTTGAGATGGATGTGCAATCGGCTGAATTTCAACGAGGGGACTACCTCGGGTCCGGGGGGTACCGCGTCAGCGCCGCGTACGTGTGCCTGGATGATCCGTCGCTCGCGTTGACCGCGGCCCTCAGTCTGCACCGGTGCGTGAAAAGGAACTTCCCTGAAGAGGCCCTTCCGATTGTGGTGAAAATGGACCACGGGGACGGATTGGCAAAAGTGCTTCCCGGCAACGGCTCTGCGTCCGGGGAGTATGCCCGGCTGTTCGCGTTCGGTCTTCTGGACAAGACCTGCCGACCTGAGCTCATCCATGGCGACACTGCGGAAATACTGGCTCAGCAGGCACACCGGCGCTATCTGGAGAGTGTGCTCAGGGTCGAGGTTCACCAGGGAGGTCCCATGCCTGCCGCGATGAAGCCGTGGGAGGAGCTGGCCCCTGAATACCAGGAATCGAACCGGAACTCTGCGCGGCACATCCCGGTCAAACTTGAACGAGTGGGGTGTGTGATGGGCCCCGTGACGGAACGTCACTCAATACTGTTCGAGTTTACCACGCAGGAAGTCGAAATCCTGGCCCAGATGGAACACGAACGTTGGTACGAATTCAAGGCGGCTCAGGGCTACGTGTGGGGTCGAGTAAGGGATGACGACAAGAAGGAGAGCCCCCATTTGCGCCACTGGGAGTACCTCAACGAATCACAGAAGGAGATGAGTCGCGAGACCATTCGCGACATTCCCAAGCTTCTCGATTCCGTGGACCTGGAGATCTACCGGGCGGGATGAGGCACGAAGTCCGTGGTCTCGTCCGGATGGGAACAGTCACGGACGCGAGCGTCCCCCCAAACATGCGGTGCACTGAGGATTCAAGCTGAGATGGACTCCACGGTCTGCGTGATATGCGGGTTGCCGGAAACACCCGATAACCCGCTCTGTGAGGAAGGGTTCTATCAGGACACGTGGATTCACCTCCGTTGCTACAATCTCCCGGAAACACGTGCATGGAGAGAGCCCCGCGCAGCCGAGGACCCCAATTACCGTCGTTACGGAGAGCTCATCACCGCGGGATTTCCGGTGGCGTGTCCTGGTTGCGGCTTGACGAATCATCTGTTTCCCAAGTCGATCGGACACTCTCCGACGTGGGAGCTGTGCTGCACCGAGTGCGGTGAGGTCGATACGGAAGGGATAAACCCGTACCTTCACAGGGAGACGGTGCAGAAACTGCAACGACTGTACGACACGTTTCTGCGAGCGCAGGACTTCTCCCAGGTCGAGCCGGCTGTCCGGGAGATCGCTCAGGAATTCGAGCGCACCCACGGCGCGAAGCCGTGTCATTGTGGGGGCCGGTTCTCTATTACCGGCGTGCCGCGCTGCCGAGGCTGCAGAGAAATCCTGCTCGATTCCGCATTCCATTACGCTGAACCGGTCGAAAGCTGACTCGCGTGCGGGTTCATGTGATGGGCCGGTTGCCTTCGGAAGAAATGGAAGTCAGGATGAATCCCTCAGAATGAGCGACCGAACTCACGAGAGGGACTGTTTGGGTGAATAACATGATTCCCGATTCCCACGGGCGCGCGTGTTGCCGGGAGTGAATCTGCTTGGTTTCGGAGGCATAGTGTCTGCGCAAATCCTGTATTCCGATCATCTCGTCGAGATGACCCATCGCGACATCCTGTTCAGACTCTATTACTGCCCCTTTGGCGCAAAAAAGGTTCCGTTCGCGGACGTTGAGTCGATCGAAGTGGTTGACTGCACTCTGCGCACAGGGAAGTGGCGTCTGTGGGGTACCGGCGACTTTCGGACGTGGTTTCCGTGCGACTGGCGGCGCTTCACCAGAGACAAGATCTTCTTCCTGCGCAGAAGAGGCGGAACTATGCGAATAGGGTTCTCAGTCGAGGATTCCGCGGCTGTCATCTCGGTGTTGGAGAAACGCGTCGTGTTGAAGACATGATCGCCCAGACGGCACCGAGGCCGAAACGCGTGATCGGCTTCAGGTAAGCGTCCACCGCCTCGTGGCACACATTAGCAGCGCGAGCAGGAAGGAAGTGGAGCGCCATTCGGTCACGAAGGTTTTCCCAAAGGGTTTCCCCGGGAAATCGTATACCAACCTGCGGACCGTCAAGTAAGATTTCGGGAAGCCCCCTTCTTGGAAGGAACGGCCTTCCCGAACCGGTCGACCAAGGACAGTCATATCCTGCCGCCGGAACGAGCGGGGAAATCGCGCCCCCGAGTCCACAAGAACAGTCTGCATTGTCAGAACCAGCCAGTATTCTAAGAGTTTTCGGAAAGGGGTCCGGGGGAAACCCTTTTGCAAAAGGGTTTCCCCCGGAATCTCACCTTTCGGAAAGCGACTTGGTATTACCTTCGTGACGAAAGGTGCCTTTCACTTGCCCCGCCCCTTCTTCCCCGAGCTGATCTGGTGGAGGCGCCGTACCTCCTTGCGTAGGATCTTTCCCACGGGACTTTTGGGCAGGTCGTCCACGAAGCTGACCTCGAAGGGGACCATGTAGTCCGCGAGGTTGCGGCGACAGTACTCGATGATCTCTTCTGGAGTGGCTGACTTGCCCTCTTTGAGCGCCACGTAGGCTTTCACGTGCTCACCCAATTCCCGTGACGGCACCCCTATGACGCAGGCTTCCCTCACCTTGGGGTATGTGTAGAGCACTTCGTCCACGTCCCTGGGATACACATGCATCCCTCCGGTCACGATGATATCCTTGCGCCTGTCGACTATGGAGAAGTACCCCTCCTCGTCGAAGACCCCGATATCACCCGTGAACAGCCATTCGTCACGTATCGTCGCTTCGGTCTCATCCGGGCGATGGATGTACCCCTTCATGACCTGGGGGCCTTTTACGCAGATTTCTCCTCTTTCACCGGGAGTGGTGATCTCTTTGTGGTAGTTCTCGACGTTCACGATCTTCACCTCGGTGTCCGGGAGGGGCAACCCCACGGTACCGGCCTTGGTTATGCCGCCGAACGGATTGATATGGGTGACCGGTGAGGTCTCGGTCAGGCCGTAGCCCTCGCAGATCTGAGCCCCCGTCAGGCGCTCAAAATCCCGGATCGTCTCTCTCGGCAGCGGAGCAGCCCCGGAGAAGCACGCCTTGAGCGATTTCAGGTCAAAGTCCCGAAGTCGGTGGTGGTCGATCATTCCGGTGTACATGGTGGGCACTGCCGGAATGTACGTCGCCTTATAGGTGTGTATTGCCTGAAGGATCTTCTCGGGTTCGGGCTTGGGGATCAGAACGATGCCGTAGCCGTACATCACTCCCAAGTTCATGACCGTGGTCAGGCCGAATGAGTGAAAGAACGGCAGACATCCCACCACGGTCTCCTTGCCGTCCTCAAAACCAGGAAACCATGCGCGGCACTGCTGACAATTATATGAGAGATTACGCTGTGATAACTCGACCCCTTTCGATATTCCCGTGGTTCCCCCTGTGTACATGATCACGGCGGTATCGTCCATTTTCGGTTTGCGCACAGCCCCCGGGGGCTGATTCTGGCCGAGAATGTGCATGAATTCCTCCACGTGTTCCTCTCTGGGAGTTCTTCGGTGGAGTTCGCTTTTCACCAACGGGAAGAGCCGTTTCTTCAAGAATGGGAGGAAATCACGGATATGACAAGAGATTATCGTGGTAACCTTCGTCTTCTTCCTGATCGCGATCATCCTGGGAACCAGCAGGTCCACGCTCACGAGGACCCTGACTCCTGCATCATTGAGCTGATACTCGAGCTCACGGTCGCTCAGAAGAGGGTTGAGCATGACCGCCACCGCACCCGCGCGCAAGGCCCCAAAGTACGCGACCACAAGCTGGACCAGGTTGGGGAGAAGAATCCCCACCTTGTCGTCAGGGTCCACTCTCATGGCCTTAAGGCCCCCCGCAAACGCGTTCACCATCTCTTCGAGCTGACTAAAGGTGACCGTGGTCCCTTCAAAGTAGAGCGCGGCGGTTTCCGCATATTTCTTCGCGGAACGAGCCATCGCCACCGAGAGGGTCACGTCCTCGTACGCTACCGTGGCGGGAACCCCTTTCGCATACGACTGCAACCAGATCTTTTCCATGAGCGCCTCCGAGTATTCCCATTCGACCTTGAGTCTCCGCAAACCGCTGCTCATCCCCTGTCAATGCGCTGGGAAAAACGTTTCACTCATAAGACTCGATTTCATCTCTTTCCCATCTCACGGGCATGGCGGTTCTTGTGGAAATGCGGTTCTCCCGCTACACGGGCTGTGATGCCGGCGCTTGCACTACGCATGCTTGCCGGCAGCAACCTGGTCCAAACGCCGCACCTCCTTTCGCAGGATCTTTCCCACCGGGCTCTTGGGCAGATCACTCACAAACATCACCTGGGATGGGATCTTGTACGGGGCAAGGTTGCTGCGACAGAATCTGATGATCTCTTCTACGGTGGCGTTCCTGCCTTGCTTGAGGACGACATAGGCCGTTATCGTCTCGCCCAGATCAGGGGAGGGGACACCTATGGTACATGCTTCTATGACCTTGGGATGACTGTAGAGGACTTCGTCCACGTCGCGGGGGTACACGTTGAATCCGCCTGAGATAATGATGTCTTTCTTTCGGTCGACTATGCTGAGGAACCCCTCTTCGTCCATGACGCCAATGTCTCCGGTGAGAAGCCATCCGTCCGGGATCGCTGCTTTTGTCTCCTCCGGGCGGTTGAGGTATCCTTTCATCACCTGCGGCCCACGAATGCAGACCTCCCCGCGTTCTCCACACTCGGTGATTTCCCAAGTATGGTCGTGCACCGAGACGAGCTTCACTTCCGTGTCCGGGAGGGGAATCCCGACGGTCCCCGGCTTTGCTCTCTCGCTATAGGGATTCAGGGTTACGATCGGCGAAGCTTCAGTAAGACCGTACCCCTCACAGATCTTCGCGCCGGTCATTTCCTCGAATTCTCGTATGGTTTCTCTGGCCAGCGGAGCCGCTCCGGAGAAACAAGCTTTCACGGACGTGAGATCATAGTGGTCCAGCTTCGGATGCGAGATCATACGGATCAGGAGAGTGGGCACCACCGGAATGTAACTGGGCTTGTAATAGTCTACGGATTTCAGGATGACTTCCGCCTCCGGCTTGGGGATAAGGACGTTGCTGAAGCCGTACCTGACGGATACGTTCATCGCGGTGGTCATGCCGAATGAGTGGAAGAACGGCAAACACCCCAGCACGGTCTGTTTGCCGTCGAGGAATCTGGGAAACCAAGCCCTGACCTGCTGACAGTTGTAACTGAGATTCCGGTGAGTCAGCTCCACTCCTTTTGAGGTCCCGGTAGTGCCTCCCGTGTACATGACGGAGGCGGTGTCGTCTATTCCTGGTGAATGCTTCAATCCCGGCGGCCGGTTCGCGTTGAGGATGTCCATGAATTCGACCACGTTCGGGTCTTTGGGGGTGTTCAGGTGCAGGGCTGGTTTCACCAGCGGGAAGAGTTGCTTCTTGAGGAACGGGAGGAAATCCCTGACGTGGCAGGACACGATCTTCTTCACGTCCGTTCTGGGTCGCAGAGCCATCATCCTGTGAACCAACAAGTCCAAACAGACCAGGATTTTCACACCCGAATCGTTAAGCTGGAAATCCAGTTCAGGGTCCGTTTGGAGTGGGTTCAGCATCACTGCGATCCCGCCTGCCCGCAGGACGCCATAGTAGGCTACCACCACCTGAACGATATTCGGCAGGAGAATCCCGACCTTGTCTCCCGGATGGATCTCCATGGCCTCGATTCCCCCGGCGAACGCGGAAACCATTTCGTCCAGCACGTCGTAGGTAATGGTATTTCCCTGAAAGTGAAGCGCCGGGTTGTACGGGAATCTGCTCGCGGTCCGCGTCAACATGTCCGAAAGGGGGACGTCGTGGTACCGCAGCGTAGCCGGCACGCCCTTCCCATAAGATTTCAGCCAGATCTTCTCCATATGAGCCTCCCGGAATGTCCCGTCCCTGTTCCGTCCCGTCGGCAACGCGGTCACGACGCACCGCAGAAATGCCTGCCGCACCGGTTGCCGACAGTTGCGACCGGTTTGCAGTCTGGAGGAAACTGTCTCAAGACCTTCTGTTGGTCAGAAATCGTGGCACAACCCTCGCCAGGGACTGAGGCCAACGGCTACTGACGGTTGCCCCCATGGATCTCTGGAAGGTGCGTCCCGTGGGGACGCCGGAGAATAGCCCGGTACGTGCGTGCCGGGCTACGTGGAAGAAGCGCAACGTTTCTAGGTTCTTGAGACCGTTTCAGAAAGCCTGCCCCACTAGTCAGGCTGTACCGGAATTGGGCATACCCCCCACCCGTGGGACACCGCGGCGCCCAGGGGGAGCCCCTTGCTCAGGAGCTTCTTACCAATAGCGTTCGGTTTCTTCGCCTTTCGAGAAGACATCTTCAGTCCAGCAGCCCCGGGAGAACGCAACGTGCTTGTCTTCGATTGCGCGGAACCAACTCGCCCCGCCATCGGTCTGCATGCGGATCGAGAAGGGTGGACACGAATCTTGGTTGCGGCTCCCAGGCGCCTTTCAAGGCCGTGCGACCGAGAACGAGGCCCACCAGGTCAGCGCCAGGGTGGGGGCCGGGCACGTTCACGCGAATCGCATGCGTGCGCGATGCAACCGTGTGTTACTTCCCTGTCTTCTCCTGGTCCATGCGCCGAAGTTCCTTCCTGAGTATCTTCCCCACCGGGCTCTTGGGGAGGTCTTTGACGAACTCCACGAACTTGGGAACCTTGTAATGCACGAGGTTCTGTTTGCAGAAGTCGATGATTTCCTCCGAAGTTGCGGTTTGTCCTTCCTTGAGGACCACGTACGCCTTGATTCTCTCTCCGGAACGTTCGTCCGGAACTCCGATCACGCAGGCTTCCAGGATTTTTGGGTGGGTGAAGAGGAGTTCGTCCACGTCCCTCGGGTAGATGTTGAATCCGCCGGATATGATCATGTCTTTCTTGCGATCCACCACTGAGAAGTACCCGTCTTCGTCGAACACTCCGATGTCGCCTGTCAGGAGCCACCCGTCCTTGAGAGTCGCCGCGGTCTCCTCTGGACGGTTAATGTAGCCTTTCATGATCTGCGGGCCCTTGAGGCAGATCTCGCCCGGTTGACCGGGTGCGGTGATTTCGTTGTCGTAGTTGTCCACGTCCACCAGCTTGGCATCGGTATTCGGTATGGGAAGGCCTATGGTGCCCAGCTTGGTCTGTCCCCCGTAGGGATTGATGTGGGTGACCGGAGTGGATTCGGTGAGCCCGTAGCCTTCGCAGATCTGGGCTCCGGTGAGGTGCTCGAATGTCTTGATGGTTTCCATCGGCAGCGGGGCTCCGCCTGAAAAGCAGCCCCTGATGGACGAGATGTCGTACTTCTTCAGCTCGGGGAAATTGATCAAGGCGTTGTATAGCGTCGGTACCGCGGGCATGTACGAAGGTTTGTACGTGGAAATGGCCTTGAGCATGCTCGCCGGGTCCCTCGGATTGGGGATGAGGATGATGCCCCACCCGGCAAAGATTCCCATATTCATGGCCGTCGTCAAGCCGAACGAATGGAAGAACGGCAAGCATCCCACGACCCTCTCTTTGCCGTCATCGAACCCGGGGAACCACACTCGACATTGCTGGCAATTGTAGCTGAGATTCGCGTGAGTGAGCTCCACACCCTTGGATACTCCCGTGGTGCCGCCTGTGTAGAGCAAAACTGCGGTCTCTTCCATCGTGGGTCGTGGGGGGTCGGAGATGGGCGTGTAGTTCTTGACGAGGTCGGTGAATTCGTACACTTCGGGAGTTTGCGGGGTCTTCAGGTGCATCTGTTTTCGCACAAACGGGAATAGCTGCTTCTTCGGAAACGGGAGATAGTCCCTTATGTGGCAGGAGATCAGCTTCGCAACCTTTGTCTTTTCTCTCAGTTTGATCATTCGCGGCAGCAGGACGTCCAGCGAGACCAGTACGGTGCAACCGGAATCGTTGAACTGATGCTCAAGTTCACGGTCCGTGTACAGCGGGTTGTTCATGACCGCGATGGCCCCAGCCCGAAACGTGCCGTATATTGCGACCACGATCTGGACGATATTCGGCAGTAACACGCCTACTTTGTCCCCGGGTTTCACGCCGAGGGACTTGAGACCGTTGGCAAATCTGGATACCATGTCATCGAGTTGCTTGAACGTGACGGAGGTACCTTCGAATAGGAGGGCAGCATTGTTGGGGAATCTACCCGCAGACCGAGCCAGAGCTTCGGAGAGGTTGATTTCTTCGAACTCGACGTTCGCAGGGACTCCCTTGCCATAGGACTTGAGCCAGATCTTCTCCATGGGAAACTCCTCAAATTGTGTCGCAACGATCGGATAGCTGGCGGACCAAGGCCGGTACAAGCGACCGTGTCGAGGGTGACTGCCGATCCGCCGGATTCACTGGGTGTGGGGTGGTCTCTGAGCTTGGTTTTTTTTACACCAGAAACGGAAAAAAAGCCAACAAAAATCCCGTGAGTGTTCATCCGAAGCCTAAATGATCGCACCATCAAGACATAAAGGAATCCAATCGGAAACAATACCGTCACCGGAATCACCTGACGATTTCTTTGCACCTGAGGTGCAAAGACCGTTGCCCGGTAAGCGTTCAGCCGGAGAGAGAAGAGTAATGAACCACCAAGTGACACAAAGACAGCAAGAAAGCCTGTTGACAAGAATGGCAGCCTGAGCATTGTTCCCTGATTTCTTTGTGTCTTCGAGCCCTCGCGCTTTGTCTTCGGCTCCCACGACGGAAACCGCCTGAACGGTTACCCCCACCGGGCAGGGGTGATTTCTTTGTGTCCTCGTGGTAAACCTGCACGACTTTTTGGTTGACAAGACCGCCCGGACTTTGTTCCAAGTGGAAGTCCTTTGACGTATCGAGTCCTCTGGGAGGATTGCGGTGTCGAACCTTACGATGGAGGCCAAACCGGGGTTGCGTAGGGTGTTGTCGTCCCGGGACACCCCGAACCATGTCATGATCCAGATCAGAGGCGGAGATCGCCCGTCGAGTGAAATGAGGGCATCATTGGATCTCATCGCGGTGGTCGACATGTCCTCTTCGATGGAATCCGGCGGCAAGATGAAGAACGTGAAGAAGTCGCTGGAGTTCATGGTCGAGAACATGGCCGAAACAGACCGACTCACGGTCATAGGATACTCCTCCAAGGCCCGCATGGTGCTTCCCGCAACCAGAACCACACGCGCCGCGAAGAAAGACATCGTCGCGGCCATCGGCCACCTTCGACCAGCCGGTTTCACGAATTTCAGCGGAGCCCTGGGCCTCGCGTGTGCTCAAGCGAAACGAGTCCTCACCGACACGGTTTCGGTCCGGAGAATCATCTTCTTCACCGACGGGTGTCCGACCACCGGAAATACCGAACTGGAGTTCCTTGTGTCTCTGTGCGGGAATGCTCCTGAAGGGTGGCAGGTGACGACCATGGGGTACGGCACTGCCGGTGGACACCACGCAGGTTTGGCCGTCGAGGGCTCAGGCATGGGAGGAGAGGTCAACCTGGCGCTCTTGGAGGAGATGGCGCGACGCGGCCGCGGGAACTTCTACTACATGCGTGATGAAGATACCGCAGCGAGGGCTTTTGCAACGGAACTCGGAGGGTTGATCTCGACGGTGGCCCAGAACATTGAGGTCGAGATTCGCCCGGTGACCGCCAGGGCAGAGCTGGGACGCGTCCTGGAAAGCCTCGATGTCGAGCAGCGGGATGAGGGCGTCATCGTCCGGATGCCTGATGTGCTCGCCAATGAGACCAAATTCGTGACCTTCGAGGTCAAGTGCCGGCAACAGGACCACCCTGGGGCGGAAGAGGACGTGCAGATGGCGCGGGTGACCGCGAAGTTCCTGGACGCGGTGACCGGGCGTCTGGAATCGCTGGAGGTCTCGGCGAACGTCATGTATGTGGCCCCTGGCCGCGAGGACTCGGTGATAGACCCGGATGTGGCCACTCAATTGGCCTTACTTCAGGCCGTGAATGCTCAGGAGAAGGCGCACCGGATGGCGTTGGCCAAGGACTTCGGTCGAGCTTCGCAGCTTCTGTCGGACGCGGCCGATAATTTGCGCGACCTTCAGACCGCACGGTCCATGATTTTGGCGGAAGGTTTCCAGGACATGTCCGAGATAGTGTTCGACAAGGACACGTTCGACGACGCTGCGGACACCTACGCCGCGTCGGCTTACGAGGCCAGGTATGGGCGATCCGCGGGCGGGTCGTTTTCCGACTCCTTGCTGACTCCGACCCAGGAGAATTCGGTGACTATCGCTTTGGGGACCGAAGACCTGGACCTGTTGCTGCCGGGTATCCCACAAGACAGTGAACCCGAAACTCCTCGAAAAACCGTAGTCGATGCCAAGGCCGCGCTCGATGACATACGGGCCGGCATGGATGAAGAAGCCCTGAAGGCAAAGTACAAGCTTTCGCACAAGGGTTTGCAGAGTCTCCTGAACAAGCTCGAGAAGAGAGGCCTGCTCGGCGGGGGGAGCGCGGGTCGTCGGATCCCGGTTGAGGAGGCTCTGGCTGACGTACTTTCAGACATGGACAACGCCACGCTCATGAAGAAGTATCGGGTTTCAGTGCGGGGGCTGCGGAGTCTGCTGGGTAAGCTCGTGGACGCGGGTCTTCTCAGCGCGGCGGAGATGGAGACTCGGCTGGCACCCGGCGCGGTGGGCACGCCCCGAGAAGCGGAAGAGTAGGCATTGAGTGGGATCGTGGCATCGCCCCGGAATTCCACTACCAGGGCACGGATGATCAGCGCTTCTTGTAGACTTCTGCCCGCAGAGCAACGTCGAGGACTGTGACCACTCGATCACGGTCATCCACGGAATACAGGATGCGGTAGTCTCCTGCGCGTACACGATAGGTTCCCTTCTTGCCGGATAGCTTCTTCGTGCGCAGGGGCCTTGGATTCCCTGCCAGGAGATCGATGCGCCTCGCTATTGCGGGCAGAAGGGCCGAGGGCAGGTTGCGAAGACTGCGAGAGGCACTCGGGGAGATGGCGAGGCGGTACCGAGGGGGGGTAGGCACTACAGCCCCAGATCACTCTTGAGGGATTCCCAGGAGACAGCCCCGTCTCTTTCGACTTCTTCCAGGGCTTCCAAGGCAGCGAGGAAGTCCTCCCTGTCTTCGTCCGTCTTGAGGCGGTCGAATTCCTGCTGCAACTTCGGATCCCCCAGAACATGCGCTGCGAAACGATCTTCTGCGAGTGACATGGCGACTACCCCGTTGGTTCGTTCGGATCCCATTGTATCAGGACCGAGACCTGAAGTCAGCAGGTAACCGTTCACCGGCAGGAAGAAGATTTACCGCAGAGAGCGCCGAGGTTGAGAAGACAAGTCCGCGGGCCTCTCATACCATACACGGTGACTTGCAAGTCTCTTTAAGAGCGCTCGGGTATGGTTCCCCCGCATCATTCCACCGGAAAATCAAAGTACGTGTTGGGGTAGGGCTCGTCCGTGAGGGTGAAATGCCACCATTCTTTGAGATAGGGTTTGAATCCGTGTTTTTCCATGAGCGCTCGCAGCAGGAGCCTGTGGGCTCGCTGGGGAGCGGAGACTGCTGAACTGGCGGACCAGGACTCGGGCCCGAAGAAGTCGAACGGGGTTCCCATGTCGATCTCCGCCTCTGATCCCTGTTGAGAGTCGATCTCCGCCTCTGATCCCTGTTGAGAAAGGGACACGAGCGCGAGGTCCACCGTGCTCCCCCTCGAGTGCCCTGATCGCTTTGCGATGTAGCCGTCTCTGAAGAGGTCGTCTTTTTTCATACGGGGGTAGTATGTGTGCTTCGTCTTCGCGTCATCGGGGTCCTGGGCCCACCGCACAAAGTGGTCAACCGCCCGCTGGGGACGATACGCATCGTAGATCTTCAAGCCAAGGCCGTAGGGGCGCAGTTCATCTTGAACTCGTTTCAAGGCTTCTGCAGCCCGTCTTGTGAGAATGCACCGGGGTTTCAAGTACCCGTCGATGGGCCTGCCGACGAAATTGTTGCCGGTGCAATACCGAAGCTCGACTTGTATGTCAGGAATGATGTGGTCGACGTACGCGAAGTCGTCCGGTCTTGCGGGAGAATCCGCCCCCGTCCAGGCAGGACACACCAATGTGGAAACCACCGCAAGTATAAGGGCTACCGGAACGCCACGTCTCATGCATTTGACCTTCTTGTCTTCGGGGGCAATCCCGAGTTGGTGATGCCCCCGTGTGTCACTTGTACGTCAAGAACCGGAAAAGGCCCTTCGTTATTGCTGCTGCAGCTTTTCTTTCTTGGAGTCCAGCCTCTGCTGTTTCTTGTCGAGTCTCTTCTCTCGGCGATCGACCCTCTCCTCTTTCCGATCAGCAGCCTGTTTCTGCCTCAGATCCTGTCGTTCCTTGCGTTGTTCTTTTCTCAGATCCTGGCGCTCGCCAGCCCGTTCCTTGACGTCACCCAGGCGTCCTTCCCGTCTCTGTTCCCGCTTTTCGATTCTGTCTTTCTTCTTATCAATACGCTGTTCCAAGCGGTCCTGTCTTTGCTCCAGCCTCTCGGTTCCTTGGGCGAAGACCGCAGTAGGCATGATCAACGCCAGAGAGACAAGCACGGAAACTATCCATGTCACCATGCTGCACCTCCTTGAGGCATGGTTATTCGAACACAGCAGTAGGGTGTGCACTGCGCGCCCCCAGGTCAATACGCGCGAAATCCAAGCTGACGAATCTGGTCAGGAATGCGGGTGCCGTGCTCTTTGGTACATCCAGGATGTCACGGTGCGCTTCTGCAACCAGGGGTTTATACTATTGCGCGTGCAAAGAAGTGACTTCAGGCTCTGGGTGGGACAGGCATCTTGCCTGTCGTCCTGTGGGTACCTCACCTGTTTGAAGTCGCATTGGTATTGCGTCCCTATGGGTTTTGATGAGGGCCCCCGGAGCCCCGGCGGGGGGGCAGACAGTAGCCCGGTCCGTGAGCGCCGGCAACCGAGACAAAGAAACGGGTTTGAGTCCCGTATTGGCAGTCGATGAAGGTGTTCTTGCCACACCGATGATCCCGAACGTCAGCCCGTGTTTTCGACCTGCGGGCGTCTGCGAAATGTGCGGATGCGTTGCCCCGTCCCCGAGAGGGATTGCTAGGAGTCTGATGCAATCATTCCAATCTCTTATCAGAGAGGAAGACGCGGTGCACCGCAGGGGTGCGCCACGAAGGCACGCGGGACATGGCAAATCACGCCGGATCAGCGGCTTGCTGAGAGTCTTCACGACGCTGGGGCGAATAGTCAGACGCGGATCGGGGCTTGACGGTGCGTTGGATCTCCTCAAGCTTCTTGTCCTTAGCTGTCTCGAGGTCGTATCGGGCCTGGAGGTTCATCCAGAACTCGGGGCTCGTGCCAAAGTACCTCGCCAGTCGCAGGGCAGTATCTCCCGTGATGGAGCGCCGCCCGCTGACGATTTCGTTGATCCGTCTCCCATCTACTCCCAATGCCTGTGCGAGCCTTTTTCGGCTGAGCCCCAGAGGCTTCATCAGGTCTTCCATCAGCGTTTCTCCGGGGTGAACGGGCGGAATCACTTTCTTGCTCACGGCTTGTCCTCTCAATGGTAATCACATATCTCCACTTCGTGTGCGTCTCCATCCAACCAGACAAAGCAGATTCGCCACTGATCATTGATGCGGATACTGTGCTGACCCTTTCGGTCGCCTTTCAGGGCCTCGAGCCTGTGACTGGAAAACATCCTCAAATCCTCCAAAGACTGCGCTGCGTCTACATGGCCGAGTTTGCGAAGCGCCACGGATGGGATGTCCGAGGGGATCTTAGAGTATTCTCGGTTGAAGAGCTTCGCCGTCTCCTTGTCCCGGAAGGTCCTTATCATGGGGACAGTGTACAGCACGGTTCGCAACGGGAGAAGCCCAAGAAGGACATCGGTATTCCCTCTGTGAGGTCTCGCCTTTGGTCGTAGGCCACCGTTACGGCTTGTACAAACCGAACCAGATCGGCGGAGCCAGCGACAACCCCTGCCAGAAGATCACCACCAGAAGCCCACAGAACATAGCCACAATGAATGGCAACACCGCCACCGCCACCTTGTCCAGCTTGGTGCCCGCGAGCGAGGTCGTCACGTACAGATTCACCGCGACCGGTGGAGTGATCTGCCCAATCGCGAGGTTGAACACCATGACCACACCAAACCACAAGGGATCCCACCCGAATATGGCCATCAGGGGAATGAATATGGGGAGAAATACATACTGAATTGATATCGCGTCCAGAAGCATTCCTGCCACGAACAACAGTCCGTTGATCACAAGGATCATGACCGCGCCGTCCTTCGAGACCCCCAGAAGGAAATTGGTCAGCCGGTCGATGCTCCCCAGCGTGTCCGCGGTCCAGGCAAAGAGCCCTGCAAAAGCCACCACGAACATCACCACCGCGGATGACACTGCGGAATCCAACATGCAGTGGTACAAATCCCGAAAGTTAACGGTGCGATACAGCACCAACCCCACGAACAGTCCATACACCACCGCGACTATGGCAGCCTCGGTCGCGGTGAATATCCCGCCGTACAGACCGCCCAGTATGACCACTGGAGCCATCATGCCCCAGAACGCGTCCTTCAAGGCGAGCAAGATCTCTCGGCCGCTCCCCCACCGGTCCCCGCTCCAGCCGCGACGCTTGGAAATCAGATACGAGGGCACGATGAGCGCCAGTCCCGCAATCAAGCCGGGAAAGATCCCGCCGGCAAAGAGAGCCGGCACCGATACCTGAGTGAATACCGCGTAGATGATCAACGCGATCGAGGGGGGAATCACGATCGCAGTCGACCCCCCAGCGGCTATGAGCGCAGCGGAAAAACTCCTGTCATACCCCCTTGAGATCATGGCCGGAATCATGATCGCGCCCACCGCTGCCGCATCGGCAGGACCGGAACCGGAAATGCCCCCGAAGAACACACAGACCAGCACCGCCACAATCGCCAGGCCGCCGGGGATCGGCCCCACGATCAGTCCTGCAAGATGCACCAGTCGCCGGGAAATGCCGCAGCGCTCAAGGATGAACCCGGCGAGTATGAAGAAAGGTATGGCCAACAGCGGAAACTTTGCGATGTTCGAGTAGAAAGTGGGAGACACCGCAATCAATCCCTGACCGGTCCACCACAGCATCGCGCACGCGGTCGAACCCAAGGCCACGGCGATCGGCACGCCCGCCAAGAGGAGCAGAAAGAACAGGGCAAACAGGAGTATCCCCGGGTCCATCTACGATTCCTCCTTCAGGTCCGCGAGCGACCTTCGGCACGCCTGGATTGCCCTCAGCATCACCATTGCGCCACCCACGGGGATTGCCGCGGTGTACCACGCGATGGGAATATCAAGCGCAGACGTGGTGGTCCTCATGGCGATCTCGTCAGGCAGATGGTACCGAAGGCAGAGGTACACCACAAGCCCTACGGTGATCACCGTGAGACCCGTGGTGCACAGTTCCGCTGTTGGCTGGAATCTCAGGGGAAGAAGTTCCCGAAAGTACGAGAGTCCCAAGTGGGCCCTTCTCTTGAAACCGACCGCAGCCCCGAGCAACGTGAGCCAGACCATAAGCATCACGAGCAGCTCTTCGGTGTATGCGAGCGAATACCCCAAATATCGACACACCACGTTCCCGAATCCGAGGAGCGTCATAAACGTCATGATCCCCGCGCAGAGGATCTCTTCCCCGTTGGCCAGATACCACGTGATTCTTGCACTCATGACGGAGCGTCCCTCCAGTACTTCATGAAGAGCCCCTCCGCGAATACGGGACCATCTCGAATCCGTTCGTCAAAGACTCCTGAGATACGGTCGCCTGTTGGGGACTCGATTGACCGCCTGAATGAAAGTAGCAATCCGATATGCTCGGATATTTTGCAGGTCCTGGAGACAACCCGTGCTCACGATCACCATGACTGCACATGGCCACACCCAAACATGAAAGTCAGCCCCCGACCTCGCCGGAACTGCCGAATGGCCAGACTCATCCAATATATCAAAAGTTTTCGGAAGGGGGCCCGGGGGAAAC
>JBFMAA010000119.1:0-8989 GCA_040755955.1 Thermodesulfobacteriota bacterium
ACCCTCCCCTAACCCCTCCCATCAAGGGAGGGGAATAGCAAGCCCTCTCGCCTGGTGGTTGAGGGACGGCAGAGTGGGTTTGTGTCTACTTTCACGGTCCCGCGAATTTCAAGGCGCGTGACTATAACGAATGGGAGCACTAAATGACTGGGCTCTCGCTCGCATTTAGGGGTTGACGAAACCGGGCCGGCACTATACACTAGGCTTCAAGCCGAAGTGGTGGAATTGGTAGACACACCATCTTGAGGGGGTGGCGGGACCTCCCGTGCCGGTTCGAGTCCGGCCTTCGGCACCACATCATCGCATATACCTCCCGGCCCTTTGGTCGGGTTTTTTTGTGGCCGTGTTCCGGGGGATTCCATGCCGCAAGGGAAGGCACTTATGCGTGAGAAGCTTAGACTCTTCAGTTGGAATGTGAACGGCATCCGGGCCGCGTACAAGAAAGGCCTGCTGGAATGGGTACGGGAAGCTTCTCCCGACATTCTCTGTGTCCAGGAGACAAAGGCTTCTCCCGAGCAACTCCCCAAAGACCTCCTCGAACCGCAAGGGTATCACGCATTCTGGGATAAGGCTGATAAGAAGGGCTACAGCGGCGTCGGGGTATATACAAGGACCCCTCCGGCAGCGGTGCATACCGGCATGGGAATCAGCCGATTCGATTCGGAAGGGCGAATACTCAGGCTCGACTTCGACCGGTTCGTGCTGTTCAACGTGTATTTCCCCAACGGCAAGAAGAACCAGGAACGGCTCCAATTCAAGCTCGACTTCTACGACGCGTTCCTCGACCATATCGAGAAACTCAGACGAACGGGTGCGAGTATCGTCTTCTGCGGCGACGTGAATACCGCGCACAAAGAGACAGACCTCGCCAGACCAAAGGAGAACGAGAAGGTCTCGGGGTTTCTCCCCATCGAACGGGAGTGGATAGACCGTGTCGTAGCAGCGGGGTATCTGGATACGTTCAGGCTTTTCTGCAGCGATGCCGGACGGTACTCGTGGTGGGATCAGAAAACCCGAGCCCGTGAGCGGAACATCGGCTGGAGAATCGACTATGTCTTTGTCTGCGGGGCAATGCGCGCTCAGGTGAAAGACGCGTGGATCCTCGAAGAGGTCATGGGTTCGGACCACTGTCCCATCGGAGTCGACCTTGAAATCTGACTGAACGCTCCCGATCGAACGTACGGCCGCGCGTTCTTCAGCAACCCGACCGGGGAAATCCTGAAGATCCGACAAGACGTTCTCTGGCAAAGAACCCACAGCAAGGGAGAATTCCACCAGACGCACGACAGGGGTGGCATGAACCAATTATACGAACAGGTAGTGCAATCGGCTGAAGCGCTCCGGGCACGAACCGCGCTCAGACCCAAGGCGGCCATTGTGTTGGGGACGGGTCTGGGTGCGGTTACCGACGGGCTCGACACCTCTGCCCGCATTCCATACGCTGAGGCCCCGTTCTTTCCGCAATCCACCGTGGAAGGGCACAAGGGCGAGCTGCTCTTCGGCACACTTGGCGGATGTGAAGTTGCGGTGATGCAGGGACGATTTCACCTGTACGAAGGGTATTCTGCGGCACAGGTCACGTTCCCGGTGAGGGTCTTGCGGGAGCTGGGGGTTGGCATTCTGGCGATCAACAGCGCGGCGGGAGGACTGAACCCCCTATTCAAACCCACGGATGTGATGGTAGTCACGGACCACCTGAACTTCATGGGAGAAGACCCCCTGCGAGGTCTCACGGATCCTCGGCTCGGCGACCGATTCCCTGACATGAGCAGGCCGTACGATCACGCGCTCGTGGCGATGGCCCAGAAGGCAGCCCTAGACCTGAAAATCCCCATGCAGAGTGGAACCTACCTGGCCGTCCGAGGGCCAAGCCTCGAAACCCGCGCAGAAACCAGAATGCTTCGCATGCTCGGCGCAGACGCGGTGGGCATGAGCACCGTGCCGGAGGTGATCGTAGCCGCGTCAATCGGACTTAGGACTCTGGCGTTCGCGGCGATCACCAACGTGAATCTGCCGGACTGCATGGAGCCCGTCTCCCTCGACAAGGTGATTCAGACCGCGCGCCTGGCTGCTCCAAAGATCGGGGCAATACTCCAAGAGGTTCTCGGGAACGTATGATCAGGGTGAGTCTGCCCCCGGCATCAAGGCAGCCAGGGGCTCGCTCTCAGGATATGTGAGAATAGAGGTCGGAAGTGATCTCCTCCAGTTGGTTCTTGACCATCTTCTCTATGGTGTCCAGCAGCCGCATGCGAATCTCCTCGCGCAGCAGCGAGACGATCTCGTTTCTTTCGGGGAGAATCCCCTTGGTGCGGTCATCGAACAGACCGCGAGAAACGCTTTCCAGCCATGCTCGTTCGGGGAGGGAATTCTGAACGGCCTGAGTGAAGCTCCGGGAAATAGTCTCCTGGAACCGGTCTCTGTCAGGGAGTTGTGACCGGATGGAAGTGAGGACATCCTCCGGCCGAGGCATGCTTTCACGCAGGAGCGTGGACACGTCGATGCCGGCCATCATCTGATCGATCTTGTGCTGAACCAGCGATTGCACCACTGCATGGACGTGGTCCTTGGACGGCATCATCGACTCGAGACGTTCGTCGATGCGTGCCAGCCAGGTGGATCGGGACGGAACGCTGCTGAGTGTCTCGTCCACGCGTCCCTTTATCTGAGCCGGCGTGGGCAGGGCGCTCAAGGCCTCGTCGAACCGGCGGTTTACCACATCTTTGCTGGGGATCTGTGCCAAGGCCTTATCAACTTTGCTTCGGATTTCTTCCGGGCTCGGAAGGGCACGATCGATGCGCTGATCCACGTCCTCCTTCGACGGCAGGGTCCTGAGAGCCGCCTCGACTTTCTCATTGATGAACTCGCCGGAAGGAAAGGCCGACAGCACCCGATGAACCTTCAACCTGATCTCTTCGCCTGAAGGGAGACCTCCGAGGGCCGTATCTATGCGATGGTCCACCATCTCTTTCGGGGGGATCGCTGCCAGAGCCATGTCTATGCGCTGATCGATCTCCTCTCTTGAAGGAATGGCCATCAACGCGGATTCTATCCTCACGTTGAGGTCATCCCCTGCGGGGAGTCCTGCCAGGGCCATGTCGATCTTCTGGCGGATTTCGTCGCCGGTGGGCATGCTCTTGAACACGAGTTCGATCTTTTCGTCTATATCTTCCGGTCCCGGAATGGCCGCGAGAGCTCGTTCGACGCGCCGGCTGATATCGTCCGCGTTCGGGAGAGCCTGCAAGGCCAGGTCGAGCCTCATGTTGATGTCATCGGGTGACGGCATGGCCGCGAGCGCCATGTCGATCTTCTGGCGGATCTCGTCCCCTGTCGGCATGCTCTTGAAGGCCTGTTCGATCTTTTCGTCCATCGCTTCCGGGGTGGGAATCCCGGCCAGTGCCATGTCGACACGCTCATTGATCGCTTCGCCATCGGGCAGGTTCATGAGAGCCGCATCCAACTGCCTTCTGACTTCGTCGCCGGTCGGGAGCGTAGCCAAGGCCTGCTCGATCCTGTAGTGGATTTCGTCACCCGACGGTATATCCGCGAGCGCCATGTCGATGCGCTGAGAGATCTCGTCTCCGGAGGGAAGGCTCGACAGGAACACGTCCAAACGCTCTTGCACCGTTTCTGTGGAGAGCATGTCTGCGATGGCTCGTTCGAAACGTCGGCCGATTTCCTCCGGCCCCGGCAGGGCTGCGAAGGCCGTTTCGAGCCGGTGGTCTACTTCTTCAGGGCTGGGGATGGCAGCCAAAGCCTGCTCTATGCCCCTGTTGATCTCATCTCCGGACGGGAATGCCTTCAAGGCCCGCGCCACCTGTTCCGTGGCCTCTCCTACTGACGAGAGGGACTCCAGCGCCTTCTCGATCCGGCCTCTCACGTCACCTTCCACCTGGAAGGTCTTGGAGACCGCCTCATTCAGACGTGCCGCGATCTCGTCAGCCGAAGGGAGCCTCACCTGAATGGCCGCGTCGATCTTGCCGAAGATCTCTGCCTGCGACGGGACCACCTCGGCAAGGAGACCATCGAGGCGTGTCAATACCTCTTCTCTGGTGGGCAGTCCGCGTCTCATCCGGTCCGCGAGGTCTCTGGCGACGTCGTCACGGGACGGGAGCGCCTGAGCGGTGGCCTCGCTGAACGTTGACAGCAGGTCCTTCCTGGAGGGGAGCTTTCCTGCCAATGCATGGCCGAATGAATCCGCAAATTCCGCTTGTGGAGGAAAGGTCTTCTGCACCTGGTTGTCGAGCGCGGATGCAATCGCGGCGCGGAGCTCTCCCACTGACGGGAGCGCCGAAGCAATTGCCGCGGTCAGGTCCTCCCGGGTTGCCGGCGGTGTCACTGGCCGCGGCTGAAACGACACCGCGTCCGGTATGGAAGGTTCCGGCACGGAAGGCCTTGCTTCCTTGAGATCCACCTTCCGGTCGGGTTTTGCCCCTGTGAAGGCTTTGGCCGCGCCCACCACCGCAGCGGCCCCCACAGCTCCGGCACCGACTGCCGCCGCGGTTTTCAGGTCGAAGCCGGGTTGTTTCGCTGTGTCGACCGCGGGCTTCGGCGTTGGTGCGGCTTGCACAACGGGTCTTGGGGGTTCGGCCTCGGGTTTTTCGAAATCAAAGTCCTCGAGATCAATCTCTTCGCCCTCGTCTTCGCTCAGTGGTTCCTCGAAGTCCGAGTCCGACAAGGAAATCTCCGAATCGCCGGTGACCGCGATCTCTTCCACCGATACATCTTCGGTGAGCTCCAGCATGTCCTCGTCTTCGCCCATCGCTTCCATAAGCAGTTCGTCGGTTGCCTCCAGGTCCACCGTGTCCCGTCTTGGACCCGCGGCGGTATCCCTCTCCATGGAGAGCCCTTCCAACGACATCTGTTCGTCCGCCACGTTCAGTTCCGAGGTTTCCTCCGACGGGAACGCGTCCGCGGTGAACTCTTCCGTGGGCAGTTCTTCCCCGAAAAGCTCCTGGGTGGTGACTTCGGGTTCTATAGGTTCTTGCGCGGCATAATCTTCCTCGGACTCGTCTCCGATGACGAGCTCATCTGCCTCGCCTATGTCGATTTCCCCGAGATCTTCTTCCGGGATTTCACCCATTTCCATGCTGTCGAGGGGGATGGTGTCTTCGCCGTCGTCGAGGACTTCCGCGTCCATCTCATCTTCGGCGAGGGCCAGTTCGTCTTCCACTTCGGTGTGGGGATGGATGGCATCAAGCTCGTCATGATCCAGATCTGCGATTTCCGAGTCGTCTTCCAGGTCGATGACGTCGATGTCGCTCGTGGTCTGATCTCCCGTCTCGCTCAGCAGAGTGTCGTCGTCGAGCGACAGGTCTTCCGAAGTAAGCACCATCGAAGGTTCCTGGACCTCGAGCATCTTCTTGATCTGGGTGTCATCCGGGTCGATGGTCGTGCGGCCCCGAGGGGCATCGTCGGCGAAGTCATCAGCTTCGATTTCGAGGTTCAAGCCGTCCATGTCCATGTCTACGGTGACCGAGTCTTCTCCCAACCCTAGCGGCACATCCGAACCTTCCTCCGCGAGTCCTTCGAAATCCGGGCTGAGATCGCCGGTGATATCCTCGTCCACGTCCGCAATCACCTTCTCGCCGGTCGGTTCGCCGAATTCATCACCGAAATCCGAAACAAGTTCGATAGTCGGTTCGAGCGCGGGTGCGTCGTCGTCGACCTCTTCCAAGCCCATATCTTCCAGGTTGAGCCTGACCGTGTCCTCGTAGGTGCTTTCCGAACCGACCTCGTCTGCGCCGTCGAGTTCCGCGACCAGAGTGCCGGTGTCGATCTCCACGGTATCTCCCACGTGGGTGGTAGTGTCCGCCTCTTCCCCGACGTTGCCCATGGCAAGAAGTTCTTCGGTCATTTCGCCGGTGTCGTCGTCGGTGAAGTCTATGGTGACGTCGTCGTCGGACACACGGGCAGAGGAAGCGTCCTCAAGGCCGAGCAGCGAATTCACTGCCCTTTTCAGGTGGTTTGCGTCGATCGGCTTTGACAGAAAGGTGTCTGCTCCGGCTTTGCGCATCTCTGCCGTAGGCGGACTGCCCGGGTCTCCTGTGAGCAGGAGAATGGGTACGTCGGCATAGTTCTTGGACCCCTTAATTTTCCCGACTATCTTCCATCCCGGCGCGTCGGCCAAGACCGTGTTCAGTATTATCAGGTCCGGTTTGTTGGCTTTGATCGCCTGCTGGAGTTCCGCAGAGGTGGCAACGGCGATGAATGAATTGTCCCGAGATTGCAGTGCGCGCGAGACGGTGTCTCGGCTATTGGGATCCTTGTCGGCCACAACAATAGTGTAGGACATTGGAACCTCGACAGACTTGTTTGTTAAAGGATACAGTTATTCTCGACAACTGTCAAGTAGTTACAGCCATAAACTTATCTTGGTTCACCGGCTTGATCGGAAGATGGGACGCCTCGATCGACCGCCTCGACCCTACGTGAGAAATGGGAGACACAGGAGTTGTTCTTCCCTTGACGAGGAATTCAGGACGGCAACGACTCCGTACAGTACAAATTCCCGGTTGTGGTGACCGCCCCTGTCTCTCTTAGTCCCTGGGGCGTAGAATATGTTCCCCAAAATTTGGAATTGCGTGCAGTCGATGATTCATTGGAGATCTGGTATGATACAGTCTTCGGAGCAGCGGGGAAAGGTGGAGTTGCCGACTGCAAAATAAGGCTGAATTGCCGAGCGTTGACGAAATAATATCGGATAGATTGTAGTGAGTCCAACGCAACTGGCGATTATGACAAGAACAACTTGACTTATTTGCTGCACTACACTAAGTACCACATCGTTTCAGAGAAAGGAGACCCGTACCATGACCGAGGCCTTTGCCGCGGCTCAACCCATACAGATGGTGAATGATCACAGCATATTGGCCATTATTTTCGGAGCAGGATGGGTAGTGAAAGGGGTGATGCTGGTGTTGCTCGGCTTCTCCGTGATCTGCTGGGGAATCATCCTCACCAAGGCTTTGACTCTGTCCAAGGCACGCAAACACACGCAGCTTTTCTTCGACGCCTTCCGGGAATCGCGAAAGTTCTCGCTCCTCTATGCTGAGGCAAAACAGCTCACTTCCTCTCCACTGGCTCAAGTGTTCAAGGCCGGGTACGCGGAACTCACCAGGCTCTCCAAGTTCCAGAACCCATCCCAGAAATCCGGGGCCGACTCACCCATCGAACCCGAATATGAGCGCACAGGCATGGACAACGTCACCAGGTCTCTGCAGCAGGCAGTCACCGCGGAGAGGGCACGACTGGAAAAGGGAGTCAACTTCCTGGCCACGACCGGTTCGTCCGCCCCGTTCATCGGGCTTTTCGGGACCGTCTGGGGAATCATGGAGTCTTTCCGGCAGATCGGGGTCGCAAAGAGCGCATCCCTTGCCGTTGTCGCGCCGGGGATCGCCGAGGCGCTCATTGCGACGGCCGCGGGGCTTGCGGCAGCGATCCCTGCGGTTATTTTCTATAACTATTTCCTGGCAAAAATCAACACTATCAGCACGGAGATGGACAACTTCTCCTCTGAACTCATCAATATCATCGAGCGGATCTATCTCAAGCGCAAGCAAGTCTGAACTCACCTACACAGGAGGAGACGATGGCATTCAGCACCAGCCGACACAGCAGATCCGCCATGGCAGAGATAAACGTCACCCCTCTGGTCGACGTCATGCTCGTGCTTTTGATCATATTCATGGTCACCGCGCCCATGATGCAGGAAGGCGTCAAGGTGGAGCCGCCCGAAACCGAGCCAGGCAGCCCGATCGAGAAGGAGCAGACCCCGAACGACATCATCATTTCTGTGGACAACAAGGGGTCGGTGTACCTCAGCGACAAGGAGATCCCGGAAAAGGACCTCATGGAGCAGGTCACCGCGAGGGTCAAGGGCAATCTCCGCCAGGACGTGTACCTGCGGGCGGACAAGAGTGTTCCGTACGGCATCGTGGTGCGCGTTATGGCCTCACTTCGCAAGGCCGGGATACATAATCTTGTCCTGATAACCAATCCCAAGGAAGAAGCCGCGCAATCGCAATGATCCGTCTGCCTTCGCAACATAAGGACCGCGCATTGCCTTGGATGGTGGTGCTCTCGGTGCTGTTTCACGCCGCGGTGATCGGAGCGGTGGTGGTATGCTCGTCCCGTTGGCTTATCAGTCCGAAGCCCCCGCAAGTGACCGGCACTCCGGTGAAACTGGCGGAGGTCGTGTCTCCGGTGCTGCTTCCGGAGACGATGCCGAAGGAGATCAAGACCGCGTCGGCTGAACCGGTTCAGGGCCCTGTCGTGCAGGAAGCGATCCCGCCCGCTCCCGCTCGCCTGAAGCGGGACGTGGTGCCTCGCAAAAGCCTGGAAAAGCCGTCCAAGGCGCGCATCAAGCCCCCGACACGGAAGAGAGCCCCCAAACGGGTCGAGTTGGCGGAAGAGAAGCCTCCCAAGAAACCCGCAACCGATCCTGTTGTCGAAAAAGAGAAACAGGAGAGGCTGATCGAGCAAAGGCTGGCAGAGATACGGGAGAAACTGGACAAAGGCAAGGCTGAATCCCGCGGCGCGGCTAACGGGAAGGCGACCCCTGCCACGGATCAAGAACTTGCTGCCTGGATCGATGACGTGAAACGTAGGGTGAATTCACACTGGACCATCATGGGCCTGAGCCGCGGTTCCGACGGGAAATCGACCCTGATAGGGCTTTCCCTGACCGAGAGCGGGCAACTCCAGAAGGCCGCCATCGACAAGAGCTCAGGCGACGAGGTCTTTGACGGGTCAGCCATGAGAGCGGTGTACCAGGCGGTTCCCTTTCCCGAGCTCTCCGCCGAAGCCCTGGAGCGCATCACTGCCGCGGGCGGAGTGGCCCTCATGTTCACGCCGAAGGGCATTCGCTGACCGCCATGGTGGGTCGTGTGGAAATGTGGTTGGGGGGGGGGGGGGGGGGGGGGGGGGGGGGGGGGGGGGGGGGGGGGGGGGGGGGGGGGGGGGGGGGGGGGGGGGGGGGGGCGGGCGCCGG
>JBFMAA010000119.1:8999-18107 GCA_040755955.1 Thermodesulfobacteriota bacterium
GACTTCTTGAAAGAAGTCCCTTCCCCCGGACCCCCATCCCCAAGAACTTTTGGAGCATTGCGGCTCCCGCTGGTCGCCGCCGGCACGGGATACCTTAGGGCCTGCCGCGAAATAACTCTGTCATCCCGCGTGCTCCCTTTCCATGAGTTGAAACCCATGGCTACTCACCAAGGCACCCCTTTCGGGGTGCATTTCGCGGAGAAATGACACGCGTTCCATGCCCCGAAGGGGCATCCGGTGAATAGCCGTAGGTTTCAACCTACGGGAAGCGAGTGGATATGGCTGCCAGCCGGAACGCAGTCGCACACTTTATTCTGCGGTGGGCCCTTAGTGACCGTCTCGGAACAACTATCCCAATCCCCTGGACCAGAAGGCAAGGAATTGCTCCCGTCATTCCGGCGGACGCCGGAATCCAGTCTTCTCCGCAGGGGTCTGATTTTGTGGGGCAGGCTTTCCGGCCTGCCGATCGGTGTGAATCAACGGAGACCTGCAAGAATCGCATTTCCATAGTTCGTTGTGACTCTTGGTGAGACGGTGGTCTTTATGCGCACAGTATTCCCAGCAGCGTCGGGCGGTCTCTCTCGCCGGAAAGCGACCGGGCGGAAGCCTGTACACAGACCGCAACTGTCCGGGATCTTCCGGGCAATGCGTGACCGACGCGTCTTTCTTGGGAGGATCCTCTGCCTGTGCTGCTGCATGGCAGTGCTGTGGTTGGTGCCCGCGGGAGTCGAGGCGAGGCTGGTCATCCCGCTGGACACGCCCAAAGTGGGACGCATGCCCATAGGTATCCCGGACTTCAAGGTGTCGGGAGAGGCTTCTGTGGACGGTCGGGCAATGGCGATGATACTGAGAAACGACCTTTACATGACAGGGCTTTTCGAGATCGTGGAGAATGCGCCCACCCCTTCCGGTACCAGCACGGACGAACCGGACTTCGATGCGTGGGCCAAGGCAGGTGTCCAGACGCTCGTGACGGGTACGGTTGCCGTGACGGGGAACGAGCTCATCTTTGACGGCCGACTCTACCATGTGACGCTGCGAAAGCTTGAGATGGGGAAGCGGTTCAGGTGCAGGGTGCCTGATCACAGGCTGGCGATTCACCGTTTCGGGGACCGGATCATGGAGAAGCTTACCGATCTGGTCGGGTCCTTTTGCACCCAGATCGCCTTTGTGGCCGCGTCCAAGCCCGGCGAGATATACGTCATGGATTTTGACGGACACAACCTGCGCCAGGCCACCCGGACAGGCACCATCAACCTTTCACCCAGGTGGTCGCCGGATGGGCGGGGAATTCTGTTCACGTCGTATCTCAATAGGAACCCGGACCTGTGGTTTCAGGGGCTGCAGTCGGGGAAGCTACATTTGGTGTCCGGCCGGAAGGGCCTGAATGCATCGGGGCGGTATTCTCCTGACGGCAGGTCGATCGCCGCGTCCCTCAGTGTTGAAGGAATACCTAAGATATTTCTACTAACACCTGAAGGACACATTATGAATAAGTTGACTCACGGGAGAGGAAATGATATCTCTCCCACGTGGTCTCCCGACGGGTCCACCTTGGCATACGTCTCTGATCAGGCAGGGACTCCGCATATATACACGATTCCATCACAAGGCGGCCAGCCCCGAAGGCTCACTTTTCAGAGCAATTACAACACCGATCCCGATTGGTCGCCGATGGGAGACATGTTGGCCTTCACCGCGAGGATAGGCGGGCGGTTCCAGATCTGCACGATGCGCACAGACGGAACCGGCTTTCGCGTCCTCACCGACAAGGGGTCGAATCAAACCCCCACATGGTCTCCCGACGGGAGGATGATAGCATTCTCGTCGGATCGGGACGGAACCGGCAGGATCTACGTGATGGACGGGGGGGGCGAAGTTCAGACGCCCGTATCGCCCATCGCTGGCAAGTCTCCTGCCTGGTCCAGAACGTCGAGGTAAGGTCGGACGGCGGCACGCGTTCAGCCGGGGACAAGAGAGCATGAAACACGAAGATACAAAGACACCGAGAAAGCCTGTTCCTGAGAATAGTAGCCGGAGACTTGTTCTATGATTTCTTTGTGTCTTGGTGCCTTTGTCGTTTGTTTTCCGAGTCCACAACGGATGCACCCTGAACGGTTATTCGAAAGGAGCGAGAACGGATGCAGTCCAAGTCCATGAAGAGATCGCTGACGGCCGCGCTGGTCCTGGTGGCTCTCGTGGCGGGCTGCGGACAGAAGATCGTCCGCCCGACGGACGACCAGCCCGTTTCCGGTAGGGCAGGGGGTCCGGCTGAAGTCACCCCGGCTCCTTCCTCGGAGGTCTCCGAACAGAGCGTCCAGGTGATACAGGCCGAGCTAAGACCCGTGCACTTCGGCTATGACAGTTTTGCGATCTCCCCGGAGGCTCAAGAGGTGCTGCGGCAAGATGCGGAAATCCTGCGACGGGCAACTCGCATCACCGTCGTGGCAGAAGGACACTGCGACGAGAGAGGCAGCGCGGAATACAACCTGGCTCTGGGAGAACGGCGAGCAGCCGCAGTGGTGGACTACCTGGTGAGCCTGGGAATCCCGCCGCAACAGCTTTCTACGGTGTCTTTCGGGTCGGAGTTGCCCGCAGATTCAGGTCACAACGAGGAAGCATGGTCCAAGAACCGACGCGTCCACCTGAGAGCCGCACGATGAGCGCGACGGCCGCGCGCCTGGGGAATTCTCACGGTCCCATAGCCGTAATAGCAGAGGCAGCCTTGCGTGATTTCCCGGCCTTGAACGGCCCAGCTATTCTCGGTCGTCCCTCCGCGACTCCACTAACCCCAAGCCCCACATCGGCGACTGCAAATAGCCGGGTGCTTGAGCACCGGGAATGGAAAAGGCCGAAGACCCCATCAACCGTGTGCAGTGATTGTGACGCCGCTCCACACGTTCCGGATGTTTCGGCCCTCGGCCATGTCTTGTGGATTTGCGTGGTGCTGTGCAGCGTGATCGTCGGGGGCTGCCTTACGAGACCCGGAGGGCCGCAACTGCCCTACGTGAAGCCTGCCCAGCAGCCGGCGAATACCGATCCGGCCAGGGAGAGGCTCGCGGCCAGGTTGGAGGCGCTCGAAACGGAACTCCAGCGTCTCAGGGACATGGTAGAACGGCTACAGGCTTCCGGCGGGGGAGATCCTCAGGCCGTCCCGGACCTGCAGCGGCGGGTAGCGGCCATCGAGCGCCGTCTGGGTGGCGCGCCGCCCGGAGAAGTGAGCAAGCCCCATCTTCCGTCCGCTTCCGGGGAAGGGCCCTCGGAGGCGTCGTCGAGCAGGCCGGTCGAAGCACCTGAAGCGGAACCCCCTCGCCCCTCCGCGCCGCTCACCACAGGGATGGAACCCCGAATCGAGATTGCGGGCACCCCGCGTTCTGAAGATGAGAAGGCTTTTCTGGCTGCGTTTGCGCCGGTAGAGGCACGCGCCTCGGACAAGGCCGCCTGGGACAAGGCCATCCCTCTCCTGGAGCAGTTCCTCAAGGATCACCCCAAGAGTCGGTTCGCGGCCAATGCCCACTACTGGCTTGGCGAAGCGTTTCTGGCAAAATCGAGGTTCGGCGAGGCCATCCTCGAGTTCGACCGTGTGATCAAGGATTATCCCAACTCTACGAATGAGCTCAACGCCATGTTCAAACAAGCTGAGGCGTTCAAGGCCAAGGGAGAGCCCTCATCCGCGAGAATCATATTCGAGAAGATCGTCCGGGAACACCCTCACACTCATCAGGCCCGGGAGGCCCGGAAAATCCTCAAGCGGCTTCCCCAAGGCAAACCCGAATAGCCCTGAGGGTCTCTCACGAAATAAGTGTGCCAATCCGATCCGCTCGTCACCCCGGCGAAAGCCGGGGCCCACAGGTCCCGCAGGAAAGACCAGATTCCCGCTTCCGCCGGAATGAAGGACTCAACCTCCGACGTCCCAGGCTCGGAGGGAGTGACACTTCTTCTGAGACGGACACCGAGAAGCGCGCTGCATCCGTCCGCGACGAGAAACGCTACTGATAGTACCCCTGGGGTGCCATAGGAGCCCCCTGATACGAAGGTTGCTGGTACTGATTGACCGCAGGCATGCCTCCCTGGGGCGGGTAAGCGGGCGCTCCGGCCTGGTAACCGCCTTGGTACGCAGGTGCCGGCTGCTGATATTGTTGTGGGGGGTACACCGGCTGCTGGTACTGCTGCGGCGGGTACTGGGCCTGGGGCTGTTGGTATTGCGGCTGATACTGGGGACCTGGGGCCTGTTGCATGGGTTGCCCATACATGGCCTGTTCCTGGGGGGCAGGCCCGTAGTACTGCCCCTGGCCCGGATTCGGGGGGAAGTACGTGACCGTGGGCTGAGGCACCGGTCCGGAGGGAGATGCCTGAGGCCGGCCTGCGGAGTTCTGCTGTTGCGGATCTCCAGGGAACACCGGGGAAGCGATATCCGACCCTCGTGAGTAGAACGGGTTGAACTGGTACACGGGGTTTCCGGTATACCACGCACGCAGATCTCCGATCGCGGAGTTTTCTATGGCTCCCCGGTTCGAGGAACCGCCGAAGAGGAAATCAACAAACGCGTGGCCTGGAACCTGCCAGATCATGACGACCATGATCACGGTGAGCGCACAGAGCCTGCTTCTCATGGGATGCCCCCTTGTCGGGAGTTGCTTGGGGCTCAAACCTCAAGTCATGTCAATAGCATAATACCGTGTGTCGAGGAATAAGTCAAGGCGGGCCATGGTAAACCGGCGGGAAGCAATCAACAGGACTGAACAATGAGATGTGGGGACATACTTGACGAGAACACGGGAGCGATGACTGTGACTATCTAGCGGAGTGACGCGGACCTGCCCATACGAGGAAAGATCTCGCCTACAGCGACCAAGCCTTCCATGTCGTGGAGTCGTGCGTCCCTCAGTTCCTGGAAACGCGGCACAAGCGATGGGGGAACGTGGCGAACGGTCTTGACCATCTCCCTTGTTCTCGTGGAAGGATCTATCGGCTTGCCGTTGACGCGAAACTCGAAGTGGAGGTGTGGTCCCGTTACCATGCCGGTAGCGCCCACGAGCCCGATAACCTCGCTCTGCTTCACCTTCTGCCCGTTGCGGACATTGATCTTGGAGAGGTGGCCGTACCTGGTTTCGATTACTTCCTTGCTGTCCGGGTCCTTGTGGCGCAGGCACACGAGGTTGCCGTAGTGATTGGGATTCCATCCCGCAAAGGACACCACTCCGTCGGCAATTGCATGGGCAGGTGTTCCCGTGGGCGCACCGAAGTCCATGCCACAGTGCATCCTGTAGACTTTCTTGACAGGGTGGAATCGCATACCGAATTTGGAAGTCACGCGCAGGAATTTCAGAGGAGACCGGAGGAACGGTTTCTCCACCGACTTCCCATCCTGGTGATAATATTCGCCTTTGAAGCGTATGACGGTCTTGATGCCTGTCTTCTGCCCTTCATATACGGCACAGAGCAAATCGCCGTAACCCGATGGACGGTCGTCCGCATACCTGCGCTCAAAGAGGACCCGACAAATATCCCCGTCCCTGCTGTCGAATCGGAAGTCGATGTCGTATCGGAAGGCTTGGGCGATCATGCTGGTGAGTCTGTCGCCTTCGCCACTCTTGGCCACAGTGTCTCCCAGTCTACCGCGCACGCGAAAGACGCGTGATTCCACCTTGAAGTCGAGCACCACGTCCTCTTTCCACGCGCGCACCAACCGATCGTTGGCCTCGGCATGGTATACGTCAGCCGGCCCCAGTTCCAATGTGGCCTTAATGAGCCGTCCCTCGCCGTCGACCGTCAGGCTGTACCTTTTTCCCGGTTGGAGGGGAGTATCCTTGGTAAACTTTTTCCCCTTCTTTTTCGCTATTTCCGTTTGCGCTATGACCAATGCCATCTTCTCGGCCATTTCTGCGACCGAGTCCTCTTTGGTCACTCCGTAGCTCAGAAGGGAGCGAAGCGTGTCCCCTTCCTCCGACACATCCACAATCTCTTCCGATGAGGCCAAGGAAGCCGCGCTGGGCAAAGCCAACTCGGGGCTTTGCTCGACCGCCGGCTCGCCCGACTTTTCGTCCACGGGCTGCTGCGCAGGGATGTTGCAGGCAAACGGGAACCCCGCGGTGAGCTGCGGCACAAAGTGCACATACCCGCCAACCGAGGACGCGCCGATAAAAATCGCGACCACCCACCGGGTCACCCTTGACCGGGCTAGTCTTCTCACCGGCGACCGCCCTGAATTGTGAACAATTCCGCGCACGCTACCTATCCATGCCTCCTGACCCCGAATGGTAGCATTGAAAACCCTCCCAGTCAACCCCGAATCGCCTATGAAAAACTTCAACAGACCCGCATTTTCCGAGAGGAACATTTGCCATGACCGGGTGTCAACACAAATATCCGACGAGTTATGGGACAAGTGGCAAGACTCAGAGCTTCAGTGCGAACATCCCCGATGGTTCCGTCAGAAGGGAGAGAGGTCGCCATGAAAACAGAACAGAAGGTGTGGCTGGACGAAAACGCGGTCTCTTGTAGGGTATTCCGAGGTCGGTGGAGCGTGCGGCATTGCCTTAGAATGTATCAGGATATCAAAGACCTGAAAATCCAGATGTCCTCAAGGGCCGAGGGGAAGGTCACCAAGTACGAATCGACCTATAACCCCTGTGAGCATTGCAGAGTGCTCGCGGAATATATTCGGGCTCACGCGGAAGAGGCCCCGCCCATGCCTCAGACCTACCAGGAAAGCGTGCCCAAAGAGATGTGGGCTGTGTGATCGCTCGACGTTTCAACCCACGGAACCGGCAAGAAAGCCTGATCCAACGGCGTCGGGGATTGAGGGCAGCCGCGTTTCAAGACATCGAGACTACTCGATTCGCCGGAGTCGCTGATGGTCATGATGAAAGCCCTCGTCAAATGCGGCCCCGAGCCGGGCATCAAACTGTCCCAGGTGCCTGTCCCGGAAATGGGGGTGAACGATGTGCTGATCAGGGTGCAAAAAACAGCCATTTGCGGCACCGATCTCCACATCTTCAACTGGGACTCGTGGGCGCGTCGGACTGTCCCCGTTCCCATGCAGATAGGCCATGAATTCGTCGGCAGAGTGGCTGCCTTGGGAAGCAACGTCCACGACTTCGCGATCGGCGACCTGGTCTCCGGGGAAGGGCACCTGGTGTGCGGTCGCTGCAGGAACTGCATGGCCGGGCGGCGACACCTCTGCATGAAGACCAGCGGAGTGGGCGTGAACAGACCGGGCGCGTTTGCAGAATACTTGTGCATTCCTGTCACCAATGTCTGGTATTGTGACCCCACTATTCCTACGGACGTGCTCGCGTGCTTCGACCCCCTGGGGAATGCCACTCACACCGCTCTCTCCTTCGACCTTCTCGGGGAAGACGTGCTCATCACCGGTGCGGGGCCCATCGGGTGCATGGCCGCGGCCATTGCAAGGCACGCGGGGGCTCGACACGTGGTCGTCACTGACGTGAATCCGTACCGCCTCGATCTCGCGAAGAAGATGGGCGCGACGCTGACGCTGGACGTGCGGGACCAGAAGGTCGAGGATGCGCAGCACATGCTCCAGATGAAAGAGGGCTTTGACGTGGGCCTGGAGATGTCCGGACATCCGGACGCGTTGCGTACCATGCCGGCGAATATGTGCCACGGGGGGAAGATTGCGCTTCTGGGCATTCAGGAACAGCCGACTGCGATAGATTGGGACGTGGTCATATTCAACGGACTGACGATCAAGGGGATTTACGGCCGAGAAATGTACGAAACCTGGTACAAAATGACCATGATGATTCAATGCGGCCTGAACATCCAGCCCGTGATCACCCACCGCTTTCACTACACCGAGTATGAGCACGCATTCGAGGTGATGCAGTCCGGCCAGTGTGGAAAGGTCATCCTCACCTGGGTCGAGGATTGAAAGCAAAGTGCCTTGCCGGCAGTCAGATTTCCGAGGCAACCTCCTCGCTCAACTAATCTTCCGAACACTGCAGTTTGTTGGGGGCAGACGGGCACCGTAGCGGCAGGCAGTTAATACGGCGGGTGAGTTGTTGGTCCGCCAAGGAACAAACTCAAATTGAGCCTGTCTCTACCCGCATGCTATAATGTCTCCATGGAACTCGAATGGGACAGAAAGAAGTCCGTGTCGAATAACCGAAAGCGTGCCGTCTCCTTTGTGGAGGCTGCGACGGTTTTCGGCGATCCCCTTGCGATCACCTTCCGGGACCCCGACCTTTCGTGGGACGAGGACCGGTTCATCACATTCGGCACGTCACAACTCGGCCGCCTTCTCGTGGTCTCGCACGTTGACCGTTTCAATGCCACGAGGATTATCAGTTCACGCCGCATGACCCGCCAAGATGAGGAACATGTATGAAGAAAAAGACTGAGAAAGACGAATTGCGTCCTCAATATGGCCGGGAAGACCTCGGCCCGGGGGTCCGGGGCAAGAATATCGAGTCCTATCGCTCCGGAACCAATTTGGTGTTGCTGAGCCCGGATGTAGCTGCGGCCTTCCCAACAGAAAAGGCGGTGAACGACGCGCTTCGCTCGCTGATCAGGCTGGCCGAGAGATCCGTCAAGCGAGGCAAAAAGACCGGCGAACGCGATCCCGAAAAAGGATGAATTCAGGTCGCACGGAAGAAGGGAATGGGACTTGGCGCTTCCGGAATGGTGTCGGGGCCGGTGAAAAGGGGACCTTTCACGGCCCGGAAGGCCCTCGCACACCACGGTTGCGCTCATATTCCCAGTCTTGAGCCCATTTCAACGGAAAGGCATGCGCGGAACAGGAAGAATGGTACTACGTCATGCTGACGGTGCTGAAAGAAAAAAGGGACCAGATTCTCAGGATCGCCGGCAAACACGGCGCCGGGAACGTGCGGGTGTTCGGTTCGGTGAGCCGGGGAGAAGCCGACGATCAGAGTGACGTTGATCTGCTGGTGACTCTCCAAGCAGGTACTACGCTCCTTGATCACGCGGCCCTCATTATCGAGCTTGAGGAACTGCTAGGCTGAAGTTTTTTTCCAGAGAACCAAGTCTCGTGCGGCTATCTCCTCGTCACAATTGAGGAAACTTTGGGTTCGGTTTAGTCTTCAGGGTCCACGTTACTGGCTACATTTCTACCCCCCGCCC
>JBFMAA010000120.1:0-18067 GCA_040755955.1 Thermodesulfobacteriota bacterium
TTTTTTTTTTTCAAAATACAACCTGGGGGGCGGGGGTAAAACATTTTTACACCGGGCTCCCCCCCCCAAGACTTTCTGATGAAGGGTTTCCCCCGGAAATCTTGCCTCCCGGGAAGCGCATCGGGAGTATTCCCGGCGGAAAGGGCGGTTGACAAGACCCCCTCCTGTGTATAAACCTCAATGAATGCCCAGGACCACGGAGGAGACCGATGCCCCCAGCCAAAGACACGAAGAAGACCCGCTTCTCCATCGTATACGTATTGATTGCATTTGCGGTATTGACATTGCTGCAGCTTCTGCTCGCACCAAAGGTGCAGAACGTCTCCTATTCCAGATTCAAGAGCTACATCACCGACGGAAAGATCAAATCGGTGGTGGTATCCAGCCGTAATCTCCGGGGATACGAAAAGGTGCAGGAGGACCAGCGAGAGCCCCTTTTTGCCTCCCTCGTGTACTCGACGCCCAGAATCGAAGACAAGGACCTGGTGAAATTCCTCGAAGACAAAAACGTGGAGATCATCGCGGAGAACGAGAACACCTTTTTCATGAATCTGTTGTCCTGGGTGGTACCTGCTCTGGTCCTTGGGGGGGTGTGGTTCTGGATCATGAAGAAGATGGGCCAGGGCGCGGGAATCATGACCATCGGCAAGAACAAGGCCAAGATCGTTGCACAAACCGACCTGGGTATCACCTTTGCTGACGTCGCGGGCCAGAGCGAGGCGAAGCAGGAGCTCAAGGAGATCCTCGAGTTCCTCGCCAAGCCGGATCGGTTCACCCGATTGGGAGCGAAAATCCCCAAGGGAGTGCTGCTCGTGGGACCGCCGGGAACGGGCAAGACCCTGCTCGCGAAGGCTGTCGCGGGCGAGGCGGGAGTGCCGTTCTTCTGCATAAGCGGCTCGGACTTCATCGAGATGTTCGTCGGCCTGGGAGCGGCCCGTGTGAGAGACCTGTTCGAACAGGCCACCGAGCTCGCCCCGTGTCTGGTGTTCATTGACGAGCTCGATGCCTTGGGCAAGGCAAGAGGTGGGGTGAGCATCAGCGGACATGATGAACGGGAACAGACCCTCAATCAGCTTCTTGTGGAAATGGACGGGTTCCAGTCCAACAAGGGAGTGGTGATCCTCGCAGCGACCAACCGACCGGAAATACTCGACCCTGCACTGCTGCGCCCGGGTCGGTTCGACCGCCAGATACTGGTGGACAGGCCCGACCTACCGGAAAGGGTCGAAATACTCCAGGTGCACACAAGAGGCGTGGTTCTGTCACCGGACGTGGACCTCGAAATCATTGCCAGGCGCACACCGGGTTTCACCGGTGCGGATCTCGCCAACCTCGTCAACGAAGCCGCGCTCCTGACGGCTCGGAAGGGGAAGGAACAGGTCACCGCCCAGGAGATCGAAGAAGCTGTGGACCGCATCGTCGCCGGCCTCGAAAAAAAGACCCGCTTGCTCAATGAGGTAGAGAAGAAGACGGTCGCGTACCACGAAACGGGTCACGCGCTGGTCGCTGCGTTTCGACCGACTGCCGAAGCCGTGCACAAGATCTCCATTGTGCCGCGGGGCATCGGTGCGTTGGGGTACACGTTGCAGCTCCCCACGGAGGACCGGTACCTCATGTCACGAACCGAACTCCTCGAGAAGATCGACGTGCTCCTCGGAGGCCGAGCCGCAGAGGAAGTTATCTTCGGAGATATTACCACCGGGGCTCAGAACGATATACAGCGAGCCACTCACATTGCGCGAAGCATGGTCACCCTTTACGGCATGACCGAGGCCCTCGGGCATGTGGCATACCACGAGGCTCCGAGCCTGCTGGGTCAGGCGCAGCCCTTTTTCCCCCAGCGGGAGATAAGCGAAGCAACCTCACGCCTCATCGACGAAGAGGTTCGCCGGATCGTGGACGAGCGCATGGAAAAGGTGCTGCAAACCCTCAAAGAACAGGAGCATTTTCTGCACCTGGTGGCCGAGAAGCTTCTCGAAAAAGAAACCCTCGAGTCCGAAGAGTTCCTCCAGCTCATCGGCAGACAGCCGCAACAGCCCCAGTCAGCAGCACACGCGACATGAACGATGCGCCTGCAAGGAGGCAGGTTTTCCGAGGAGGGACTTCTCGCGGGGGGCAATCCGGTACCCCGCGGTATGGTCACGCTCCGGGAAATTCGCTGGGCTGTTCATGTGATACGGCACCCCCTCTCCCTTCCCTCTCCCGCCAGGGGCATAGGCGATAACATACGGTGAAATCATTGGGAAAAGAGGACAATACGGTATCAATGATTTCAGCATGTTAGCTGCTTAAGTTGGCGCCTGTGCCCGCCAGGGGAGAGGGTTCACTATTCCCCTCCCGGGATGGGAGGGGCAAGGAGAGGGCGAAATTTCCCGCATTTATCAACGCGCGGCACTATTGCCCAGTACCGCGACTGTCTCACTGAGCAACCCCGCACGCCGCGTTCGACCGCGGCGTGTGTGCATCAGGAAATCTTGGAACGGAGCTCTTTCCCTGCAAGAGGACTGAACAGTTTCCCGATGGCCACCTTCATGACGTCGAGGCTTTTCAGGTTGATCACGAAATCCATGAGAGTGCCTTCGGCCTGCCCAGGCAGAACCGCCGCATTGACCGCGTTGAAGGTCAAATCGGGGAAGCTTTTCATGAGTTTCTTGTGTTCCTTGGCCGTCACCGGGACCTGAACCGCCTTCTTGCCGTCTATTTCTTGTACCTGACCGCCCAAACCGACTCCTTCGAGTTTCTTGAGCTTCTCGCCATCCACAAACAGGTTAATGTAGAAATCGGCCATTCACGCACCTCCTGGTAACCAGAATATCGAGTGTACCCGAGACCGTGCCGGTCTCCGCGTATTCATGCCGGCCGGTCCACACGGCCGGGGAATCTCCTGCATGCAACTCTCGGCAGAGCACTCCTGAGTCCGAACGGATTGTGCAAGACTTGGAAAAACGACTCGCTCTACAGTCCCGCGTTGGCAATTGCGGCAAGTTCCACCCCCCCCTTGCCCGCGGGTCGAGGGAAGGGAACAACGAACCCTCTCGCCTGGGGCGAAACGAAAGGGTGATGGGAGCTTGTCCACTCCCACAATCCCGCGAATTTCAACGCGTGTCACTGTACGTGATCTCTACACGGGAAAATAGCACGGGGGGCTCATTGATTGTCAAGACTTTTGTGTGCGGCCCCGGGGCTCGTCCTCGCCGCGGCTACAGAGCCCTCTTCCACAGGGCTGCGGCCCAGCCTTCGCGTTCCAGGGTCCTGACCGGGCTCAAACCCATGGCTACATAATGGTCGAACACCGAATTCCGCATTGCTTCAGCTATCCCGGACAACACCAGGAATGAGCCGGTTCGCGCACAGATATCCGAGGATATCCTCAGCAAAAGCGGCGCCGCGAGGTTCGCGGCCACCAGGTCAAAGGTTCCTCGGACCGCTTCGATTCCCCCCACGAGCACACAGGTGGGGCCATCGGGTTCGGGCCGCGGCACGAGCACCCGGTTGAGTCCCAGATTGCGCCGAGCGGTGAATACCGCTGAGGAATCGATGTCCAGTCCCACGGTAAAGCCTGCTCCCAGTTTCCTGGCCGCGATGGCGAGGACTCCGGTGCCGGTGCCCACATCCAGCATGGACGGGGCCGGCTTCGTGGGTGATGTCAGAGCCATGGCCTCTTCCACGAGTTCGATGGCCATGAGGGTAGTGGCGTGGTCTCCCGCGCCGAACGAAGGCCCTGGGTCGATGATCAGGTTGATCCTGTCCGGAGGCGCGTACGGGGCCTCCCAGAAGGGAACCACCCGAAGCCGACAGCCAACCTCTCGTGCACGGACGTTACCTGTCCATCCGGTCGCGTGTTTCCTCAACCTTCTCGTCATGAGAACCGATCACCCCGAAACAGAAGAGTCAGAGTTCACCACAAGGACACCAAGAGACGGAAAAATCCTGTCCTTTAACTTCAACAGGCACATGGGGCGAGAATGCGTGCCGGCAAAGAAGGACAAGTCCGCGAGTAAACAACAAGGCTTTCTTTGCGTGTTTCGCGACAGAACTTCCCCTGCTGCCCGGTGAACGTCTATGCCCGGCCGCCGGCCACAACGAACCATGGAAATCTATTCCGCTCATTGGTGCAACACCGTGCGGCGACCAGCGCGAGCCGCCATGCTCCAAAAGTTCTTGGGGATGGGGGTCCGGGGGAAGGGACTTCTTTCAAGAAGTCCCTTCCCCCGGAAACTGCATTTCCATATGAACGCTTACTCGTCACGCGGTTCTCCTCGGAGCCCCAGAAAGAAGTCTTTGTCAAATCGGGTCAGAAGCGCCTTTGCCGCGGAGAAACGCATGTCGGCACAGGAGTCCGGCGTCTCTCCGAGCAGGTCGCTGAGCAGTTCCTCCGAAAAGAGCCTCAGTTGCCGGTTGATCGCATCCACGTCCACGGTGACGAACTTCTCTCCTGAGCGGAAGCCACTCTTGGGGCAGCAGACCACCCGCTCGCCGATCTTCTGGGGGACTCCGTAAAGCCGGCACGTGATCGGGCGGTATTCGTAGAGGACGCATGAGCCGTCGTTTCTCAGTGGGCATTCGATCTTGAGCTTGGCGATTTCGTCCTCGATGGTTTCCAATGGGATGGTCCCGGTTTGGGCAGTGCCGTCGATGATCTCTCGAGCGGCTGCAAACTCGGACACAAGTGCCTGAGCTCTTTCCAGCACCTTGTCTCGTTGCTCCGCGGTGATGTGGTCCCGGCACATGCCGCTGAGGAAAAAGGCCTCCACGAGGCTGAGGTCAAAATAGACCGCGCAACACTCGTCGCAGCCCTGCGCGCAGCGCACGGCTTCCGGGTGGACGGCTTTCACCGACTCAAACAATCGGTTCGCCCGATTCTGGAGGTCGATATAGCGTTGGATGTGTTCTTGGAGGTTCATGGGATTGTGGGCTTTTGCACTCCTATGGTCGGATTTGTATATCAGGATCGGCACGAGCATGCAACTCGCCGGGGCGTCCAAGCGGCGGAAGATTTCATGGGAAATTCACCACAAAGACACCAAGGCACCAAGAATGATGAAGCCGGTAAGAGATGACAATTTGGGGGGAAGCCCGTGAAGAAGCCCGAAGAAGACAAAGATTGTGCGGGGGTTCTCCGTGTCCTCTCTGTGGCTGTGGTGAACTCTCCCCTATTTGGTGGCACCTTCCTCGATGCCTCTCACGCAACGAAATCCCAGGTCCTCGAAGGCCATGGCAGGATCCTGAGCAATACCGGGAAACGGTGTCGATCCGGCCATCATGGTTCCTCGTACGCCTCCCGTGACCACGAATTGCGGCTGAGCATTTGGGGAACGCTGCAGTCTCACGCCCCATTCACTCACGTTTCTCATGAGGCCTCGGATGCCGTCCACATTCGGAGGGAAGTCGAGCACCGGATGGGGAACCGCCGAGGGGCCCGAGTCTTCCCCCAATGCCGGCACTTCTCCACCTTTCACCACAGCCGACCCGCTCTCCTCAGGCTCGACCTCCACCTGTCCGGGTTCCTGTCCCAGCGGGCCGCCCCGCCGCCCCGTCTCTTCTTCGAGGCTCCTTTGGGCCGGTTCACCACCGCGCTCGAGACGTTTCGTCAACGAGTCACGCGTCCTGTTCACTGCGCGAAGCCATTCCCTTTCCGTGGGAAGTCGCTTACCGTAGAACGCCGCATAGGCCGAAGCCCCGTACCCGGTTACCTTTACGACGGGGCGTGACGCGCCGGCCGCATCCTGTAACGAGAACCTGCCGTTCAGGAAGACTATGGGCTCGTATCCTCCGTACACCGGACCCAATAACAGCCACGGCCGTCCAGCGCCTCGCACGATCCCGTCTTTGACCTCGACCTTGGAAAGCACCTGATTCAGGAATTCCACATACTTGTAGTTGGTAACCTCGGTCTCATCCATGTAGAATGGAGCAACCTCAACAAGGAGGTCGCCTTCGGCTCCCACATAACTCGGCAGCCTTACCTGGCCCGACGGCACCAGCCGCATGATGGTACCATCCTTGGCCTCCAAGGTCGGAACCGGCGCCTGACGTGCAGGCGGAACGTCAGCATGAACGGGTCCCTTTTCCGCGTCTGCGGCGTGCCGGCCTTCTTGCACGGCAATCCCGGAAGGCATCGGCGATGAGTGCGACATGATGAAGTGGTGATAGATATTGGATGCAACGACGATGACAGTCAAGACCCCCGCGATCGCAATCCACTGCTTCTGTTGTAACCCTTTCAGCAACGGTTTCTCAGCGGCTTCGGCTTTCGCCAGCACACGTTCGAGAGCCTCGCGAAGAGCCTTCACGGACGGCGTTCTCTTCTCCAGATCCTCTGCGGTGGCCTCTTGTATGATGGTGTCCAATTCCCTCATGAAAGGGGTTGACGGGTTAGGCAGACATACCCCTTTGAGCGGACACGCGGTCCTGCTGTCCCTCATTCTCCCTTGGACCGCCTCGTAAAGCATCTTCCCAAGTGCGTACACGTCGGCGCGAGCGTCAGTCTCCCCCAGGTCCATGAATTGTTCCGGCGCCATATACGTGATGGTGCCTTCCACGTGGTGGCTCTTGGTGAGCTGCGACCACACGGGCCCGCCGGCAATGCCGAAGTCGATGATCTTGGGAGTCAGGCCGTCGAGAAGCACGTTTTCCGGCTTCATGTCCCGATGGACGATGCCAAGGGCGTGGACCGTCTCCAGCCCGTCAAACATGGGAAGAAAGTACGTGCGCATCCACTGCCGCAGGTCCCGTTCCCGGTTCTTGTACCCGTCATGGGGCATCGTGTGGCGGAGCGTGCGGCCGCCGGGAACGTATTCGAGCACCACGTAGTGAACGGTGACTTCCTCTCCCTGCTTCTCCACCACGGCCGTGTCGTGATCGTACACCTGCGCCACGTACGGATGGCGAATCTGAGCCATTGCCAGCGCTTCCCGGTGGAACCGCTGAAGCTCGGTATCAACTTCCTCCGGGTGATCTTCATACTCCGCGAGATATTCTACCGAGACCGTCTTTACCACCACTTCTCGATTCAGAGTAGCTTGATGGGCTCGATAGACGTCGCCTTTCCCACCTGTGGCAAGGTGCTGAAGGATCTCCCACTTCCCGTTGAGGACGATCCCCTGCTGCAGGAGGGGCTCTTTGGTCCCGGATCTTGTCGAGGTGGTGTTCGCAGGCATGGCCGTTTCCTTCACCGAGTATAAGGCCCGTGACAAAAGCGGTCAACCGCGGTGAGTTCTTACGGCAGCCGGCTCCAAGACAGGGCGGACACATGGGGCCACTCCTACCGAGACGGATACTGACATGCGCCCGGTGAACCACGACGTTTTCGGGATGTTTCCCGACCCCTAAGGTTAACGAATTGGACTGGCCACCATCGGGGGGAGCGCTCTGCCGGTGGAATTTTTTATGGACATGAATGCGGCCATTCTTCAAAATTCCAGATCTTTTCCAAGAGCGACACAAGGCCGAACGTCACGCCGCTGCGTCAGGCAGTTTGAGTGGACGTGGCTTGACAGTTTTGCGTATCTCCGCTTCTGCCAAATCCTTGGCTGTCTCAAGATCATAGCGAGCCTGAAGATTCAACCAAAAGCCGGGAGTCATCCTGAAATATCGAGCCAAGCGAAGGGCCATGATCGCGGTGATTGCACGTTTCCCATTCACGATCTGATTCACCGTCCTCGGATCAACGCCAAGATGGCGAGCGAGCGCATTCTGACTCAAACCCAGAGGCTTCATAAATTCTTCCAAGAGGATTTCACCCGGATGTATAGGTGGTAGTTTCTTCATGTCTCGCACACCTTCCTTGGTCAATGGTAGTCGCAGACTTCCACATCATAAGCGTTGTTGTCAGGGCCCCAAACAAAGCAGACACGGTATTGGTCGTTGATCCGTATGCTCTGCTGCCCCTTCCTGTCTCCCTTGAGGGCCTCAAGCCGGTTGCCGGGTGGATATCGGAGGTTGTCCATTACCTCGGCGGCGTCGAGCATTTCGAGTTTTCTGCGGGCAGCCCGTTCTATTTCGCCGAAGCGTTTCACGGGCTCACGGTTGAAAAGGCGCTCGCTGTCCTTGTCTCGAAACGTCTTGATCATGGCTATAGTGTATAGCGCCATAAACCATAAGACAAGCAACACGTGCGAAAGATCCCGATCTTTCACTCAGGCGCTCTTTGGAGACATTGATGGCACGGCCTCCTTGTGTCACCGCTTTCTCCACTTTTCAACCGGCCTTCAGACCCCTTTCGACCATCCAATGTGAAAGATTTGGTAGGAATTGATCGTGAATATCCACAAGGGCGGTGAACCATTTCAAGAGAAGGAGCGATACGGCCAATTAATCCTGCATGCGGTGCGCACGGAAATAGTAGATGGATGCGGCAATTGCACCAAAGGTCGCCGCGAGATAGGCAAGCATGGCCAAGACCCATGTGGTGACTACGAGACTCACCAGGGCGGGATCTCGGTACCAGACCCGGGACAAATACAGGAACACTCCTAACAGCCCACTGTCTTCGGGACGGGCGGGTCCAGCGAAGTCCATCAGACTCGCCCACCAGGCTTCGGTCGACAAGTGCGGGTCAAAGGGTAACAGCACCAGGATCGCCTCGGCCACTCCGACTATCACTATTGCGCTGAGGCCGTAGCTGAGGATGATCGACAAGCCGGTTTTGCGTGTGACCAGTGAGGAGAATAGCCCCACGCTCAAGGAAAGCAGCACCAGGACCACAAGCGTGACCAGGGCTCCGAAGACCGATCGGGCGACGCCGGGTTCCAGTAGCACGACCGCGGATACGAGACACGTAGCGACCATGGCACCCAGGACCGCGGGTGAGATCGCGATGAGTCCGGAAAGGAGCTTTCCCCAGACGATCTGCCACGGGGTGAGCAGTGTCATGCGCAACATGTCCATGTTGCCGTGCTCGTCTTCCTTGCTGAACGCCCGGGCGAGCATGACCGGCGTGATGCAGAGCACAAGAGCGATCTCGATGAAGATGCCGGCGCTGATGTCGGACGCTGAACTGCCGTACGCATACCCTCTCCCCCACGAAGGATTCACGAGCTCCCAGGCGCAGATCCCTGTGCAGACGAACAGGGAGACGTAGAACAGACGTATTGTCGACGAAGCGCGACTGAGGATGCCCCATCGGAGTTCTTTGACCAGCATGGGATTGCGGTGGTCCGGGATCGGGTGACGGGGCGCCTTGGGATCGATGAGGAAGTAGGGGAAGCTGCGCCGCCGTTGCTCCAGGACCTCGGCACTTGCCGGCTTTTCCGATGACCGGACGTACCGTGACTTTGACTCTTCCCGGAGCCGAAGAACCGTGAAGCCGAAGCAGACTGCGATGATGAGGACCTGGTACGCCAGCGCGTGGGGAAGCTGCCCTCCGGAGAGCAGACGAGAATCCAGCAAAGGAATCAGTGGACAGAAGACACGCAGTGTGTCGGGATCGGAAAAGGGATTCGGACCGTACCCGGCCCACTCTTTCATCGCCAGCCCGATCAGGACCTGGGCTGAGCCTAGCGGCACTAGAAGAGTCACCACGTAGCTCGCCACGGTCGCGGCCACGCTCCCCTTGAAGAACGCGGAACACATGATCCCTACCGCCGCGCACGAACACGCACACACAGCGACCGTGACGAACGACCAGACCAGTTGCACCGAGTCAACTCCGGGAAGGAAGAGCACGCACGCGCACACCGGCAGCATCGCGAACACCACCACCAGAAATATGCCGATCACACCCAGGAGTTTGCCGGTGACGATGCCGAGATGCGTGATCAAGGTGAGGCGAAGCTGGTCCAGGGTCTCGGTCTTGCGCTCGAGAGAGATTGAGCCGGCCGCGATCGCGGGGATCACCAGCGCGCATACCGCCATCAGAACCCCGTACACCGCGACGGTGAGTCTTGTTGAGACCTTGGCCAGGATAGCCGGCAGCCAGTAACCCGGCAGGAGCATCAGGGGAACCGGCCACGCATTCCAGACCATGAGCACCCCTCCCAAGACGAACCCTGCGATGACCACAGACAACCAGCGAGTCCGCAGCTTCGAGAGGAGTTCCTTCTTCACCAACGCCCATGCCGGTACGGGTGTCACTCTGATTCCTCCGTGGCGGTACTGTCCATCAGGCGTGGCCCGGGAATCCAGCGGCGGGTGCCGCGCACTTCGGTACCTTGCCGATGTCACGGTGCATTTCTACAACCCGGGACTTACGTCCCGGGCTACTTTCTTGCGTCCCTGCGGGACTGAGCAGGGGCCTCCGGAGCCCCGGAGGGGCGGCAGGCAGTAGCCCGGTGCGTGATCGCCGGGCGCGGGAAGCAGTGACACGGATACAAGCCCTCAGAGGACTAAATTATTCCGCTGGGTTACCCGAAACCGAGACGCGCTGCACCCTCCTGCGGCGCACGCGTTCAGAGCGGCCTGGGGTATCTCTCCAGGTATCCGTTCAGGGGGTACCCGCTGTGGGCTCCGAAGATAAACCACAAGGCACCAAGACACAAAGAAATCAAAGAACAAAGAGCGGCTTCCTTTTCTTGTGAACGGGTCTTCTTGGTGTCTTTGTGGCTTCGTGGTTTGATTTCTTTTCTCCCTGGCTGAACGCTTACCTGTCCAGAGACATTGACGCTTGCTGTGCCGCTTCCAACCGTGCGCCAAGAGAGGGGTTCATCGCTCCCAAAGTCGACACTCAATCTGCCTTTCCGTTGAAGAATCGGCGTTGACAAGGCTCTCAATCCCGGACTCTCATCGATCCTGCATGCGATACTTGGCGAAGTAAGAGGTGGCAGCCCGAATCAACCCAAGAGCCAGCAACGCATAGGCACACATGGCAGCAACCCAGTCCGCCGGGACCATCGAGTAGCCTGCCGAGCCTTTGGCTGCCCGGTACACGTGATGCAAACCGTCAGAGAAGGCAAAAACCGGTGAGAGCACCGCGACCACCTGTCTGTTGATACTTCCGAGCATCGGAGTCGCGGTCATCGTTGCCAAGAAGGACAGCCCGTAATAGGCCATATAACTCAGCCCCCAAAAGGCCATCAAACTGATCCCGTAGCTCAGCAGTATCGATAAGCCGGTCCGGCGAATGACCATGGAGGAGAAGACCCCGAAGCTGAGCGAAAGGAGAATGCACACCACCACCGTCACCCATGCCATGCACAGGACTACGATGACTCCGGGCTCGAGAAGCCACGTGGTGAAGACGAGTATGCTCGCGAACATCGGTCCCAGGAGTAACGGCGCAACCGCAATGACACCGCTAAGGAGCTTTCCCCATACGATCTGCCCGGGGGTGAGGAGCGTCATTCGCAGCATGTCCATGTTCCCCTGTTCCGCTTCTTTGGCGAAGGAGCCGGCAAGCAGGGCCGGAACAATGCAGAGGATGAACGGCATTTGGACCCAGACTGCCATGGCCACCTGCGAGGCTGCCAAGTACCCTCCCTCAAACAGATACTGCAAGCAAATCCACCCTGAAACGACCAGAGAAGCAAAGAAGACACGAATTCCCCACGTGGCTCGACTCATCAGGCCCCATCGCAGCTCCTTGACCAACATGGGATTGCGTCGGTCCTCGATCGGCTTCCTGCGCGCCTTGGGGTCGATCAGGAAGTAGGGGAACTTCCGGCGTCGTTGCTCCAGCATCTCAGCGCTCGGAGGTTTCTCCACCGAGCGAACGCGACTCGACTCGCCCCTCAGCCGGAGGACAGTGATCACGAGGCAGAGGACACATATGAGCATCTGGTACGCCGGAGGGAGAAGAAGGAGAGACCGGTCCGACACCCGGGTGAAGTCCAGTAGCCCCACTACAGGGCAGAGCACCGGCAGGAAATCCACACCCCACGAAAGTGCGGGGGAATACGGTCCGGGCAAGATATGAATCAGGCCCATGGGTACCATGACAGTTCCCAGGAAGCTCACCACGATGGAGGGAAGAGTCCTCCGGAACCACGCGGAACACATAATCCCTACTGCAGCGCAAGAGCACGCGCACGACACCACCAAGAAGAATGACCAGACCAGTTGCACCCAGTCCACACCCGCCAGAAACAGCACGCAGCCAATCGCCGGCAGCATCGCGAGGGCCATCAGCAGAAATAGGCCGACAATGCTCGCGAGTTTACCGGCCGCGATGCCGAGGTGTGTGATCAACGTGAGGCGAAGCTGGTCCAACGTCTCGCTCTTACGTTCGAGAGAGATTGCACCGGGAGCGATCGGGGGGATCACCAGCGCGCATGCCGCGAGCAAAATCCCATACACCGCGACGGTGAGTCTCTCTGAGACCTCGGCCAAGACGTCGGGCACCCAGAAAACCGGCAGCAGGAGATCCTCGCGAACAGGCCAGGTTGCCCACACTGAGACCATCCCAACCGACGCGACCCCCACGAGGACCACGAACAGCCATGTGCTCCTCAGCTTCCCGAGAAGATCCTTCTTCACTAAGGCCATTGCGGGTAAGGGTGTCACTCGGGTTCCTCCAAGGCGGTTTGGTTGTTCAGGCGTGGCCGAGGAATCCTGCGGCGCACGCGTTCAACGCTGCCTGCGGTGGATCTTTCCGGAGGCATGAACGCTCGCTGTGCGGCTTCCGACCATGTGCCGGGCAAGCCGTTCATCGCTCCCAAAGGCGACGCGCAATGTGCCCGTCCCCTTGAAGAAACGGCCTTGCAATCTCCCCCAATCCGGGGCTTTCACCGATCCTGCATACGGTACGTGGCGAAATAGGCTGTGGAACCCCATATCAATGCCAGAGATCCCACGAGGTGCCCGCACATTGCGCAGAGCCAGTACAGCGAGATAATAGAAACTCCGTCCGGTTCGAGTCGTGTCAAGTTGCGAAGAAAGGCAAGAACTGGCGACAGAATAGCCGTGCTCTCCACGCGAAAGTCTCCTGTAATCAGTGCGTCGGGGATCGCAGCCAGTATGGACAGGCCGAAAAAGGCCATGAAACTCAGCCCGTAGCTCAACGCGATGGCTGAACCGGTACGCGGCATGACCATGGAAGAGAAAACCCCAAGGGTCATTGAAAGAAGAATACAGACTGCCAGCGTCACCCATCCGGCGAACAAGAAAGGGACGACGTGCGGCTCCAGCAGCCACGGAGCAAAGACGAGTCCCGTCCCCACAATTTGTCCCAGAACCGCGGGGGCAACGATCACAACCCCGGAAACAAGCTTGCCCCATACCATTTGGCGCGGTGTGAGCAGCGTCATTCGCAGCATGTCCATGTTCCCCTTTTCCGCTTCCTTGGAAAAAGAGCCGGCACCCAGAGCCGGCACGACAAACAGGATCAGCGACATTTGGACCAATACGGTCTCGAACATGTCTTGCCCGTCGGCGATGCCGGGTCCCAGCAACGGAAGGGAAGTGAGGCCTGCTGAGATGGCCGCAGAGCCATAGAACACGCGTATTACCCACGACGTCCGGTTCATCAGTCCCCACCGCAGCTCCTTGACCAACATGGGATTCCGGTGGTCCTCGATCGGCTTCCTTGGCGCCTTGGGGTCGATCAGGAAGTAGGGGAACTTCCGGCGTCGCCGCTCCAGGACCGGAGCACTCGGGGGTTTATCCACGCTTTGGACACGGTTTGACTCGCCCCGCAGCCGCAGCACAGCTATCCCATAGCATACAGCCAGGATGAGGGTCTGCCATGCCAAGGCATAACAGAGCTGCCTGTTGGACACTTTGAAAGAAACAACCAGCCAAGACGCAGGAAGGGCTGCTGACACGAGATCGTCGACCCCCAAGGCGCTTTCACTGTACCCCAGCCATTTGACCGCCACCACGACGGTCAGAATGACCCACAGGCCCATGGGCACCATGAGAGTCCCCACGTAGCTCGTGAAAATCGCCGCCATGGTCCTTCGAAACACCGCAGAGCACAGGATCCCCATCGCGGCGCAGGAAAATGCGCACGCCACCACCATCAGGAACAACCGGACCAGTTGCGCCCAGTCCACACCCGCCAGGAAGAGCACGCACCCGATCACCGGCAGAACCGCACACGCCAGGAGCAGGAAGATCCCCACGACACTCACGAGCTTACCCGCCACGATGCCGGAGGCTCTGATCAGTGTGAGCCGAAGCTGGTCAAACGTGTCGGTCTGACGTTCGACAGAGATGGCCGTGACAGCGATGGCAGGGATCACCAGCGAGCACACTGCAAGAAGAATTGCGTACACCATTGCGGTCAGGTTCCTTGAGACTCGTGCCACCTGGTACGGCGGCAGTTCCCCCTCAGGCCAGACTTTCGGTATCACGAGCATCACCACCGCCGCGAAGCCCACGAGGACCACGAACAGCCAGACGCTTCTCAATTTGCCGAGAAGCTCCTTCTTCACAAGGGCCATTGCCGGAAAGGGTGCCACTTGGCGCTCCAATGCGTAAGTCCGGTGACTCATACCAATGCGTTTTCAAGTAAGTAAGAATGGCGGGCACGATGCCCGTCCCACCCCGAACCGAGTCCGGCCACACGTCCCCACAACGTAGTCCGGGTGCCCGCATGGAGAACGGCAGTGCGTGAGTCAGCGTCCTCCGGTGCCTACTCCGAGCAGCTTCTCCCAGAGTCTGCGGGTGCAGGTGTGGTACGGAAGCGCTTCCTCCTTGATCTTTACCAACTTCAGTCGGGCCAATTCCCAGGAGACCACGATCGCAAAGAACGTGGGGATTTTTTCCGTCGGCACCCGCGACTGAGGGTCCGCGGAGTCGTACAACGGCTTTGCCGCATGTTCCGCGGATATCTTCAGGTTCTTGGCGTTCTGAATATTGCAGTCTCTCTGTGCGGGATTCGGTTTGATGAGGTATCCGTGCGTCGGCTCGAAGCGTTGCGTACCGCCTGATCGCTTCGAGTACACGAACTTCACCTCAACTTTCCCGTCCGGTCCGCGTTCCATTCCCAAGTAGATCGGCGGGAGATCCTGGTTGCTCTCAGCCCGCGCGGAAACAGAGGTTACGGTAAACCCGATCAGGAGAGTGATCGCCAACAAGACACCACTATGCCGAATCTTTTGCATAACTGACTCCTCTTTCCCTCACTTCAGGTTGACTTCCTTAGTAGTGCCATTCCGAAGTACGGTCACGCACTTGGACCAAAAAAGACTGACTCTCGCAAGGCACGCCAAGAACGCCGCGGAATTCTCTCTTCCTTTGCCTGAGTTGCGAGAGAACTCGTATGGGATCTTCAGGGTTCTATGGTAGAACTAGGAAATTGCGGCGGTATTTTGTGGAATTTCGCATCTTTGTGCCCTTGGCGCGATCCTCTCGCCTCGGATGATCGCTTACCCTTCTCTACTCTTCGCGTCTCAGTCGCGCAGCGAATTGTCTTCTCGCGACTTCAATCATCCCATAGCCCAAGGTGCCAAAGACGAGCACATTGGCTGCCCAGTCTCGCGTCAGCACCGAGTTGCCCGTCCTGTCATACAGATGCGCGCCGTAGGCAAACAGCGGTGAGAAACGCTCCCCGATGCCCGAAGAGACGTCGCTGACGCCTAGTGCCGCGTCCAGCCACGCAGCAATCGCGGAACCACCGACAAAGAACAGAAGTGCCAAACCGTAGCCCAGCACCGTCGCGACCGTGGTGCGCTTCGTCAGCACCGACGCGAGCAATCCGACGGCTACCGCAAGCAACACGCATACTCCCAGCGACACATATCCGGTGACAAAATCAGTCAACGATTCCCAGGTGAGACCCACGACCGCAACCATAGCCAGGCTCGTGAGCAGTGAGGCCCCCAGAACCGGGGCGAGCGCCGCCATTCCGGCATAGAGCTTGCCTGTGACCAACTCGTCAGGGGTGAGGGTGGTCATGCGTAACGTGTCAAGCGTGTCGTTTTCAAGCTCCCTGGTGAACGCGCCTGCAAGCACTGCGGGGCCCACGAGCGCCACGAAAATCATGTGGAAGTGCAGTATCCTGCCGATGGAGTGAGGCGGCTGAGTGTACGAATAGGCGATTCCGTGAAAGATGGCCATTAAGATGAACAACAGCACTGACGAGTAACCGAACCGGACCAGGGTTTTGGCACTGCATATCTGTCCCCAGCGGAGCTCTCGCACGTACAAGGGATTGCGTCCGTCCTCGATGGCCTTCTTTCTCTTGAGCGGGTCGATCAGATAGAAGGGGAATCTGAGTCTCCGGGCAGCGAGCTCGGACGGCTTGTCAACGGGCTTTCTCGTCTCGTGCTTGTCTTCCAGGGACCCACGGCGAAGCCTTGAGGCAGCCACGAACAGGCAGAACGCGGTCAAGGCCCACGGAAAGGCCCATCGATAGATACCTGTTGCGGCCAAGAACAAGGCACTTCCCGGGCCGGCGGGGCCGGTGGAGCCGAGGGAGAAGATGAGCCAAAACATGGACACCCCCAGCGTGGCAACGAAAAACCAGGCAAGGAACAACCCCAGGTAGGAGTAGATTACCGCCCTGTAGGTAGTGCGAAAAAGCGTCGCGCACATGATGCCCATTGCCGCGCACTCGCAGGCCTGGGCAATGAGCGCCAGAAAGCCCTCCAGAACTTCCACCCAGTCCACTCCCACGAGGAACAACACCACGCCCACTACCGGCAACGCGGCCACCACGAGGAGCACCATGAATCCTGCTGCGTTGATGAGCTTGGCAATTACTATCCCCGACGGGCTGATAAGCGTCATCCGAAGCATGTCCAGAGAGCGCGTCTCTTTCTCATTCGTGATTGACGCGGCTGCGAGGGGGGGGATCAATACAAAGCAGGCGACGCGGGCCGTCCAAAACACCGCTTGAAGCAGAAATGCCGAACTCGTCGCCACCGCGGCGAAAGGCATGCCTTCTCGGGGCCAAAGGCTCATCACGAACGTGCTCATCCCCGCGGCAAACAGAACCAGGAACACAAAAGATCGGGTTTGACGCAAAGTGCTGATCAGTTCCCGCTTCACCAGGGCCATCATCGGCAACGCGGTCATGGCTCAGATCTCCCCGTCGGTGACCCGCAGAAACACATCCTCCAACGTCCCTTTTTGCTCCTCGAAAAACAGCACCTTCACCCCTGCATTCACGAGCCCGGAAAGCAGATCGGAAAGGCCAAGTCGTTCCAGGCCGGTTTCGATGCGGAACTCCATGCCCGATTGCTGCACGTTGACGATGCCGGGAGTTTGTTCCAGAGTCCTGGCGGCAACGTCCGCACCTTGGAGCACCTCGAGCCGGAACCACCGAGTCCTCGTCGCCTCGCTCAGGATCTCTCGATGGTCACCGCAGGTCAGCAGTCGCCCACGCTCGATGATCGCCACCTTGTTGCACATGTCGCCGAGCTCGGACAGGATGTGCGATGAGATCAGGATCGTCTTGCCCATATCCCGCAGCGTCTTGAGCAATTCCCTGAGCTCTATCCGCGCACGGGGATCAAGTCCGCTTGCCGGCTCGTCGAGCAACAGCACTTCCGGATCATGCATGAGGGTTTTGGCGAGACAGCAGCGCTGCTTCAGGCCTCGGGAAAAGGCGCTCACCATGTCGTCGGCCTTGGGGACAAGGTCGGTCAACTCCAGCACGTCGTCGATGATCGCCTTGCGCTTTGCAGACGGGATCTTGTAGGCTGCGCCGAAGAAGTCGAGGTATTCCCTCAGCCTCATGCCGTCGTACACGCCGAACGAGTCAGGCATGTACCCGACCAGTTTCTTCACCTCGTACGGTCGGCCGGTCACGTTGAAGCCTTTGACGAAGGCCGAACCGGAAGTGGGCGCCAGGAGCGTTGCTAAGATGCGGATAGTGGTGGTCTTCCCCGCGCCGTTCGGACCGATGAAACCGAAGATGTCTCCCTCTTCGACTCGAAGATTGAGATGGTCGACGGCAGTGAAGGCCTTGAATCGTTTTGTCAGGTTGCGGGTCTCTATTACCGCCACGGTGAGCCCTCCTGTAGGTGACGCCGAGTACACGCACAAAGAACGAAGTACGCTGATCATCGGGGTTCAGGATACGACTTTTCTTGCGGTATTGCACCTGGTTTGTCGCGGGTCGGACGTTCAGGGAGAATGCCCATGAAAGCTTTTTTGTCACAAAGTCTTCCGAGGGAAACCCTTTATCATAAAATGCGATTCCGGGGGAAGTAACTTCTTGCAAGAAGTTCCTTCCCCCGGGAAG
>JBFMAA010000121.1:0-17915 GCA_040755955.1 Thermodesulfobacteriota bacterium
CCGCATGCAGACCGAGGGCGGGGCCGGTTGGTTCTACGCACGCATAAGAAAGGCACGTTGCTTTCTCCCAGAGCTCCTGAACTGGAGATTTCTTCTCGAAAAAGGAAGAAATCGAACCTCATTAGTAGAAGGGTCTCCCCCGGAATTCCTGCCTTTCGGAAAGTCGATGGGCATCGGGCCTTCCTGGTCACTGCGTGACGATGAGATTCGTGCGGCGGGGTTTTCGCCCTTTGCCTCTCCCGCCGTATTGGAACGGCTTGCAGACAGGCTTCGCAGAGACAATAGCCGACGTCACGGGGCGCTGGTGGGGAGTTCACGCCTCGAAGCCGCGGGCGCACAGAGACCCGACGCCCCTGAGGTCAGGAATAGAGCCAGCGAGCTCAAGGGCTACTACACAGGTCACAGAAACCTCCTGCCGACGCACAAAGGACTGCCGGATGCGCAACTGTTCAGGTGGTTCATGCACAGGCGGCTGAAGAAGATCGATCAGACCGATCTGGTGGTCGCGGAAAGACACACGCGCGCATATCTCAACCTTATTCCAGGGGGGTACTTCGTGACCGTGCCGGCCGGCAGGACCCCAGACAACGTGGATGGTCAGCCTCCGGTCCGGGCGTTGCATTACGCGCTCCCTCAACGATACTCTCCGAGCCTGCTGCGCGTGGCGGTGGAGCGAATCGAGCACCCGCAGGACCTCGTGATCATGATGGTGGCCGGACGGACCCATCACCTCAGAGTGATTCCGGGAGCAGAAGCACATTCCGCGGATATACGGCTCACGCTCGGGGAAGCGGGGCTGGAGATGCTTCGGCGTCAGCGTCCCATGCTCGATTTCTCTACGCTGGGCGGGCCCTTCAGCGTGCGGTTCCAGCCTGCCCCGCTGACGGAAGCCTTGACGTACGAACTGCCTCTCCCGCCGGAAGTGAAGGAAATCCTTGTCTGGAGCCTTCGCAAGTCTCCGTGCCCCGTGCGACTGAACCTCCAGTACCGTGAGTCCAACCCCTTTGCCATGCCGGAATGCGATTATCTGGCGGCGGAGACGCTCCTTCTGCGCAAAGACACGCCGCATGCGGGCCTGGCCAAGCTGCTGACCAAACCTCCGGAACAGCCGGCGAAGGCCGTCCCGCGCGGGTTGGGGCACCTTGCGCTCACCGAGCTCGCGTCCAACGACTTGGAAAGCGTGTGGCTTCCTTTGGTCAGGTTGGTGAGATCACACTACACGACCTTTGTGACTCCAGTCCAGGAGTCGACAAGACAGGTGCTTGCAGTCACGGACAAACTCGTTCCGCTCACACCTGCAAAGCGGCAGGAACTCGAGCGTGCGGCAGAAGAGGCGGAAAGCCAGACTCAATGGCTCGTGGTCCTCGAAAAATGGGGCGCGTTGTTCCACGGAACATCGGGAAAGGCTCGCGCAAAGGCGGCTCTCAAGGTTGCTGAGATGCTGGACCGGATGGGGGATTCGTATCTGGCCGAGATGCTCCTGCGCAGGTTGTACCTGCAACTGGACGGAGTGAACGACCCGGAGTGTTCCCGCGAAGCATATGGGAAGCTCCGGAGCGCATACGCAAGGAGCTACGCGCAGACCGCCGACCCCGACGCGTTACTGACGTTGGCGTGCGTTCAGACTGCACGTGACCCGAATCCGGCGAATCTTCGAGAACTGGCCTCGTGGCTTGTGGAAACCGGACACCACGAGCTTGCGCTGCTTGCGGGTCTGGCCTTGCCGCCCGCGCAGAGACCCTCGATCGAGCTTCTCCGAGCCGGCAAGAAGTTGGGATGGCATCAAGTGTGCGCGCAGATCGTCGCCACGTTGCCTGACCCGGCGGAGCGCCACACCTGGTCGGGTCTTCTGCTCCTCGATCAGGGACGCTTTCCGGAAGCCTCGGCAGCCCTGGCCAACGGAGGGCCGAAAGGAGGCCGCTGGGGAGCCGCAGCCGCGACGGCTCGGGCGATACAGACTCTGCTGTGCTCACCCAATCCAGCAGATCGGGCACGCGGCATCGTGCAATGGGAACGGCTGGCTGCTCAACAGGTGGAAGCCACAACCAAGCGGCTGGGAGCCGCTGCCAATGATCGCGGCGACCTTTCGCTGTCCGCGCACAGTCCGATGGCGGGGCGGGCTGGTTCTACGCACATAGAAATCGCAGAGTTTCGCCGGGGAAGAACCGCCACAGACCCCGCGCGTGAAAGGGACTTCGACGACAAGTCTTCGCGGCCCGCGAAGATTGCGAACCGTAGTAGTACAGAGTATCCCGGACCGCTCACATGGACCGACGAACCCGCGGGCATCACGGACTACCACGGCAGCCACACGGTGTACAGCGTACCAAGGGACCTCTATTTCCGGGTGTATCGAGCGACCTCATCAAGGCCAGTCCGGGCCCGTTTCTATGGTCCTCTGAAGGTTCAGGTGCTGGTGCGTCCGCTTCATCCGGTCGGCTCGACCCAACCCCTGAACGGATGGCTCCACGTGAAGAGAAGGTCCGGACTGTACATTACTCCTATTACCAATAACATGCCCAGTCAGGGATTGTCCGTGGTCGGTCCTCGTGAATCAACCCCGGGGGAAGAGGTGGTCGCGGTCTACGATCTGGAGCCCGGCCTGCAGGAACTGCAAATCCACGGTGGTGACATCCCGCTTCTTGTGAGAGTCCAGGCCCAACGGCCCGAGTGTTCTTTGGGAATATTGCCTCCCTTGACCCCTGAGACGGTAGACGCGGCCCTGCGAGGACCACTTGCGCCGGTTCCCATCAAGGAATCGGCACGTTGCGAATGCCTTGGGAGAACATGCCTGGCCGTGCTGCCTTTAGCGAACGAGTGCAAACCGGTCTACCGTAGGGAAGAGTTGGTGCGGGCATGCATTTCGGGGGCCCGGCTGAGCCCGGTGAGTGACCCGTCCTGGTGGGCTGAGTTGGAAAAGGCCAGGCAACAGCACGGCGTGAAACGAAGCGAAGATCAGGATCGTCAGTCGAAGCAGGCTCAAGCGCTCGCTGTGGGCGATTTCCCTCTCGCGTGGGAATACTCGGGCAGGAATTCCCCTCAAGACGTCCTCACGCAGATGGCGATTCTCGTCTATTGGGGCGAACGGCATCCCGAAAAGGTCGCGGAGCTTGAGCCTCGTGCCCAAGCTCTCTTTGCTCGGAACCCCCAGGTGCCGTTTCTTCGAGGACTGCTGACTCGGCTTTCTCAGAAGACCTCGTGGGAGCTCGTGACGCTGGTGGACTCATGTGCAGGCATGAGGATACTCCCCGTCAAGGAATGGCAGCCGGAAAGCGACGCAATGAGAGTGCGAAAGGCCATTACCCAGCCGGTGGCACAGGGAGAACGGGTGGTGGTGGGCCAGGACAAGCTCGTGCTGATCATGCACAACCTCAAGCCCACACAGGTAAGGATGAAGTTCACCCTCGCGGACGTCCCGTTCCTGCCTCCCGCTCCCCTTGATGCTTCGTTTCAACTGGATGGAGGGAACCCGCGGACCTTCACGCTTACCGCAGACCATGCTTCCCGTGAACTCAGCACGACGGTCCCCGAGGGGAGGCACCGACTCCAGGTAGCGATCAAGGCCCGTTTTGCCAATCAGTTCGTCCGAGTGAGGTTCTGCGAGCCCCGCTCTGCCGGCGAATGCCTGGACGTGGTCTTGACCAAAGGGGATGAACGCACATATTACGTGGCGACGGCCGATCGGCCTTTGAAGACCAGGGTCCGAGGCCCGGCATGGGTGCGAATGGACGAACTGCGAGGCGAGGACGTGCGCATGCAATACCGCTTCTTTCCCGAGGGGTGGCACCAGATCGTGTTGCCGCCGGAGAAGGGCAGACGGGAGGCTCTCTTCCGAGTCTACAAGAGGGTTCCGGCACCCGTTCCTGAAGAGGTCACGATTCCCAGACCGGTGGAACTCCACTTCGCCGCAGTTCCCGATCCACTGTGCAAAGTGAGTGCGCCGGCTCCAGTTGAGGTGGTTTCCGTGCTCGACGAGTACCGGTTAGGTCGACAGCAACGCGGCACGTGGTCGGTCACCGGCAAATACAGAGTTCCCAAGGACATCGAGGAAGACCTGGGCGGCACCTCAGGCTGTGCGAGGTCAACCTCCGGCTCGGCAAGGAACAAGGACAGCGAGGGGGACTTCCTCGAGTTCTCTGCAACCCGCCGGTACTTCAACGAATACCGTCCCGCCTATTACCGCACGAGTCTCCTCACACGATTCCGGGGGAAAGGCGGGCCGACACTGGGGATCGAGGCCGATTGTCACTACTATCCCAGAGGCTTTGCCTGCGCATTCCACCTGGAAGGGAAGCTGTTCCTCCAAAGGCCGGAATCAGGCACGTTCGGATTCCAAGGCGGACCCACGGCCGGCAGCGCGACCCTCGAAGCGGGGATCTCCACGAAATGCCGGCTGACCCCAAAGATGTATCATATTCCTCATGTCTCAGTGTTCGGAAGACTGATGAGCATGCAGACCAATACTCGCTTCGCGGTCGCCGGCTTGGACCAGGATGTCTTCACTTCCTACAAGGCGGAACACCAGCGCGGCATCACGATCTCTGATGCACTGATCATAGAGCCCTGGTTGGACACGATCTGGTTCGTCCGCGGGTCTGCAACCACCAATGAGAGCCTCTCGCCCGCCGACGTGGACAATTTCAAAATCCAGACCGGGTGGAAGCAGCTTCTTGGCCCGTTCCAGGCGGATGTAGTCTACCGGTATTCGCACTTCTTCCCCGACGCGGACCGCTGCAAAGCCCAGGACAAGCATCTCCTGGAACTCGATCTCACGTGTGATCGGTGGACTTTGCACCAGAAACGACTTCAGATACAATGCAAGGCGGAGATCGATCTGAGCCGGCAGTCGTACTCAGGGTTCCTGTCCCTGACCTGGTTCATGGGAGAGGGGAGAGGCTGGAGGGACTTCCGCCCCGGAGAAGTCGATTTCCGCACAATACGAGATCGACAGGTGCCCCAACTGGTGAACAACCGAATCCAGCCGGTTGGAGGCAAGTCGGCTGTTCGGTGAAGTAGTCATGTTCCGCTTCTCGCGCCACAGACACACGCCATCTGAAATCGCAGAGGTCATTGACCTCCTGGAAGAGCATCTTGCACCCGTGGACAAGATACTCCTCAAGGAGCGGGTCCGACATCTCGCGAACGGATTCTTCTCGTTCGTCGGAACGTCCGGCGAGTCGCGCCAGTTCTTCGAGAGGGGTAGGCTGGCGCCGAAGCTCGTGGAATTCATTCTCGACAGAATTCGTCTGAGGCTGGGACGTATCGCAGAGCTGAAGGACCTGCTCTCCGAATACCACATGAGGTTCTCCAGAGCGTTTTCTGAGCGGGAACGAAGAGCACACGTGATTCAACTGGCTCGTCGCCTGGGTGCAACTCCCGGGCAGATCCGGGGTGATCGCAAGGCGTTCGGTCGCTGGTTCGGACACGACACGGTAATTGAGAGAGTCGGCAAACGAATTTCGCAGTGTGAATACGAACTGACTTTTCTGCTCAACATCATGGGTGGCTTGACCGCGATGGCGCTGTTCGAGTCTGAAGACGGAGCGTCTCAGGAACGGCTCTGGAAGGGACTCAACGTGGAAAAGGCATTGAAGCCCCTGCTGGTCTTTCGCGGCGACCCCCGAGTGAGGATCGAGGCCTTTCGTGTGCTCGCGGGATCGGTTGCCGCATTGCTCCCCGACCTTCAGGCGAACGCATTGGATGCCTCCACCGTGAACATGATTTACCGATCCGCGCTTGACACTTCCCAGCATGCGTGGATTCAGAGTGAAGCGCTCAAACTCCTGTCGGTCCTTGATACCCCGTCGTTCGTGAAGGTCCTTTCCCTGCGACTGAAGAGGCCGTTGGAGGGCGATGACATCTTCTTCCGTCGAAGAGCGGTGACGCTCCTGGGACAGTATCTCTCGGTCAATGATGAGCTTGTGGGACTCATTCCGGTGATCATGAACGATCCCAGCCCCTTTGTTCGCCAGGGGCTTGCGGTGGCGGTGGAGTCGGCTCTGAGTAGGCCGAGCAGGATGTATTCAACGGAACAAGTCTTCTCCTGGGCCAAGATGCTCGTTCTCGAGGACTCCTCGGTGCAGGTGCGGGCAGCCACAATTGCGAGGCTCAGTCCCGCGCTCATCGACTCCCACCTGGCCGCGACGTGCCTACTCCTCAGGGAGGTGTTCTCACGAGAACAGGACCCCTTGGTAATCCGAACCTGCTTGAGAGCCGTCTCCACGACTGCCGAGAGACTCTCCCAAGAGAACTTCCAAGACAAATGCAATCTGCTCTACGGGGTGCTGATTCCGTCCATTGAGAGCCTCCACGAACGTTGCTCCAATTTGTCGGTGCGCCGGTGGGCCGCGATGAGTCTGGAACGGTTGGCGATCTCGTGCGACTCTGACGCGATTGCGCTGAGGAAACGGTTGCTGCCGGTTGTAAGGGGGCTCAAGCCCGGAAAGAGCACACGTATCTCCAAGTCAGTTCTTCAAGGAGTCACGGAGGAGACCCTGGGGCGTGTGCTGGCGGTCATGACCCAGGAAGACTTCGGCCTCAGCGTGCAGGTTGGCCTGTTTGGATTGAGGATCACCCGAGGAGACGTATTCGGCTTTCGATGGTGGCGCTTTTTTCACGAGCTGTTCTTGTCAGCCCCGGACAAGAGGCAGGGATTCGGGCACACTGTCGCACGCAAGACGCCGGGAACCGTAAGAGCCCCATCCGCAATCTGCAGCGAGCTCTCCCAGACGAAAGTCCCCGGTGAACCACTTTACATGGCGTCGGAATCGAGCTGGCGTCCTTACTTGCCCTTGGTGGACGATGCCCTGACCTGCGCGAATCGATGGTTCTCCCGAAAGCCCTTCAAGTTCTACACCGCAGAGGGCACAACCGAGTTGCGGCCTCCACGATGGCTTCCGGGTCGGATGTGGGCGTCGATTGTGTTGACCGTGCGGTTTGCCCGGTACGCGAGACTGCGCAACTGGTCGGAAGACGCCGCGTCTCAACCGGACGCGTATGTGAGAGCCCTCGAGAGACTCGGGTTTCGTGTCCGCATGAGATCGCACGGGCATGGCTCCACCCCGGACACGCTTGACCCGGCAGTAGCACGCTTCTTTGGGGCAGCATTCCCGCTGTTTGATTCGGAGGCCTGGCGACGCTTCTCAGAGTATTTCTTCTCCGCGTATGAGAATTCACTCTATCAATTGGGGGTTTTTGCCGCAGCTCTGCTCGCTTTCTTCGTGGGGCAGCGCACGTACCTCGGCTGGGCAGTGAGGAAGGCCCGCAAGAGCTTTCAACTGGTGATCGGCGGGTGGGGGACTCGAGGAAAATCGGGCGTCGAACGACTCAAGACTGCGCTTTTCGAGGCGTTGGGGCATGGTCTGGTGGCGAAGACCACCGGTTGCGAGGCAATGTTCCTCCATGCGTATCCTTTCGGCAAGACACGCGAGATGTTCATCTACAGGTCCTACGACAAAGCCACCATCTGGGAGCATCACACCATAATGGTAATGGGACGACAGCTTCGCAGCGATGTGTTCCTCTGGGAGTGCATGGGGCTCAACCCCTCGTTCGTGAAGATCCTGCAGCGCCAATGGGCAATAGATGACTACTCCACGATTACGAACACCTATCCGGATCACGAAGACATTCAAGGACCGGCAGGCGTCAATATCCCGCAGGTGATGTGCAATTTCATTCCCAAGAACAGGGTGCTCGTAACCTCCGAGCAGGAGATGAGACCTGTGCTGGAAGCAGGCGCCCAAGCGCTCGATACGAAGTTGGTCCCTGTGGGGTGGATTGAACCGGGACTGCTCACTCCAGATCTTCTGGCGAGATTCCCGTACCAGGAACACCCGAACAACATAGCCCTGGTGCTGCGTCTGGCCAAAGAGCTCGGCATCGATGAAGACTTCGCGGCCAAGGAGATTGCGGACCGGGTCGTTCCCGATATTGGCGTTCTCAAGGTCTTTCCGACTGCCACAATTCGCGGCCGGCGGCTCGAATTCGTCAACGGCATGTCCGCGAACGAACGCTTCGCGACCCTGAGCAACTGGACTCGCATGGGGTTCGACGCGGTGCATCCTGAGACCCATCCTGGAATCATGATCAGCACCGTGGTGAACAACCGTGCCGATCGGATCTCAAGATCCCGTGTGTTTGCCTCCATCCTGGTTGAGGACATCGCGGCAGATCGGCATTTCCTTATCGGTTCCAACGTATTGGGTTTGATGGGATTCATTGGGCAAGCCTGGGATGATGCTGCACGAGAGATGACCCTCTCCCCCAAGGGCAACTCCGAAGGTGCGCAACCCGAAACGGTGCTCGCGGAAACGGCACGGCGGCTGCGCATCCCAACCTCCGGCGAGCAGATTCGACAGAGACTGCAAGCCATGCTGGAAGGTGTGGAGGAAACCGTTGACAGATCCGACCTGGCCGATCTGTGGGACGATCTCCCGGCATTGAAAAAAGGTCTTGAAGAGCGCGGCCTGGCCGGCTTCAGCGAGGAGATCACCCAGCACATGGAGGCACTCCGCGCGGGTTTGCGCGATTATGAGGAATTCAGTGAGAGAGTTCGCTCGGCCATCGAGCCCTCCCTTCCCATGCTGGACCGAGATTTCAAGAAGCTCGCCAGGGAATGGTTCATGAGTCGATTTGTGGTCATGGAGGATTACCACGCAAGCGGCGATCAGGTAATTGACAGGATATGTCGGGAGACACCGCCGGGCATGCTGAACAGAATCATGGGGATACAGAACATCAAGGGGACCGGCTTGGATTTCGTGTACAAATGGCTCGCGTGGCAGCAGTGTCATGCAGCCTGTCAGCGAATAGTATCGGGGAACAAGCTCGACATCGTCGAAAGTGGAGTTTCGGAGCTCTCAGCGTTCCAGGATTACGGGCTTCTCTGTGAAGACGAGGTGACAAGGACTCTCGCGGATGCGCAGAACAATCCGATGTTGCACACCGAGCGTTTTCAGGCGGAGCTTGCACTGATCGAATCGAGGATGGGGCAGAGGCTGTCCGAGATCAAGGCTACGCTCGGAGCATCGCACGGCAAGACGTGGTGGCGAGGGCTGGTGGACTCCTTGGAGGCATTCCTCGACGCAGGGGACGCGGTGAGAAGACGAAAAAGGGCAAACCGTATCTACAAGGATTTGGTGGCAGAACGCATCAGTCATGACAGGGCTGCCATGGAGCTCAAGGCGCTCAACAAGCGTCAGTCAGGCGGCTGGCTGGCGGCTTGGCTTGGCAAAGGCGGATTCAGGGACGGCCCCCCATCCCCTTAAACTCTTGAGATTGGGCGGCTCCCGCTGGTCGCCGCCGGACGGTCGGCATCGCTGCCGGACGCCGGTAGGGGTCGTATTTCAATGCTTCGTTGTGTGCGTCTCGCGCCTGGAGGTGCTCATGTGATGACCGGACTTGGGTATGGTACGGCGCCTCGAAATTCGCGGGACCGTGAAACTGGAGAAGTCTCTGGCATCCTTCTCTCTCCCGCCAAGACAGGGGACTTGCTGTTCGCCCCCGTTGATGGGAGGGGCAAGGTGAGGGTGAAACTCCCCGGAACTGTGAACGCCGGCATTGCAGGAGAAACATGCAAAGAAGAATACACGACTGCAGTTGGACCACCATGCTGCTTGCAGGCTTGCTGAGTGGTCTGTTCGTGACGGATTCGTCCGCGTCGCGAGCCTGTTGTGCCAGGCACGGCGGTCTGGGTGACTGTGAAGCGTCGTCCGGGATGTACAGGTGCAAGGATGGGGGGCTCAGCAATTGCCCGTGCAAGCCGGGCCAACCCTTCACGGTTGAATCCCGCGTGGTGCGGGTGCTCGATTGCGGGACACTGGAACTGGAACGGGATGGTGGTCAATGGATCGCAGGGCTCTACGGCGTGGTGTGCCCCGAGCGCTTCGAAGATGTGGCGACGCAGGTTCGAGACTTCATTCGCCAGGCAACGGCAGGGAAGAAAGTCCTTGTCGAACACACAGGCCTGGATCAATACGGGCGCGAGCGAGTCTGGCTTCACGTGGACGGACAATTAGTCAACCGGACGCTTCTGCGCCGTGGCCTCATGTACTGGGATCGACGGGGCGCGCCCCATGACACGACCCTGAAGCAGGATGAACTGGAAGCCAGGCAGAAGCAGCGTGGGATATGGGGTGCACCGCACCGCGGGCAAGAGAAAGAGTGAATATCCGTCACGGGGAATCGTTGACGTGCCAGGACAGATGCACCGCAGCTTAGGGAGCGTAGAGAAGTAGCCGACGTACACCGGTTCTCATTAGTTTCAACCGATTGGCAGCCTGGAAGGCCTGCCCCACAGGATCAGGCCGACCTGGAATCGGAAATTACTTTCGAGAACCGCTGTAAGCGCTCACGGGGGGTGTTGCGGACGTGATTCCCATTTCGCGTTCCCGTCGATTTCTTCAGATCGGTGATGGCAGAATTTCACCGATCCGGAGAGCCGCATCATGCTCGACGGGGCCACCAAGGCGTTTGTCCAGGGGTTTAAATGGAGAGATGGCGGTGGACAGTGACAGCCAGATTATTGTGGCTGCGGACGAGGTGCAGGCGGCCAATGACCCATTGACCATTGATCACGCCACCTCCTTAGTTCTCAGCGAAACAGTGCCACCCTATCTCGCGTTGAAGAACTTAATTATGGTATCCGCGATTTTCAAGGAGCGTTACTACAGAATTTCATTGAGGGAAACACACACAGCCAGTATCATCGGATCACCTTTGGTACGGATCCACCGGGACCCGTACATGCTTCGGGCGGTCGCTCCACCAAGCCACCGCCCGCTTCATACCACAGGTCAAACCGAGATCCGGTCCCTCGTCCACCTACCGTGAAAACTCTCGTCCGATGTCCGGTCTATTCTGAGAAATCCTTCTCCTTTCTGACCATTCAGTGTGAAACCCTACAGGCAGGGCCGGATTGGCTGGAGGCAGGAAGTGGACTTGTCGGTAGAGGAGGCTCGCAAACCGGCTGAAACAGACAGCGAGCAGATTGAGGTGCGCACGCAATGCAAACTTTCGGGCTCTACAGTTCGACCGTGTAGGACTAGTCCAGGCGGAGGAAACAACGCCTACAACCAGGAACTGGTGCGTCTCGTGGCAGACAGTACCCCGAGACCCCTTTCCATGGTAGGAGACGTACAACATCGTGGACGAATCCCCGTCACTCGCCGTCAAAATGCAGTGCAGTAGTCCATTCCGGAAGTTCAGCACGAATCGGGTCGTAGTATTTTCTTGATTGGAAGTCCTTGAATGGTTACCATATCTGAAGGTGTATTCCCGAGTCGTATAGTCGGGGACACGATCGCAAAGGCATACGGGAGACGAAAATGCCTCGCCAGAATTGCTGGGAGTACAAGCAGTGCGGAAGGGAGCCGGGAGGCGCTAAGGCAAATGAGATCGGCGTTTGCCCGGCCGCGACCGATACCTCGGCAGACGGACTGAACCAAGGCCGGAAAGGAGGGAGAATTTGTTGGGCCGTCTGCGGAACCCTTTGCGGGGGCAAGATCCAGGGATCTTTCGCTCAGAAACTCGGTTCGTGCATGGCGTGTGACTTCTACAAGAGAGTGATGGAAGAGGAAGGACTTCTGAATTTCCATATCCTCAAGCCCGGTCAGCCATACGAGCCTCCGCAGGATTGAAATCCGACAGGGTTGCGGATAGGCGGCACCTGAGATCCAGTTCTTTGGGCCGAACCAAGCGAGCTTGATGCGCCGGCTGACGTAGGCATCGACCCACAGAGAGGCTATGGCCTCAGCCCAGGCGATTGCCGTGGAGTCCCTCTCCAGGCCTCCAGCGGCTTGCCACGGTTCCACGCGGACGGCCGGATCGAGTTCAGCCAGGCAATACCCTCCGACAAGCCCTGAGCCGGTGCAGATTCGCCCGGAAAACGTTTGCGTGCAAATAAGAAACCGAATTACAGTAGCCCATACTACTCCCGGAATAACCCCTAGTCCAAGGACAGCAATGGAAGGCTTGTCTCGATGAACCAGTCCGACCAGAATATTGGGGCACGTTTGATTTTTCCCCTGGGTTTGGCATGGGTGATTCTGCTGGGTATCTCGCTCTTCAGCGTGTACCGGCTCCAGACGCTGCGAGCCGCAGACCAGATGCGAGAGAAGCTGTCCGGAGTCCACCATGTCTATGCCATGAGGCTAATGGAAGACACGAGACTTCTCGATAGTATGGTTGAGTTCCTGAAACGAGATGAAAACCTTCAGAGGGCTTGGCTTGCAAGGGATCGCAACCGCTTGCTGGCCTATTCCCGTCAGCTCTTCGATGGTTTCTTGACGAACCACGGGGTGACTCATTTGTACTTTGTAGATCCGGACCGGGTCTGCTTCTTGCGAGTACATAGCCCGAGCAAATTTGGAGACACTCTTCGAGGATTCACGATGGACACGGCTGCTCGCGACGGCAAACCGTCCCACGGGCTGGAATTTGGACCACTCGGAGCCTTGGCTTTTCGCAATGTCCATCCATGGCGGATCAACGGCGAATTGTCGGGTTATATCGAGGTGGGCCTGGAATTGAAGCAGCTAAGCGATGAACTGTCCAAAGCGCTCGGCCTGGAATTGGCAATCGCCTTGAACGTGCACTACCTGGATGCTGCGAAATTCACTGACGCTCCAGGACCACCTCCTCCCAGCCATGAACATGGTGACTTCACGGATTTCGTTTTCACGAAACTCACCCTGGAGAAGCCTCCTTCTGGGCTTCAGGACCTGGTCAAGTCTCACCATGCAGGAAAGAAGATCGAGTATCAGACTTCGAGCGATGGGCGGTCTTACGGATTGGGTTTTGTCCCGCTTACTGACGCAAGAAACCGCACCCTCGGCTATTTAGTGGTGATGAATGACATCACTCAACTGCGGGCGGAAGTCCGAAGCCTCTCCCTGATCCTGGTGGTGATAGGTCTCCTTGTGGGTGCCGGACTCGGTGGAGTGTTCTATCTGTATCTGGGCCGTATCGACCGACGGCTCGGGGCGAGCAGGAACCGTCTGGCGGCCGAGATTGAGGATCGAAAGAGCATACAGCATGCATTGCAGACAAACCTGCAATTCCTCACCACCTTGCTGAACACTATTCCCAACCCGATCTTCTATTGCAACACGAGAGGGGAGTACCAGGGATGCAACACGGCCTTTCACGAACAGATCATAGGGTTGCCGAAAGACTTGATCGTCGGACGAACAATTGGCGACGTCAGCGAAGCATGCGGAAGGGACGTGAGCTATTTCTGCAATGACATGAGCATAGACTGCCTGAGCGAAAGGGGAGGACGCTCGTGCGTGTCCAACATTGAATGCGCCGACGGGATCCACAGGGATTTCCTTCTCAGTAAGGCAAGCTTCGGAGACGACTTGTGCGGTTTCGCAGGGAACGTGGTGGTGATGTTAGACCTGACGGATCGGAAGTCGGCTGAGGAGGCCGTTCAGAGGAGTCACGAGGAGTATCGGCTCCTGTATGAGGAATCGAGAAGAACGGAAGAGATATATCGTACCATTCTCAATTCAACCCCTGATGCCATAGTGATGTACGATCTGGAGGGTGGAACTCAGTATGTCAACGAGGCATTTACTCGGACGTTCGGCTGGGTTCTGGAGGAAATCAAGGGACAACATATGCCTTATGTGCCGGATTCCGAAAAGGAAACCACCGAGCTGCGTCTGGAAAGGATAGTCAGGGAGGGCGTTGTTGAGAGCGGGTTTGAGACGAAACGACTCACCAAAGATGGCTCCCTTCTGGATGTGAGCATCAGCGCTTCTCGTTACAACAATCATGAGGGGAATCCCGCCGGGACTCTTGTGGCGCTTAGGGACATTACCGACCACAAGCGGACCCAAGAGTTGTTGAAATCGGAAAAGGAAAGACTCCATTCCTTATCGGAACAGGCTCCCTTCGGCATGGTCATCATCGGCAATGATGGGAGGTTCCGATACCTCAACTCTGAATTCCAGCGGTTGTTCGGATACGATCTGGACGATGTTTCCGACGCTGGACAGTGGTTGAAGCGAGCGTTTCCCGATCCGGAATACAGAAGGCAGGTCAGAGCTTCTTGGAACGCGTACGTTACGGGAGCCGACACGGATGACACGATGGCAAGATACTTTTCCGTAACGTGCAAAGACGGCACCGAGAAGGCCATACAGTTCAAGGCCGTGCGTCTGTCCTCGGGAGAGTATCTGATGACCTGCGAAGACATAACCGAGCTTCGCAAGACGCAAATGGCCATCGCCCAGACGCAGCAGAAATTTAGAGACCTGTACGAGGAATCAAAGAAAACACACGAGCTTTACCGTTCACTACTCGATTCAACCCCGGATGCGGTGGTGGTCTATGATGCATCGGGCTTTCCCAGGTATCTAAATAACGCGTTCACGGTCACGTTCGGGTGGACCTTCGATGAGGTCCGGGGAAGGCGAATACCGTTTGTCCCGGATTCAGAGGCGGAGACTACCGCAACAGCGATTCGTCGCATTTTCGTGGACGGCGAGTCCGTCAGCGGTCTGGAGACAAGGCGTCTCACCAAGGACGGACGTCGGCTGGACATCCATTTGAGCGCCTCGAAATATAACGATCATGCCGGAAATACCGCCGGGATGGTGGTCATCCTGCGGGACATCAGCGATCTCAAGCAAGTGGAAAGGGAGCTTGTTCAAGCTCGAAAGGTTGCCGAAGGAGCCAGTCGTGCGAAGAGCGAATTCCTCGCGAACATGAGCCATGAGATCAGGACACCGATAAACGGAATCATGGGTATGACGGAACTTGCCCTGAACACACAGCTCACTGCCGAGCAATACGAGTATCTTGATGCGGTACGAGTGTCCGCAGATTCCTTGCTCAAACTCATCAACGATATTTTGGATTTTTCGAAGATAGAAGCGGGGAAGTTCGACCTGATAGACGTGGACTTCGCATTAAGGGACACTCTTTCAGACGCCATGACCATTCTGGGAGTTCAGGCGCATAAGAAGGGTGTCGAACTTATCTATCACGTTCCACCTGAGATTCCGGATGGCGTAATAGGCGACCCGGGACGACTGCGTCAGATACTCATCAATTTGGTGGGTAACGCCATCAAGTTCACCGACAAGGGAGAGGTAGCCGTATCCGTCAGAAGTGAACTGCGAACCGAAAAGGAGACCGTCCTCCACTTCTCCGTGCGGGATACAGGGATCGGCATTCCCAAGGACAAGCAGCACTCGATCTTTCGAGCCTTTGAACAGGCAGACGGTTCCACGTCAAGAAACTACGGCGGTACGGGCCTCGGGCTTGCCATAACGTCTCGCTTCTGCGAACTCATGGGGGGAGAGATATGGGTGGAGAGTGAACCCGGCCAGGGAAGCACCTTCCACTTCACTGTTCCTTTCAAGCTCGCGCCGGAGGCACCGCAACCCTCCGTATTGCCGGACATGAAGCGGCTCAAGGATTTACCTGTCTTAGTCGTTGACGACAATGCCACAAACAGACAGGTCCTGGAGCAAGTCCTCCTCTACTGGGAGATGAGCCCGACCGTTGTTGACAGTGGAAAGGCGGCATTGGCGGCTACACAGAAGGCTTGCCAAGAGGGAAGGCCTTTCGCTCTGGTCATCACGGACTGCATGATGCCGGAGATGGACGGATTTGAGCTGGTGGAGCGGCTAAACGAGGCCCCCGGCGTTTGCCCGTCGACGGTCATAATGCTCACGTCCTCCGGAGAACGTGGAGATGCGTCGAGATGCCTCAAGCTGGGAATCTCAGCTTACTTGATGAAGCCTATAAAGCAGGCGGAGCTTCTCATGACCATTTCGAGGGTCCTTCAGGAACCTTCTTCAGTCAATGCTCGTCCGACTCTTGTCACACGACATTCCATCAGAGAGGTCAAACGTCGCCTCCGCATCCTTCTGGCTGAGGACAATCTCGTGAACCAAAAGCTTGCCAAGAGAATGGTTGAGAAGATGGGCCACGAGGTAACCGTTGCGAGGCATGGTCAGGAGGCCCTGCAGATTCTGGAACAGGGTGGGTTTGACCTGATCCTGATGGACGTTCAGATGCCTATGATGGACGGCCTCGATGCCACGAGGGCGATCAGGGATCGCGAGAGAGACGCGGGAGGGCATATCCCCATTATTGCGATGACCGCATATGCTATGGCAGGAGACAAAGAGAAATGTCTTGAGGCGGGTATGGATGGCTATCTGTCCAAGCCTATAAACGCCAAGGCCGTCTTCCAAAAGATCGAGGAGGTGACGGTTCAGTGCCGGGAGGGAGTATGCCAGGCCCCCGTCTCCCATGTGTACCCCGAAGCTATCGGCAAGAACCGGATCCTCGAACGGGCCGGGGGTGATCCGGCGCTCTTGAGGGAGGTCCTCGACCTCTTCCTCATCGACAGCCCCAAGCTGTTGACAGAGATACGAGAAGCTTTCGAGCAGAACGATCCGGATCGCATGGGGAAGGCAGCTATCACATTGAAAGGATCGGTAGGCAACTTCGCAGCCTCAGGGGCGGAGCAAGCGGCGTTGAGGGTTGAGACCGTCGCCAAATTTGGGGACCTTGAACAAGCTCCTCAGGCTATCCTAAACCTTGAAAAGGAGATTGACCGCGTACGAGAGGAACTCCTGGTACTTCAACAGCGGATCGAAGCCTGAGAGCAATTGTGGTGGAAGTCGACGCCCTTCACGGAAGGCTGCCGGCTGCCGACCTCAACGGCCGGGAAGATAATTCCCAACAATTCGGTCTCGGCATCTTCGTCTCCCGGTGCTCTCCTTCACGTGTGCCAAGCCGTCTTCTCTCGTAAGCGTTCACGGCGAAAAAAGAAGATTCACGCAGAGACGCAGAGGGCGCAGAGAAGAAAAGAAAAACCGCCCGTAAAGACACGAGAAATCGTCCTACTTGGATCACGTAGCCGGATCGGGCAGTACGATCGCGTGTAAGAAACTCCAAGACCGCAGAGCTGAATAGAGACTTCCTTTGCAGTCCTTGCCTGCTTCGCGAGAGAACCTCCGGTACCCGGTGAGCGCTTACCTTCTCTCGATGGGGAGGCACTGCTTCTCCAGTCATACGCGTTGGGTTTGAATGTCCGAGTGACATTTCGGCGAGGCTTTATCATTTCGTGATTGCCCTGCCTGGTCGGCGCACATTCACCTGCCAAGTAAACGGACTAGCGTCACTCTTTGTCAAGGACCTCACGAACGGACAGAAGAAGTTGTCTCATGTCATAGGGTTTGGGAACGGAGGCCTTCGCTCCGAGTGCTATGGCGTCACTTTCCGATCCCATCAAGGAGTAACCGCTTGTTATCAGGACCTTTACCTGCGAGTTAATCTCAAGAAGCCTTTGCAAGCGCTGCTTGCCCCCCATCTCCGGAATGACGAGATCGAGTATGATCAGGGAAATGCGGCTCATCCGACAAGTGCGGACGTGGATAGATGACAGGCATAGATCTTGAGTATAAAGAATCCCTGATCACGAAAGCCGTAGGCTTGCCGTTGCAATGTCTTGATTTTGTTGTTCGTGGCCTCCAAGGGGCCCGTGGAGATTGGATAGTCATAGTATGCCAGGAATCCGGCACGGTATGTGGCCAAGGTGTGCGCGAATTTTTTCACTATTCGGATACCTGACGCCTCGGCACGACCGAGCCAATCCTGGAGGACGGCTTCGGCGGTAGCGTTGTCCGGTTGATTCCAGATCTGTCGTCTCTCTGCGGGATGGCGGGTAGGAGCTGTTAAGCGTCTTTTTCTCCCGAGCGACGGCAAATTCCCAGAAATCGTCCCAGTGATCCGTGAGGTGGAGGGCTCTGAGCTTGAGAACAGCCTCAGCACCTTCCTGAGACCAGCGCATGCCTGACCTTTCCATCCGATCGTTTATCAGGTTCTTGCAAGTACCTTCAATGAGTCCACTGCCAATAGGAAGACCGAGTTTCAGGTATTCATCGTAA
>JBFMAA010000122.1:0-17885 GCA_040755955.1 Thermodesulfobacteriota bacterium
TGGCCAGAACCACCCGATGTTTCAAAAGTTTTCGGAAGGGGGTCCGGGGGACAACCCTTTTTCAAAAGGGTTTCCCCCGGAAGACTTTGTGAAAGAGGGTTTCGCCCGTAAGTCTTTCATGGGGGCTTTCCGGGAGGCCCTCGACGAGATAGGACCGTTGTCGGCCGGGGAGGTCGGCGAGCTCTACGAATTCCTGCGAGGGTTCTCGTTGAGCGCGGTCAACGGTGCTCCTAGCTTGGTTCCGAACCCGCTGGGCAAACGAAATCAGGGCCTGTTCTACACGCCTCAGCGCATTGTGGCGCACATCGTGTGTGGGACCCTCGATGCCCTGGGGCCTCTGACTCTACCCCAACTGCTCACTCTGAAGGTGCTCGACCCCGCGATGGGTACCGGCATCTTCTTGGCCGAAGTCCTGGGGCAGCTTACTTCGCGGATACTCGCTGCAGGAGCCCGAGACGCGGGACAGTTGTCCGAGTGCCTTGCCGAAATCAGCGAGAGGCTCCGTGAAGAGGCCCCGGGACTCGGCTCGTGCGGCTCCATGGACGAAGAGACGCTCGTACGATGCCACGTGCTTCGGCACTGTCTCTACGGGGTAGATCTGGACCCCATCGCGGTCGGCATCGCGAGGTCGCTGCTGGTCAGAAATGCCCTGGCAAAGACCCGTGACCGCAGAGAGCCGCATCGAACAGTCCCCTCGGCCTTGGTGGGTGCGAGTGCAACCGTTGGTGGGACCAACACTGACCGCCAACGAAGCACGTGCGAGTGGAGGAAGGCCCGCGCGATGATTGGCCGCGGCTCCCAGCCGCATGGCCTTGGCTGCCAGCCGCCATGTGATCCGGCCCCGAACCTCAGGGTCGGGAATTCGCTCGTGGGAGAGAGGTTCCGTCACGATTCTCGGTACGGCACGTCCAGAGCCGACGCGGACTTCGTCCATGCCCGCATGTACCTTGGCCCAAAGGCTGACCCTTCCTCGTTCCCGGAGTGGGTGGACAAGAAGCGTCCCTTCCACTGGCCCATTGAATTTCCCGAGGTGTGGAGCAGAGCGGTACCCGGTTTCGACGCAGTGGTCGGAAACCCGCCGTACGAGATACTCTCCGAGCGAGAGTCGGGCATCCAGGAGCGCAGGTGTGATCAGGCCTACTTCCGAAAGACCATGAGCACCTGTCACGGCAAGATCAACACGTACCGACTCATGCTCGAACGAGGCTTGGAGCTGTTCAGAGACAGGGGCGCGTTGGGGTACATCGTGCCGGCCACTCTGCTCGCGGATTCCACCGCGGAGAAGCTCAGAAGCCGGTTGCTTGAGTCCTCCCGCGTGAGAGAGATCACGATTATTCCGGAAAAGGCCAAGGTCTTCCCGGGGGTCACGCAGGCCTTCCTGATTCTGATTACCGTCAAGGGGTCCGGCACCGACGCGATTACACCTGCGTTCTGGAACGGCTCAGGGCCAATCCCCGAAGACGAAGGCATAGAAATCACGCGTGACCTCCTCGTGGAACCGGGCATGAGGGTCCCTCTGGTCCGCAGCGCGGAAGAAAAGGCTTTGCTGAAGGCGCTCATGGGTGACGCGCCGCTTGGGGGACACCACGGGTCACCTGCGGTGGCGCGAGTCAACCAAGGTGAAGTGAATCTCACGGTTCACCGGAGGTTCGTGACCGCGAAACCCACGGGACTTCCCTTGATTCGCGGAGAGCACGTGACTCCGTTCAGGGTGATACACCCGTCGCCCAGGGGAGGGAGACTCGACTGGGTGGAGAGAGACTTCCTCGGCGCGAGCCCTCGACCCGGAACTCCCTGGAAAACCGAGCGGATAGTCGTGGGCAGGGTCGTGAACATGGACACGAAGCGGAGACTCAAGGCTGCGCCGGCCGCTCAGGGAAGCCTTCTTGGGGACATGACCAACTCCTTGACGGAGATCTCGGTTCCGATGCACTACCTTCTGGGCCTGCTCAACTCGAGTCTCCTAAACTGGCGACTCAGGCTCACCAGCACCAACAACTACATTTCAGCGGCAGAGATCCAGGCGTTGCCGATCCCCCGGGTTCGCGGAGACCGAGCGCCGGCCAAGTTGCCGGAGAAGTTGGAGCTTCTCCTGAGCGACACGGAACTGGGCCCCGCACAGTTCCTGAAGACAGCCGGCGAGGTCTTGAAGCCGTTCGATCCTGACACGAAAGTCCGCTGGCTGGGCCTGATGGTGCGGCGGCTGGCTGAGGAGATCGTGCAAGCAGATTCCCTCATGGTCCAAGGGTCGCTAAGTACTCCAGGGCGTAAGTTCGGTCACGCATTTTTCGGACTCTCCCATTGTAGCGACCGGCCTCCGTGCCGGCAGGCACGCCGGCCCCCACAACTGGGGCACGAAGCCCCAGGGGAGCCAGAACCGTATTTGCGAAAAGGGGCACTAACCCGTCTGGATGCCGTGGTTGCGCTACTCTACGGAGTGGAAGCGTATACCAAGGTCTTTCGCGGCACGTGGTGATACCAAGCCGCTTTGCCAAAAGGCAGCCGGGAGCCGCAACCAAACGGCTGGGAGCCGTAGCCAATAATCGCGTCCACCTTCCTCGGTCCGCATGGAGACCCAGGGCGGGGCCGGTTGGTTCTACGCAAACGAAGAGAAGGCACCTTGCTTGCTCCCAGAGCTGCCGGCCCGAAGATTTCTTCTCGAAAAAAGGAGAAATCGAACCTCATTAGTAAAAGGCGGCTTGGAGCCGCAACCAAAATTCGAGTCCACCTTTCTCGGTCCGCATGAAGACCCAGGGCGGGGCCGGTTGGTTCTACGCAAGCGAAGAGAAGGCACCTTGCTTGCTCCCAGAGCTGCCGGCCCGAAGATTTCTTCTCGAAAAAAGGAGAAATCGAACCCTATTAGTAGAAGGTAGGATTGCCGGGGAAAACCCCAACCGAAAACTCCTGGAATGCCAACGGCTCACAGGGGATGGGAGTGCCTTTGCCCGGCACCGCCGGGGTTCAACATCTCTTCACAGGCCGCGAAGAACGCGGGGGAGAGGGAACAGGTATCGAAGAAACCTCCAAGCGCGGGGATGCGTGGCACTGGTCAACGCGGAAAGAGCAAGATGAAGATATTTGAGTACGGACAAGGAGAAGTGGAATACCTGTCGCGGCGCGACAAGAAGCTTGGCGCTGCGATTGAGAGGATCGGCTTGATAGAGCGAGAGGTCACACCGGATCTGTTTACCGCCCTCGTCCAGAGCGTGGTGGCACAGCAGATTTCCAGCAAATCCGCCCGGACGGTGTGTGCGAGGCTTCACGACCTCTTGGATGAAGTGACGCCTGCATCCATCGCGGCAACGGAAACGGTCATGATTCAGCAATGCGGGATGAGCATGAGAAAGGCCACCTATATAAAGGGTTTGGCGGAGGCGGCGCTTTCCGGAGCATTCGATCCCGATGCGATGCACACCTTATCTGATACTGAAGTCATCGAGAGGCTCTCCTCGCTCAACGGCATCGGCGTATGGACGGCAGAGATGCTCCTCATATTCTCACTGTGCCGGCCGGATGTGCTGAGTTGGGGTGATCTTGGCATTCGCCGCGGCATAATGAATCTGTACGGGTTGAAAGAGCTGGGTAAAGAACAGTTCGAACGGTATCGAAAGAGGTACTCGCCTTACGGTTCCACTGCGTCGTTATACCTGTGGGCCCTGTCCACCACGTAGAGACGCTGCCGGGGACTTCGCGATCTGCTATGAGCAGGGTGTCTGGGAACATACCCCAGGTGAGAAGATTTCCTCATCGTTCCCGACTTTGAGACAGTGTCCGGATCTACTCTTGTCCTTCTCTGAGACATCATGGGGGATGCCACATCACCGAACTTGTAGACCTGGAAGTCTCCGAAACCGACCCCCGGTCCCAAGTCCGTTTCTAACCGAGACCGAACAGGTTCAGCGCATTCCCTCCCAGAAGGCCGGAAAGAGTGTCGTGCGGCAGGCTCATTCCTGCGATCCTCTTGAGCTCACGATCCCACGCGTACGGGATGTGGGGAAAATCCGTGCCGAACAGGACTCGATCCGGTCGAATGTCAGCCAGCCGCGGCGGCTCGGGACCCGGAAGATAATCCGCATAGACCATGGTCGTATCCAGCCAAAGGTTGTCGTATCGTTCGAGGAGGCGGCAATAGTCCTCGTATTCGTCCGCGCCCATGTGGGGAACGCACACTTTCAACGCGGGATAGGCGGCGAGCACCTTCTCCAATTTGTCGGCACGGCAGACCTCATACGGGTCTTTCGGATACGGGAAGAACGGGTTCTTGGGCTCTCGACCGAAGTGCACGACCAACGGCTTGTCAAAGTCCGCACAGACGCGGAAGACCTCGTGCATGGCCACGCTCTCCATGTCGAAACACTGCACGTGGGCATGAAGCTTGACCCCGCGTAACCCGATCTCAAAGGCATCGGCCAGTATCCGCGGGGTATCCGGCTCGCCGGGGAAGACTGTCGCGGTTCCGGTGAGTTGCGGGTACGTCTGGCACAACTGAGCCATGTGGGAATTCAGTTTCCCTGCAATTCCGGGCTTGTGTGCATAATGGAGACCGACCACTCGCCGTACGCCGCGGGATACCAGGAACTCCACCACCTCCGTCGCGGAAAGCTTGTACCGAATCGGCCACCCGAAATGGTCGAACCAGGTCCAAATCGCTTGAAACAACGGGTCCGGAAACAGATGCACATGCGCGTCCACTACCATGGGCAGGCCTTCCGGAACCGTGCTCCCTTCTTCATCGTGCAAAGCCGCCAAAGGCAGCGAAACAGACATCGCAAATCCTCCCCAGGAATGCAGTTCCCGGGGGAAGGGACTTCTTATCAATAATGTGGAATTTCTTCTCCAGCCGAGAAGAAATCTTCTGCTCGCCGGTTCTGAGAGCAGGCAACGTGCCTTTCTTCGCGTGCGCAGAACCAACCGGCCCCGCCCTGGGTCTTCATGCGGACCGAGAAAGGGGACGCGAATTTTGGTTGCGGCTCCCAGCCGCTTCTTGAAAGAAGTCCCTTCCCCCGGACCCCCATCCCCAAGAACAGTCATGGCATGACGCCACAACGAAATATGAAAGTCATCTCCCGACATCCCGAGAACCCGCGACATGGTCAGAAAAACCTAATATCTCAAAAGTTTTCGGAAGGGGGTCCGGGGGACAACCCTTTTGCAAAAGGGTTTCCCCCGGAGGACTTTCATGGGAACTTTTGGAGCATACGGCTCCCGCTGGTCGCCGAAGGGTTGTCTCACATGGAGCACTTCGGCATTTCCATGGTTCGTTGTGGCAGTGACGCTGCCGTGGAGGTTCTTGCACAAGGGCCTCCGGGAACTCCTCCACCAAGCATTATTGGGATATTGGTTGCTTGGCGAGGACCTGATTCGGCGTCTGCGTTCGGCCAACCAGCCACTATTCCGAGAGGTTTCGGTGTCCGGGGGACAACCCTTTTTTGCGGCGGTTTCCCCCGGAAAGCGCGTTGACATTGCCCAATCCCGCACACACGAACACCAGACACCCGAGCGAGATGCCTGCGGACACCATTCCCCATTCCGCCAAGAAGGCCGAATAGAAGGACAGACCGATCACGCACGCTGCCAACTCCATGGCGACGGCCGCTCTGAACCCAAGCGAGCCCCGAGTCGGAATCTTCGGTACGAACCTCTTCCAGCCGTCCCACGACAGAGCCAAAAAACCGAGCCCCGCGGCGATTCCCATTCCCGCAAGCACATCACTCGGAAAATGCGCCCCCACGCAGACCCTGGAGATCGCTATCAGCGCGCCGGCAGTGATCGCGAGCGCCTTTCCCGGCCTGGAGGGGCAGAAATGGGCGATTGCCACTGCAGCGGATACCGCGGACGCACTGTGTCCCGAAGGGAACGACCCTCCCCGCAGGAGTGGTCCGAGCACGTGGACTCCCTCGAGCACCGCTGCGGGACGGGGAGTGTCGGCCATTGCCTTGATTACGTGCACGACCACCGATGACGCTACCAGCAGGGTCAACCCGAGCGCGGCAACCCTCGGATTCACCACCACAGAGGCGCCAAGCACGATCGCCAACAGGAATCCGTCACCCGCAGTGGTCAGGCCGAGCCAAAGGGGGTCTGTCCAGGGCGAGTGCAACCCGTTGACACACAGGAAGATCTCCCGATCGTACACTCGCACGGGGAACAGGAGCACTCCTGATGCGACGAAGACCCACAACAACCAGAGGCCTGATGTGCGCTCACCAAACACGGAACTTTCGGGGGTCATTCTGAATTCATTCCGGAGTGAATAGTCCCGATTCGGATTTCCTCTCGCAAAGCACGCAAAGAGCGCAAAGCAAATGAGAAAGCTACTTTGTGTTCTTTTTCGGTCATCATTCACTTACGAGGGGGAATGCCTTGATCGAAGGATGGGCACAGTTCATTTCTTGTTTCGAAATCCCCCCTAACCCCCCGTTTTCTAAAGGGGGGCAGGGGGATTTTGGCCGCACGTAAGTGGACGGCTACCTCTTTCGAGAGAACACTCCTATATGTCAAAGACCACTCGCGCGGTGTATCCGTCGTCCCCTTGTTCCACGGAAATCCCATGGTAGGTCACCGCCTTGACCTCGATTTCGCCGGCGTCGCCGCGCTCCATGGGCCGCCCGAAGAGCACCGCATCGACCGCATGCTCGGAAATGGCTGAAAAGCTTGCTCCGGTCATGACGAATCCCCTGGTCGTATGCAGGAACAGCACTTCTCGCAGCCAGTCGACCAGCAACTCTTCGACAGCGTCTGCGTCCAGCTTGACCGAGATCTCGACCGAACCCCCCGGCACGGACCGACCCACCAGCTCCTGCGTCAAGCCCAAACCCGCGTGGAGAAACAGCTCTCCGAGCGTGCGACCCCGAAACTCGATTCTCAGGTCCGCGGTGTGTTCCAGGAGTTTCCAGCCTTCCTCATGATTCATCAGGGTCCTCGACAGGCTCTTCCGCTGATTCCTCGATGTCCTCTTCGGGTGGCGTGTAGTCCTCCACTCCTTCTTCTTCCTCGGAGGATTCGGCACGGGCCACGTCCACCACGTATTCGTCAGGGTCCATCCTAACGAGCGTCCGGCCTCTGGTATTGCGCCCGATGGTGGAGATCTGTTCCATGCTCAGCCGTATGATCCTCCCGCCGGAGGTCGCGAGCAGCACATGATCAGAGTCGTCCACCAGCTCGATCCCGACGCAGTCACCGATCTTCGCGTCGCACTTGATCGTGATCACGCCCTGACCGCCGCGGTTCTTCACAGGGTATTCCTTCAGTGTGGTCCGTTTGCCGAAGCCGCTGCGGGTCACCGTGAGGAGGGTGCCTTCGCTCTCGGAGATCACCTCCATGCCGATCACCGCGTCATCCTCCTTCATCCTGATGCCCGTGACTCCGCGGGCCTGTCGCCCCATCGGTCTCACCTGGTCCTCATCGAACCGCATGGCTTTTCCCTTGCGGGTTGCCAGCAAGACGTGGTGAGTGCCGGTGGTCAAGCCCACGTCCACGAGCTCGTCATCGGCTTCGATGGTCACCGCGATGAGCCCCGCGGACCGCGGCCGCGAAAACTCGGATATCTCGGTCTTCTTGATCTTGCCCTTCGCGGACACCATAACCACGTACCCCTGCGTGCTCAATTCCTGCACGGGGAGTATCTTTACGATCCGTTCGTTCTGCTCCAGTTTGAGCAGGTTGACGACCGCTTTCCCTCGAGCGTACGGGGTTTCTTCGGGGAGTTGGAATACCCGTAGCCAGTACACCCGTCCCTGATTGGTGAAACAGAGCAGCACGTCGTGCGAAGAGGCATAGATGATCTGGTGCACCATGTCCTCGGCGCCTACTCTCGCGCCGATCCGACCTTTGCCGCCCGGTCTTTGAGCCTTGTACAGGCCTTCCGGCACCCGCTTGATGTACCCTTTCTTCGAGAAGATGACCACCATGTCCCCGCGAGGGATCAGGTCTTCGTCCAGCATATCCCCTTCCTGATCGAGGATCTCGGTGCGCCTCGGGTCTGAGAACTGCTCCTTGACCTCTTGGAGCTCCTGCACGATAATGGCCGAGATCTTCGCCTCAGAAGCCAGAATGCCCTCTAGTTCCGCAATCTTGGTCAGAAGCTCCCGGTGTTCCTGGACGATCTTCTCCCGTTCGAGCCCGGTGAGCCTCTGAAGCCTCAGATCCAGTATTGCCTGGGCCTGGACTTCGGTCAACGCGAACCTCTCGACAAGGGCCTTCTTCGCGGTCTGGGGGCTCTCCGATTCCCGTATCGTGGTGATGACCTCGTCAAGGTGGTCCAGCGCAACGATGAGTCCTTCCAGGACGTGAGCTCTTTCACGGGCCCTAGCCAGGTCGAACTGCGTCCTGCGGATGACCACTTGCCGGCGGAAATCCAGGAACCCCTGGAGGGCATCTTTCAGGCCTGTTTGTTTGGGTCTGTTGTTATCCACGTAGAGCAGGTGTACGCCGAAGGTGGTCTGAAGCTGAGTGTGCTTGAAAAGCTGATTGATCACCACGTCCGGGTTTTCGTCTCTCTTCAGCTCGAACACGACTCGCATTCCGTGCCGGTCCGATTCATCCCGGAGGTCCCTGATCCCGGGGATCTTCTTTTCCTTCACCAGTTCCGCGACAGCTTCGCACAGTCTTGCCTTGTTGACGAGGTAGGGAATCTCCGTGACCACTATCCGTTCGTACCCCTTCCCCGCGTCCTCGACTTCGACCTTGGCTCTCACCCGGACTGAGCCTCTGCCCGCAGTGTACGCCTCGATGATCCCCTGGCGACCGAGGATGTAGCCTCCTGTGGGGAAGTCAGGACCGGGAAGGTGTTGCATCAGGTCAAAGACTGAGGCATCAGGGTTACCCAGGAGGTGAATCGTCGCATCGATGACTTCGCCGAGATTGTGGGGCGGGATATTCGTGGCCATGCCCACCGCGATTCCCTGGGAACCGAGCACGAGAAGCACAGGGAATCTTGCCGGGAGTACGGTGGGTTCTTCCTGTGAATTGTCGTAGTTTGGGACAAAGTCCACGGTTTGTTTGTCAAGGTCGTCCAAGAGCCCCTGACTGATGCGATGCATGCGTACTTCGGTGTATCGCATGGCTGCGGGTGCGTCTCCGTCCACGCTTCCGAAGTTCCCCTGGCCGTCGATCAGGGGGTAGCGCATCGAGAAGGGCTGCACCATCCGGACCACCGAATCGTAGACCGCGGTGTCTCCGTGGGGATGGTACTGACCGATCACATCGCCGACCACTCTTGCCGCTTTCCGGTATGCCCTGTTCCAGAGGTTGCCGGCCCTGAACATCGCATACAATATCCTACGATGCACCGGCTTGAGGCCATCTCGCAAGTCGGGGAGCGCGCGGCCGACGATCACGCTCATGGCATAGTCCAGGTAGGACTTTTGGATTTCGTCTTCTATACCTACAGTGGTTTTTTCGTGAAGCCCGTTCAACTACGGTTCCTCCCGACCTATTACACTCTGCGCTCAAGACCGGCAGGCAGCATACATCTCCCGCGGGGCAACGTCAACACCGGCGAAGGTTTCCGCATCGAAGGTTGACCGGAGAACTGAGCTTCGTCTATCCTGAAGGGGATCGAAAAGAAGGAGAAGTTCGATGAAGTATGCAATGGTTCCATGTCTGCTGTGTGTGGTGCTCCTCTCTGCGCTCGCGCACTCCCAGGAGACGAGGCCGGCCATACCCGAGAGCTTCGTTGGGAAATGGCAGGACCCGAAGAACCAGGAGCACTATCTGATTATCAGCCCTCAGTCGATAACCTGGCACCGAGCACCCGCAGGGTTCACCGACACAATTCCGGCAGGAGCGTGCAAGGTCAACGCGGACGAAGTGACCTTCTCGGTGAAATCCGCAGAAGGGACTCTCGACCCACGCACCGGGAAGGTTCTGGGCGGAAGCGCACACGCGACGATGCTTCGACAGGGGGACACGCTTGCGATCAGGGAAATTCCCGTGCAGGATTTTTCGGGCCTTCCCACCGGCTTCGCAGTGACTCCCTTGCCGAAGTTCCACGTGTTCCGCAGGGCGGCCGGGTAGCCGTTCACGGGCCATTTGGAGGGGCTGCCGCCTGTTCCCACCGATTGGTAGGCTGGAAGAAACTGTCTCAAAACACTCGAAGCGTGGCGGCTTCCACGTAGCCCGGCACTCACGTGCCGGGCTCTCCTCAGGCGCCATGAGATTCACCCCAACGTGGTCATCCACGATTTAGCCATCAACTCACACAACCCCAACCACGCGCTCACACCAGTTTCCTACGATCTCATCTCCATACCGATTCCAGGCCATGGGAGGATTGCTTGAGGATTGACTCGTTCTTGAAAGGAGTGCGTCCCCGGAGACGCGTCCACGTGATGAGAGCCCTGTCTTTCGGCATGGCGCTAAGCGTCGTCTTCTTGGCCATGATGGCATATGCCGCGTGGTCAATGCACGCCTCCCTGTCAAAGATGGGGGTAGCCGAACTGAGGCTTCAGCAACTCATAGGTGAGGTCGCGCATCTCAATGAGGTACTGACGGTGTACGTGAGCATGCACGCGGCAACTGGGAATACGCACTGGGTGAACCGATACCAGGAAGCACAGGAAAAACTCGACGCGACGCTCGCGGAAATCGGCAGCACCCTCGCCAGGGAAGAATACCGGAGGAACTACCCGGCAGACATCAAGCTCGCCTACTCCCGACTTCTTGAGATGGAATCCGTAGCCATGGGCTTGGTCGGGGTGGGCCGTCCCGCGGAAGCCATGACGGTGCTGGGCGGCACCGGGTACGAGACTCAGAAAGAGCTCTATTCGACGGGGCTTGCAAAACTGTCCCGCGCGATGGAGGAACGGATGTCCCATGAATTGGAGCTTTGGCGTTGGAGAATCCAGGGTACGGTGCTGCTCGGGCTCATGAGCATCGGATTGCTGTCACTGGCCTGGGCGGGAGCATGGCTGCTGGTCCAACGTCACCTGCACCGACGAAAGATCGCGGAAGAAGAGCTGGCTTCGGAAAAGGAACGACTGTCGGTCACCCTGAGATCCATAGGCGACGGCGTCATCACCGCCGATACCGACGGCAAGGTAGTCCTGATGAATCGTGCAGCGGAACTGGCGACCGGGTGGTCCCGTGAAGAGGCCGCGGGCAATTATCTGCAGGACGTCTTTGTCATGCGCGGCGGGAACGGGATCTCCTCCGCGCACTGCATCGAGTTGGCGTTGTCGCAGTCAGCCGAGACCACGCTGGGGAATCGTTGCGTGCTCGTGGCCAGGGACCGCTCGGAACGCATCGTGGAAGGTTGTTGCACCCCGGTTCAGAACAGTTCCAGCACCCCTATCGGAGCCGCAGTGGTCTTTCGCGACATAACCGAACGTTCCAGGATCGAAGAAGAAGCCCTCAGAAACGAAAAACTCGAATCCCTCGGGCTGCTCGCGGGAGGCATTGCCCACGATTTCAATAACATGCTCACAGGCATCATGCTGAGCATCTCCATGACAAGGACCGAACTGCGTCCGGACTCCTGCGCAGGCAGAAGACTCGAGGAAGCGGAGAAGGTTCTTGTCTCTGCCAAGTCACTCGCGCATCAGCTCCTGGCGTTTTCCAAGGGCGGCCATCCGATCAAACAGATTGCCTCGGTCGGAGACAAACTACACGATTGGGTATCTTTTGCCGCTCGCGGGTCTCGGGTGAAACCTCTCTTGGGCATCCCCGACAGCCTTTGGCTCTCGGAAATCGACGAAGGACAGATCGGGCAAGTCGTCAACAACCTTGTCATCAACGCGGTGCAGGCCATGCCCGAGGGTGGGACGATCGAGGTGTCGGCCGAGAACGTCATCGTCGGTGCGGATGAGCAACTCGCATTGGTTCCGGGCAGGTACCTCAGGATTTCGGTGAGGGATCAGGGTCAGGGGATTCCGCAAGAGCATATCTGTAAGATCTTTGATCCCTACTTCACCACAAAACCCAAGGGAATCGGCTTGGGGTTGACCACTTCCTACACAATCATGAAGCGTCACTAAGGACTCATCACGGTGGAATCCCAGGTGGGGGTAGGGACCACGTTCTCGATATACCTGCCGGCCGCGTCGCGTCCTCATGTTCCCACGGCGTCCACTGGCGATACACCGGCGCAAGGATCCGGCCACGTGTTGCTCATGGATGACAACGAGGCCATTAGAGCCCTTGCCGGAGACCTGCTCGAGGAACTCGGATATGAGGTGACCGCGGCCGAAGACGGTCTCAAGGCAATTGAGCGTTACACGGAATGCCTCGCGTACGGAAGGCCCTTTGATGCGGTGATCCTGGATCTGACCGTACCGGGTGGCATGGGCGGTAAGGATACCATCCTTCAGCTCCGCAAACTCGATTCCGGGGTCAAGGCGATAGTTTCGAGCGGCTACTCCAACGACCCCGTAATGGCCAACTACAGGGACTACGGCTTCCAGGGGGTTCTGGTCAAGCCGTACGGGATCGCGGCGATCAGCTCCTTGCTGCACCGACTCCTCGACAGGGGAAACGGGAAGATGCCCACCGCGCTTGGGAGATCCCACAAGAACCAGGACGGTCCCCCTCTCGCAGAGTATTAGTCGTTCACTAACCAACCTCCAACAGAGGCGTGCGATTCTGATAGCGGGGGTCGTCGTCGGAGTCCGGCCATGCCCGGCAAACCGATGGAACCCATTGAGTGAAGGAGGGAATTGTGATGAAACTGCTGATCAGGAACTTTGTGGGGGTAATTCTTGCCGCTCTGGTGCTCTCGACGATTTGGCCGGACCGGCTTCTCGCCGGGGATGGCACTCCGGTTCGCATGATAGGCTCAAAATACATGTACCATTCGGTGTCGGACCTCGCGGCCCGGTACATGCGCGCGTACCCTGAATCCAATCTGGTCGTCATGTCCGACGACAGCCCCGGTGCGTGGGAAGCGGTGCTCAAGGGTGAAGCCCAGGTGTTCATGACGCTCCGGCCGGTGGAAGAGGAGGAACTCGCGGAGGCTGCCGACCAGGGCGTGCGCGTCGAGCAACGCATCGTAGGAAAAGCCGCCGCGGCCCTCATCACGCACCCGGACAACCCGCTCAACGAGCTTTCCATGGAGCAGGTCAAGAAGATCTTTCTGGGCGAATACACCGACTGGAAACAACTGGGAGGACCCAATGAGCCCATCGTTGCAATGACCAGGGAAGAATCCACTTCCGGTACCGAGTTTCTGTTTCGTGAAGTGGTGCTTCAGGGGCTATCGGTAGCCCAATCGACGCTGCGGGTGTTCAATCATGACATCGCGAGAACCGTGTGGAGACAGAAGGGAGCCATAGCCGATGCTCGGCTCTCCGAAGCAATTCGGGGCCAGTCCAAGGGCATGATCAAGATCCTCTCGATACGGCAAAGGGAAGGATCGGATGCGGTTGCGCCGTCCGAAGGCGCGGTGAAGGACGGCACTTACCCCATCCAGGCACCCATGTTCATGTGCTACGTTGCCGATGCCCTGTCGCCGGAAACCAGGCGGTTCGTGGACTACTGCGTCGCCGAAGGAGCGTATCCGCGGCTCTCCAGGCTTGGTCATCAGTGACCCGAACACGGTTCCGGATCTCGATCACTCCTTGTGAAGGGGCGGCGTCAGGAAACCGTGTCTCGAGACCCGAGAAACGTAGCTCGGTTTCCGGAAGGTTTCCGCCTCTCACATTGCCCGGTCAAACCTGGGCGAGTCGCCCCGGCAAAGCCGGGGGCTTACCATTTGCGGGTTACCGCTTCGATTGCACAGGGCGGCTGGGCGCCGCAACCAATAATCGCGTCGACCTTCCTCGGCTCGCACGCAGTCCGATGGCGGGGATGGTTGGTTCCACGCACCTTCAAACCGCGCACGGCCACAGGGCAAGCACAGCCATTTACCCGTTTGCTGAAGAGGATTCCGATAATAAATCTTCTCGGGCTGCGCAGAATTTGAGGGACAGTAGTACTAGGCGTACGGCCCACCTGCGACTGCGCTAACGTGGTCCCTCGGCCCGAATGGGTCGCGTACGCTGCAACAGGTATATGGTTCCCACCATCCCGGCTCCAAACAAGTCCGTCACCAGGCCCGGGTCCAGGAGGAGGAGACCTCCGGCCACGAAAGCTAGCCGCTCAACGGTGGAGAGCCTCACGGTCCAGTAGCCCGTCACCCCGGCGGCCAGGGCCACCATCCCAATAACTGCCGTGATTACCATCTGTAGGACGAGCGCCGGAGACGCTCCCACCAGCACCAGCACAGGGGACCGGACAAAGAGGTAAGGCACGAGGAAGGCGCCTAGTGCCAGCTTCACCGACTCTATGCCGGTCCGCCACGGATTGGAATTGGCGATAGCCGAACCCGTATACACGGCCAGAGCTACCGGCGGTGTGATGTCGGCAACCACTCCGAAGTAGAAGACGAACAGATGAGCGGCAATGGGGACCACGCCGAGCTTCTCCAATGCCGGAGCGGCCATGGTGGCCAGCACCACGTACGTTGCCGTGGTGGGAATACCCATCCCCAACACCAGCGAGGCTATCATCGTGAAGCAAAGAGCCGCCATCAAGTTGTTGCCCGCCAAGTCTACCATGTTGGCCGATAGCTTGAGACCTACGCCCGTCAAAGTGACTACGCCGACAATAATCCCCGCCGCGGCGCACGCTGCAATAACCGGGAGCGCAGTTCGGGCGGCCGATTCCATGGTGTGGACGAACTCCCGGAGCCCCATTCGGGTTACCCGTCTGACCATGCCCAGAATGACGGCCAAGGCCATAGACCATACAGCCGCCTTTGCCGCACTGAATCCATTGTTCATCAGCCAAAGAATCAGCACCAGCGGGAGAACAAGGTACCCGCGCCGGAAAACGGTTTCCCCCAACTTTGGCAAACATTCCCGAGGCAAACCCGTCAGCCCGTCACGTCGCGCCTGAAAATGCACCATGACAAAGACGCCCGTGAAATAGAGGAGCGCCGGAATGGCCGCCGCTTTGGCGATCTCTATGTACGGCAGGTTCAGGAACTCTACCATGACAAAGGCTGCCGCGCCCATGATCGGCGGCATGATCTGCCCTCCGGTTGAGGCAGAGGCTTCCACCGCCGCGGCAAACTCAGGCCGGTAGCCCAGGCTCTTCATCATGGGAATGGTAAAGGAGCCGGAGCCGGCGGTATTCGCGATGGAAGAGCCCGAAATCGTCCCCTCCAACGCACTGGAAACCACCGCCGCCTTCGCCGGGCCTCCTGCGCTGGTTCCTGTAAGCGCCATTGCGAGGTCTACGAAGAACTGACGAATACCGGTTTTCTCAAGGGCTTGCCCGAACAGAAGGTATACGAAGATCACCGTGGCGGAAACGCCCAAAGGAATACCCATGATTCCTTCGAGGCCAAGGTAGGTGTGTTCCAAAAGGCGCCGGACAGAAACACCTCGGTGTGCGAGCAGCCCCGGGAGGTAGTTTCCCCACAGGGCGTAGGCCAGAAAACCCGCTGCCACGAGAACCATGGGCCAACCAGCCACCCGACGGGTGGCTTCGAGCACAAGGATCACCGCCACTCCCGCCACGACCAAATCCATGGTGGTATTGATACCGGTCCTGGCAAGCAGGTCCTGATAGAAAAGCACGTGGTAGCCGCCTGCCGAAACTCCCAAGAGCGCGAGGATCACGTCATACCACGGTGGCGCGCCACGCTGAAGGTCCTGTCTTCGCAGGGGATAGAGAAGAAAGAGGAGGCCAAGCCCCATTGACAGGTGCATCGCGCGTTGCAACTGAGGCGGAAGTGGCAGAGAGGCGGCGGTCCAGACGTGGAACACGGAGAGGGACACACAGCCGACCATGACCACGATCGCCCAGGGACCTCGTACGCGCCGGAAGGTCGATGCTCGATCCAGTCCCGCAGCAATTCCTTCCTCGTGCTTCAGGATCTGCTCGGGCTGCGCGACCATCGTAAGACCTCGGAAAAAAATATCAATAACAGAGGCGTACGCTCGAAAGACACCACAATAAGTCGATCGGGGCCTATCCTCGCGACCAAGTCCCAATGAGAGTCGCCCACGGCCAGGTGATGTCCGAGAGGAGAAACTCCCAGGTGAAGCCGATCAAAACAGCGGCGATATCCGGTGACGATGGCTTTCCCGTCCTTGAGCGTCCAGACGGTTCCATCTTCCGAATGCGACGGGAGGCCGGGACCCATGTGATCAAGAACCATCTCTTTCAGGCACAAGCGGCTTTCCGCATCAATAAGGAATACTTCTGAGACCGGACGCCTGCTCACCGTGTGCATCCAGGTGAAGCGGAACTCGCCGCCGGGGGCCGCCGGAACGGCCAAGAGAGGAAGCCGGCATCCACCTTGGCGGACGGTCAGCGCGGTTACGGGGCAGCACAGGAGACCGGCGACCAGGATACCTGCACAAGGAAGTTTCCAGTCACGGCAAGCGAACGTTGATGCCCTTTTCACCGAAGTACCGTGCCGCTCCCGGATGGAATGGGATGGTGATACCATGAACTGCTCGGCCGGCATCGAACTCTGCGGCCTTCGCATGGCCTATGGAATCCGCCTTTTCGAAGAGGGCCTTGGTGAGCTCGTAGACCAACTGACTATTGATTTCGTCGCGCACCACCAGCATCGCCTTGAGCGCGACGACTTCCACATCCGCGTCCAAACCTTTGTATGTGCGCGCGGCCACGGTAAACGGCACGTAGAACCGATGTTCCTTGTTGAGCTTCTTCACATCAACGGGCAAGAGTCTGATGGAAGTGGTCGTCTGCACATCGGCCAGAGCCGCGTTGGGTATGCCGGCTACGATCACCAGAACGTCCGCGGAATGGTCTCTCAGGGCCGTGGCGCCCTCGACAAATCCAAGGAAGAGGGGTGTCACGTCCTTCTTCTGCACGTAGGTCAACCCGTAGGCGGCAAGTATCTGCCGTGACGCGAGTTCGGTCCCGGAGGCCGCCGCGCCCACGACCACGGTCCTACCCTTCAGGTCCTCAATCTTGCGGACCGCGCTGTCGAACGGCACGACGATTTGCACCACTTCGGGAAAAAGGCCGCCCACGGCAAGGTAGTTGGTATGCTTCTCCTTTGTTTCCGCAAATGAGGCACTGCCGGTACGTCCGTACTCGGCTATATCGTTCTGGATGAGCGCCAGGTCGACCTCATGCCTGCCCAGCAGCCGTATGTTGGCAACCGACGCGGCCGTGGCTTGGACCGTTACGTTGACTCCTGGGATGTTATCCTTCCACAGCTTGGCGATCCCCCCGGCCAGCGGGAAGTAGGTCCCTCCGGTTCCGCCGCCTGCCATAATCAATTCGATCCTTTCTCCCTTGTTCCAGGGCTTCTCCTTCGACGGCTTTCCGTCGGCGGCCCCAAGGGCCGGCAAGAGTGTGAAACATAGGAGAAAGAGCGGGGTCACGACTATTCGACTGCGCATGACCAGATCTCCGGGTTTGGGTATCCGACGCGAATACCACACTTGGATCGAGTGTGGAAGAGATTCTTTCAGCCGCGCAGGTGAATTCCGTTGCATCGGCTTCGGCCGAATGTGTTGATTCTCTTAAGTATTGGGGTAAGCGTTCACCTGGAAGCCGAGGGAATCAACCACAATGACCCGAAGACACAAAGAAATCCACCAACGACTCTCAGGCTACTATTCTTGGGAAAAAGCTTTCTTATGGCCAGCGCTTTGAGATTCGCGGGTTTGTTCAAGTGGGGACGAATTCCCATAGCGCAAAGTAAGAGTTCACCGCAGAGACACAGAGGACGCAGAGAAGAAAGAGAAAAGAAGTTGAAAGAATTATGCTTTTCTACAGAGTTGAACCGGAACGGCACACTAGTAGTTCGTTTCATAAACAGCTTTACAATAAACGCGGCCCAGGATATGAAGATGCATTCTTTTGGTTGGATGATGCACGATGCCCGCGAAAAGAACGCGACCTGAGTTGGAGTTGTCCGA
>JBFMAA010000123.1:0-17805 GCA_040755955.1 Thermodesulfobacteriota bacterium
GACCCCCATCCCCAAGAACTTTTGGAGCATGCGGCTCCCGCTGGTCGCCGAAGGCTCGTATGACGTGGAACCCCAATTCTCCCATAGGCTCTGCCGTCAGAGTTGATCCACCGTGTGGCCCTTCTGCCGCAGCATCTCGACGATGCCGTCTTTGCCGACCAGGTGCAGCGCCCCGACTACGACCATGCAGTTCTCGTCTTGTCCCGACAACGCCTCGATTTGTGGGAGCCAGTTCCGGTTCCTTTCCGCAATCAGCTTCTCGTAGACCTCCGGGAACTGTTCGAAACTCTTCCGCATGAGCGCGTCCAGCGACGCGGTGTCGCCCGCTGACCAGCTCTCGACTATCGCATTGAACTCCTTTTCGAGGATCTCCAGGTCCTTCAGCGTCTGCCGGAGCATTGCTTCCTGAGTCGCCGGGGCCATGTCGTCAAAACGGCTGATCTGATACTCGATCGTCTCGAGTGCGACGATAGGTATGCCGGACTCTTTTGCCTTGCGGAAGAAGTGCTTGTCCACGCCGAGGCCCGGGTCGAATCCCAGTTGGAGAAGCTTTCCTGCCGCAACGGTGATCGAGAGCAACCACGGCTTGAACTTGCTCAATCTTTCTATCGGCATGCCGAGTTCCGCGGTGCGCTTCTTGACCAGTTCGTAGGTGTCCGGAGACACGCTCGACTTGAGGGTGTTGCGGTCACCGAACATGCCCTTAGACATCATCATCCGCATCGTGCTGGGCTTCTCCAGGACGTCCTGGTCCACTTCCAGAACGAGCTTCCGCACATTGCCGAACGCGTTTTCCATGGCCGCGTCAAGGGGATAGGATTCTTTCTTCAGCAAATGCACCGAACCCAGAATGTAAAGGGTGCTTGTCTTTGATTGCACTCGCCACAGGCAGTTCTTCTTGGCTGTGGTGGTTTCCGGCTCTCTCCTGAGTGGACTCCCCGCTGAGACGGACGAGCTTGATCCGCCCCCAAGCCCCGCGGTCAGGGGGCTGACTGCGGCAGAGTCCACTACCGGCACGCAAGGTGCGGGGCCTATCCCGAACACGTTCGATAGGGAGGAGACTTCCCGCGCCCCCGGTTGAAGCGTAACCTCTCCCCACACGATTCCTGGCATGGGGGTTAACGCACAGAGTATCATTACTGCGCCAACGGCTCGAAGAGTGGGTCTTTTCATCCGATGAATCCTTTCTCGCAGAGTGGCTCTCGTCCTATACCAATGCGCTTGCAAAAAGGCAAGGTTTCCCCAGGCGATGGGATAGGACCGGCTTGTCCGACGGAGTGTGGGGGAAGGTTCATCCCCATAGGCGCTCACTTGAGGTGCCCTGCCTGCTCCCCCGGTCTTGCGTGGACGAGCGTCCGTCCGCCTTCCGAGAATTGTCTTGACAAGGGACCGTGCCGAGTTTATCCATAATATTTTCAAGTCGGCTCAGCTCTTCCACCGGGAATTCCGTTGATCCGTGGCCGTTGTATCCACTAAAGAACCGTACAGGAGCTTGGTATGAACAAGTCCGACCTGGTGAAGGCCCTGGCAAAGGAAATGGACCTGCCTATGAGGAAGTCTGAAGAGATCGTGGACATGGTCTTCAAGAACATGGGCGATGCGCTTATGGCAGGAAATCGTATTGAAATAAGAGGATTCGGCTCGTTTGTGGTGAAGGAATACAAAGGCTATGTGGGAAGGAATCCCAAAACAGGCGAGCAAATATCTGTCACCACTAAGCGACTTCCGTTCTTCAAGACCGGCAAGGAGCTCAAAGAGAGAATCAACGGATGACCTGCCTTTCCCATCCAGTTCATTCTGCATGCGCTCAGAACCTCCGGTGTTGAGCCTCCAGTCCTACGCCACAGTGGTCACTCCTCCATGAAAAGGCAGACCAGCCGCGAACACCGATGCACACTCCCCTGGCCGGTCGCGCGTACCCTGATAGCCTTAGCCGTTGCAATCCTGGGAGTGCTCGGAGACCAGGGGCACTGTTATGCCCAGAGCGGCTATTGGCGAGCGCATTACGTCCTTCCCAAGGAGCTCAGAAAGACAGGCGTGGTGTTCGCGGGTGAACGCATCCCACTGAACCGGGAAGGCGTGGCCACACGCGTCGTAGAACAGATGAACTATCTCCTCATGGACAGGCGAGCCTCGATGATGGAATGGTTTGACAGGATGGCCCAGTATTCCGAGCCGGTCAGAAGGGTGCTTGCGGAGGAGAAGATTCCCTCGGATCTCATTTACTTGTCCGTTCTCATAGGCGACTTCAGCCCAGGCACCAAGACGAGTTCTCGAGGCGTAGGCTGGTGGGCTCTGGCCCCCACAGAGACTAAGGGTGGTGCGTCTGACGCCCAGTGGGTCTCCACAAACGACTGGGATGACCGTCGAGACCCCGAGATCTCAACCAGGATCGCATGCTCGATGCTCCATCGTCTTCACAGCAAGAAGGAAACCGGCAACTGGCTCCTGACCGTCTGTGCGTTCGTGGACGGCGCGGAAAAGATCGAGGCATCCGTCAAGAAAGCTCCCGCATTCACCTTCTGGGATATTGTGTTGCCGCCTAGATCGGAGGTTCTCGTCCCGCGACTTGTCGCGTTGAAGATCATCGACTCGCACAGGGATTTCTACGGAGTGGATGTGCCTCGGCTTCAGCCGGTCCGCTCCGATTCTCTGGGCAGGCTCAAACTGGAGAAAGAGCTCCCCCTGCACGTGGTAGCGAAGTGGTGCAAAGTGACCCCGCGGGCCTTGTGGGAGCTGAATCCGGGCGTAGAGCCCGGCACGGGAGCCATTCCCAAGCCGGACAAAAGGAGCCCTTCGGGATTCCCTCTCAGAGTTCCCAAAGGAAGAGAGGCTCAGGTCCGCGATCTCCTGATCAAGGACGGCTACCTCAAGCCATAGATCCCCCGCGCCAAACCCTCTGTGGGGGATGTTCACGGAACCCGTGGCCGCCCTCAATTGTCGAAAAGTACTGACAAGGCGCGTCCGCCCCGCAGTTGACAAAGCTCCCCAAAGACGGTAAAAGGCTCACTCCCGGAACAGACCGCACAATACTGAGCACCCTCGTTGACGTGAGGAGGAACAAATGGAAATTACGGATGAAACTCGCTTTGGAGACATGGTCGGAGACAGACCCAGCCCGGAGGACTGCGCATCCTGGATATTCGCATGCAGCGGACACCTCCTGGAACCGGACATGGCAGCGGAGAAATGGGATGAAATAATCCAGCACAAATGGTTCCTCTCGGAGAAGATCGGTCGTGATGTCGGATTGAAGGTTGCGTGCCTCGATTTCGTGGAAAATATCGACGCCATCCGCAAGGAAATCACCGAAGTAAGACAGGTTGCGCTTCTCAAGGAATTCGGAGCGCAACTGGTGGACAGATCGGTGTGGGATACGATCTCTGAGACTCAGCCTCCCAAGCAGATCGTCAACAAGAGGATTATTCTGCCTCTCACCGAGGAGGAATTGGCCAGGAAACACGGCGTGAATCCACCCCGCACGATCATCTTCTTCGGTCCCCCGGGAACCGGCAAGACCCATTTCGTGAAAGCCATAGCAGGCGTGCTCAGATGGTGGTACATCGAGTTCAGCCCGAGCACCCTCATGGCCGACGGAGAAGACCGGCTGGGAGCGAACCTCAAGGCAGTCATGGAAAAGGCCCGCGACCTGAACGAGGCCGTGATCTTCATCGACGAATTCGAAGAGATCGCGGCAGACCGGGACACTGCCTCCCGCATGGAGAAGTCGGTCACGAACGAGTTTCTCAAGCAGGTGGCCGCGCTAAAGAAGCTGGACAGGAACGTGCTGCTCATCTGTGCGACCAACTTCATCAGCCAGCTCGACGCGGCTCTTCTGCGACCGGGACGTTTCGACTGCATCATTCCCGTGGGAGCTCTGGATTACGAGGGAAGGAAGACGGTGTTCGGCCACTACCTTGCCCACACCAACAGAGGTGACGTGGATGTGGACAAGGTGGTGGCGGCAATAGACATGTTTACCCCTGCGGATATTGAGTATCTCTTTCAGAAGGTCACTCAAACGGCCTTTGAACGTGAATACGCAGTGGGCAAGGATTTTCGTCTGAACACCGAGATCTTTCTCGAACTGGCCGCGGGGATTCGTCCCACTTTGACCGATGAGATCGTGAAAGAATTCGCGAGGGAATGCGAGCTCTTCACGAGATACTGATGCTTCGCAGGGTAACCGTTCATCAGCATCAGCGTCCTGTCGCCCTCGCCATCCTTGGCCGGTGCTCTTCCGCCCCTTGAACAATCGTGGAGCAGAATTGTAGGGGCGGACCTGTGTGTCCGCCCTCCGTCGGCAGGTGGCTCCAAGACAGGGCGCACACGCAGGTGCGCCCCTATCGGCTCTTTCACCCTTTTGAAACCGCAGTGGCATGACTTCTTTCGAGAAGCCCTTTCCTCCGAAAACCGTATTTTGTTATGAAAGGCTACGAACGTTTCATGACGCGTTCTTGAAGAAATCTCCTGAGATCAACTTGGCCATGGCCGCTATCTTGATCGCGTTGATGAGGGTCCGGAACGGTTCCACATCTTCCCGTTCCACAAGGGAGCGGCAGAAGAAGATCGATACGAGGAAATTGCATCCGACCAGCATTCCGCCTCCGAAGCCGAAAACGGTCTTGATGCCGTAGTCCCGCACGAAATCCTGGGCGACGATGACTTTTCTCCCTTGCCGATCGACTTCGGTGGCCGCATCCCGCACATAGAACAGGCCGCCGAACCGCGAGAGGTTACGGTCGTCCACGATGCCGCAGTCGGCCTGCTCGAACCAGTCAAGCTCGGCTCCCAATTGCCTGAGCAGTCGTGACAGCATGGGTATCGACGAGATGAACGATGACGATATGAGAGGGATTCCGACGTGTCCCTGGGAACCGAGTCGGTCGTTCCACTTGGATTCCATTCCTCGAGTGCCCAGCAGAGAGAGGACAAGGGTGTTGTTTCGCAGCCCCTGTTCATTGTGGGCGGATTGCGCCAGTCCCCGCACGATCTGCTTGTTCGTCGCGGGAAGCTCCCCGAAAGGAACTGTGGCGAAAAGCCTCGCCAGGACCACGGTGTGTGAGAAGTGGTCGTACAGGATCTCCATCGACGTTTGGGCTACCTCCTCCACCGAGGTGATGCCTGATATATCTTCTATTTGGCCGACGAGCGCATCCCTGAGGGGGATATCATGTCTGCTTATCGCCTTCATAGTGTAGTCTCCTTCTGCCTTCGTCCGGCAGGCGCGGTTGAGTGTAAGCGTTGCCGGTTCGCGACCTTCATCGACACTTGGGGGATCCATTCTCCGGCGGTACTGCGTGCGTTGAAATGCTTCGCGGGCCTCGTTACCGGGATCGAATTCCCGGCACGCGCGGTCAGCCCCAGGTGATCACATAGGTGCTCGAATCAGCCCCCGTCTTTCTCGTGGGCGCGGATTCGTCGTCTCTGACCACTACATCCAGGCATTCCGAAGGCTTGAACTTCTTGGCCATCCCTTCCAGCACGCCTCGGTCAAACGCGTGGGGATAGGGGTTGCGGCACGTCATTCGCGCTCGCCTCAGGCCTCCTCTCAACCCTTCGTCCGTGAACGTATAGGTGCCTATGTCTCCTCCTCGGTGATTCAGGTGATACGCCGCGTTGATCGAAGCCAGACAGGATTCGAGGCTGCTGACGTCCGGCGGAAACTTGGCACGTGCCGCGATCTCGGATCCTATGCGAAACAGCATCTGGTCTCCCATCCGTTGTGCCACCTCGTCCATCGCGTCCAGGAACGACTGCAAGAGGTAGAAGGTCCCTGAACGCGGGTCTGAGATCCCATGCTTTTCAAGGATCGCACGTCCGTCATCCCGCAGCAGTGCGGGAAACCCCTCTACAAACGCGGCAACTACTTGCCCCTCCACCTCGGCGAGTTGAGAGTAAGACTTATACCTTGACATTGTGTGCTCACATGCCTCCATAATCGTTCTCACGACAGGTGATACCGGCTCCAGTTGTCCACGCGGGACACTGTGGCGCGTGGTGTACAAGGAACCTCGATGCGTGCAGTCTCGTGCGATGACTGCCGTGCAGTTGCCCGAGGAATTGCATCAAGCCTGCCAAACGCTTAGGAGCTCGTGGAATTCGCCGAGTAGGCTGTAATCACATGGAAAAAGCGCAGAAGTGGGGGCTCGTCAAGGGCGAATGGTTCGAGGTCCGGGTACGAAATGTCGTACCCGGTACGAAATGTTGTCTGTGCGAATCCCGGAGGCCCTTGCCGGAAGGTCTGACAGGAACGGTAATGCCGACCACGATCGCTTGTTCATGGTTTTTCTTCGGTGCTCGATGGCGGGGAGGTGCGTTCGATCCCGAGTTTCTTCATCTTTGACTGCAGGGTGGTAGGCTTGAGACCAAGGATTTCCGCAGCGCCGCCTTTTCCCTTGATGCGCCAGTTCGTCGTCTCCAGCACTCGAATGATATGGCGACGTTCCGTGTCGTGCAGATCGAGGGTGGCAGTGAAGTCGATTTCCGAGGTATCTGGCAAGGCCACTTCGAGTATATCCGGACCGCTGATGATCATTGCCCGTTCTATGATATTGGCCAGTTCTCGGACGTTTCCGGGCCACCGGTAGTCCTTCATGTCCTGCATGGTCGCAGGGTCGATGCGGGGGACCGATCTTCCCATTCTGGCAGCGAACCTCTCGATGAAGTGGGCTGCCAACGCGGGAATATCGTCGACTCGCTTGCGGAGCGGCGGCACCACGATGGGAAAGACACAGAGCCGATAGTACAGGTCCTGTCTGAACTTCCCGTCCTGAACCGCCCTTTCCAGATCGCGGTTGGTCGCGGCAATGACTCGCACATCCACCACGGTGGTCTTCGCGCTTCCAAGCCGCTCGAAGGAGCCGTCTTGAAGGACTCTGAGCAGCTTGGCCTGCAGTTCCGGACGAAGCTCACCTATCTCGTCGAGAAAGATCGTCGAGCCGTCCGCAACCTCAAACCGCCCTGCCTGGTCAGTCGAGGCTCCCGTATACGCGCCCTTTGCCCGTCCGAAGAATTCGCTTTCGACGATTCCATCCGGAAGCGCGGCGCAATTGACCGTGACCATGGCTCGGTTTCCGCGAGCGCTTCGCTCATGAATCGTCTGCGCGACCAATTCCTTCCCCGTCCCTGTTTCGCCGACAATTAAGACGGTCGCGTCCGTCTTTGCCACCTGTTCGATCTGGCGGAGAGTTTCTCTCGTGCGAGGGCTGTCTCCGAGTATCTTGGGATGTCCTTGCTGGTCTCTGAGCTGTCCCTGGAGGTAGATGTTCTCTTGTTGCAGCCGGTCTTTCAGCCGCTGGATCTCATGAACCGCTTTGCGGAGCCGCACGTTGGCCTGCTGAAGCTCTCTGGTACGCTCCGCGACTCGCTTCTCCAGTTGGTCGTGGGCTTCACGCAGGGCCTCTTGCGCGGCCTGCCTCACGCGTGCTTCTTCCTGAAGGCGAAGGTTCTGTTCCTGGAGTGCCGTTTGCATCTCCCGCAGGGTGAGGTGCGTCTTGATCCGAGCCTTGATCTCCTCAAATTGGTAGGGCTTGGTGATGTAATCCACCCCGCCTGCCTCGAACGCCCTGATTTTGTCTGCGGTTTCATAGAGTCCGCTGAGGAAGATGATCGAGATGTCACGGGTGCGCGGGTCGGCCTTGAGCTGGGCACAGGCCTGGCACCCGTCCATATCCGGGAGGCCTATGTCCAGGAGGATAAGGTCCGGAGGGGATTGTCGAGCCGCTTCCAGTGCACGCGCGGCGTTGGACGCGGGCCGGGCCACGTAACCTTCAAACTCGATAAGCGTTACCAATGAGCTCAGGCAGTCCTCAGAATCTTCGACCACCAGGATTTCCGCAGGTTTCTTCTTCATTTCAAGTTTCCGATATTATTAGCAAAGGTCATCATTATACCAAATCGCACCGGCGCGAACAAGTGCTCGGCGGGACACCGGCCCTGGAAGGCCCGGCGGTTGTGGAAGGTCCCCCCGGGACCCATAGGCGCTAACTTGGGGACAGCCGAATTCGACATTTCAGGCAGTATCCCCCTCCCACGAGGGGAGGGGAATCCGGAAACCCTCTCCCCTGAAGGGAGAGGGAATGGCGAGGAGGAGGATGCAAAGGCAACGCGTGCTCTGCAGTTAGCGCCTATGCCCCCGGGACCCCTGTGTTCCCAAGCGCAGGGCCTGTGAAGGTGCCGCACGCTTTTGTACCTGAGTCTGTGGGTCTTCCGCCCCTGAAGTAGTCTCCCGTTTGCATGTGGGTAGACACAATGCACCTCGTCATCGGGTTGCATGCGGGCCGAGGAAGGTCGACGCGATCACCGGCTGCGGCACCCGGCCGCTAGGGGACTCGGACCAGACACGCGGCCATCTGACCGTTTCCCCCATCCTTGAGCTGGGGGTCTTCCTTGCTGCAGAGCGGTATCCGGATTCTGCATCTCGGGTGGAATCTGCAGCCGCTGGGGGGATCGATCGGGCTTGGGACATCTCCCTCGAGGATAATCCTCTGCCGTTTCCGGGTAGGGTCGGGGATCGGGACCGCACTGAGCAGGGCTTCCGTGTAGGGGTGCAGCGGATTCTTGTACAGATCGCGTTTCGCGGCCAGTTCGACGATACGGCCCAAGTACATGACCGCGACCCGATTGGAAATGTGCTCCACCACAGAGAGGTCATGGGAAATGAACAGGTAGGTGAGTCCGTATTTTGCCTGAAGATCGGCCATAAGGTTGAGAACCTGCGACCGGATCGACACGTCCAACGCAGAGACAGGTTCGTCTGCAACGATAAGGCTCGGGTTGAGAGCCAGCGCCCGAGCTATTCCGATGCGCTGTCTCTGGCCGCCTGAGAACTCGTGGGGATAGCGACTCATGTATTCCGGCCGGAGGCCAACCTCGGCCATGAGTTCAAGGACTCTTTCCCTGCGCTCCGTGGGAGTCCCGACGCGGTGAATGGTGAGCGGTTCGCCGATGATTCGCTCGACTGTCTGTCGGGGGTTGAGCGACGAATACGGATCTTGGAATATGATCTGCAGCCTTCTCCTGAACGGCTTCATCCCTGCCTTTGACAGCGACGTGATGTCATGCCCTTCGACGAGGATTCTCCCGGAGGTGGGCTTCTCGAGACCCAGGATCACCCGTCCCAGCGTCGACTTTCCGCAGCCGGATTCGCCCACGAGCCCCAGAGTCTCCCCGCGACGAATCCCCAGGTCCACTCCGTCGACCGCCCGTACGAAGGCCCCTGCTGACCGCAGAAACCCTCGGCTCGCCGCGTAATACTTGGTCAGCTTTTCTGCCTTGACGAGTGTCTCATCAGTGGATGCATCAGATGCCTGGGCTGCTGCGGAGTTCACCTTGAATCTCCTCTCTTGTGTACGCATGCCGGCGACCAGCCCGCGACCGCGTGGTCTTGGCCGGGCGGCGCTTCCGTGTTATACGGTTGACGGCAACCAAAGTCAATTGAGAGGTGACGGCTTCTGAATCCCCTGGTGCTCTTGGGCATGCTCCCCGGTCTGATCTGGTTGGCGTACTGCTATTGGGGTAGGCGCTTCCGTTCGCAGCCATTCGCGCGCATAGCGAAGGTGTTCGTCTATGGGTGTGCGTCCACGGCACCCGCGGCCATTCTGCAACACGTCTTTGGTGGGGGGTTCTCCCGCACCGACCCGGTGCAGGCCACTGCGGTGAGTTTCCTGCTCATTGCCCCGACTGAAGAGTTCGTCAAGATGATGGCGGTCTGGCTGCCCGTGTACAGGAGCCTCGCCTTTCGGGAGCCCATTGACGGAATCGTGTACGGAGCCACTGCGGCGCTCGGGTTCGCGTCCATCGAGAACATCATCTACATGCGGTTCATGGGACCAGGGGTGCTGCTCCTGCGGGCCCTTTACGCGACCCCCGCGCATGTGATGTTCGCGTCGATGTGGGGTTACTCCATGGGAGTCGCTCGATACCAGCGAGAACGGGAGCTGTTCACGGTGGCGAGAGGGTTCCTGGCAGCGGCTTTGCTCCACGGTGCGTACAACTTCCTCGTGGTCGTGCATGAGTTGGCCGCGATCATCACCTTGATCCCCCTGATGGTGGTCATGGCCCTGCTCATGAGACGGGGCATCCGAAAGGTGCGGGTGACGTATCCTTTTCCGGCCCTGGGTGAGGGCGCGGTGCTCGCGTGTCCCGCGTGCGGCGCGTACACCCTCGAGAGCGAAGAGACCTGCTCCCGATGCAGGTATCCGATTCCCGCAATTGCACTCGACGGCCCGCGCTACTGCGGACGCTGCCGGGCTTTGCTCATTCCCGACAAGAAGCAATGTCCCAATTGCCACAGCCCGGTCCCCAAAGCCCGTCTATGGACCGGGTGAGCGAGGACCGGCCACGCAGTGTGATAGCCATACGCATTCTTGAGCAGGACCGATCCGCCCATGTTTGCCGACCCCATGGGATTGCGACGGGAGAGGCTCAGCGGGGAGAAGGGGCTCCCCCAATCATGACCCGGCACCAAGCCGCTTCAATTCGGACGAACCATTGCCGTGTCTTCCGGCCATGAAGGATTTCAGGGATATGGTGAAGTTACCATCGCGTGCGATGGCAGGCCGCTCGGAGGCCAACCACGCGAAGAGACGCCTGGGGAGGAACGTGACATGGATTCTTTCGAGAAGTCGTTTCGGAAAGAAAGCAGCACACTGCCCTGCGCAGGAGGCGAAGACTGTCCCTATGAGTACGACAAGGAATCCGATCGCGATATTGAGGGTATGCCTTTTGTGACGGGGGACCCGAGGAGTTGTCCCCAGCATGGACATGTCTGCCCTAAATTTATGGAGGACTTTGGACTATCGGTAGAAGATTTGAATATTAGGGCAACAATTCACTGCGGCAGCCTTCTCGACCACATAATAGCCGAGGGGAAGGCGAGCGCGGAATCACCTGAAGTCAAGGCGCTAAGGAACCGATACGAAGAAGTCAGGAGACAGTATCCACCAGACGAATTTCCTCAATATTATTCGGGTTTCACTGAGTGGGGCAAGCAAGAGAGGTCATGGAGAAGTTTTCCTCCCTGGAAAAAAACAGGTGTGGTATTCGCGGCCGTCTTCTTGGCCATTGCCATAGTTGATCTTGTCTTGTTTTGCGGAATCGGCACGCGCATGAGAGATCCCTGTGGGATCCTCTTGATTGTATTCACCCTTCCGATCTTCAATTTCACACGATCCTTTGGGTCAGGATATTCTTGGTATTTCGGTACAGTCGTTGTCGGCGCGATCTTCTATTTTGGAGTCGGCGCAGCGATTTCCTGGCTCTTTTCAAGCCGCGAGAGTCGTTCGCGGCCGGATGACAAGTGACAGGAAGGTCCGGCCGTCTGCCTTGGGGCCCGTCACGTAATAAATCTTGCAACTTCGCCGGCTCGCCGCGGAAGGACTTCGCGGCCAAGCCGTCAGACTTGACAGGTTCATGTTGCGAGAGATGACTTCAAATGTCGTGGTGGTTCATTACCGTTGCCGATCGTCAGCGGCTACCGGGTGAGGAGGCAAACGCCTGTGTCGCGTAACCGACCAGACCGGGTTTGGACATGGATTGGGATACCCCTACTCCTATGTACTTCATTCTGGATTCCAGGATGTTTGCTCTATGGGGAGGGCTGTTCATCCACCAGCGCACTGCGGCACGAGCATAGGAGTCGTCTGAACCGTACGGGTACTTCATGAACACGTTCTCTGCCCATGAGCTCCTGCTCAAACCTATCTTGGCGAAGCGCTGTGCAGTGGTGCGCCACCCGGTCGGGTATTTCTTGTCTTCATGCGCCATGACGCCGGTCCGAGCCTGATGGATGCTGTGCTTGAGCGCGATGTACGTGAGGGCCTTGCTCGGCATCAGCGGTTTCAGGTCGCGGTTCTTGGCTCGCGCGCGTTCCTGGTTCGTGTATTTGATGATCAGCTCGTCGACGGACAGGCAACTCCCCTCAGGGACGGTCCACAGGACCATCGCCAAGAGCGTCAGACCAGCCACCCTGCCTATTCCCTGGATCATCGGAGCACCACTGAAGCCGGTAGCCCTTCTGTACTACTATCGTTCAAATTCTTGGCCCGCCGCGATTATTGGTTGCGGCTCCCAGCCGCTCGGTGCCGCTCATGGTAGCCCACAGCGGTCCAACGGTCAAGGGTAGCCGAAACATCTCGCGTGGCACGCGGTGAGACGGGCGATCCCCGAACCATTTCCTCACATCTGGCCTTGAAACGGATGCGACTTGTGGCTACCATGGAAATGGAAGGGGAAGAATTCCGTACAGGAAAGCTCCTCTGTCTTATAGTCACGCGCCTTGAAATTCGCGGGACCGTGAACGTAGACACAAACCCTCTCTCCCTTCCCTCAACCACCAGACGAGAGGGCTTGCTATTCCCCTCCCTTGATGGGAGGGGTTAGGGGAGGGTGAAAGTTCCCGCAATTCTCAACGCGTGGCACTGTAGCACGACGCCACCACGGGAGGGAGATGCACATGCTGAATTGTCGCCCAATAACCGTATTGCTCGTAGCGTTGATGATCCTCACGGGGGCATCGGTCAACCAACCGGGGGCCGAAGCCACCAAGGACCTCCATGACCTGCTTTCGATCGGCGAGCCGGGGCCTTCGGCCATCGCACTGAAAACCTGGATTGCAAAGGATTCGACAGACCGGTTCGCAGAGGGAGAACCGATCACCATTCACTTCCAGGCGGATCAGGACGTATATGCGGTGGTCATTGGGGTGTCATCCCGTAGCGAAATTCTGGTGGTCTTCCCCAACGTGGAGACCCCCAACACCTTTGTTCGGGCCAGGAAGCTCTATTCGCTCTTTGATGACCAGTCTCAATTGAGCGTGGAGGCAGGGAAGCACGTTCCGGGAGCGAAACTCGTATTGTACGTGTGTGCCGAACCGTTCGGGATCGACCGGTTGCTCGCGACACAGGGAGAAGGCTGGGTCACGATTCCGTCGGGGGCCCAGGACAGGATCAAGGTGCTCAAGCAGACGCTGACGACGATCTCCAAGAAACGAGGGTTCAATCGTGTGGCCCTCACCCTCGATGACGCGCAGGGTAAGCCGAGAGCGGTGGACCTCAGGATCCGCAAGGCAGGAACAGGCCGCGCGCTGAAGCAACTTCCGCGGGAAGGGGGAGGCGATAGCCCGGAAACCATCAGCGGATCTCACGGGCTCAAGCAACTCCCCGGGGAACCGAGCGGGGAAGGCCCCGAAACCACAGGCGGTGCCCAGGGCGCCAAGTGACGGATGCGCCGACAGCGCACAGAGCGGCTGCGAGCCTCCGCCGATGATCGCGCTGATCTTGGTCGGTCTGCATCAAGCCCGATGGCAGGGTGGGTTGGGTCTGCGCAGGTCGACATGCCGGTAGTCCGTTCCGCTGGCCCTCACGAAGAACGGATGAGGAACGGTGATCGAGGGAGAAATCGTTTCGGACCGAGACGATTTGCCCCGCACCACTGCGGATTCATTCCCCTGACCCATCAATGAGCAGAGATCTTGACTAATCCTCGTCTTTTGATGATCATGGGGGAATGGGTGGTTCCGTTGCAGCCTCGGCCACATCCGGGCACGGGCGGAGGCCGTCCGGCCCGGAAGGTGATCCTGCGCGCCACAGCGCCTGAGCAGCCCAGGGGGCCCAATGCTTAGTAACCGTCTCACAATAAGCAGAGCAATCCTCGAAGCCCAGGCACAAGAGACTCAGCCCGTCATTCCGGCGGAAGCCGGAATCCGGTCTTCCGCGGAGGACCTGGACCCCGGCTTTCGCCGGGGTGACGAGGCAGCCGATTGACACGGTCGTTTCGGGACAGACCCCTGAGGATTTCAGGCCGCCGTGACCCCTCCGACCCGTGGGCCGGAAGGCATGGCCAGGCACGGTGAGCTCCTTCCGGGCTCCGGAGCTTGCTTCGCGGAGAGGCGGACCCTCAATGGCCGTAGGTTTCAACGTACGGAAGGAGTCCGAAAGTAGCCGGCTGTTTCAGCCCCCAGAAGAAGAGGCCGGAACACCTCTTGGAGCCGTGGGTCGCTGTTCTTCCCCCTGTGAGGCCGACCCCTGTTTGCCTTGCGGTAGCGACCCCGAAGCAGCGCGCTGCTACCCCATGACGAGCGGGTTCGGACGAGGAATCCGATGAGAAGCATTTCCGGCTACCGCATCTTGGAGAGAATCTACGAAAGCTCGGGCTCAGTCGTTTACCGGGCTCGAAGCGATTCTGACGATAAGACCGTCGTAGTCAAAGTGCTCAACAAGCCGTACCCCACTCGCCAGGAGATCATTCGATACAGACGAGAATTTCAGATCACGCGCAGCCTTCAGGACCTGCCTGGAATCATCCGAGTCCACGACCTGAAGGAGCACCAGAACACCCTTGCACTCATACTCGAGGACTTTGGCGCGGATTCCCTGGACAAGATTATTGGCGCGAGAAGACCCGGGTTCCGGGAATTGATCGAGATATCAGTGCTGATTGCGGGTGGACTGGAGCAAATCCATAGCGCCAGGGTGATGCACAAGGATATCAACCCCTCGAACATCGTGTACAACGCTTTGACACAGCAGTTGAAGATCATTGATTTCGGAATCGCGTCGGCCCTCAGCCTGGAAAACCCCTCCCTTCAGCATCCGAAGGTCCTGGAAGGGACCCTGGCGTACGTGTCGCCTGAACAGACGGGCCGGATGAATAGGCGCCTGGACTACCGAACGGATTTCTACTCGCTGGGAGTAACGCTTTACGAGCTGTTCACGGGCATGCTCCCCCACGTTGCCACCGACCCCCTGGAGATGGTCCATTGCCACATCGCCAGACACCCTGAACCACCTCATGTGCTTCGGCCGGACATGCCTGAGGCTGTGTCTGAAATCGTGATGAAGCTGCTCGAGAAGAACGCGGAGGATAGGTATCAGAGTTCCGTGGGTATCAAGGCCGACTTCGAGGAATGTCTCAGGCAACTCGACACCACAGGAGCGATCGGGCCGTTTCCCTTGGCGCGTCATGACGTCCCGGAGCGATTCACGGTCCCGCAGAAGCTCTACGGCAGAACCGAAAAGGTTCAGGCGCTCATGGAAGCCTTCGACCGGGTCGCGGAAGGAGACAGGGAGATCACGCTCGTCTCAGGGGAGGCAGGGATTGGCAAGACCTCTCTGGTGAGGGAAATCTCCGGCCCGATTTCCCGGCGGGGCGGTTTCTTTGTGGCGGGGAAGTTTGACCAGTTCCGACGGGACAAACCATACAGCGCGTTTGTGAGCGCGTTTCGTGATCTGGTCAGGCAGTTGCTCACGGAGAGCGAGACGCAGCTCGCCCAATGGCGCGACCGCATCCTTGATGCCGTGACCTCCAACGCCCGAGTAGTTGCTGAGGTTATCCCCGAACTGGAGCTCATCATAGGCCCTCAGCCTCCGGTGCCGCACCTGGACCTGTCCGGCTCCACCAATCGATTCAATTTGACGTTTCGCGACTTCATAGGCGTGTTCTGTGAGTCGTCGCACCCCATGGCGATCTTCCTTGACGACCTGCAGTGGGCGGACTCCAGCTCGCTCGCGTTCCTCGAATCCATGGTACAGGATTCGGGTATTCGGCACCTCCTTGTGGTGTGCGCCTATCGAAGTGAAGAGGTAGATCCTGACCACCCCCTGCTCTTGTCCGTCGATCGTTTGAAGAGGGGCGAGGCGACGGTGAGTGAGCTTGCCGTCAAGCCTCTCGCCATGGAGCATCTCCTGGAGGTGATGTGCGATACCTTGCACAGCGATCCCGAAACGGTCGGTCCTCTGGCCAGGCTCGTGGAACAGAAGACCGGAGGCAATCCGTTTTTCGTCAACGAGTTTCTGAAGTCCTTGCAGGCAACAGCCCTCCTGACCTTCGACCGCACCGGAGGGAAGTGGTCGTGGGACCTCGCGAGTATCCAAACCCTGGGCATTACGGACAACGTGGCGGAGCTACTGGCAGGCAATATCAGTCGATGTCGTCCTCAAACCCGCAGGGTGCTGGAGTTGGCCGCGTGCATCGGCAACGAGTTTGACCTCGAAACTCTGGCAGCAGTAGCCGGCCTATCCCGCAGACAGACCGCAGAATCCCTCCAGGAGGCGGTTTCGGACGGTTTCCTGTGGCCCATCGGCGACGGGCACAAACCATCCGACCCGGAACTCGCAGGAAAACGCGACGAGGTGGGAATCGAATGCAGATTCGCGCACGATCAGATCCGTCATGCCGCGTATTCCATGATCGCAGCCCCTCTCCGTCCGGCGATACACCGGCAAATCGGTCAGGTACTGCTCCTCAGTGACCCGGAACGGGCTCGCGACGACAGGGTGTTCGATGTGGTCAACCAACTCAACGCGGGAATAGAGGACGTCAAGGACGATGAGGAAAGAAGCCGGCTCGCTGACCTCAATCTTCTGGCCGGGAAGAAGGCGAAGGCATCCGCAGCGAACGAGCCCGCGCTCCGTTACCTGCTGACCGGGATCGGACTGGTGGGCAGGAAGGCTTGGATCGAACAGTATGACCTGACACTGGCGCTCCACGTGGAAGCGGCAGAGGCCGCGTACGGGTGTACCGAGTTCGCCGAGATGGAGCGGATGGCGGGCGTTGTGCTGGAACATGCGCGCACGCTCATGGACCAGGTGAAGATCTACGAAATCAAGATCCAGGGCTATATCGCGGAGAAACAGCTCCTGCACGCGGTGAACACCGCGTTGGAGGTTCTGGAATTGCTTGGGGAGAGGTTTCCGAAGAACCCGAGCAAGGTTCACGTGTTACTCTGGTTCCTGCACACCAAACTTGTGTTGGCTCGCAAGACCACCGATGAACTGTTGCATCTGCCCAAGATGACGGATCCGACCAAGTCGGCAGTGATGCGCATTCTCTCAAGCATGGCCTCTGCAGCGTACTACGTGGCTCCGACATTGTTCCCGCTCATCGCGTTCAAGAGCGTCATACTGTCCGCCAAATACGGGAACTCCCCGGAGTCTTGCTCCTGGTGGGCGATCTACGGGTTCATATTGTCCGGCAAGATCGGGGACATCCCTTCGGGCACCGCGTTCGGCAAGCTCGCCCTGACCCTGGCGGAGCGGCCTGAATCGCGAGCGATAAGACCCAGAACCGTCTTCATCGTCAATGCGTTCATCAGGCACTGGGCAGAACATGTGAGCCTCAAGCTGACCGAGTTCGAGTCCGTCTATCACACCGCACTGGCCGTGGGCGATCTGGAAATGGCAGCCCTCGCGAGCTATTTCTCCTGCAACACGCTGTTCGTGCAGGGAGCGGATCTCCCTGAGTTGGAATCCCAGGCCGCCCAGTACAGTGACAGGATTCGCAAACTCAAGCATGCGGCGCCGCTCTGCTTCAACGAGATGTTCCGGCAGGTGATGCTGAACCTTATGGACTCCGGCGAGAGTCCGTGGGAGCTGGTGGGTCCCGCGTACGACGAAAGGGAAATGCTCCCGATTCACCTGCAGGCCCGCGACGTCAGTGCGATACAGGTGGTCTATTACAATAAGCTTTTTCTCAACTATCTTTTTCAACGATACAGGGAAGCATACGAATACGGCACGATGGCAGAACCCTATCTCGAGGGAGTGTCATCCACCACTGGTGAGCCTCTCTTCGCGTTCTACCACACATTGGCCGGTCTGTCCGCGTTCCCTGAGCTGCTGGAGGCGGAGCAAAAGAAGGTGCTCAAACGCGCGAAACAGAACCTCCAGAAGATGAAGAAATGGGCTCACTATGGTCCCATGAACCACGCGCACAAATACTGGCTCATGGAGGCCGAACGCGCAAGGGTGACCGGTGACGACGTCCACGCGATGGACTCCTATGAGCGCTCGATCTCACTCGCGG
>JBFMAA010000124.1:0-17709 GCA_040755955.1 Thermodesulfobacteriota bacterium
CGCCCCTCTGGGGCTCCAAAGGCGCACGTTCAGTCCCGCAGGGACGTAAGAAAGTAGCCCGGGACGTCAGTCCCGGGTTCCAGAAATGCACCGTGACATCATTAAGATACCAAAGTGCGCGGCACCCCTTTGCGGTGATCGCCTGCCGTCCGTTGAGCGCGGGCTTCTGTCTCCGAGAGGATTCGCGCTCACTACGCGTCAGGAGGCAAGTCAAGACCACAAGCGCGGCAGAGGCAGGAACAACCGCGATACACCCGAAATAGATCGCGGTTAACATGACTGACCCAGCCAAAAAAGTTGTATCTCCATGCATTATATACTTGACTCGCCGCGATTGGAGTGATACTTGCCCTTTCCCAGAGGGAGACAGCATCCCTCCCAACCGTCTCTGCCGACCGCAAGTTCACGCGGAATATCGTTCGTCAGTCATGTGTTGTTGTATCTGTTTCGGGACAACAGAAATAGGGATAGGAATGTCTGCACAAAAGGAGTCGGAAATGACCCAGCGCGCCTCTCATGCCTCTGTCGAGCTATGCCCTGACCCTCACGATTTTGATCGGAACTATCGGTATCTTAAGAAACTCATGCAAGACCTGAAAAAAGAAGACGGCATCAGCCTGCGAAAAGAGATATTTGGTGACAACCATGGGGGCCGCGCGCTCTCCAAGAAGGAAATGAAACAACTATATAAGCAACTGAGAAAGATAGAACCACGGTTCGAGGAGTGTTCGGAGCCGCCGATACCTGACGAATTGGAGTCTGACATTCGGGACAAGGAGTCGTCCCAGTGGCTCCCCTGGGAACTGGAGGCGATCCAGAAAGCGGAAGCATGGCGCGAAGAAGTCCAACCACAGAGAAGTTCAGCCCGACAAATGTTGGAAGAAGCTCTGGAACGGATCCGCAGGGGCGAGAAGATCACCTGACACCGTGCGGACGTGCGGAACTCCTGTTCCGGGCAGGCCTCACAAGCCTGCCTGACACCCCTTTGGGCCGGCCACAGACAAGAGAGGCTACAGACCGATGATACCCACTGCGGTCCAATGTCAGCCACAATGGCCGAAATCCACATATTCCCGCTTCGCACGAACCTCTCTCAGCTCCTCAGTTATCGGGAGGACTGAGTCCCTTGTGAATTGATATCACTGCTCATTCCTGCCGGTATGCCGCGATTAGCTGAAGGTTTCCGACCTCTCGTGATTTATCTTGACAATTCAGAATTATACGAATAACATAGCGCAATCTCTGGGTGTAGAACCAAAACGACAGTACACTACGCTGTAGGGGAGGTGTCCCATGACCAAGGCGGAACTCGTAGGCCGGATTGCGGAAGTGGCCGGGATTACCAAGAAAGCCGCTGAACTGGCCCTGAATTCGTTCGTGAAAGCTATCCACACGTCACTTTCCAAAGATGAGCGGAAAATCAGAGTAGCGGATCTCGGCACTTTCAAGGTCATCGAGAGGAAGGCCCGAAAGGGAGTAAATCCTCAGACTCGCAAGAAGATTACTATCCCGGCTTCGAAGGTTCCGCGATTTTCCGCGGCCGGCGCCCTCAAAGCGGCCGTCAAAGGGCAGGGCGGAAAGAAGGGACCGGTGAAAGGCGCTCCGGAAAAGAAGAAGAAATGAATTCCCACCATCGGAGACAGTGAACGGGTTATGAACAAATCAGATATCATAAGGGCGTTGGCAAGAGAGACCACCCTTCCGCTGCGGAAGTCGGAGGAGATCGTGAACCTGGTCTTTGACACCATGTCCAACGCCCTCATCGCGGACGACCGCATTGAAATCAGGGGGTTTGGATCCTTCATGGTGAAACGGTATGAAGGCTACACGGGCAGAAACCCCAAGACAGGCGATAAGATAGAGGTGGAGGACAAGAGACTCCCCTTCTTCAAGACGGGCAAGGAACTCAAGGATAAGGTCGACGGTCATCCCTGAGACATCGCGCCTTCACCCAACCAAGGGGGGAAAAGAAACTCACCCCCCTCTTACTGCAAGTTGTGCTTGATTCCAGATCCATGAGTCACTATCCTCACAAAAGGGCGACACAGGCACCCGACACCTGCCGTCAATAGCCGCGCTCGACCTCGAACGGCGCTGTGAGATCAGGCGGGCAACGGGGTCTGAGCCTATGATGCCCTGAGATCACCGACAAGGCGTAAGCGTACGGCCGGAGGACAAGAACGCGGCACCGAGACGCAAAGACACCAGGGGAGCCGTTTCCTGACAATGATGTGTCGAGAATTGCTCCGTACCTGTCTTGCGTGGTGGAGTCCCGTGGCATCCCGCATTGCGAGTCGCGGCTGGCTGTCTCCTTCCCTTGCCACTCCCATCAAGGGAGAGGGAATAGCAAGTCCTCTCCCCTGGCGTGAGAGGGAAGGGTGAGGGGGATTTGTCCACTTCAACAATCCCGCGAATTCCCACGCGCGTGACCACAGTGGTTTGTGTTCCGGGTCGAACAGACAATCGCGCCGCCGCATAACTCAGGCCGGACAAGAAATCCCATGCCGGCGCGGCGCGGACTCGTGCGCGGAAGAGACTCGTGGACCTGTACAACGACGTCAACCAGATCATGGAGATACTCTATGGCCGCGGAGTGATAGACCAGAAGGGTCTTGTCAAGCTCCAAGAGGCCGATGAGTACATTCGGGACCGTCTTGCCCAAGCACGCGCCGCGCAAACCAAGGCTCAGGTCCCCCACGCTCATCACACCACAGCAGTCGACATCATCGCGGACATGCGACTCTCCGGACCCAAGGGGTTGGTCGACGAACCTCGAATCATCGAGGCCATTGCACAGGATCAAGGTTGGACCTTCATTCGGATCGAACCCCTCGAACTGGACCCGGATTTTGTCACCCGGATACTCCACCAAAAGTTCGCTGACCGGTTCCTCTTGGTGCCGATTGCCGAAATCAACGGCAAATTGAGACTGGCAGTGCTCGACCCCAGCGCCTCGGAAGTGCTCGAGGATGTCTGCCGAGTCACCGGAAAGCTCCGCGATGATCTCGAGGTCGTCGTGGCTCCGCGCACGGACCTCAGAAAGATCATTCTGGAGTTCCATGGGTTTAGATCGTCCATCAAGGCCGCGGAGAAGAAGTACGTCAAGCATTTCAAAGAACTGGGGGACAGCGAGAGACTCGCGGAAGTCCGCAGCCTCGAAGAGATCGCGGAAGGGACCGCGTCGGACAGAAACATCAGGACCGCGGTCGACGCAATGTTCCGGCGAGCCGTCTCCCAGCGAGCGAGCGACATTCACATAGAACCCAAACGGCACAAGAGCCTTCTGAGAATGCGCATCGACGGGTTTCTACACAATATCGACCACATCCCGGCCCATCTGCATCAGGCCTTCGTCTCTCGAATCAAGGCCGCGGCCCAGATGGATATCGCAGAAAAGCGGCGCCCGCAGGACGGAAGGATCAAGCTCAAGCTCGACAAGGAAGTCGAGATCCGAGTCTCCACCGTTCCCACCGCGTTCGGAGAGAAGGTCGTATGCCGAGTCCAGGACCCGGATATCCTGTTCATGAACTTGGAAGAGCTCGGCTTCACTCCGCTGGACCTCATCACGTTCCAAGGGTTCATCAATCGCCCTTACGGTATTATTATGGTAACCGGGCCCACCGGTTCGGGGAAGACCACCACCCTCTATTCCGCCCTGAGAGTGATCGCCACCTCGGATAGGAACCTTACCACCATCGAAGACCCGGTAGAGATGGTGTACGAACTGTTCAACCAGATCGCGGTCAACCCGTCACTTTCAATGCTCCACGACCCCGATGAGCGAATGACTTTCGGGCCGGTCCTGCGACACGTGATGCGCCAAGACCCGGACATCATCATGATCGGCGAGATCAGAGACGAGGAAACCGCGCAACTGGCCGTGCAGGCCGCGTTGACAGGTCACCTTGTGCTTTCGACCCTGCACACCAATGACGCGCTCAGCGCGATTAACAGAATGCTTGATCTCAAGGTGCCTAGTTTCCTTCTGGGCACCACCGTGGTGGGTCTCATCGCGCAGAGACTTATTCGCAGGATCTGCACGTACTGCGAAGAGACATACCCCATAAGCCTTAAGGAACTCAACAAACGCGGTTTCAACTTTGAGGGGCCTGAAAAGATTCTGCTCAAACGGGGACGTGGCTGCTTCCAGTGCCGTGACACCGGGTATCTGAGACGAGAAAGTGTGTACGAAGTGGTCGCAGTGGACGAAGGGATGGCAAAACTCATCACCGACACGCCGGACATGAACGCGCTCAAAGAGATGGCCAAGAAGAAGAAAGTCCGAACGCTCTGGGAAAACGCAATCCGAAAAATGCTCAGCGGGGTGACCACCATCGAGGAAGTGCTCCGGGTAACGCAACCGGACCCTCTGTTCAACGAGCCCATACATCTGCGCAGATCCCCTTCCCAGTTGTGACCTCCGAGGTCACTCCCCGAATCGGTCTTGACATCCGCAAATCAAAGGGTTAAAGGGATTATCTCGATATCCGCGTCAAGGAGGCGAGCATATGATAGAGGTAGAGGGCCTGACAAAATACTACGGTCGCTTTGCCGCCATCAAGGATGTGAACTTCAAAGTTCAGACCGGGGAGATTGTTGGTTTTCTCGGACCAAATGGCGCCGGGAAGACCACCACCATGCGTATTCTCACCTGCTTCACGCCGCCGTCTGCAGGGGAAGCCCGAATACTGGGAATGGACCCACGAGAGGATTCCCGGCAGATTCGTGCCAAAGTGGGATATCTCCCGGAAAACGTGCCGATCTACACATGGATGCGGGTGCAGAACTACCTGGAGTTCGTTGCCCGAGCCAAGGACGTCCCGTCCGCGGAACGGTCCCGTGAGATCGGGCGGGTCATGTCCGAGACCAATATCGATGATGTGAAACGGAAGATCATCGGGTCTCTGTCGAAAGGCTACCGTCAGAGGGTGGGCCTGGCCCAGGCCCTGATCGGGAATCCCCCGATCCTGATACTCGACGAGCCCACCATAGGGCTCGACCCCCGGCAGATCAGGGAAATCAGGAATCTCATCAAAGGGTTCGCGGAGAACCGGACCGTAATCCTCTCCACTCACATTCTCCCCGAGGTGAGCCAGATCTGCAATCGGGTGATCATCATCAACAAAGGGTCGGTCGTCGCGGAAGACACCCCCGCAAGCCTGGCCCAGAGCCGCCAGGGTGCCGGCAGGTGCGAGATTGTGGTCGCGGCACCGATTCCGGAGGCCAAGGAGTTGCTCTCGAAAATCCCTGGAGTCGCCTCGGTCGAGGCCGTCGAGGAACCCTTCAACGGTCATGCCACGCTGATGGTGGAATCGTCCTCCGCAGGGGACCTCAGACCCCAACTGGCCCGAGCGATCGTAGAAAAGGGATGGGATCTCATGGGACTACGGGCAATAGAAGCGACTCTGGAAGACGTGTTCATAGACCTGGTGACCGACGAAGGAACCACTGAAGAGGCAAACTCCGAGGAGGTCGGGAAATGAAAGGATGGTACGCGGTATTCCACAAGGAAGTGGCCAATTTCTTCGTGTCTCCGATCGCGTATGTGGTCGCGGTGATGTTTCTTGTGATCTCCGGCTTCTTCTTCTGGTCCAATATTTCATTGATGAGCTTTTACTCCATGAAAGCCGCGCAGAATCCGATGCTCGCGGAAAGAATTACCATGACGAATTTCGTCACGAGACCACTCATACAGAATATGGCGATTGTGCTGCTGTTCGTGATTCCTCTGCTGACCATGCGGCTGTTCGCGGAGGAACGCCGTTCCGGCTGCATCGAATTGCTGCTCACGTACCCGATCAGTGACACAGGGATCCTGGTCGGGAAGTTCCTCGCCACATTGTTGTTGTTTCTGGCAATGATGGCCGGCACGTGCACGTATCCGCTCATCATGGCAAGTCTGGGCAGCCCCGACTGGGGGCCTCTTGTATCGGGTGTGCTGGGGCTCTTTCTCATGGCAGCGGGGTTCGTGGCGCTGGGGATGTTCATCTCGTCGCTTACGGAGAATCAGATCGTGGCCGGTGCGATCACGTTCGGCACTGCGCTGATGTTCTGGGTCATGAGCTGGATTGCCACGTTCACCGGTGAGACCACCGCCGAGGTCATTCGCCAGTTCTCGCTTCTGGAACACCTGGACACGTTCACCAAGGGCGTCATTTCTTTGAGCGACGTCACCTATTTCGTGTGGTTTACCGCGTTCTTCTTGTTCTTGACCTTGCGTTCCCTTGAGGCCAACAGGTGGAGGGGATAGAGATGACATCACACTATGCGCGCAGAAAACTTGTCCTGGGCGGAGGCACGGCATTGGGAGCCGTGGTCTTTCTTGCCATACTCATAGGCCTGCAGTACGTATCGCTGCAGCATCCGAAAAAATGGGATGTCACCCGGACCGGGCAATACACCCTGGCCCCTCAAACCAAGAAAGTCCTGCAAAGCTTCGGAGAGAGGAAGACCCCGATCGAGGTCCTTGCGTTCTACAGATCAGGCGAAACAGGCGCGCGGCAGACCGTCCGTGACCTGCTGGACCAGTACAAGGAAGCCTCGAAGGTGTTCACGTATGCCTTTATCGATCCCGATGTCGACAGGCCCCTCGCGGTGAAGCACAAGGTGGAGACCTACCAGACACTGGTGATCAAGGCCGGAGACAAGGACCTCCTTGTCTCCGCAGCCGGCGAAGAGGCGATCACCAACGCCCTGGTGAAGCTCCTCAAGCCTCAGGAGAAGAAGGTCTACTTCGTCGAAGGCCACGGGGAGCGGTCCCCGGCCGACGCACAAGAAAGAGGAATAAGCAGGCTCAAAGAACAGATCGAGAAAGAGAACTACAAAGTGGCTGAACTGATTCTCGCCCACCAGGGTGACGTTCCCGGGGACGCGACGATGGTGATGATCGTCGGGCCCAAAGAGGACCCACTCGAGCAGGAGATCGAGGCGATACGCAGGTATGTGAAGAAGGGGGGCAAACTGATGGTCTTTCTCAATCCCTTCAGCACCCCGAAATTGGCCGCGCTCCTGCAGGAATTCGGCATAGAGAGCGCCGATGACCTTGTCATAGATCCCATGAGCCAGAAACTGGCGATGTTCGGAGGGAGCCTCACCACTCCTCTGATCACCAAGTTCAAGGACTTCCCGATCACGAAGGACTTTGCCAAAGCCACGGTCATGACAATGTTCCCGGACACGCGGTCGGTCGGCGCGAGCAAGAAGCCGGTTGCTCAGGCAAATCCGACAGAACTGGCCATGTCCAGCGAAGCCTCGTGGTCGATCGACCACGCGCAATACAAGACGGGGAAGGCGGACTTGGACGAGAAGACCAGCAAGAAAGGTCCTTTCTCGGTGATTTGCGCGTCCACGTACACGATCCCTCCCGGAGAAGCCGCCAAAGAGCTGGGGAAGGAATCCGGGCAGGGCGTGGTCCACGCGGGAGAACCGGGCTCCACAGGGCAGAAGAGCAGCAAGGCACGAATAGTCGTGTTCGGCAGTTCCCTTGTCGCGGCCAACCGGTATCTCGCGACCTTCAAGGGGAACAGGGACCTGATCATGAACTCCGTCTCGTGGCTCGCGGAGGAAGAGGATCTCATTTCGATTCGTCCCAAGCCCGAGAAGGCCGAGATTCTGATGCTTTCCGATCGTCAGTACCTTCTGATGATCGGAGTGCTGCTATTCGCGCCGATGGCATGGCTCGTCTTGGGGTTGATGGTCTATTCCTACAGGAAGCGGACGGTGACCCCGTAACAGGGGCACAGTCTCAGTCTGCTGCGTAAGATGTTGGGAGGTCAAGTGGAATGAAGCCCAAACAGGTGCTCATATATCTTGTGATACTTGCCGGGGTTGCTGCGTACGTGTTCTTCGGAGAGATCAAGCGCAAGGAGGCACGACAGGCCGAAGAGAAGAAGGCTGCCCAACTGCTGGACATTGATACCAAGGACGTGTCCGGAATCCAGCTCGAATCGAAAGAGCGAGGCAATGTAGAGCTGACCAAGACCGGCGACACATGGGTGCTTACTGCGCCGATCAAGTCCAAGGCCGATGACCGGGCAGTGGAGACCTACCTTCGGACTCTCAAGGATGCGTCAATGGTCCGGGTAATCAAGGAACAAGACGTGAATTGGGGAGACTTCGGTATATCCGAACCGGAGCTGCGGGTCACGGTTCAGGCCAAGGAGAAGAAACACACGCTCGCGTTCGGCGCCTCGAATCCCGCGAAGACGTCGAAATACCTGCGAGTGGGTGAATCGCCGAAGCTGATGCTGGTTGAGGACACGCTCAAGAATGCCCTGAATAAGAGCGCCTTTGATTTGCGGGACAAGTCGGTGCTTGCAGTGGCGGAAGACGATGTGGAACGGCTCCTTCTCAGCGAAGGCGAAACCACGACCGAGATCCGCCGTGAAGGGGACAAAAAGTGGGTCATGGTGACTCCGGAACGCATGAAGGTGAAAACCGCTTCCATGGAGCGGCAGGTGCGCGCGCTTACGGCGCTCCAAGCCCGGGACATCATCGACGAGCCCAAGAGCGAGGGGGATCCTTACGGGTTCGAGAAACCCGTGGCGACGGTGCAGATAGGGGGTAAGAAAAGGGATCAGAAGCTCATATTGGGAGGTCCTAAGGAACCGCCGGCAGATCCCAGAATCAGCCCCGCACGCTATGCAAAGGTCGAGGGCAGGCCCATGGTCTTTGTGGTGGAGGGGTCGGTGGCCAAGGACCTGCACTTGGACCCCAAGCAGCTTCAGGATCGGTCGGTGCTCGACTATCAGCCGTCCGCCGTGGAGAAGCTGGAGGTAAACCTCGAAGGAACGCAATGGGTTGCGGTGAAGGGTCCGAACGAACAATGGAAGCTGGAAAAGCCCGCACAAGCCGGCACGTCGGAAAGCCGGTGGGTGAGAGAAATCCTTTGGAACCTCAAAGACTTAGAGTGGAAGACCGTCAAGAAGATCGGGCCCGGTGATGTGGAGGCCCTTCACCTGAAAGACCCGAAGCTTACCTTGGTCCTATCGCTGAAGGGAAAGGATCAGCCGATCACCTTGAAGGCAAGTTGGAACCCGCCGCCGGAGAAGAAGCCCGAGGCTCCGGCTCCCGACAAGGAAAAGACCGCTCCGGCAGAGGCCGAGAAGAAAGGCCAACCCAAGGTCGCGGAGAACGAGGGCCCTCCGCAACGGGAAACCGGACCGCCGACTCCGCTCGAGGTTAACGTGACGGTAGACCCGACCGACGAAAAGGACACAGCGTTCGTGGTGGACGGGGTGTTTCTTCAGGAGCTTCGAGGGAATCTGGCAGGCCTCTCGGGCGAAAAGAGGAAGTAGCCCGGACCGCACGCGCAGGGCAGGCATGCCTCGCCAATGGCTGCTCATCAAGGGGAGAGGTCTGTCCTCATAGGCGCTATCTTCGGCTCTGTACGCGCCGTGAGGGTTTCATCTTCCCGCGCGGCGGTGAAGCGTCCGGCTATGTCGCCCCTTTCGGGGCTTGGGAATCCCGACGTCCCGCAGGGACGCTTGATCCCAGCCGGTCCTTTGAAGGCCGGGGGAGAGAGCAAGGCACCCCAAGTTATCGCCTAATACCAATGCGCAGTCAAAGGAGTGACATCGGATGGACCGGCAGGGACGCCGGTCCCCACCATCAATAGTGGTGGCGGGCCTCCGTGCCCGCCATTTTTACTTACTTGAAAACGCATTGGTATAAGGGGTCGATCTCCTCCCGCACCTCTTGTGTTAACCGTTCACCGGCAGCAAAAAGATTCACCGCAGAGGGCGCAGAGAGCGCAGAGAATAAGAAGAGAAGTCCACGCATCTCTCGTTCTTCACAATTCAGTCTTGAGACGGGGCATAGGTGGGAGACCATGACTCCTTCTTGTCTTCGCTGTCCCTTCTCAGCGTCCTCTGCGATCTTCGTGATGAACTCTTGCCTCTTGTCCTGCCGCGGCCATGGGGGCGGGTCCGCACTGCACGTTGAGAGGAACGTTCACCGGCCTGGGACGCACGGCACGCTCGGCCACATAGGCACGCAAGGTTTGTACTCGGACGGCTTGCGTGGCTTCTTCTTGGCTGGGGGCTCCTTCTTCGGCGGAGCCAACTGTGGCGACTCCCCAGGTTCCGCTGCCTTGGGAGAGCGAGGGGGCTCGGTCACCACTTGGGGTTGCTTTCGGACCGGTGGCGCAGGAGTGACCACAGGCTGCTTCGGTGGAGCGGCCGCAGCAGGTTTGGGAGGCTGCACCACGATCTCCCGGGGTGGGACCCCGGTCTCTCTTGCGGGCTTCTTCGGAGTCCGATACGCTCTGCCGGGCGGCACGGACGGGACGGTCTCAGCCATGCCGAGACACGGTCCCAGGCATGCGGAAAGAATCTCGCACGGTGCTCTGAGAATTCCCCCTATGATGTCAAGGATATCCTCAGAGTAGTACTCGTCCGGGCACGCAGTCCGCGGGTAGGGGCAGTCGCGTTCCGGGCCTCCGCTCCAGGCCTGGGGAAATGACGCGAGGACCAGCAACAGTCCAACGGTGAGAACTCTCTTCATGTGACACCCTTCCATAAGTTGAATTGCGTATCGTCGAATTGTGGACTACAGGGTGCAAAAAGTCAATGAAGTTTCATCAGCAACGGTAGGATGGTTCACACAAGACAATAACAACAAACTGCAAACAATACAAATAACATCTCAGAATAATGAGCAAGTTATGTTTCGGGGGAAATCGCGCTCAGGTGAGGAATTCCTTGAGGGGTCAAGGTCTTCCCATGAGATTCTGATACCACTGCGACTTCAAACAGGTGAGGTGGCCCACAGGATGACAGGCAAGATGCCTGTCCCACCAGGGGGCTGAAGTCACTCCCCAGAACGCGGATTGGTATCACCCCGCCATCGGACTCCACGCGGGACGAGAAAGGTTGACGCGATTATTGGTTGCGGCTCCCAGCCGGCCTGTGTCTTCGTGGCAGATTTCGTGGGGATTTCCGGTCGTCCCGCTCTCCCACCGGGGAAGACGATCTATTTCCTCGGGTATGTCTTGAGAAACTCGACTATGTCAGTGTGGCGTCTGGACATGGCCCAAACCAGAGCGGTCCACCCGTTCTTGTCGGCAGCTCTGATGTCGGCCCCTGCAGCGAGCAGCTCCTTGACCACGTCGAGGTGTCCACGGTAGGCGGCCATGATGAGGGCCGTGGCCCCGTATTCGTCAGGAGTCTCCAAGTCCATGGAATTCTGAATCAGGGTCCGGACCACATCCACGTGGCCGGCTCGAGCCGCTCTCATGAGGGAGTTAAGCCCATGGTCGTCGATCTCATTGCAGTCTGATCCGTTCTCAATCAAGAGTTCCGCCACTTCGCCGAATCCGCGACGACAGGCTTTCATGAGGGCCGTGGCTCCGTTCTGGTCTCTCACATTCGGGTCAGCGCCGCTTTCCAACAACATCCGGACAATGTCCGGAAATCCCATTGCCGCTGCCCACATAAGGGGCGTCCATCCCATTTCATCTCTGGTTTCGACGCCTACCCCCGCGGTCAACAAGCCGCGGAGTTCGGCGAGATCGCCTTCCTTCGCTGCCTCCAGCAGTCTCTTTTCCATTGAAACTTCCTCCTTGTTGCGGTTCCGAGCCGCGAGAGCGATCCGCTCGTCATGCCATCAAGCCACCCGCGATGAACCGCTTGTGCGACGTGAAAATATCGACAGGAAATACGGAAAATGCTCGGTTTCGGTGTGGAAGGGAGGATAGTGGATCAAGGATGAGATTGCAAGAAGCGTCTGGGAGCCGCAACCGGAATTCGCGTCCACGTTTCTCGGTTGCCGTGCAGATCCATGGACGCGCGGTCTTCGTGGCCGACCCTAAAACGATCGGTTCTATTGGATCCCCGCTCCCGGGCCTTGCAAGACCGCGCCCCGGAGGACGTCTGAAAATGGCCGGGCTCTTGCTGACGTGTACTACTATTCTTCAGAAACGTTGCCAGCCGCGAGGATTTCTTGTCGGAATCCGTTTCAGCAACCGGGTAGATCGCTGTGATTCTCCCATGGCATTGCGCGGTTTGGACGTGCGCAGAACCAACTCACCCCGCTACCGGACTCCACGGGGGCCGAGAAAGGTTGACGCGATCATCGGTTGCGGCTCCCAGCCGCTCCGTGGAACGGCCCGGATCCCCCAGGGTTCGCTCGTATGCCCGCCAAGGGAGAGGGTTTGCGATTCCCCTCCCTTGTCGGGGGCGGCAAGGGGAAGGTGAAACTTTCCGCCATTGTCAACGTGGACAAGAGACACGCAGCAAGTGGAAACCGACAGCCGGTCACGGGCGTTGCCCAGTCGCTTGTTCGGTGTATCCGTGTCTCATGTGGCTCGTGTTCGCTGGGAGAGCAAGATCCCCCTGAACGGGAGCGCTGTCATGCCGTTCCCGCTACCCTCTTGACACCGGGACCGGTAAAGATCCGTGCGGGGCTCGAGAAATCCAAGGTGGCCATCTTAAACCCGTTGAGGAGCATGGCAAACCACTCGGCCCGGGACTTAGGAATCTTCTCCCGGGTGAACAATATGGCCACCAGCATGGTAGTGGTCAGGGGATATGCCCCGCCCATTCCGAAGACCGTCTTGACACGGTTCTCCCCAACGAAGGTCTGGTCCGAAATGATCATGCGCCCTGAACTGTCTGTCACGGTGGCCGCGTCCTCCACGTAAAACAATCCCGAAACATTGGCCATTCGCGCCCAGGCGATCTCGGATCGGGATTCTTGCTGGCCGAACCAGCCCAGATCCATGCCGAGCTCCTCCAGCAACCTCGACATCATGGGAATCGCGCTGATAAACTCACTGGAAGCAAGCGGAATCCCCACGTGTCCCTTTGAGTTTCGACGATCGTTCCACGAGGGCTTGTCCCCGGAGGTTCCTATGAGCGTCAGCACGGGAGTCTCCTGCCGGATCAACGGGGTGATCTTCTTCCCTGCCGCGAGACGTTTCACAAACTCCGTTTCCGCTCGGGGAAGCTCGCCGAAAGGAACTGTCGCGAAAAGGCGAATCAAGGCGAGGGAGTCTTTGAAACGCCGATACAGGGTGCCTGTGAATTCCTGGGCCGCTTGCTCCAGGCTGCCGAATCCGTCCATAGTCTCAACGAAGTTGAGCAGCTTCATGACCACATCAAAACTCGTAGTACCTATAGTTGCCATGATACAATTCTCCTCCCTTGCTGTCGGCATGTTTCTCGATGCTCTCGGCCGATTCACCCGACGAATGCCAATTCTCCCACCGTCGCGCACGGATGCGGGAGAGAACCCTGCGGAACCGCCCCTCCTTGAAGGTTTCCGGGAAGTTCCGCCCGACTCATACCCTTGCGGCTTCTAAGAAGTGACTTCAGGCCCCGATGGGACAGGCATCTTGCCTTTCGCGGTGTAGGTAACCTCACCGGTTTGAAGTCGCATGGGTATCATCGGTGGTCTCCGCCTCTCTCGCGTCCCGGAATGCAACGCCGTTCGGGTGAATCCCATTTCCACCAGCCGTATCGCCTGTAATATGCATTTTCTGTGCCTGCACCTGGCCGCCGGCGCGCCAATCGCCCCACGCTGCCACGGCCTTGTTCATCAGCGGACGGGGACCGCCGGCACCCAAGACCCCGCAACTGCTCAGAGAAGTGCGGATCGATAGCGCTCAGGGCCCGCGGCAAAACAAGCCTTGCAACCACGGTGAACTAGAGAACAGTATTCACTCGCTTCACCACCGTAGGTTGAAACCGACGGCTATTCACGGACTGACCTTTCAGTGCAGAATAGGCCCGCGCCCTGCTCGGCGGACTGTGAATAGCCATGGGTCTCAACCCATGGACGGGGAGCATGCGAGATGACAGGGTTATTTTGCGGCAAGCGCTCAGCAACTGAGTGACGTGTCAGGGAGGCATTACAGTTGGGGGTTGGAAGTGTGAGCGGAATACGATCAGCGAACGACGGACTGAGGGTCATTTCCGCTCTCGGTGTTCGGTGCTGGGGAACGGCATCCTACTGCTTCGGCAGATTATCCGACAGGTTCATCCGGGCCGAGGTGATCTCAAGAAGCCACGGGCAAGATGCTGGTCCCACTTGTGGAACGAGTGGAGGAATTCCGCTACCCATTCGAGGCCGCTGTCGCAGTCCGCCGCAGATGCAGGAAGATCGAGAGCGAATAGAAGGCCATGAGCATCGATCCAGTCCCCACAAGCAGGTCCCAGCCTTCCATGTGGACAAACTGGGCGAATTGCGCGGGAATATCGTCGAGCGCATACATGAAGTACAGCAGATCCATGGACTTCCACACGAGCACTCCGCCCATGGCCGCAAAAAAGAGGAATCCCGCGAAAAAACCCCAGCTCCGATGGAGTGATCTGCCGGTCGCCCAAAGGCCCAACCTGACCACCTGCACCGCGAGGTATGGGGCGAGGAGCTTGAGCCAAAGCCACAGGGAAGTCCCCCAAGGGCCTGCGCCGCCGGAGAACATCCCTCGGACGAGCACCGCCAATACAGGACTCATTGTCCCGTCCAGGTGCACCGCCATCAGGATTGCGACCGGAAAGGCCGATACGCACATCAAGAGAATTAGCAGTTCAATGGCGAGTCTTGTGAGCATGGGAGGCCATAGTAACACGTAATCCGGGCTTGTGGTCGATTTTTTTGTTCTTGACAAAACATCAGGATATCATTAAGATGCACCACCCTCAAAGGATGTAGCCTGCTTCCGTGCGGGTATCCACCCAATCCCCTGGGTACACCGAAATCGCTACATGAAACAGAGTAACCGATCACCGCAGTGCGGTCTCGAAACCTGAGAACGGCTAGTTCCTCAAGTCTATACAGACTGTGAGTCTTCAGAAAGGAGAAAAGGATATGGCGGAACTAGGACACGGCGGAATACCAATCGTCGAGCGTATCATGGATCCCTCCGAGGCAAAGGCCAAGATCGCAGGGCTCAGCAAGATCGAGGTGAGAAGCCAAATTGCTAACGAAGTAATCGGCATCACCTACGGCTTCTTCAGCCCCCTGCAGGGATTCATGGGCAAGGCCGACGTGGAATCCGTATGCAAGAACATGACCCTTACCAACGGAGCAGTCTGGAGCATTCCCATACTGTTCGACCTTTCGGACAAAGAGATTGCGGATAGTGGCGTGAAGGCCGGCACTTCGGTGCTCCTCACGTTCGGCGGCAACCCGATGGCCATCCTGGAAGTGGAAGAGGTCTTCGACTACGACCGCAAGGCCATGTGCAAAGACGTGTACGGCACCGACGAAGCCAAACACCCCGGCTGCGCCCGCACATACGAGTACAAGGAGAAATTCGTTGCCGGTAAGGTGACCCTGGTCAATCGGCCCAAGATCAATCCCCCGTATGATCCTTACTTCGTGCCCCCGCTCGAGCTGAGGAAGAAGTTCAGAGAAAAGGGATGGGAACGGATCGTCGCGCACCAGACCAGAAACGTCCCCCATACCGGTCATGAGTGGCTCATGAAGGGCGCGTGGTTCCAGACCTATGGCGAGCTTTCCATCGAGAAACCGATCGTGGGAGTTCTTGTCAACGCGATCATCGGAGCCAAACGCAAGGGCGACTACATCGACGAAGCGATTATCCTGACCCAGGACGAGCTCAGGAAATCCGGGTACTTCAGCAACGAAACCCACCTGACTACCCTGACCTTCTGGGATATGCGCTACGCGGGGCCGAGAGAGGCCGTGTTCCACGCAGCCCTGAGGACCAACCTCGGCCTTACCCACCACATGTACGGCAGGGACCATGCGGGAGTCGGCACCTATTACGGAGCATACGATGCGCATCATATGCTGGCCAAGGTGCAAGACAAACTGAATATCGTCCCCGTGTACTCGATGAACTGGCTCTATTGCCCACACTGCGGCGAGATCACCTCCGAGGGCCTGTGCGCTCACAAGAAGGAATGGCAGAAGTTCAGCGGGACACTCATCCGGAGCATCGTGCAGGACGGGGTGAAGCCCCCGCGGTTGATCTTCAGACCTGAGGTGTTCGACCTCGTCATGACATCGGCCGAGAAGTACGGTTTCGGGTCCCCGTTCGTCACCGACGAGTATCTGGAAAAGCGTATTCCCGTCTTCGTAATCCCGCCCATGTGAGAGGAGGTTTGAATATGGCAGAAGAGAAATATCCGATCAATATCTGGATCAATGAGGAGCGGTACGACAAACTGCGAGCTGCCGGATTGGCAAACCTTTGCGAGGAGATGCTTGCCGGCCTGAAAGTGCTCAGGGTCTACGCCACAGACGCACAGAAAGACAAGATACTCAAGGTCTTCCCTACCGCCAAGTTCGACAGCGCAACCACCAAGAGCATTGAGCTCCTTCCCAGAGAAGTGAAGGACAAGATATTCGATGTAGCGGTGGACTGCAAGTCGGTTGAATGCATGGAGAAGTTCCTCGCGAACTACTAGGTCCCCGTATCGATATTAGTGTTTCAATTGAGAGAGAGGGTAATGAAGGCCCTCTCTTTTCTTTTTCCTGCAGTGAGACGTGAAAGGATCTGTGGCACGACCGCCCGCGACCCTTGGTCAAGCAGTAGTCCCATGACCGCAGGGAAGCTCAATCACGCGGTCGTCCAGGTGTCCCGCCGCGCACAGAAGGGCTTGCCGAATATCCTCATCATCCGGTTCAGGGAATTCTTGTTCCAGTCCGCGGCGATCCGGGTACATGGCCGCGAGTTCCACTACACGACGCACCATAAGACGCATGTGCCGTACGCACGGTTGGCCGTTCAGCAGCGCAGGATCAATGGTGATACGGTCCAATTTCACATTTCCCACCTCTGCAATATATTCTCTCACACTGTGCCGGAGTTCTCAAGCGTGTCTTGGTGGTTCGATCCTTTCGGCTCCCGCCGAACACTACGGATCATGATCACTCTCAGTGCTCCGGCCTGCAAAGCGGTCCCATTCCGACGGGGGCGGGTTCAGTCGCTGCAACTCTTCCTCGATCTCGCGAACCGATTGTTCGAGGCTGTTCAACCGGCGTCGCAAGCTGTGGAAGGCGATCCCCACGAAGGCCACAAAGGCCAGGCAGCTCACCAGCTCGTTGTCGATCTTCTGGGCAAAGAGTGCGGCCACCAAAGGCCCCAACAGCACGTACGTATACAAAGGGCCTTTGATCTCATACAACAGCCGGCTGGGTGGGTCAGGAGGCATGGTCCTGTTTCTCGCGATCTCTGCTGTCGTTCAAGGGACTTTGGTGGTATTCTTTCACGGGCGAACCGGCCTGTCCGGACCGTTGTGAGGGCTCGCCGGGCCCGAGCAGAACCCATCGGTCGGAAGGAATCTAACATGTTGGCGGAATTTAGTGTAGTGCCTCTGGACAAGGGGGCCACCGGCTTGAGTCAGTACGTATCGAAATCACTGGAGATCATCGAATCGAGCGGGCTTGATTACGAGATCCACGCCCTGGGAACTCTGGTGGAAGGTCCTTCCGAAGAAGTGTGGGCTGTGATCCGGAAATGCCACGAACACATGGCCGCGTTCAGCGACCGGGTCGTCACCACCGTCAAGATTGACGACAGAAAGGGAGCGACAGGCAGAATCAAGGGAAAAGTCCGAGCCGTCGAAGAGAAGATCGGACACGAACTGCGCAAGGGGTAAGTCCGAAAGGCGGGATGGGGGTATCCACTTGACTCCGGTGACCACAAGATGTAGTATCCGGTCCATGGTCATGGAGTACTACCCAAAAGATGCGACGGGGTTCGGCAAGTTGTCTTCCGATGAAGATGCTTGCCTGCGG
>JBFMAA010000125.1:0-17433 GCA_040755955.1 Thermodesulfobacteriota bacterium
TGCAGCAGCGCGCTCTCGATTTGCTGGGGATCAAAATCCAGTGTGCCCAGTAGACTGACGAGGAAGACGGACCTTTCCATAGCACTACCGGGTACTTGCGCTCAGGACGAGAAAAAACCTCAGCCTAAGTGTCCGTCTCAAAATAAGTATCTCCGTCCGGGACAGTCGCAGGGTTCCTTCCGTCATTCCGGCGGAAGCAGGAATCCAGACTTCTTCACAGGACTGGACCCCGGCTTTCGCCTGGGGGACGAGTCCGTCGGATTGGCATGGATATTTCGGGACAGGCCCTAAGGGACCGGGCCCAAATAAACCTTGCAGGTTCGGTCAACCAGGAAACTATGTTGATCTGCTGCGTTCACCGTAGGTTGAAACCTACGGCTATTCACCGGCTGCCCTTTCAGGGCAGGAATGCTCTCCGCCCCGAAGGGGCGCACGGTGAGTAGCCATGGGTTTTAACCCATGGTCTCGAAGCCCGAGAGATGACTGGTTTTTTTCGTTACAGGCCCTAAGTGGGGTCGCTCTCCCCGGGGAATTCCTCCCGCAGCAGTATCCGGTATTGGGCTTCCCACTGATCACCGAAGATCTTCCGGCACATTTCTTCGAGATCCTTCTTGTACGCTCCGGGGTCGGTCGTCTTCCATTCCAGGTCTCGTGCCTTGATCTCCTTGAAGGCCTCAAGACACTGCCCACGACGAGTAAGCATGTTGAGGCTCTGTTCCAGGGCACCCAGGGGCGAGTCGTTTTCCGAATGCGTCATGCGAGTGCTGCTCCGTTTCAGGGAAAGGTCACGCCAGGATACTCGAACGAGAACGGCAGTGCAAGTCGGTTTCTGCTCCGTGCTTTCTCCGCGTTCTCCGCGCACTCTGCGGTGAGTCCTTCTTGACCCGCGAACTGTGACGTTTTTGGTTACGGTAGGGCAATCGGCGTTGACTCTCCGCGAGGCTCGATATACACGAAGAACACACCTTCGTTACACATGGGTGTCCGAGGGAGAACGCTTCTCGGGGACCGATGGGTGAGTTATGCCGGGACGCGTCATTGGGGAGGCCGGAACATGAATGCGAACGTCCACTACTGGATCGTGTGCGACGCGGTTCGTTTCATTCAAAGAGAAGGGAGCGCATACGCGAAAACCGCCATGGCAGCTCTCCAGGCTGCGTACGGTGAGACCGTGCCGGTGGAGCGAATTTCCTACTACGATGGTGCGGTGCAAAACATCTGCGGGTACGTGTCGTTTGACGCCGACAATTTCCGTGACGTGGCATTCGTGCGTGGCAAGATGTCGGGGACCACAGGATCAACCCCTGCGCACCACAACTCGCCGAAATGGGGGTTCTGTGGCCACAATTTCGCGACGTTCAACCACTTCATCAATGCGTTCGTGCCGTCTCCCTTGCTCTGGAACGGGCACAACGGCTACTACTTCGGATGGGGGTCTCAGTGTCCGGAAGAGACGTTTCCCATGGGGTTTATCAGCGCGGGACTCGACCTGCGATTGGATGCGGATCTCTCACTGGTGCTGGATGGAGTGAAACCCTACTGGCGAGGGATTCCTTACTGGGAATGGCACAAGAACCTGGAAGTCGAAGTCTGGTCGAGGGTGTTTCCTCCGGTGAGCTCGCTCGCTCGATACTACTATACGCGATTGGTCCAGGTCGAAACGCACGGGGAACACGTCATTACCGACCGGGAGAAGGGCAGGAAAATAGCGGGATTGCATCTGCTGGGTCCGGTGTTGCACGCAATAGGAGATGCGGTAGTGCCGCAGCACGTGAGGCCCGCGCTCGGCTTCTGCCACCAGGCGTGGGAAAACATGGTCGAGACCCTGGTCTGCAAGGAGCAGATAACGCTTGATTGCCGCGCGGTGGCGCGGTTGCTCCGCGAGGAGCAACTGTTCAACCGGTGGTGCGTATGGACGACGGGACCCACGGCCAACCGGTTCGCGGAGGAATTCTTTGTTTCGCGAATTGCAGCCATGACGAGGGACCGCTTGTGCCTGACCATGGGCACCAGCCCCAAAGGACTGTGGGAGGCCGGGAACGAGGACTGGGAATTCTACATGAAGAGTCCGGCCCAATGGCGCCCCGACGCTAAATACCTCTATGATCTCGCGGTTGCCGGGACGGTCTACGCGATCGTGAGAGCGTACCAGGACCTGCATGACGCGGGAATCCTTGCCCCGCAGTTTCTCGTTCGCCTGAGGGCCGCGCTCGATGATCCCGGAATGCACCGATTCGATGCGCGCAGCGGTCCACGAAAAGAGATCTTGTGCGAGCGAACCACTCCCGGTTTCCTGACCGCGGTATTTGGATGCCTGAAAATTCACGAGGCGCACGCGAAGACCGACTCGGAAAGGATGGCGCTGGGAATCATCGGCACGGAGGACGGATTCGCTCAGGTCGAGGGGCCGGAGCGGGAACCGCTCCTGGCAGACTTTCGTGCGGTGATGGCCCGGTCTTCGTTTGATGGGGAGGTCCCGGGCAGGTGGTCTGAGTCAGGAGTGGGCACGGAAGACATCCGCGCATTCCCTGGAAGTAGACAATTTGGGGTAGGCTCCTACCGTCTCCCCACTGAGGAGGAATGCACGAAGGAAGACGAGATCGCCAGTTATCTCGAAATGCTGAACCTTCACCACCAACAGGTGTTCTCGATCATGAAGACAGCGGCTTCTGTGGCACGCACCGCAGGCCGCTCGGGTGATGCCTCCGAGCACCCGGATCTCGCGGAACTCGACGGAGTGGAATACCTGAAGTCGTTCTTCCGTGACCGCGAAGGGCCCCCTATTGAGCCGGCGGTTGTGCCGGACCCGTTTCCGGTCGGTCCCCCGCGAACCGACGTCGCGTTCAGGAAACTCCCTGCCCCACTGATCGAGCGCAAACCTTGACGTAAGTGCTCCCATTCGTAAATCCGGTCTCGGATTGCGGTGGTGTTTATTGGTATAGCGGCCGGCTTCGGTGCCGGCCGGGACGACGGCTGCTGCAAGTTAGGGGCTGTCCCACAATTACCCTGTCATCTCGCGTGCTCCCCTTCCATGGGCTAAAACCCATGGCTATTCACAGCGCGCCCAGCAGGGCGCGGGCCTCTTCTGCCCTGAAAGGGCAGCCCGCGAATAGCCGTAGATTTCAACCTACGGTAGTGAAGCGAGTGAATACTGTTCTCTAATTCACCGTGGTTGCAAAGCCCATTTTGCCGCGGCCCTGTGTGGTGGACTCCTGCGCTGCCTGCTTCCCCAGCGGACCGGCCTACCAGTCGTCAGGCTCGTCTTCGTAGTCCTCATCTTTGGCCGCGGCTGCCTCGATCTCCCGCGTGGTCTCCGGAGAGAACCTCTCCCTGGGAGCGTCGGCCCAAAGTCCCTCGAGGTCGTAGAAGTCCCTTGCACCAGGCTGAAACACGTGGACCACAAGGTCCCCGAAATCGAGAAGCACCCAGTTCGCCGGTGGAAGGCCTTCCACCGAGGGACGCCTGAACCGTGCCTGTTTGGCTTCGGCCTCGATCGCTTCCGCGACGGCCGCCACGTGTCGGGCTGATCGGGCCGTCAGAATAAGGAAGTAATCCGTCAGAGAGGTCAAATCAGCCAGTCGTATCAGGACCGGTGAGGAGGCCTTCTTGGAGAGCGCGGTCCGGAGGAGCATCTCTGCCTTTTCTCTCGAATTCGGCTCGTGTGGGATCTCAGAGGAAACGTTCATGCAGCGCCTTTTCCGTACAAGTTGTGTTGGACCATGTACCGCCGAACCGATTCCGGCACGAGGTACCGTATGCTTATGGATTCCTTGATGAGATTCCTGATCCTCGTCGAGGATACATCCAATCCCATCACTTCGGAGGGGATAAGCACCGTATCTCCGTCCGTGTGGTACAGGCGATTTCCCCGTGCCGTGAACCGGGAGCGGATTGCCTCGGGGACTCGGCTCCACGCAGACCCGAAAGGGTGCGAAGGTCTCTGGACGCATATGAAATTGGATAGGGAGAACAGTCTGTGACACTCTCTCCAAGTATGGATTTCCGCGAGGGAGTCGGTTCCGATGATGAAGTAGCACTCGCAATCCCCGCGTTGTTTCAAGATCTCCAGGGTGACCACCGTGTACGAGGTCTCCCTGCGCGCAATCTCCATGTCCGAGGCCTCGAAGGCGGCGTTGTCTTCACAGGCGAGCCGTGTCATGTCGAGCCTGTGGTGAGCGGCAGCGATCTCTCCGTGTGTCTTGTGGGGGGGCGTGTAACACGGCATGAAGAGTATGCGCTCAAGGCCGTGTACGCATGCCGTCTCTTCGGCCAGCCGTAGGTGCCCGATATGAGGTGGATTGAAAGTCCCTCCGAGAATGCCGAGTTTCAATTTCGTACCGCTATCCGGAACAAAGGGCTTGTGTTTGCACGGAAAGATTCTATATTCAGTTCGAGTGTTTGAAAAGAGGAATCTGCACTCGCAGGGGCGCAACACGCCACGAAATACACCCTGGGAGGCGACAATTGGCCTTGTTTGCAAGCGTGTTACATTCTGTTCTGGCCTTCTTGGTCTTGCTGGGAATACTGATTCTTGTGCACGAGTTCGGTCATTTTCTCGTTGCGAAGTTGGTGGGAGTGAAGGTGCTCAAGTTCTCGCTCGGTTTCCCTCCGGCCCTGCTGAAGAGGAAATGGGGCGAGACCGAATATGCCATCGGATGTATTCCGTTGGGGGGATACGTGAAGCTGTACGGGGAAGATCCCGAGTCGAACGACGAAATCCCTCCTGAAGAGGTCCACCGGACGTTCACCGCGAAGCCGCTGTGGGCGAGAACCGCGGTGGTGGCAGCCGGTCCGGTGTCCAACTACCTGTTGGCATTGGTGGTCATTTGTGTAGGTTACCTGGCGGGCTGGCCTGTCCTGGCCGGCGAGGTCGGCAGGGTTCTGGAGGGATCTCCTGCCATGGAAGCCGGTCTCACAAAAGGTGACCTGGTGGTGGAGATCGACGGTCACAAGGTGCACGACTGGGATGACATGCGGGCCCTGATCGAAGAGCGTCCCGGAAAGACCATTCCGATCAAGGTGTTGCGGGACGAAAAGGAGGTCACGCTCCAGGTGACCCCACAACCCAGCAAAGAGAAGGACCCATTCGGTAATCCGTTGGGCCGTATTGGGGTGGGACCATCAGGTCGCGAATTGCAGTTGGGACCCGGGGAGCGCCTCGTTGAGGGCTGCAAGTTCACCTTCAAGCTCACCGGAATGGTCCTTTCTACTCTGGTGAAACTGGCCAAGTTCGAGGTTGGATCGAGTGCGATCGGGGGGCCGGTGGCAATTGCAGAGGCATCGGGCAGGACCCTCCATAACGGGGTTGTCGATTTCATCCGTTTTCTCTGTTCTATCAGCATCAGTCTGGCCATCATTAACCTGCTTCCGATACCCATTCTGGACGGAGGGCACTTGCTGTTCTTCTTTGTGGAGGCTGTCTTCAGGCGTCCGGTTATCGGGAGAGTGAGAGAATGGGCGACTCAGGCCGGTTTTGCGATCATCATCTTCTTGATGGGACTGGCTTTCTACAACGACATCTCCAAACTCGTGAACAAAGGGTCTACGCTGATTCCTTAGTACGCTGTTGCACAAATGCGGTCACGGGTTTGGACGAGGGAAGACGTTCTCTCGCAAAGCACGCCAAGGGTGCAAAGGATTTCTTCCTTTATGTGCTTTGCGGTCTCTGCGAGAGACCCTCTTGGAGTGGTTCAAGGGTGCACCGTTGTCCTGTTGAAGAACGTGCCACCGCATTTGCGAAATTCCATACTGCGTTGCGGTTCCGAAGTACGGCCACGGAATCAGCCCCGTCAGGATTGACTGTCGCAGGGCGGCCGGGAGCCCAAGGGATTTCCCTCTTTCGTGGCGTTCTCTGCGTGCTTCGCGAGAGAACTCCTTTTCCGAGCCAAATTCGTGACAGCGCTTACGACACTGTGTACTGAGTTCCCTGGCAAGCCATTACCTCTGATCGTTCTCGGCCTCAAGGACCCCTTCAGTTGAAAATCCTCGCAGTGCATTCTACTTCTCCGAGTCTCGGGATTGCCGTCATGGACGACGGCAATCTGATGGGCAGCCGGGTTCTTGCACCGGGGAAAAGCCATCTCGAGAATCTCGCGCCACTAATTCGTGAATTCTTATCCGAGTCAGCCCTCGCACCGAAGGACTTGGACGCCTTCGGAGTAGCTATCGGGCCTGGATCGTTCTCTGGCATTCGCGTGGGCATGGCCACGGTCAACGGGATGGCGCTGGCACTTGGCAGGCCTGTGGTCGGGGTGTCCAGCTTGGAGATCCTTGCGTGGCTGGGCCTGGAAGAGGGTCGTTCCGGCATCGCGGTGATCAGAGCCGGCAGAGGAGACTTGTACGCCGCGTGGTACAAGAACGAAGGAGGCCGGACCACTGCGATCCGGGTCCCCGCGCTCATGCCCGGAACGCGGTTGAGAGAGATTGCTTCCGAGCGATCTCCGGCTCTGGTGATATGCGTGGAACCGGCACTGAGAGACTCGCCCGTGGCTGATTCCCTGCCCGTTATCGTGGCGGAACACTCAGCCTCGGCATGTGGTTTCTTGGCCTGGACCCGTCTCAAAGATGGGGACTTCGACTCCGTGCATTCGCTCACCCCTCTGTACGTGAGACGTTCCGACGCGGAGGTCAACCGCTCAAGGCAGACCCATCGGTGAGTGCCTGGAAGAAAGGGCCGGCACTGGGAAGAGCTCACCACAAGCACGCAAACAAACCAAAAAGCCGTTTTCATGCTGCCGGCCATTGTCGCCGGGCTTGCCCTGACTCTTTGTGTCGTGCTCTGCCGCTCGCTTGCCCCCTGCTGAACGTTCACTGTTGTGACTATCAGGCGCGACCGGCTGTCCGGCACACATTTCCATGGGACCGTCTCCTTTTTCGGGGATCTCCTTAGGGCCCGCGGCGAATTAACCCTGTCACATGCGGAGCGCGATCCCTTTGACACGCGCGTTGAGGCCGCAGCCCACAACGGCACCCCTGCAAGCTTTGTTTCGCTGCGGGCACTTAGGAGCATGGCGGTTAACGAAAAAATACATGGAACGCGATTTTTGTTGACATCTCTTGTTCCCATGCACCAGAATGGGGGAGTATGAAAGGTGCTCCATGGGGGGGCCGGACCATTCGGTCACGCACGTTTCTCACCATTCACCACATCAAAACCCTTGCAGTGTAGGCGAGGGAAGAGGGGGGGAGGTTGAAGCCATGAGAGTGGCTCGGATCGCGCTGTGGTTCTGCTGTGCCGCTCTGATAGTCGCGGGATGGCTGAACGGAGGGTTTGCCGACGATTACCCGAAGGAGTGCGTCGGCGCCAAAGTGTCAACCAAATGGAACGATGACCGTTCCCAGTGCAAGGTCGCAGTCGAAATCCAGAACCTGACAAGAGACCGGATGCAGACAATCCCCGACAACACCCGTCGCCAGAGTTATCTTGCGTTTCCGGACATCCTGCGCTCGTCCATGATGAGCGAAGTCGGCAAACCGGAGATGCCCTTCGTCAAAGTGAACTTGGAGGTACCCGCGAAATCCGAAGCCTCGATCGTGATCGACAAGATCGAGAAGACGGCCGGATGGGAAGGGATCGACATAGTCCCCGCCCAGGCCCCGTGGCCCGAAATTCGCGGCGCGAGCGAGCCGAGCGTGGCCCCGAACGCGAAGATCTATGGCAGAAATCGGTTCTTCCCATATCTGGAAAACGTGGTTCTCGGCCCCAAAGGCGAATTCCGTGGAACGTCCTTCCAAACGGTCCTTTTCTATCCTCTGCGATTCAATCCGGTCCTCCGGGCGCTGCATCTGTCGAAGATCGAAATCACGATTCACCTGTCGTTCGAGGGGGGCGCGGCGCGAGAGGCATGGAAGGAGGCCTCCCAGAGGAGCCGAAAAGGCTATTCAAGCCAGTCCTCGGCAAAGTACCTTGCCCTCGTCCAAGGTTTCACTCCGCCGAGCGCGAAGGACTTGGTGCGCAAACCTGAGGCGGAAACCGGCTGCAACTACCTTGTCATCGTTCAGGATTCACTCGAGAAGGAGTTGCAGCCCTTGCTGGACCTGAAGCGAAGGCGTCAACTCAGCGTGAAAGTAGCGAATTTTTCCTCTTTGGGCATTAAGGAAGCCGATGGGCCCGAGAGCAGGCGGACAAAGATCAGAAGCCGAATCGAGGCGGAATATAGACTTGCCCCCAAGCCGTCCTATCTCCTGCTCGTTGGGGATGCCGGGGCGATTCCTCCCTATCTGAAGGACTCCCATCCCGCTTACCAGAACGAAAAGGTCGCGACGGACCTGTTCTACGGCACACTGGATCAGAGTCCATGGATTCCGAGCATCTCCATAGGGCGCTTGCCTGCAAGGAATCCGGAGGATCTCAGGGCGATGGTTTCCAAGATTGCGGCATACGAGAAAGCGCTTGACGAGCATGCGGCGGAAAAGAAATGGGGACGCGCACTCGTGGCCTCGCTCTACCAAAACGAGATATGGTTTTTCGGGAATCAGAAGAAGACCACGACCAAGCGGTGGTTCCATCAGACGGCGTACAACGTGGGTCGCTTCTTTCAGTATGCTGGCGATTCCTCAGTCAAGGAGGTGAATCAACTCCTCGTCGCCGATCAGCCTGACTTGCCCAAACCTTGGCTCAACTGCGACGGATCGGAGATTCCCGACGAGGTGATGAAGCAGTTTTGCTCCAACCCTGAGGCCCTGAAGACCGTTCAGGATAAGTGGACCGACTTGACACGCCTCGTGCTGCACAGAGATCATGCGGCTCGCGAAGGGTGGGGCGACCCGCCGTTCGGTGTCAACGAAGCGGCCAAACTGAAGAAGCCACAGGTTCCTCCGGTGGTTTTCAGTATCAACTGCGAGTCGGGGTGGTACGATCATTCTTCAAACCAGTCGCTTGCCCTGGAGTTGATGCGTAACCCAAACGGAGCCAGCGCGGTCGTTGCGGCATCCCGAATCAGTTACAGTCGGTACAACGACCGGTTCACCGAGGGGCTGATCCAGGCCGCATGGCCGACCTTCGTGTTCGACTTCGAACTTCCCGACCACGTTGAAGCCAGACGCATCGGGGATACCGTCGACTACGCTCGAACCCACTTGCTCAAGAGCTACGATGACGAAACGGCTCACCTGACGGTGCAACTGTTCAACCTGTTTGGCGACCCGGAAATGCGTCTTCGCGCACACGGGACCTCTGAACGAAAGCCCGCTCCGGAAGCGGGCCGAAGGGAGGTTCCTTTCGCACCGTCGTTTGCGCCGAATTACCGGTGAAGCTATGGTGGGTCTTACTTCGGCGCACTAGCGGTTTTCATCAGTTCTCTCCGATTGGCAGGCCGGAAAGCCTGTCCCAGAGGATGAGGCCATTCCGGAACCGGAAACCGTTTTCGAGAACCATTACAACATAGCGGTTTCGGAAAGGGAATTCCGGCTTCGGCCAACATCGGGCTTTGTGGGACGGTTGGAAGCAGCCCTTCCAGGAGTGCCTGCTGCCCCGGGAATCGTCGCGGGGGCTCACGTCCCCTGCGACTGTCTTCCCCTTCGAAAGCGTTCAGACGTTGGTCTGCGGTCGCAATGACGGAGGGGTTGTTCCCGACCGGAAAGCGAGGATTGTAACGGTTCACCGGGACGAACGCTCGCCGCAGCCGAATTGTCGCCCTTGCCGGTGAGTGGCTACTGCTCGGTCTCCCCCACTCGGTCCAGCCATTCCAAGAAGGCCGACTCGGTCTGAAAATCGAGCAGCTCTTCTCCCGGTCGTTCCAGTTCTCCGAGCGGCAACTTCCGGACACGTGCTTCCACGGCCGCATCAATGCCTCCGAACTTTCGCACGAGCTGACGGACGGTGAGCGAAGCGGTACCCTCTCGGATTCCCTCTTGCATCCCCTCGCGGATTCCCTCGCGGATTCCCTCGCGAAACCATTCCAACCGATGTTCCGCGACCAGTTGTTCGGTCCACCTGTCCATGTAACTCTCTCCTGTTTCGGGAAAAGTCTCGACCAAAGCTCTGCGGCAGTCTTCCATGGTGACGGTTTCGGCTGCCGCGCCGAGTTACCGGACCGTCACGGAGTCCCCGCGCACTTGCCCGATTCGGGCTTCTTGATCCCGAGCCTCGGGTGCTGGGCAGTGCCAACGTTCTCGACTATCGACCCGGAATAGCACAGTGCGTGACCCCGGGAATCGGTGCGAGGGTACCCGTTCCATGCCGAAGAGACGGGCTCCCCCACTGTGATCTTGTCCATGGTCTGCACGGCGAGTTCTGCTCCATCGTGAGCGCTCACGCAGTACAGGTAGCGGCTTGCAGGGCCCATCGGCCGAGAGCCCTCCAACGACGTCGCCTGGATGATCCACGCTCCTTTGTCCGACGCCAGCCTTACTAGCACCCTGCACTTGGGATCAGTCCCGTTCCATCCGTAGTGGGGCCCGACCATGTATTCCAATCCGTGGCCTGCGGCAATCGCAGCGATCGAGTCCGTATCCCAGGGGAGCCTCATGTCGGTCGCTTCCTTCTTCACCCGAGCGAAAGCCTCTCTGACGCTTTCAAGATCTCGCTGAGCACATTCATCGCAGACTTTGCGCGTGTAAGACAGGTAGTGAGGCCACTTCACCGCGGCAACAACGAGAAGGCATAGCACAAGTATCAGAAAAGTGAACAATCCAGGTGCCGAGTACTGGGACTTTGATCGATCCGGCAGAGTAGCGACGTACGGAACACTCAACAGGTGGAACACTCCTACCAGAGCGAGAGCTCCGGAATAGCCTTTCCCTTTCACATAGTGATACAGCCCCCAAATGAAGACTACCCAGGAAACGACCAGCAGGCCGTAGCACGCGTCGTCGAGGACTTCCGGAGGCAACACCCCGCGAAATGAGTCCCTGAACGCGTAGACCACGAACGGCAACAGTGCTCCGACAACCATGCCCACGGCAGCTCTTCGGAAACGATGTCCGGAAGCCGCCCCCTTGATCGTCGGTCCGTTGTTCTCTGCATCGCCTGTCATCGGATCCCCTCCCTTCCGAGCAGTCAGCCTGCGAACTTGTCTTTGTACCCGTTCTTAGAGCGTAGGCGAGCAGTCGACGGAAGTCAACGGGATGACGCTATGTCTCAAGCAAATTCTCGCAAATGAATATTAAGCCGCTTTTTCATTGACAAAAATAATGCATAGTAGTAGGATCGGCGACGGTCAACCGGATTCTGGTGGCGTGTGTGTTCCATGGATCGTAGACTCATCACCCTTGCTGTTCTGATCCTCCTCCCGTTGCTTGCGTCGTGTTCCATGACCAGGGGAGTCGCCAAGAAGTCCGACCATCCGCCCAAGCCCCAAGAAACCAAACTCATCAAAGTAGTCCCCAAGTACGAAGAACCCGACGGATCCGATCAAGACGGCGCGTTCCATATCACCGGTCCAGGAGAGACCCTGCACCACATCTGTCAGGTGTACGGGCTCGATTTCAAGAAGGTTGCACGGATCAACAAACTTCGGCAACCGTACACTCTCGCTGAAGGGGACACGGTCTTCCTTCCCGCGGAGGCGCTCCTCGCAGAATTCGACGAGCCTACCAAGAAAATCGAAACAGCCGATGCGAAGCATCCAGGCAAGACCGGGAAACGGAATGCCTCGCGCACGGTGGTGGCCAACGCCATACGGGGCAAGAGGCACCCGAGCGTGCCCAAACTCAAGTTCCCGGTACCCGGCGGAGTGCTCACCTCTCCGTTCGGGTTCAGGGCGGGGGTATTTCACAAGGGGCTGGACATCGCGGCATCTATCGGGGATGATATCCTCGCAGCCGCGGACGGAAGAGTGGTCTTCACCGGAAGTCGGCGAAGATTCCGGAGCTATGGCAAGATCGTGTTGGTTGACCACGGAAAAGGAATCTACACCCAATACGCGCACTGCGACAAGGTCCTCTGCAAGAAAGGGGACAAGGTCAAAGCAGGGGGGAAGATCGCACGGGTGGGCAATTCGGGGAGATCAACCGGTCCCCATCTCCACATAGAGGTCCGGGTCGGTAACAAGCTTTACAATCCCTTGGCGTACTTCTCCGATTCCGAGCTCCAGGGCATGAAGGTGACCAAACGCTTCACCAACTCTCCGATGGGACCTGTGCGGGCAAGGTGGGAGGTTCCGGAACTGGTGGAGGAGTGACCATATCGCGTACGGGTAACCGTTCGGCGCGCGCTTCACTGTGCAGACGGCAGCTCTCGGGGCCGCGGCAAAACAAGCATTGCAACCACAGTGAATTAGAGAACGGTATTCACTCGCTTCACTACCGTAGGTTGAAACCTGCGGCTATTCAGGGGCTGCCCTTTCAGGGCAGATGTGAAACACCATCGAATTCCGGACAGCGTGAAAACCTGAGATTACCAGCGAAACACCGCGAGATCAATGGGAAAACACGTGGGTGGGGTGGGAATTGCAGAAAACGGACAGCAAAGCGCAAAGCGGGCAGGCAGTGACCACGCAGCCCGCGATAGAGCGGACAACCAAAACTGCCCGTCCGGGGGTCGTTAGTGTCGAATGCTCCTCCCGCACAGGTCACTTTGTGGCAGGGATTTGAGGTGCGGTCGAAACCGCAGCGCTTGGCTTTGGGTGCGTATTGGTCACGTCGAGGGGAGGATCCTGTTGGACGACCTCACCGCGGGGAGGCACGGGGACCCCGGCGGTTCGCAAAGCGTGGGCCGGGACCCACCATCGACCGACGTGGCCCACAATGAGGACCTCGGCCGCCTCGTGTTTCCCTTTACCAGTGAGCATGAGTCGGGTGCCGGGGTCGAGAAACATGAAGCGCTCCTCTGACACGGTGGAACGGACCCGATCCTGCTCGGCCTGCGACAGACGGTGTCCGGTGAAGAGCCAGTGAGCAGCTATGAGGTCATCGTATTTCTGGAATGCGGCAGACTCCTGGGGCAAACGAAACTCCTTGCCTGCGTGGTCGAGTTTCGATGCAACTTGGCGTTCTTGTAGCGAGCGGCGGTAGTCCTCTGTGTAGCCGTACGGCAGGACACGGAGCATGAATGAGTTATTCACCGCAGACAGAAAGATGTGGGTGTCGCAGACGACCTTGTGTTCGGTGTGGGCAGACTTGGCGTGCACCTTCCCTCCGAGGACGACGGGGACCGGTTTTGATTTGCGGATATTCTCGCATGCGGTGCGCACCCAGGATGCTATTTCATCGCTATGGCGCCATGGCCGGACCGCGATGCGCAGGCAGGCGACCATGAGCCTCTGGACACCTGCCGCGGCCTTAGAGCCTGCCTTGAATCGGGGCAAAGAAAGGGCCATTTTGGCCACACGATCGTAGTCCCCATAGAGCAGGAGGGTCGCGTCGTCGGTCGTTGCCTGCCAGACCTGGAGGCCGTCCTGATGGGGAGCGGGCTGCAGCTCCATGAAGATCGGGGCCAACGCCTTGAACATATCGGGGCAGGAGATTCGCAGGGAGAATTGAGGATACCTCTGCAGTGTGATTGCTGTCCCGGTTGCCTCAGCGTGGGCATCATGCAATAATCGGGGGTCTATGTCGTGGCAGTTTGCCTCGGCATGGTCCCACAAGTTCATGCCGCGGGCATCTTTGTGTGCCGTGTCCGCACCCTGCCCGTGCAGTCGAATAATCTCGGACACATCGCCTCTTTTTGCCGCGTCGATAAGCTGATCTTCCAGTGGCCCGGCAGTGGCCGGAGCGACGCCGGCCAGGGCCAAACACACACATCCGACCACACTAACAGCCAATCGTTTCATGATCATCCCCCGGTATTCTTGTAGGTATTTCCCCTCTATTCTAAGAACCACTCGGTCCCCCGTCAACGTCTATTTTCATGGCTTTTATTGAACCCCGGCTGAACCAGGGTCTTACCCACCCAAAGCACCTGACCGATAATGCGGAGTTCGCTCGGATGGACCACGAACGGCGAGTACAGGGCGGTGTTGTCGGACACAATGCGGATCTTCGCCCCGGGCAAGAGGTCGAGCCGCTTGACCATAATCACGTCATCAATGCCGATGGCGTAGATGGACCCGCCCGTGGGTAGCTTCCGCCCGGAATCCACAAGCACGATATCCCCCTCGTCAATGGTCGGGCTCATGCTGTCGCCCACCACGTTCATCAAGAACAGGTTCCTGATCGCGGTAGATACGGCCCTAAGCCATCGAAGCCGAAAGCCGTAAAGCTCCCCTGACTCCTCCTCCGTCGGGTACGCGCCGCCGCCGGCAGAGAGCACCGCTTTCATGTGAGGCACATACACGAACTCATCCGGTGAGGGCGCCGGGCGGCTGATTCCACCTGCGTGTTCGTCCTCGATCGTTTCGTGCCGAATCTGGCGGGGGACGGCCTCGGGCTGGACAGGATGGGAAGGGGCGGTGGGATCGGCGCGCATGGGACCCCGGCCCGTAAGCAGCCACTCCGCGCGAACTCCAGTGGTCAGTGCAACCAATTTGGCAGTGCTGCGGCTCATACGGTTCCGTTTGATGATGTGTTGAAAGGTAGTGCGGCCTATCCCAATCGCCGCTGCACGTTTGCCTTCGGAGGGTTCGCCCGTAAGGGCCCCCAGATAACTCAGGCGGGCAGCCACTGATGTGAAATTTGGCTCATTGCTCATTTTGGCCTTGACATGAGTGCCAAGTTTGGCTATCTAGGATTCATCCGAAATTTGATACTCAAACCACCCGCGCCGCGTTGAGGGTCGGCCCGGTGGCGCACAAAGGAGGTCCAAGATGCCGGGAGCGGTCACGAAAAGGGCCCGGCGGGAATATCTGGTCTATCTCGCCCGCCGGCCCGAGGTACGTAAGCTGATGGCAGAGCCCAACATCCGCCCGAAGGAGCTCGCGCAAGAGCTCGGACTCCAACGTAACACGGTCTACGGGGTTTTGCAGGGCCGTGAGAGTTCCAAACGGGTTGCCGAAAAGATTTGCGCCTACTTCGGCCGCCCTTTGGAGGACCTCTTCTTTGTCCTGGACCTGGAGGACCTGCCTCCTGCCGAAACCGGCAATGTGCCACAAGCTTCGGCGGCATCAGTCTAGCCGCGAGTGTCCGGATTATCAAGATCCAGGCGCGCGAATTCGATAGAGGGGGAACGGAAGCGGGGGGTATCGAAGGGAGGTGGGCATGGCGACATCACGGTCGAGTCAGAGATCCGGCAAACGGGGAACCGCGTTGAGGTTGGTAGAACGGCTGCAGTTGATCCTGAGTGACGGAAACATCTGGAGCTGGGAAGAGATCGGAGATTACCTGAAGCCGCTCAGGGACCTGGAGAGGCTGCTTAAGCCGGGAAGAGCCAAGAAGAGCAACCCGAAGGGGTCGTCACACTGACGCCCCCTCAAACACCCAAAGGAGGATCACATGTCGGAAATCACACAACTTATCCAATTCGAGGACGCGGAAATCCGCGTCTACGACCTGAACGGCGAGCGGTGGGTCACGGCAAAAGAGCTGGCCGGCGCGCTCGGTTACGCAGACCCCCGCACTTTCCGTGACTTGGTTCAGGAGATGGCGGACAGAGGGGAGTTGAAGAAAGGGGGGCACTTTAACCTCCTACCTTTGCAAACGGCCGGTGGCAAGCAGGAAACCGTGGTGCTCTCGTACCGGGGCGTGATCCGCACGGCCATGCGGTCAGACGCTCCCAATGCGGTGGCGTTCCGAGACTGGGCGGAGGAGGTGCTCTTCCAGGTGATGGTGACCGGCTCGTACAGCAAGCACACATGGCGGACCGCTCACGGCGGGGCTCCCCACTGGACTGATCAGTTGAGCCCTTCCGAGCGCCTCGATCTGGCCAAGCTGCGCGTCGAATGTCGGTGGAGGCTCGCGGACAGACCGGATGACAGGCACCTGTGGGCGGCTTACTGGGACACGTTCGGAGACCTGCCTCGGGATTATCTGGAGGACGCGAAAGATTACCTCTGGGAAAACCGCAGGCTGGGGAGAGAGGTCTCCTTGGAACGGCTCGACCCGCTGCGAACCCCCGAAGAGAGAGGATACTGAGAAGAAAGATTCACCGCAGAGACGCAGAGATCGCAGAGAAGATGAAGAGAAGAAGGATAACCACAAAGTCACCAAGACACAAAGAAGACGAAGATGGAGAGACTCACCGCAGAGACGCAGAGAAGAGAGAGAAGAAGAGAGAGACAAGGGCGGATCACGATGATCCCCCCCAACCAAAAGGAGGATGACATGACCAATATCACCCAACTCATTCACTTCGAGGACGCGGAGATGCGTATCTACGACATCAACGGCGAGCGCTGGGTCACGGCGAAGGAACAGGCTGCAGCCTTGGGGTACACTGAGATCCGGAGTTTTCAGAAGTTGATTCAAGACATGGCGGACAGAGGTGAGCTCAAGCAAGGGGTGCACTTTATGTTCATACCTTTGCCGACGGCCGGAGGGAAGCAGGAAAGCATGGTGCTCTCATACAAGGGAGTGATCCGCACGGCCATGCGTTCGGACGCTCCGAATGCGATCAAGTTCCGTGACTGGGCCGAGGAGGTGCTGTTCCAGGTGATGGTGACGGGAGTGTACGGCACCGCGGAATACGTGCCGCCGTCAGGGGCTCGGGTGCACTGGACGGACATGCTCTCGCCATCCGAACAGCTCCGGCTAGCTGAGATGCGGGTGAAGATCTGGTTGAAACTGGCCGAGAACCCCACGTCCAGGGCCCTCTGGCTTGCCCACTACGACACGTGGGGCGGCCGGTCCGGCTGGGTGCGGTACGCGAAGTCGAGGAACCTGCCGATTCCGCAAACGGACGAGGACTGGGCGCGTCTCGACGATCTCTCCGAACCGCAGCGCACCCCGGAGGAGCGGTGGCCAAACGGGCCGGGACCGAGACAGTGAGCCCGCGGAGGGAGCAATTCGGGGGGGGGGGGGGCAATTCCGCACAGGAGGAAGACATGACCAATATCGCTCAACTCATCCAATTCGAGGAGCGGGGAGCCTGAGCGTAGGCGGGGAGCGGTGGATCACCGCAAAGGGGCTCGGGGCTCTCTCATACGGCGATCACCGCGACCTGATCAGCATATACACGGACACGGGCAAGGATGCAAGGGAAAAAAACCTGCGGGGTCAAAATGCCCACGCAGGTCGGGGAGAACCGAAGATGACGGATCACCGTTTGGAACGGATAAACGAAGCGCTCGACACCGCGTACCGGGAACTGAGTGCCCACTGCGACGAGGTCGAAAACGCGGCCGAGGCCAGGTTGCAGGAGCAGCGCCTGTTCAGGAGGTATCGGGCGTTGGAGATGATCCGGACGTTGATCGAGCTGTTCAGTCCGGAGCCCATATTCACGGGCCCGGAGCATCAGCGGCTCACGGAACCGCTCATGGAGCTCGTCGGCCGCATACAGCGGAAGTTCCACATTTGCCCGAGCGTCGCGGGTTGGCAACTAGCTGACATACCAGGACTATATCCGTTTTACGGTCTTTTTGTTACTGGGCACAATCAGGGAAGCCGGTTGTTGGATACGAA
>JBFMAA010000126.1:0-17342 GCA_040755955.1 Thermodesulfobacteriota bacterium
CCGACATCCCGAGAACCCGCGACATGGTCAGAAAAACCTAATATCTCAAAAGTTTTCGGAAGGGGGTCCGGGGGACAACCCTTTTGCAAAAGGGTTTCCCCCGGAGGACTTTCATGGGAACTCTTGGAGCATTGCGGCTCCCGCTGGTCGCCGCAGGGCGTTCCACGAGTGAGAGGCCTTGCATTTTCATGCTTCGTTGTGCCCGTCCCGCGGGCATGGTGGTTCCTATGGACATGCAGTTTCTCCGGGACGGGACTTCTTGGGGCCAACGAAGCCTCCTTCTCTTCTCCGTTGTTTTGTGTCTTGGCGGTCCGTTCCTCCATTCCCCTCGCTGAACGCTCATGCATGCCGCCTCTGGTGCTACCGCCTGTCCTTCTCGGCCTTGAATCCGACGCGGACTTCCGTTCCCGCGTCGCTCAGGATTTCCACGTGCCCGTGCAACTGGCGCACGAACGTATGCACGAGGTCCAGCCCAAGCGTCTTGGGGTCGTCAACGTCGACGTCCTTCGGGATTCCCACGCCGTTGTCCTTCACGACGAGCAGGAGTTCATCGTCACCGCGTGAGCGAAGGGACACGGTGATCTCTCCCTCGCGGTCGTCCGGGAATGCGTGCTTCAGGCAGTTCGAGACGAGTTCGGTGACGAGAAATCCCGCGGGGATCGCAGTGTCGAGCCGGATTGGGCCCTCGTGCAAGTCTTTCCTGATCGTGACCCCGCGCCCGATCAGCGCCGCAGAGCCGGCAAGCGAATCCACCAACTTATCGATATACTTGCTCAAGTCGATCCGTGCGAGGTCTTCGGACTGGTACAGGAGTTCATGGGCCAACGCCATAGATCGTATCCGCGCCTGAAGATCCTCGAACATGTCCTTCAACTCACTATCTGCCGTGTACGAGGACTGAAGCCTTACAATGCTGTGAATCACCGCAAGATTGTTCTTGACTCGGTGGTGGATTTCTCGCAGCAGCACCTCTTTTTCGCGCAGTGAGGCCTCGATGCGTAATTCAGCCAGTTCGCGTTCGGTGATGTCCCGAGAGAACACCGCGACCGCTTCCACTCGACCATCCGCGCCCTTCACTGGATGAAGGCAGTGGTCAAAGTGCGTGTCGCTCCAGACGTCGGAGAACCGGACAGGCAGGCCAGAATCGAATACTTCGTCCAGTTTCCGTTTCCTGGATCGGGCAAGGTCCTCGGGCAAGGACTCCGACGAAAACCTGCCGGTGAACTGCTCCACATCCATCCCGTATCTCGCCGCGGCCGCCCGGTTTGCCCGGTTTGCCCGCAAGACTCGCATGTCGCGATCCACGAGCCCTACCGTGTCGCTGGTGGCATTGATCAGGACATCGAGAGTCTCGTTGGTTTTTCTGAGCGCGTCCTCTCCTGAAAGCCTCAAGATCGAGCTTCCCACCCACCCCGCGATGGTCTCCAAAGCGAGCCGCGCGAGGGGAGGGATCCTGCACGCGCGGCGCCAGCTCACATGAAGACCCGCGACAACCCGATCTCCGACCTGGATCGGGATCGCTGCAGCCGCGTGGAATCCCTGTTCCTGAAGAGCTGACCTGACAGCCTCAGACACCTCATGAAATTGATCCTCGGAGTAAACCGGAACCCCTTGCATGAGCATTCCCGCTTCACGGCTCTTCGGCTCCAGGCTCGCCGCATGATTGGCGAAGCTTGCCGTCGCGCCTTCCCCATACGCAAGAGAGAAGCCTGCATCATCTCTCACGACGCAGATGCTCGCCGCGTCTGCACCCGAGATCTGAAGAGCCGCTCCCACACACAATCGGAATGCCTCGTTGAGGTCGGAGGTCGCACTCAAAGCGATGCTGAGTTCTCGCTGAATGCGAGCGATCTCTTCTTGACGCCTGCGTGCCGTGGTATCGCGATGCACGACTTGCGCGAGATTCTCCCCGACGAGGTTTGTGCTCACCTCTGAGAAGAAGACCGTCCCGTCCTTCCTGCGCACTCGCCGTTCGGCGACCGGAGAGCGGCTCGAAATCAGTCGGTCAGGGTTTGGAGGCGTTTGGGCTAACTCGGCAGGGTCCACGAGGTCGAGCACGTTGAGCCCGCGGATCTCTTCGATGGAATACCCGAACATCTCCAGCGCCTTGGGGTTGGCATCGAGAATGGTGCCCGCGGCCTCAGTCAGGAGCACCCCGTCCGACGTTTCCTGGCACAGGGCTCTGTATTTCTCTTCGCTTTGCCTGAGCCTCTTATCGGCTTCATGCCGGTACAGTGCAATCTCGATACAAGTCCTCAGTTCCGCGGGAGTGACGGGTTTGCGAAGATACCCGTACGGGTCCGTCTTCTTGGCCCTGTCCCGTATCGCCCGCTCCGCATACCCCGTCAGATATACCACCGGGATATCCAAACGAGCGTGTATCCTGTCCGCGGCCTCGATGCCGTCCATTTCCCCTGCGAGTCTGATATTCATGAGCACCAGGTCAGGAGGGGCTTCCTGTGCAAGCAGTACGGCCTGTTCACCGGTTGAAGCGGTGCCGGTCAACTCGTACCCGAGGGTTGTCAGGATTTGGCCCACGTCTCTGGAGAGCACGGTCTCATCTTCGACCACGAGGATCCTCGCTGCTGTGCCACCTGCTGCGGTTTCGTCCATATCGCCCCCTTCGGCACGAGCCCGTGTGCGTACACGCAATTTCTTTGAAGAATGCGGGAGAATACCCTTACACCTTCGCAGAGGCAGCGTCAACGCCTTTCTCTGCGGCGCGAGTGGGGTACCCTTCAGCGTGGGACGGCAAGTCCGCCAGGCTCCTCACGCAGTGCTTCCAGAACGTGTCCGGACTTTCGGACGACTTCCGCGAGCAGCTCGGCCGTGACTCAGCTAGACCGAGGGCGTATCCGTCAGGGAGGTTTTTCTTTGACTTGTTGGTGTGTTGGTGCTCTTGTACTACTATCGTTCAGATTCTTGGCCCGCCGCGAAGATTTGCTGTCAGAATCCGCTTCAGCAAACGGGTAAATGGCTATGCTTCCCCTGTGACCGTGCGCGGTTTGACCGTGCGCTGAGCTAACCATCCCCGCCGTCGGACCGCGTGCGAGCCGAGGAAGGTCGCCGCGCTTATTGGTTGCGGTTCCCAGCCGCTCTGTGGTCTGTCTCAATGGAGGAAGAGAGATTCCCCCCTGAAGGTTTGCCGGGTCCGAAAGGAAACGACCATGTCCCGACTGATCGAGCGCACCCCGTCAGCGTATCACTACCCGCTGCTGATCAAGCAGATGCTGCACACCCCCCTCACCTACGCGCCGGAGCAAGAGATCGTGTACCGTGATCTGGTGAGGTACACGTACCGGGACCTGTATCACAGGATCGGTCGTGTGGCCGCGATGCTCGAATCCGTGGGAGTGCGGGAGGGTGACACGGTCGCGGTGCTCGATTGGGACTCCCACAGGTTCCTCGAATGTTTTTTCGCGGTTCCGATGATGGGTGCGGTGCTCCACACGGTCAACGTGCGCCTTTCGCCCGAGCAGATCCTTTACACCATGAACCACGCGGAAGACAAGGTTGTCCTCGTGAACGAGGACTTTCTTCCTGTGGTCGGCGAGTTCGTCGACAGACTGGAGACCGTCAGGGCCTTCGTGGTGCTCACAGACGCAGGGCGGCCCCGCTGCGCCGGCATCCCCGTCGCGGGCGAGTACGAGGATCTTCTGGTCGGTGCGGACGAATGGTACCAATTTCCGGACTTCGACGAGAACAGCCAGGCTACGCTCTTCTACACCACCGGCACCACGGGCGCTCCAAAAGGAGTCTGCTTCAGTCATCGTCAGTTGGTGCTGCACACGTTGGGGGCCGGGCTTGCCGTGGCGGGATTGACGGCTCCGGGACGATTCCAATCCGGAGACGTGTACATGCCGCTGACCCCAATGTTTCATGTGCACGCATGGGGGTTCCCGTACCTGGCCACGATGCTCGGTGCCAAGCAGGTCTATCCCGGCCGATTCGATCCCGAGACCGCGGTGCGTCTCATCCGGGAAGAGCGGGTCACGTTCTCCCACTGCGTCCCGACGGTGCTTCAGATGGTCATCGACTCAGCCGAGGCAAGAGGCACCGACTTCCGTGGATGGAAGGTCAATACGGGCGGCATGAACCTCCCCCGCGGGCTGGCCGAGAATGCCCTGCAAATGGGCATCGAGATCTTTCACGGGTATGGGATGTCCGAGACCTGCCCGATCCTGACCATGGCCAACCTCAAACCGCACATGATGGACTGGGACCGCGAACGCCAGCTCGACTACCGAGCAAAGACCGGTTTGCCGATCCCGCTGGTCGACTTGCGGGTGGTCGACGAAACGGGCAAGGACGTGGCTCGGGACGGTCAATCCACGGGAGAGATCGTGGTGCGAAGCCCGTGGCTCACCCAGGCATACCGGAAGGACACGGAAAGATCCGAAGAGCTCTGGCAAGGAGGATGGCTTCACACGGGAGATGTGGCGCACGTCGATTCCGAGGGATACGTGCGCATCACCGACCGGCTCAAGGACGCGATCAAGTCGGGCGGCGAGTGGATCTCGTCACTTGAACTCGAGAGTCTGATCAGTCGTCACCCCGCGGTCTCGGAGGTCGCCGTGGTGGGAGTCCCCCACGGGAAATGGGGAGAACGACCGGTGGCTCTGGTGGTTCCCAGGGCGGAGAGCCGCTCCGGCCTGACTGAGACGGAACTGCGTGAGTTCCTCCTCAGCTACGTGAATACCGGAGCACTCTCCAAGTGGGCTCTCCCTGACTGCATCCGGATGGTCGACTCGATCCCGAAGACCAGCGTCGGTAAGCTCGACAAGAAAGAGATCCGCACACGACTGCTGGGAGGCCCGGCAGGCGATTTCTCAGGAGAACGCTTCTGAGTCCGGACTCCCGCGGGATAGGCGCTGACTTCTGCCCGGTCCACCCGTAGGGCGTCCGGCTTCCTTCCCGGCTCTGAAGGGGCCGGCTATTTTCGGTCGCCCATAGGGGCTTGGGACGGTCAACGTCCCGGAGGGACGTTTGAGAATAGCCGGACCTTTCAAGGCCGGGAGAGGAAGCAAGGAACCCCGAGTTAGCGCCTGTGGACTCCCTCTGACCTCACGGATGTTGACGCGATCCTGAGACACGGGTACACTTCCCGGAAGGAGGTATCGCGCATGACGAAACTTCTCAAGCAGGCATTCGAAAAGGCATCCGAGCTTCCTGATGACCTGCAAGACCAGCTTGCCCGGGAGCTATTGGAAGAGCTCGACTGGGAATCACGGTGGGAAGGCACCTTGGAGGCCTCGCAAGGAACTTTGGAGCGGTTGGCAAAGAAGGCCGAACACGAATACCGTACCGGCAGGACTAAGGAAATAGGATTCGACGAACTGTGAAATCCGAACTTGCCGAAGACTTCGTCTCGTGCTTTCGGGAACTCCCTGACCGTATCCAACAACTTGCCCGCAAGAACTACAAGCTGTGGAAGCGAAATCCTGACCATCCGGGCCTTCATTTCAAGCTCGTCGGCAAGCGCATGCCCGTCTATTCAATCCGTGTCGGCATCGGGTGGCGAGCGTTGGGCTTGAAGGTTGACGATAGCATTGTGTGGTTTTGAATCGGTTCCCATGATGAGTACGCGAGGCTGCTGCGCGACCTTTGACAGGGAGTGGACCAGTTCACGAGAATCGAAAAGCGCTCACCCATTATTGAATCGATTCGCTATCGGATTTCCTTGTTGACGAGGCCGATACGACTGGAACCGCCGGTGAACACCTTTGTCACGTTTGTTTCAGATCTCCGCTGAACACGACTGGTTCACGGTGACTTAAGGCGCTTCAGCAGTTCGACAGCTCCTCCAATTATTGGCAGAAAGGGATTCAGGAAAACGGCCATCAGACCCAGTGAGGGTACCGAAACGGGCCATGTGCGTGCATCGGAAATGTATTTATTCAGTTTTTCCCACGTTTGAAGCAGTTCGAGACCATCACGGAAGACCGGCTGGGAAACAAAACCCGACGAAGTCTTTGCCTTATGCGCATCAATTGCCACCCTTTCCTGTAGATAACGACGGTAGTCAGACCAGGCTTGAGCCGATTCCTGAAGATATCGCGTTTGCTCCGTTGCCATTTCTCGATGCGGAACATACACAAGCCGGTAGAAGACATAGACTGCCGCAAACGGAAACAGAACCCACACGTAGACTACCTCCCAAACGGCTGAGGGGCTTGTTTGCAGGAAGCTCTTGTGCCCCACATAGATGCCCACCACCTGAATCATGGCCAACAGGAAGAGGACCGCGTAAAGCGCGATTGCCATGCTGCCGAAAGGGGACAGTCCGCAACAACCGTCCGGGTGGCCAAGGTTCAGTCTTGGTTGTATCGAGAAGTTGCGCAACACAAGAAACACAGAAGCAACCTGAACGATGACTGCAATACTCGCATAGCGGCCGAGGGTCTTCAGGAACAGGACCGCGTAAAGCGCTGCGACGTCCTGTGGAAAAACGCTACAGTAATAGTGGTAGCAGTCGGCACCCAGCAGGAAGAGAGCCCCCAGAATTGGAAGGCCCCATATCAGTACCCATTTCTGAAACCATGGTCGGGCTGCAAGTTGCGCTAAGTAGCTCCTGCAATCGCCCGGAGGTATTTCGCGGATGATACCGTTGGTCCGAAGTCCTCGGATTTGCCTTGGCACAAACTCGCGAAAGAACACGAGCAACGTCAGAAGGGCAGGGTTGCCGATAAGGTCCCTTGTCACTCCCATCAGATTTGGGTACCAGAAATCAGGGGGCATGGGCTGGGTGAACACTTCCCAAAAGGTTGCCGGCAATCGGTTAGGAACCCAGGAGTGCAAGATAAGCAGCACACCAAAGAACAGGAATGCGAAGACGAGTCCGATGATCGGGACCGGCAGTTTCAGACGATCCAACAGTAGTGAGCCCAAGAGTTCCCATCTGAAGACGGCAAGATAGTCTTCAGATCTGATTTTTCCTCCATGTTGTTGCGGCGAATCGGGAGCACTCGCGCATCCGGAACAAGCGCTCAGCGGGCCTGATTCTCTCGGCTCGCAGAATGCCGGGTAATCCTCTACGGAGGCCTCGAACGCGTCGCGCAGCTCATCCACGGACCTTCCCTGGAAGGTAATGACGTCGCGGGTGTTGGTCACTTCGCCGTGGAAGAGGTTTGCTTCGTCGTCGAACTCAACGCGAGCCATGTATCCTTTGAATTGCATCATGTGCGGTTCCCCGGGACCGGATGCCCCAGGACGTGACACCCCGTGCGCAGAGACCTTTCCCGTGCCCGGAACCATTCAGTCGGGAGGGGATAAAACCCTCCCCTACATATCTACTTCCCGTGCCCGGGACTCGTGGCCAGGGTTAATCGCCGGTCGCCCATGCAGGCCATCTACTTCCCTCGTTTCCTCGATGACCCGCGCCGGCGGCAAATCCCACGCGGTGCGTATACCGGGCTTGCGGTTTTCGATCGCGTCGAGGATACGTACCGGGGTCAGGGGGTAGTGGTTGAAGTAGATCCCCAGAGCGTTCCCCACCGCGGTGCAATACGCTTGAGCCGCGGACATCGCCACCGACATGCCCGCCTCCTTCGCGCCGTACGGACCGCCGGGGTCGTTGGACTCCACGATGATCGGGTGAATCTCGGGCATGTCCTTGATGATGGGGATCTTGTATTCGAGCATGGTGGGGTTCACACAATGCCCCTTGTGCCACAGGTGCTCTTCGCCGAGCATGCCCCCTTGACCGCCCATGGCGACTCCGCCCTCGAACTGGCCTTCCACGATCATCGGGTTGATCGCAAAGCCGCAGTCTTGCGCACAAGCCACTTCAAGCGCCTTCACGATGCCGGTTTCCGGGTCCACCTCGACTTCGGTAACCGTGGCCCCGAAAGAAAACGCCTGGGAAAGCTGACCCTTGGGGTTGGAAATCCACTCCCGGCGCTGGTCCACTTCCGGAGCAAACGCACCCCGTCCCATGATCGGCCGCCCCAGGATCAGGGCCTTGCGCACCACCTTCTCGACGGGGATTCCCGCAACAGGGGCCCCCTTAACGAATATCTTCCGGTCCCGGGCCACCAGGTCTGCCGGATCAGCCTCCAGCATGTCCGAGGCTACCTCGAAGAGCTGCCTGCGAGCGTCCGCCGCGGCCCTTTGCACCGCCTGCCCGCCGCCGAAGGTGCTGATCATCGAGTATGAGCCCGCATCCGTAGGCGTGATCTCCGTGTCCGCGGACATGAGGCGGATGTCCTCAATGCCGATCCCCAGCTCCTCCGCGGCGATCTGCACAAGCATGTGATCGTTGCCCTGCCCGTTGTCCACGACCCCGGAGATGACCGTCGCTCCGCCGTCCTCGTGGAACTTGATGAACGCCTGGGAACCACCTCGAATCCCCAACGGAAAGCCGGTCTGCACCGAGTTGATGCCGATACCGATGCCGCGGTTGGGAGTGCGGTTCGTAAACTTGTTGAGGAAGTCGCTCCTTTCCGCTGTCTTTTCGATGCATTCGACCAATCCGCAGCTCGACACACGGGAACCGGTAGGGGTCGTTTCACCGGGTCTGCGGGCGTTTCTCAAGCGCATGGCGACCGGATCGATTCCCAGCTCTTCACCGATCATGTCAAGCTGGGTATCCACTCCGCAGGCAAAGGACCGTCCATGTATGCGGATCATGCCTCGGACCGGCTTGTTCGTGTAGATCCTGTACCCGTGGAAGCGGAGATTCTCCAGCCGGTACGCCTGCTCGTGGCAGAGAAACGGCACGGAGGTCGCTATCGGACCGGTGCTCGAGTACGCGCCGCCGTCCAGATACGACACGATGTCACGGGCCAGGACTCGCCCTTCCCTGTCCACTCCCGTCTTGATGGTGGTGATCATCGCGTGTCCCATGCGGGTTGCAATGGAGTTCTCTTCACGACTGTACACCAGCTTCACAGGCCTCTGGGTCTGCACGCTGAGCAGGCACGTGATGAACTCCGCGGGAAACACGTCCGACCGACCTCCGAACGCGCCGCCGATCGCGATTTTGCGCACGTTGATCTTCGACAGCGGGATTCGTAGGGCGTTTGACAGGGACTTGGCCTTGGTGTGGGGAGAGGCATTGGGCATCCAGACTTCCACGGACCCGTCCGAGTGCGTGTTGGCCACCACTGCGTAAGGCTCGGTCATGAAGTACGAGTCCTCTTCCGCGACGAAGGTGTCCTCCCGAACCAGAACCGACTTCCCGAACCCTGCCTCGACGTCGCCCACGTCGATCTTGACCGCGACGTTGATGTTGCGGGGCTTGTCCTCATGGATCAGCGGTGCGGACGGGTCCATCGCGGAATAGCAGTCGAAGACCGCGGGGAGTTCCTCATAGTCCACCTGAATGAGGCTCAATGCCTCGATTGCAGTATCTTCGTCGACCGCGGCCACCGCGGCAATCTCGTCTCCCACGTACCGGGCCTTCCGGGTGCAGAGCAGCGTCTGGTCTCGGGTGTATCTGAACACGCCCCACTTCTCTCCCGCGGTATCCTGGCCCGTGATCACCGCATGGACTCCCCGCAGCTTCTTTGCACGGGAAGCGTCGATGCCGAGTATGCGGGCATGAGGGAAAGGACTGCGGAGCACTTTGGCAACAAGCATTCGAGGAAGCTGGAGATCAGCCGTGAATATGGCCTCTCCCGTCACTTTGGGGCGGGAGTCGATACGGGGAATGCTCTTTCCTACGATGTGGTATTCTGGTTCGGGCACGGTCAAGACCTTTCTGTCGGCAAGGGGGTTTCCGGGAATCGCGTCGGCCTGCGGGTCGGGAAGCCCGCGCCTCCGGCCTTCACGTTCAAAAGGCCGCGGGGCTGAGACTCCTCTGATTTCACGGCTGCAAACGGCCGCTCTATGAAGAGACGCCTCTGCCTCTGGCCGGCCCGCACCAGACCTCGAAAAGATCGCTCACTACGGCGACCAACGGGAGCCGCCTGCTTCAAAAGTTTTAGGGGATGGGGGTCTGGGGGAAGGGGCGTTTTTCTAAAAGCCCCTTACCCCAGAATCCGTAATCAAGTGCGAACGGTTACGACGGCTTCGCGGCAGTGCGCACAGCATCCAGGATCTTGGCGTACCCTGTGCAGCGGCAGAAGTTCCCGGCCAGGGCAGTCTTGATCTCATCGTCGGAGGGGTTTGGGTTCCCGTCCAGCAGGGCCTTGGCAGAGAGCACCATCCCGGGCGTGCAAAAACCGCACTGAACCGCTCCCCTTTCCACGAAAGCCTGTTGTATCGGGTGCAATTCACCGTGGGACGCGACCCCCTCGATTGTGAGTATGTCGTGGCCGTCGGCTTCCAGGGCCAGGGTCAGGCACGACCGGATCGGACGACCGTCCATCAGCACCGTGCAGGATCCGCACACCCCTTCCGAGCAACCCTCCTTGACCCCGGTCAGGCCCAGCTCGTCGCGGAGCAGTTCCAGCAGCGTCGTATTCGGCGAGCACGCGACCTCGATCTGGTCTCCGTTCACCGTCAGGCTCAATAAATGCTTCTTCATGTGACCGTCCATTCAATCTCGTACGATGCGGTGAAGACCGAAACCGCATCGGTCAACGAATCCAATCGTGAACTAATGCGCGTACACTATGCCGGAACCGTTATGGTCCACAGGGCGACTCGGAGCCGCAGCCAAATATCGCACGTGACTTGGTCGATCCGCCGGAAGATCTCGGGCGGGCAAGTTGGTTCTCCGCACCACAGGCCTGTCGCCGACTCTCGGGGCACAGGGTCGATCTGTCCAATCCCAAAGCCTGTCAGAGAACCAAATCTTCGCGCCTTATGAAGAAATCGAACCGTAGCCGTCTGACATAGTCAGATCCTGAACGAATGTGTCAAGTTTGAGGAGGTGACCCAATTGCGCGGCTCCTTGCAGAAAGGACGGCCACCGGAAGCAAATTGGGACGAGCGTTCTAGCAGCCGAGCCCCTGTCCCTTTTTCACCTTCTTCATTACCGCCTCATCGAATCTCTTTTCGAAGTTCTTAATAAGCACGTCGTTGCTCCCTGCTCTCAAATCTCGTATGTAGTCGTCGAAATGATTCTTTAGTGCCTGTGTTAGTAGCTGTGGATCGATGAATAAGTCATCACCTTGAAAAAAATAAACCTGTCTGAGATCCTTGGAAACCCATACCTTATGGTAAGCCATTCCTGAGTGGAATAATCCACACCGCAAGAAATGGTAAAGCATGTCCCGGAAACGTTCAACCTCATCCCCATTCCCTTGAGGCCATCCTCCATCTTTCATAACCCATTCGGCTCCTTTTTTGAATAATTCCGCGCTCCCCAGGGGAGGTTTGCCTCCTTTTTCAAGTTCTTCCAGATCTTCGGTTACGCCGTCTCGGTAATGCACGATCATCTCAAAATAACTGAGGACAATACTGAGGACAGCATAACCAGAGTGAGGAATCTTAGCGTACAGCGCGTCGGCTATGTTCAACATCCAGCCATTAATCCTATCCTCGAAAATTGATATCTTCACTTCCCGAGTCCAAGAATGCGGAAAGTCATCAGTCGTCTTATTTGGTCCCAGAGCTATGCGCATTTGGTTCGTCCCTGTTTTATTTAGCCGCCTGGAGTTGTCGCGAATGATACCTCACAGCATTTCGCCATCGAGCTCCAAAAGGGGGGAAAGCGCGGCTCATTTCTTGCCCGCCTTTTCTCAGGAGAGCAGGAGGGATTTCTTGCCGGTCGTAAGCAGGCAGCTACCCTGCCGGACTACAGACCCAGCGACTCCCGTACGGCCCGTCGGGCCATAACCGAGGCCATCTTTGCCCGGTATTCCTTGGAAACCACCGTATTCGCCACTGCCAGTCCTTCCGCGACCTTCAAAGCCGCGTCCGAGGCCCAATCAGCCATTTCGGGAACAGGTTGCGACCCTCGTATCCGTACCTCGAGGTCCTTGAGCATCACCGGTGCCGGACCCAATGCAGAAAGCACAAGTCTGAACGTCTGGACCTTGCCGTTCTCTTGTATGGCCACGCAAGCCGCGTTCACCAATGGAAAATCGACAGCGGATCGCAACGCCAAACGTTGGTACGAGCCGCTCACAGGGGCCCACGGCATCGGCACCCGCACATGAGTGAGGATTTCGTCAGGCTTTAGGTTGAGGTGGGTCTCACCCTTTCCGGAGAACAGCTCGATCAGAGGAATGATTCTCTCCCCGGCCGGTCCCGCTATCCCCACCTGAGCGGACAAGGCCGCCAGCACCGGCACGGTGTCCCCCGAACAGGCCGACTGGCAGGACTCGGACCCCGCCAGAGCGTGACACTCCTTACCGCCGGTCCGGTGGCACGGGCCTTTCCCTTGCCTCCAGAACAGCGACTGGTTGTAGAACGTGCACCGGGGGGTAAGACACAGATTGCCGCCGATGGTCCCCCTGAAGTGTTGGATACCTACGGCCCCGATCGATTCCACCGCGCGCACCAGAACCGGGAAATGGGTCCTGATCGCCTCGTTCGCGGCCACTGCGGCAAGGGGAGTACCCGCACCGATCAGCACCGCATCCGGGCTTGATCGAACACCTTGCAGCTCTTTCAGGTTCTTGAGGCTGACCAGCGCTGCGGGGGTAGAAAGTCCATGTTTGAGCTGAACCACCAAGTCGGTTCCGCCTGCCAGGACAAGCGCAGCGGCACCCAGCTCGCTCTTGATCGCGAGGGCCTGCCGAAGCGATTCCGGCGCGTGGTATTCATACTGAGGTAGACGCACGTCCGCACCTGCCGTGTGAATGTGATTCCCGGCCACATGCCCGCAGTTGGGGGCCCGTACGGGCTTGACACCGCATGGGCGTTCGGATTATCACTTGTACGCTGCAACTGATCCCGGAACGCATCTTAGGCGCTCGGACAATCCCTGTCAACACCAATATCCCGCAGGAAGGAGTCCACTGAGGATGAACCTGTTCACGAAGATCACGGTGCTCTCGTTGGAGCAGGCGACGGTCCTGCCGTATCTCTCGTATCGTCTGGCCATCGAGGGGTGCAGAGTCATCCGGCTGGAGCATCCTGTGTACGGAGATCCCAATCGGATGGTGGGTAAGCCCTTTATCGAGGGAGAGGAGCGCCTCAACAGCTACTTCACCGCGATCAACGCGGGAAAAGAGGCGGTCACCCTGAACCTGGGCGATCCCAGAGGCGCAGAACTGCTTGCGCGTCTGATCCGAGAGCTGAACGTGGACATCTTCGCCACCAACCAGCTCCCTCGCAACTACGTGAAGCTCGGCATAGACTACGACCGCCTCAAGGGAATCAAGCCGGACCTCATTTGGCTTGGGATCACGGGCTTCGGGCCGGACTCCAACGAGGCCGCGTACGACCCGATCCTCCAGGCAAGGGGCGGCCTCATGGAACTCACCGGGGAACCGGACGCGGCTCCACAGGTGGTGGGAATCCCGCTTCCCGATATGGGCACCAGCGAGCATTGCTATGGCCAGCTCATGAAGGCGCTGTTCGAGAGAACCGCGACCGGCCAGGGAAGCAGAATTGATATGTCCATGTTCGAGAGCACTACATCCTGGTTAACCGTTCCGATCACCATGACATGCTCGTTCGACCGGCCGGTGTCCAGACGTGGGAACACTCACGAGTTCTTTGCTCCCGTGTCGGTGTACCCGACCTCCGACGGGTACGTGTACGTCGCTGTGGGAAATGATAGACAATTCCAGCAGATGGCGTCTCTGCCGGAGTTCGCAGCGCTTGACCGCGAAGACTACAAGAAGAACGCAGGCCGCATCGCGGACGTGGTGAATCTCAACCGGGCCATTTCCGACGCAACCCGAAAGATGACCACCGAAGCAGTCATCGGGCTCATGAACAAGATAGGGGTGGCCATCTCGAAGATCCAGACGATCAAGGAGGTCGCGAAGGACCCCTTGGTGCAACGGTGCCTGCTCAAGGCCAAGGACCCGGTATCGGGTTTCGAGGTGACGCTCGCGCCTCCTCCGCACACCACAGAGTTCATTGAGCAGAACGGGAGAATGCTCTCGTTTCCCCCGCGGTTCGGCGAGCACAACCAGAAGATCTTCGGCAAAGAGTTGGGAATCGCCGACGAAGAATTGGCCGCCCTCAAGGCAGAAGGCGTCGTGTGAACGGGATGGAGTGTTCCTGGTTGGCTGCGGATGCCTGAGAACATAGTGTCTCCTGACTTCGCCAGTGGACTCGTGGTATTTCTCGAAGCCGGCGGTTGGTGGTATACTGATACCATCGAGACAAACCCGGGAGGTGCGGTATTTCCCAGATTTCCAATCCTCACGATCTGCTTTTCAAAGAGCTTTTCGCTCGAATGGAGGTGGCACGGGATTTCGCATTGAAAGTGCTTCCTTCTCACGTCTCGACTCTGTTGCAGACCGGGTCTTTTCGGTTGCGCAAGGATTCGTTCGTAGATACGAATTTGAAGGAGCACTTCTCGGATCTGCTGTACGAGGTGGACTTCAGAGAAGAGGGTCGGGGCTTTCTGTACCTTCTTTTCGAGCACAAGAGCTATCTCTCGACGGACGTCGCGTACCAACTCTTGCGCTACAAAATGCGGATTTGGGAACATGCATCCAGAGCATCGGGCGGTTCCTTGCCGCCTATTTTTGCGGTAGTTCTTTATCACGGGACCGCGAGATGGACAGTCCCTCTCAACTTCGCTTCTCTGTATCAAGGACCGGAGTCCGTGCGACTTGGCTTGTTGGATTTCAACTACCATCTCGTTGACCTGTCGGCCTACAGTGATGAAGAACTGAAGATGTGGGGGATGGCCGCTCTTGGAGCGCTCCTCCTCAAGCATATCTTCCGGGACGACCTGGTGGAACGGCTCACGGACATCTTGGGGTTGCTTCGGTCAATGAACGAACGGACCGCGCTGGAGTTCCTGGAACTCACCCTGCGATATGTGGGTTCAGCCGCGGAACGCGTCACACCCGCGAATTTCCGACAGGCCCTTCAAGAGGCTCTCGCTGAAAGAGGAGACCCGCGTATGAACAACAGATTGATCGATCAATTGATTGCCGATCACCTTGCGGAACACCAACCCGACTGGTGGCAGGAAGCCATGGAACTGGGCAGGCAAGAGGGCAGGCAAGAGGGTGCAGCATCACTCACGATGGATCAGCTCACTCGCAAGTTCGGAGGCCTCAACCCCGGCTTCGAGGCCCGCGTCCAGCGGCTGCCGCTGGAAGACATTAAGCGACTCTGGGAAGACCTGCCTGACCTGGAAAGCGAATCATCCCTCATGGAATGGCTCGACCGGAGGGAGAAGACCCATTAGGGCTTGTCACGGGATGACCGTTGTGGAGCAACGAGGCTTCCTCAGCGTGGGTGACACGAGGACGAACGCGTCTGCCGCGAACCGCACCCCACGGAAAGCCCCGGCTCGGCAAAGCCGACAAACCCCGGATTTCGGATTGCACGAGAAGCGGCTGGGAGCCGCAACCAGAATTCGCGTCGACCTTTCTCGGTCAGCATGAAGACCGATGGAGGGGCGAGTTGCTTTTGCGGAACCGGAGAAAGGCACTGTGCCCTCTCCGGAAGCTGCTGAGCCGAAGATTTCTTCTCGGCTGGAGAAGAAACTGAATGTGATGAATCAGAAGTCCCTTCCCCCGGAGACTGCATTGCCATGAGAAGAGATGAACCATGGGCGTAGCCAAATACTCGAAGAACAAGAAAGACGGCATTGAGGAAGTCACCTACCAGTCAGGGATCAGGGTTAAGCCGCGATATGGCCCCGAAGACCTGGCAGAGGCGGGTTTCAACTACGAGGAAGATCTCGCTGACCCGGGTCAATACCCGTTCACCAGGGGCATACACCCGGAGGGGTACCGCAGCCGAGCCTGGACCACCCGACAGTATTCGGGGTTCGGGACCCCCTCTGAGACCAACGAGCGCTTCAAGCTCCTGATTTCGCATGGACAGACAGGCCTCAACGTGGCGTTCGACCTTCCCACACAGATGGGGTACGATTCGGACAACCCCATCGTGGAAGGGGAGGTCGGCCGGGTCGGGATGGCGGTAGACACGCTCAAGGATTTCGAGATTGCCTTTGCCGACATTCCGTTGGACAAGATCGGGTCGGGCCTGACCATCAATGCGGTGGCCAGCATCATGTTGGCCATGTACCAGGCCATGGCGGAGATTCACGGCTTCGACATCACCCGCATCAGCGCCACGCCACAGAACGACATACTCAAAGAAATGATAGGCCGCGGTGCCTGGATATTCCCCGTGCACGACGCGGTAAGACTTATCGGTGACACCATCGAGTATTCCATTACTACCCTACCCCGCTGCAATCCGGTCTCCGTGTGCGGGTATCACATTCGAGAGTCAGGCGCGAACCCCGCACAGGAGATCGCGTTCGCCCTCGAGATCGCAAACAGCTACATAGATGAGGCCCTTGCACGAGGACTCTACATCGACGACGTGGCCCGCAGAATCACCTTCAACTTCAACATCTTCGGCAACCTGTGGGAACAGGTCGCCAAGTTCAGGGCCGCCCGCAAGCTCTGGGCAAAGAACCTCAAAGAGCGGTACGGATCCACCGATCCCAAGGCGATGCACCTCAGGGGTCTCTTCGGCGGCGGTGGTTTCGGCCTCACGAAAGCCCAGCCGGAAAACAACATCATTCGCAGCTCATACTATGCTCTTGGGGCAGCCCTCGCCGGAGCCCAGACCACCGCACTCTGCTCTTTCGACGAGGCCTTCACGATCCCGACCCCAAGAGCGGCTCTGCTGTCTTTGCGGACGTGCGAAATACTGATGGACGAGATCGGACTTCGGGATACGGTAGACCCCCTCGCGGGGTCGTATTTCGTGGAGAGCATCACCAAGCAGATGGAAGCGCGCATCCAGGAGGAACGCACGCAGATCCAGGATGTCGGCGGGATGATTCAGGCCGTGTCCAGCGGATTGGTCCAGAAACTCGTGGCCAAGCAGGCGTACGACTGGGAACGAGGCATCAAGACCGGTGAATTCACCAAGATCGGTGTGAACAAGTACGCTACCCCCGGAGACGAACCCGAGGTGGACCTCCACGAGTACGACCCCCAGACCCAGGAGCGGCAGATAGAGGCCCTGCGTCGGGTCAAGCGCGACAGAAACGGGGCCGAGGTTGCCCGGACTCTCGGGGAGCTCGAACGTACCGCACGTGCCAAACAGAACGTCATGCCGATCCTCGTGCAGTGCTGTAAGGCCTACGCGACGGTCGGGGAAATGGCCGACGTCTTTCGGCAGGTGTTCGGCGAGTTCAAGGAGCCGAACATCTTCTAGGAGGCCGTTCCTATGTGAATTTCCCGTTCCCAGGCACCACGCCCGGGGGCAAAGCTCTTGAGACCTCCCCGTGGCGAAGCCTCGGGGGGTCCTTATTCCGGTTTTCTTTCGACGCATGGGAGTCATCACCT
>JBFMAA010000127.1:0-17223 GCA_040755955.1 Thermodesulfobacteriota bacterium
GCGCGGGACTTGCCGACGCATCCAAGCACGAGGGGCCGGCGGTCTCGCGTCGCAGGCGGCGTGCCGTAGCGTAGCGGAGGCGCGACGGTTGCCGGAGTCAAGGGGCCCGAGGGGTTTATCGTCCCTTTGCAAGGCCCGTGCCGTAGCGGTCAAGCTGCCGGGGTCGGGGGAGCTCGAGGGGCATCCCCTCGTGTTCTTGGGGGTTTGGGGGCATAGCCGCCCCCATCTCAATTCGCGAGGCCGAAGGCCGAACGCGACCTCTGGTTCGAGGTGCCTCGCTCTGAGGACCAAGTAGCGGCCGCGCCGGCTGGGGAAGCGATCGCCAAGCAGGAAGCCCTCCGCTTCAGCCGGCGTGGCCCCCACTCGTGGGATGTGGGCCGCGAGCGAGGTACGAGCGAGTGGAACACATCCGCGAGTGGGGGAGCGGGCGACCTTGGGACTTCTGTTGCGAACGGCGGTGGGCCCGGGGGAAGCGTAGCGACTCACTGATGCCTGACGCCGTTCAGGAGGACGTTGGCACTGGGTGTAACCGTAGAAGCAAATGATCGCATACGTTACGACATAACGTCACGGACTGATGCGCCGTTCCAGTGATGTAACCGGGAGGATACTTATTGATGGTGAGCTGTTCGATCACGTGGCTGCGTGCGCTTCCCACATCGAGAGTGCCGAGCGCTCAAAAGAGCACGGGGGCGGTCTTCTTTCCTCGCAGACGACAAGAGCGCGACGGCTATGCTCAGGAGCGAGGGCCTGAGCTCGTCGAGCTGCTCCCTGGAGCTCCGCGTTTCACTTCGCTCAAGAACCGCCGCACGTACGAGACGACGTCCTCACGAAGGTCCTGATCATCCTCTCGCCTCAGAAAGCGAGCCATCCGGGACGGCCCTGTGTCTGTCGCCTTGCCGAAGTTTGACTCCAGGATCTCAAGCCCGTGGTTCACGTCCTCGTCATCGTGCAGCGGCACCAGGCGCGCTGCGACACTCGCCGCTCCATCCTTGTAGTTCCGAAGAACCATGAAGATGTCGTAGGCGTCCTTTGGCTCGCTTCGCCCTTGAATCGCAAGAGCTTTCAAGATCACGAAAGCTCCGGGCCCACACACCTTCACACTCCGCTCTGCCGTATCTCCCTTGAGCGTCGTGCCCTTGAAGGTCACCCTCTCGACATCCTGGAACGCAAGGTGCATTCCCCGCATGGTGACCGCGCCGAAGTCGCCCTCGAGACTCTGGATCTTCCCACCAGTCTGGTCGGGCTCGACCGGCTCCATCAGAAACTCGACCGTTCCCACCTTTCCTCCGCGGCTCATCTTCCAGCGGTGCCGGGTCTTGCGACCGCTTTCCTTCTCGTCCGGCTCGAAGCCGGCCCGCCGAAGCTTCTCCGACACCTCCTTGTATCGTTCCTCGTTCAGGAGGGTCACCGAGAGTGCGACATCCACGTCCGCCGTGCCTACGTGCGGCCCGTACGGATCGTCCGGGGCCACGTCTGCATCCAGGAGTAACGATGGAACCAGGCCTCCGACGATCACGATTTCCTCCATCAGATCCCCCAGGACCGTCGCGATCGTCAGGCACGTTGACCTTACCACCTCGAGCATGTCGGGCGTGTAGCCGTCCGCAGTGGTGGGCTTCTTCATCGCTTCCCCCAGATCAGACGCATGCGCAGCTCCTCAGCGGCTTCCTTGGCCCGCTCCGGGTGGCCCTTGAGGTCCAGGTAGGTCTGGAGCGCACTCACACACCGGATTCCGTGGTGTACCTCGGCCCCTTCGTAGACGCCCGAGTCGTTCGGCTCCACCAGCCACAGGTTCTCGCCACTCTCCACGAAGCGGATACCCGTGTCACTTAGCGCCTCGAGGTCGAGGCGATCAACGTAGAACGTCGCCGTGCGGAAAGCCGCAAACGGGGCCAGGAGCCATGCGGCCGCCAGCCCCGTCGCGGCGTAAGAAGTTCCCGCGGCGCGCAGGATCGCGGATGTCTGACGTGTCACGCCCTCGCCGTTGCGAGCCGCGATGTGTGCGCGATGAAGCCGGTGCTTTCCGAAGTCGTAGGCCTCACGCCAAGCGGTCAACAGGAGATCGGGATCTCGCGGCTTCACCGCCCCAGCTGAGTCTCGGATGACGAGCTCTTCGTCCTCGAGAGCACGCACGACGCGGCTGACATACCCTTGGCCGAGCCCCACGTGCTTGGCAATCCGTCCCTGAGTGAAGGCCTCATCGGGATGTAGCAGGAGAAGCCGGCTGACCCGGGCGCTCTTGGGCGCGAACAGACTTCGCGGCCGGCCCGTTCGCACGAACCGGTTCGGCATGCCCCGGAGGATGACCCGCAATCCCGGTGCGATGATCGAGGCGTTGCCCGAGAGATCCAGCCATGACATCTGCGCCTCCTGGCACAACTTCTCGCCGACGTGCCCCATGTATGGAACAACGACCACCGGTGTCACGTGTGCACCCGCGTATCGCTTGAGCTGCTTGAAGCGCTCGAGCTGTCGGATCGCGTTGGCGACCGCCTGTGCCTCGCCACTGCCTTTGGCCTCCACGACGAAGAGCTGGCCGGCCGCGCGAAGCGCGAGGTCCGCACTGTAGTCTCCTCGACGGACCGCCGCCCATTCCTTCTTGACCTCCTGGACAGATAGACCAGTCGCCGCCTCGAAGGCCTTGGGGATGCATGCGAGCAGAGCCGACTCGTTCATAGCTGATAGAATAGCATGGCTTTACCCTAGGGTAAACCAAGTATCTTTAGTAAACTCGTCATTCTTCAGCCAGTCGGCTAACGACATTCTCATCTCCGATCACGAACAGCTTCAGCCCGGCGACGACTCTCTTGAGAAAGGGATTGCCCTCCTTGAGTCTTCTCTTGAACTCCTCCTTCGGAAAGACCGACGGGTTGGTCTCCCGGAGGAGTTCATGTGTCAGGGGGCTCGTCACCTTGACGACGTCCCTGAAGTCCACCGACCCGATGACCATCAGGTCGATGTCGCTCTCCGGGGTCTCCGACCCGCAGGCGACCGATCCGTAGATGAAGGCGACGTCGATCCTCTTCCGAAGTCTCTCGAACGCCTGGTGGATTCGGCCGACGGGGCCGGTCGTCTTCTGGATGAGTCCGGCGACCTCGGGAAAGACGAAGTGTCTCGGGTTCGCCTGGTAGTAGATCCGCTTTCCCTCGCGGGTTTCCACGATCAGGTCGGCGTCTCGGAGGCGGCGAATCTCTCGCTGGATAGCCCCGCGCCCCACACGAGCCAGACGCACGAGCTCGTTGGCGAAGTGGCGTCTGCGCGGGTTCGTGAAAAGCAGAGTTAGGATCGCCGCCTGGGTCTTCGTGAAAAGGACTTCGTGCGCCTGCATATCTGAAGGCCCCATTGTGGGGCTTTCAATGATACCCACCGTGGGGCCGTTGGTCAAGTCGGCTGACGCCGGATCCGCGCCCACAGCAAGTGATCGATCGATTCCCGGAGCCGTCTTGATGCGTCTCGTCTGAGCATTGCGGAAATCGTTCGCGAGATGTCCAGCGATGTCCCATCACAACCCTCGACTGCTTCGTATGCTTCTTTCATCGAACGAACGTGATCAATCTCTGGAGGTACAAGCGATGAACCGAATAGTGATTCTCGGTGTTTCGATGATGCTGGCGACCGCCGCGCACGCCGACTCCGTCAAGACGCTGGCCGGCCTCTGGGTAGCGGCGAAGGACGCCTCCGTCTACACCCTTCGGCTCGAAGTGCCCCGCCCTGACCCGGTAACGATGATCGAGGAGTTGAGCGGCAGTCTATCCGTGCGATCGGCCGGACCGAGCAACCCGTCCACGGCTCTCATCCCGGTCACGGGTCAGTACCTGGCTCGCACCGGCATCGTCGTCCTGAACATCGGTGAACCCGCTGCCGGCCGCGAGTACGGCATCGGCGATACGCGAGATTCCAGTCGTCGGGGCTTCCTGCTCAGGATCTTCCGTGTGCGTCCGGCGCATGGCGTGATCTTCGAGCGAGAGCTCTTCTTCGAGTACAAGCGCACCCCGCCAGCGACTTCCGGCAACAACCCAAAGGGGGAGCGAACGACCGCTGATTGAGCTCGTGGTCGGGCATCTCCGACACGAATGCGATGACTCGGATCGGCCTTGGGAAGAAGTTCACGCCGGGTGGTCTGGTGTGATCTTCCTTACCGGGGTCGATCCGCTCCGGAGGGATGAGATATGAGCAAGACTGTGATAGAGCCGACGGTGACACTGTTCCTGTTTCTCTTCGCCGTGGTAGGTACTGCTGTGTCCTCAGCGGGCACTCGTTCTCAGCGGGCGAAGAGCAGCGCACCCTCGCCGGTGCTTACGTCGGTCATCGAGTTGCGCACCGATTCGGCGGAGGATGGGTGCATAAGCCTGTACGCAACCGGTCTCACCGCGGATGGCAAGAGAGAGACGCTCGAGGAGAGCCAGGACTCCCAGGCCATGTGCGAATACCACCTCAAGTACATGACCGACCACCTCGATGGCTATTGGACAGAATGCCATCGGATCATCCTCACTGTGGAGGGGGGCAACCAGTACATCGTCGGCTATCAGGAGTACGACGGTGACAGCGACGATGACGAGGACGATGTGAACTTCAACGACTGTGTCACCGTTCCGCTCGACTTTCACTTTGACGTTAAGACCCAGAAGTTCGTGATCCACACGGATCGCCTGGTACCTCTCCCGGTCCGTTTCCGGGAACGGAAGTGGACAGGCCATCGCTTTCTCGTTCCCCTCAACCTCCAGGGGTTCTCGAAGGACGAGATGAGGTTGATCATCGAGGCGCGGGGTGGACAGGTGGTTGGCCCCGAAGGTCCGGTGGATGTCGTGGTGTTACCGAACCGGGTAGATTTCTGTCCCGGCCACTGGGGAACACGTAACCGGATCGCTGAGAGGTGGATCCGGAACGGCGCGAAGGTACTCTGGGAACGCTATCTCGGACATCCGAACGCTCAGCCAGTCGGAAGGGACGACGACGAGTGGCGCGACTGACTTCTCGATCTTGCGTGACCGGCTGTCGGGTAGTGTAACGGCCATTGTTACTATGCGACTACTGTCCTCCCGCGTCGCCGGTGTCGCGGACCAAGAAGTGTTCGGAGACGGTGGGCTGGTTTGAAGCCGACGCTCTTGCGGGCAGCCAGTGCGATGGTTCTCCCCGTCGCCGGGTTGTGGATCTTCCTAGCGGGGTAGGTGCGGACGGTGAACGTGCCCAGACCTCGCCAGTGCATCTGGCCGTGTTCGGCAAGTTCCGTGGCCACGACATCGGGGAGCACTTCGAGCACGCGCGCTGCCTGCGCGGCCGTCAGGCCCGTCAGCTTCCCGATGCGGGTGGCGAGCTCGCGGCGAGTCATATCAGGGCCTCCCGTGTGCCTGACCGGACAGCCAGTCGTTGATTCGCCGGACGAGCTCCGCGAGCTGGTCGGTGGGGAGCCGGTCGATGTGGGAGAAGAGGAGGTCCGGCGTCGCCGCGGACGCCGACCCCTGCACCCACACGAGTGCCTCGTAGGCGGTTCGGATGTCCTTCTCCAGGAGGGTGGTCCGGCCGCCGTCGGCCCGGCAGAGCTCCGCCGCCTTCAGTGCCACCAGGAACGCGAGCTGATTCACGAGCCGGGCGAGCAGGTCGACCGCCCCCGGGCCGTGCCGGAGCTCGTTGCCCTCGTCGTCGTGGCAGTGGGCCTTCAGGAACTCGACGACCGTGTTGGAGCGGGTGATCGGCTTGACTGGCTCGGTCGGAGGGGTGGGGGTGGGCACGGAAAGCCTCCTGTTCAGGCCTCTTTCGGGCCTGGGAAAATTTTCGGATCCGGGGGGTCTGGATCGGAAGAATCTTCCGACCTGGCGTGTTCTGGAAGTGCGTTTTCGGGCAAGGTGGTGTATGAAAGTCTACCAGATGGCGGAGTTGGAACATAATTATCGCGTTTTCACTCCTGGGTGATAGTACAGTTTTATCCCCTGGGCCGCCTCCTTTCCATCAGAGCTACCAGTCTCCTGGGGGAAAACCCCTGCTCCGCGCCTCCGGAGGGCCCGGAAGCGGCCTGAATCTGCCGATCCGGCGCCTTTCGAGCCGACGGCTGGGCAGGCCGTCAGCCGCTGGGCGGGGGCTGCGGACGCCATGGCAGGTTCAGCTCGCCCGGCTGCCGCCGGACCGTGTCGTCGGGAAGGACTCCCGTCTGCTTGAACACCAGCACGTTCGAAAGTGCCCGACGCAGGCGCCGGACCTCTCTCCGCCTCTGGACGGACTCGATGTCGGTCTGTAGCAGGGGCACGAAGTGCTCGACCAGGAGCTGGTGGATCCGCTCGCCAGTGCACTCGTCCGACTCCAGCCCCAGCTTCCGGTTGCCGCCGACTCCGCCCGTCCGCGAGAACCACGACCGGCCCAACTTCGACTTCCACTGGGACTTCGGTAGGGTGTATGTCAGTCCCCCACCCTCCAGGGCGCTCTCGTCATCGGTGAGGTGCTTCGGCTGGATGAGGTCCAGCCGCTTGTACGAGCTCGACTCGTACTGCCGGAACCGGTGGAAGTTCCTCACCCCGAAGAGCTCGAGCTTCTCCACGAAGTCGTTCGCGGCGTCCTCCCCACGGGGGTCGTAGTCCACGATCGAGATCAGGACGAACTTCTGGGTGAGGTCGACCCCGGCTTCGGCCAGCCGCTGGACGAAGTAGTCGACCGACATCAGGGATGGTGATCCGCCCATCGTCAGGGCGCAGCAGCCGTACGTCGCAACATACTCTTCGGTGTAGTAGGCGAAGCTGTCTTTCTCGCAGAGGATGATCGCGTGCCGGTTCTCCGGCCCGATGTGCCACTCGTTCTGGGCCAGGTCCCGGAACTTAAAGTCGGCATAGGACACCACACCGGCCTCCACCATCCGAGCCAGCATCTTGATCATCGTTTTGTAGAACATCCCACGGAGCGGCTTGTGCCGGTGGAATCGGGTCTTGATGTAGTACCAGAGGCCCCGGATGTTCCCCTTGCGCTTCACGAACTCGGGGTACCACCCGCCCCGGATCCGCTCGTAGATCTGCCAGATCACGTTCTTGAGGAGGATCTCGATCTTGAACTCCGACTTCGGCTTCCGCGGCTTCTTCTTCTTTTTCTTGGAGGCCTTCGGCCTGTCGGGTGAGGCAGCTTTCGGCTTGTACCCGAAGTGCTCGCGGATCTCGTCGAGCGTCATCTCGTTGAGGATGTCCCGGTCGAAGTGGCGGATCTTGAGATCACGGAGAGCCTTCTCGAGGTTCGTCGGTGGCTGGACACGGGTGGTGGTGGGAGGACGCTTGCGGCCGACCTTCTTCTTCTTGCGCTTCGTTCGCACCGGACGAGGAAGTGGAGTGATCCCTCGTTCGATCCAACCGGGCATGGATGATCAACCTCCGCTGGTCGACGGTGTCGACCTGAGCTCCTCGAGCACTTCGGCCGCGAGCTTCGCGAGCTGCGCTTCGGTGAGGTCGCGCCAGTCGACGCCACGACCCTCGAGCCAGCGCTCGAAGTGGTACCGGTTCTGGAGGCGGGCGAACCGTTCGTAGAGGTTCTCGTCAGGGGTGGTGGTGTTCCGCGCCAGCCACCGGTCGATCGAGACCTTCGTGAACCGCAGGAGGTTGCCCACCTTCGTGAACGGGATCTCGTGCGCCTGGACCTTCTTGTACAGCGTGGCGACCGCGAGCTTGAGGTAGACGGCGAGCTCGTCGATCGTCATCACCTCGGGCGTAGGAGTGCCTGTGTCGGGGGGCGGGGCTGCGGGCTCCTTCCTCAGAGGTGGGCCTCGCCGAGGCCGCGGTGCTCTCGTCGCCTTCATCTATTGTACGTGGTCGGTAGCGGCTCGATCGGGGGCATCGATCCGGAGAGTCCCGGCCGTCCAGGCGTCGTTGATGTCCTTCCGTCCACCGTACTCCTCGGAGCTGACAAACTCCACCTCCTTCCGGCGGAGGATCGCTTGCCGCGCCAGGCTTTTCCAGGATGCTCCAGCCTCGTCGGCATCGAACGCGAACATGAGCTTTTCAATCGACCTGGCCCAGTCCCACCGCCACCGGTTCACCCCGGCGCTCTTCGACGCTTTCGGATGAGGTTGGACTCAAGTTCTATGGCGACGTTTTTGACTTTGAGCCATTGTCTCTTCCGGATCAGTCACTGTGTGGTGGGTACGTCGGTGGCTGTCGCAGACGGTATTTGGGCGAGGTAACGTTGGACCAGCAGGCGTTCAACTTCCACACGATGGACGTGGTGGCCTGAGCTCGTACGGCCTTCAGCTTTCTCTTGCTTGTACAACTTGAGGGCAAAGTCGTTCATGGCGTTCAAGGCTTCGCTTTCGATGTGGGCCTTGTCGGCGTCCGAGAGCGAACTCCAGATGGCATCGATCTGGCTTTTCTGCTCCTGATGAGCTTTTTCAGCTGCATCTGCACGCTCACGCTTCAGTTGGCGAGCTGTGGCTTCTTTTTCTTTGCGGTGTTGGCGTTCGGCCCTTGAAATGTATCCGGCAGGGGGACTGAAGTCTTTCTCGATGGAGGTTCGCAGAAAGCCTGCCGGGTTTTTGGTTACTGCAGGGCTTCTGTTGGAGATCAGGTAGTCGAAGACCTCGAGCTTGTCAGCTACGCGTTTCTCGCCGTGGTCTTTCAATAGTGAGCGCGCGACGATTGAGGTGATACCACGCGTCACGAGCTCCTGAATGAGTGGGTTCTCTCCGGGAGAAGCAGTAATCTTGCGTGTGCGATGTTTCCAGCTTTCGCGGGGCTTCATCACGTAGCGGATTGAGGATGTACTGCCGCGGCGGATGTAGGATGCACTTCTTAAAAAACCAGCTTGCTGAAGCTCCTCGTGGGCACCGGCGAAGTGCTTCTTCACATCTGAAGGGTAGGTACGGTCTGTAAGGGCGACACGACTGGCAAGCCGCATCAATTCAATCTCGTAGCTTGGGGCCTTGTAGAGTTTCTTGTCCAGCAGGCGAAATAGCTTGCGGGAGATGGGGAGCCGCAGAGAAAGATAGAGATCCAAATCAAGCGTCTTGATGAAGCCGACTGCGAAGCTTTCGAAAATCACATCGTTGAAGGTGACGCTAGATAGGAACGGCTTCTCGGCTGATATGTCGTCTCGGCGATATAGTGTAAAGTTGTCGATCAAGCTGAAGCCTCGAGAGACGTAGCACTTTCCCTTGTGGTCCCAGAAGGAATCCCGGCAGTTAATGGTAGATCCCCTGAGACGAATCAATGACTCCTCGAGACGCGTATATGCCCACCGTCCTCCACCCCACCCTAGGATTGAAAAGAGGTGGTGCTGAGTAAAGTGGACGTGGCGATCTTTGAAGTTCGTTTGCTGGTGGAGAAGATGGATCAGCCCGAGAAAGACCTCCTCGTCGAGAGCAAGTGGAAGACCTAGATGGGAGGGATGGACCGTCCATTCTCGTTGGATAGGGTGTCCTTCGGTGTCAAAACCGGTCTCCTGCGTCCGAATCAACGAGCAGTTTCTCGGCGCTCGCAGGCACGGCAATGCGAAGGGAAACTCGGCTAGGTTGAGCTCGTCCTTGGTCAACGTCCGCCGACGATCCTCTGGGTTCTCCATCTTTCCTTGGTTCCTCCTCCCGAAGGAACACCACCAGTTTTCCCTGTTGGTGTAGTTCCTAACACTGTTCCTCTTGTTTCATGGAGCCCCTCGAAAACGCCCTCATGATGAACCTTTGAAGTGGGGGCACTCGGCCCAGATTACGAACTTTCTCGGCCCAGATTACGAACTTTCTCGGCCCAGATTACGAACTTTCTCGGCCCAGATTACGAACTTCTCGGCCCAGATTACGAACCGGCACCAGAGAATTGACGGTTCTCAGATGCCAATTCTGACCCTGTCGATACGGCTTGAAATCGGCGATGTGGATCATTAAGCCAAGCCGTCAATTTGGGGCGCGAAAACCGCCAGTTTTTCCCTACCTTTACTCCAGGGACATAACCCTTTTTTGCCCACTGGGATAGCGTGACCATGTGGACCCGGAGGAAGGCTGCTGCTTCCTTTGTGGTCATTAATTCTTGCTCACTCACATGAGACCTCCCTAGTAGAAGTCAGGTGATAGTAATCGACGCTAATCCGATCTGACAAGAAAAAGGTTGCGGTCGAACGTGAATCCGGGTTATCTACTGAACGCCAACCCGCAGATATGCACATACGCCGGTACGTTGATAAGCAGGTAAGTACGCATGAGCCAAGTGATTGGAGTTGTTCAGGGGAAAGGTGGAACGGGGCGATCGACCGTCTCAACCAACCTTGCCGGAGGGCTTTCCACACACTATCCAACAGCCCTCATCGATTGCGACATGCCACAAGGAACGAGCGCATCGTGGGCCGCACTCCGCCACGCCGAAAAAAGAATGGGAAACCTCACAATCGCCACGGCTCCAACCCATCGGAGCCTGGTGGACCAAGCAAAACGCCTCGGACAAACCCATCGGTTCCTCGTAGTCGATGCACCTCCTCGCATCGCAGAAATCACGCGGGCAATTCTCATCCTATCTTCCCTGGTTGTCATTCCGATCGGTCCAAGTGCCGCTGAGGTATGGGCAACCACCGATGTCCTGAAAACGATCGAAGAAGCTCGCGCGCATCGCCCCAACCTCCTTGCGCGACTTCTATGGACCCGAATACGCAGACGAACGAAGGTGGCCCAACAAATCCCAGGAGCAGTGAACGAAGAGTTGCACGTCCAATCGCTCAAGAGTGTTCTTGGTCAACGCGTCGCATACACCGAAGCGCTAGCGTGCGGACGAACCGTATCGGAATGGGGCGATCCAGTCGCACGGCAAGAACTCGACGCACTCGTAACAGAGGTCGTACGGGTTGTAGGAAGATGACTGCGCCGGTACGCAGGTAAGTATCGGCGCATCGGCGTATACGCTTATAATGGAAGCGGTCGTGAATCCGGTGAAGAAACGAATCTCTACGTAAGCGAGCGCGTATGAAAGAGAAAAAACTCCAGGTTCAGAAACCAATTCTAGACGCCAACCTGGCGCTGACGTTCGCAGAGGAACAGACACGACTGACAACGAAGAAGGCCACTTCGCCGAAATCCGCTGAACACACGGACAGCCATTCCGGCAAGGTCCCGAAAGGGGATGTTCGGCTCACAGTAAACGTCCGTCAGGACCTTCACCTGCGCTTGAAGGTTGAAGCCGCACACCGACGAACGACGATCGGTGAAATTCTCGAAGAGCTAATAGAAGCTCACGTGGAGGCACGACACTGAAACCCCGAGCGCGAGTCTGAGTGGAGACTTCCGGCAGTATCGCCGGAGAGGTTATGGCCTGGACCCGGGGGTCAAGCCGTCCAGGTGCTGAAACTCCAGTTGCAGACTTGGGCGCAATCTATACCTCCCTGCTTCGGAGTCGACCGGGTGAAACAATACGTCCCGTGGGGGACAATGTGGCTGTGGCGCCGGGCCAGCGGAGAGATGTGAGCGAGGTCTTCATCGAACCCTCCAGCCAGTCGACGGATGACTTCGGTGCAGATCGGAGCATTGGGCGCAATCGGATCCCCCTCGTTAGGACCCATGTTATGGCGCCCAATTCACCGACTCAAGGACTTGGGAGACGTCCAAGAAGCCTTGGACGCCAGACTTCTACGCAATATCTCGAAGGGGATCCAGCGACAAGGCCGAATTCGTGCGAAATCTCTAGGTTGGCACGGTTCTCCCTGCGTGGATAGGCGCAACGAACTAGAGTTTTCGCACGGGGACGGCTTGACCCCCCCTTAGGACATATTTTGGTTCCGTTGCTACCGGAGGGCCGTGATCGCCCAGACGTGGACCGAGGGTGAGGGGCTGAACAGTAGGTTGTGGCGATGGAGTCCATCGCCGACTTCCGAGAATGGTGAGAACCGGAAGTCTGGAGGCCAGTTTCGGTCTCGCGGAGACACGATTCTACCTACCAGAAAACGGCCATGACTTCCAGGGCTAAATCACAAGAGCAGGAGGCACTGCCAATTTCGCTCAGACCGTTCCGCTGGGCCAAGTGGTGATTTCGCCGGGCGCTTACGAAGCGCCCTTGCTCGATTCATCCGTCGGCTCGAATGAGTCGCCAGTCGACTCAATGGCAGCCAATTCCCGCTGGGCTGCCTCGGCCAGACGCGGGCTGAACAGCGAACCCGCCGCGGGCGAACTGTAGATCTGAACGAGCCGAGCCAAGGCGCACGGCCTCACATTGAGAGCGCGCGGAAGATCACCCTGGCGATGATCGGCAGCCCTCCGAAGCGACTCGAAGATCACACAGGCCTCCTGCAGGGAACCCATACGATAGAGGGTCTCTGCGAGGAAAAACCGGTGAGCATAGCTATCCGGTTGAAGCGCTAGCGCAGCCTCGAAGGCTGCACGCGCGTCAGCCAAGCACGCAGCTTGAAGAAGACACAACCCGAGGTCCATGATGGAGTTGGGATCGGATGGGTCCATAGCCACGGCCCGCCTCAGCAAATGCGCAGCCTCCGTCCACTCCCCGCTTTCTTCAAACAGGCTTGCCAGACCTCGCAGCGCGTGGACGCTTGTCCGTTCATTCAAGGACTCCTGGTATCTTCGCCTCGCCTCCGCGTGCCTGCCGGCCTTGCCCAATAGGCAACCGGCCAAAAACAAAAGCTCGGCGCTATGCGGGAGTGCGGAAAGTGCCTGCTCGCAGCAGGCCAATGCCTCTCCGCGGTGGCCGATAGCCATCAATCGTTGGCATTCCAAGAGCCAATCTGCCTCCGATCTCGCAGGTCGGAAAGGCGACAGTGCAGCCGATAGCCACTGAGTGACTCTCCGCCAAAGATACCGGCCGCACATCGTCGACTCTGTCCCGGGATAGTCTGGAGGAGCCGTCATCGGCCATAGTAGGGGTACCGGCGGCATCCGTGCGAAATCTTACTCCAAGCCCCCCTCCTGAGGCCCCCTTGGAGTAAGGTTTCGTAACAAAACCGCCTTCAGGGGGTTGCCTCCCTCCGAACTGTACAGTAAAGTGATGCGCCCAATAGCGATTGGGCGCAGGTCCAGCTCGAGATGGCCTGCGTTGTACGCAAAGTTTCCGGGGTCTATCCGGGGGGATGACTATGCGCCCAATACACGCACGGACCACCTCCAAGGGGGTCGACTGCCTCCCGGCGTTCGCCGCCAGCCTCCTCAAAGCCGACCTGAGCCCGAAGACCGTTCGCGGCTATCGCCAGGACGTCGAGGCCTTCCTCCGCTGGTTTGAGAGGAGCGTGTCCCACGAGCACCCCTTGTCCAAGCTCTCGACGATCGATGTCCTCGCCTACCGACAGCACATGGTCAACGTCGAGCGTCTCAAGCCCGCGACGGTCAACCGCCGGCTCCAGGCGTTGCGACGCCTGTGCCGGTGGGCGAACCAGAAGGGGATTCTCACAAGCGATCCCTCTCGGCCCAGCGGAAACATAGCTGTGCATTTGGCAAACGTTCCGTTTCACAATTAGAACCGGAATTATCTCGCGATGATGGCTTCTAGCGCTGTTTCTGCTGCCGGCTCGCCGTTGTGTCTCCTCCCTTTGTCTCAGTGGATCGGGAAGTCCTGCATCGCCTGCTGGTACTCCTCCGCGACATCCACGAGGCTCAGGTCCTGATAGATCTCAAGGCTCTTGCGGCTCGCATGGCCGCTCAGGACTTGGAGCTTCGCATCGACGACCCCCTTCTTGGCAAGATGTGTGAGGAGCTGGTGGCGAAACAGGTGCGGATAGATGTGCTTCCGGATCCCCGCCTTTTCCGCGTAGCGCTTCACGATCGCGCGAATCCAGCGGGTCGTGAACTTGTCCTGGCGGTTCGTCTCGAACAGGTACGTGGCGTTCTGCTCTCGCTGTCCGCTCACATATTGCCCGAGCTCACCTCGGAAACTGCGCGGGAAAGGGACCAATCGATCCTTCCCACCCTTTCCCTGCCGAATTCGGAGCGAGCACTCCTTCAGGTCGACGTCGTCGAGGGTGATCGCCGCCAGCTCAGCGTTGCGGATCCCGGTAAAGAGCAACAACTTGATCATCACGGTGTGCGTCCGGTCCGCGGCGTCCCACACAGCCTCGTAGAAGCAGGTTACCTCGGCCTCGGTGAGGAGCTGGGGGAGCCTCTTGGGCGGCGGCGGGCGCCCGCGGAACCCGAGCGCCGCGCGAATGTAGACGAAGACCTTCTTGGTGTAGTGGTAGTCCGGGCGCTCCTTCTTCAAGAGTCGAACCAGGCGGCGGGCCATTTGTTTGGGGGGCGTCCGCTCAGTGTTCTTCTCCCTCATTTCACGTGGCCTCCGCGAGGATCGAGGCCTCGACCCGACATTCGTGTAACCAGCCGCAAAGTAGCATAGGCATTATTCCCGAATCGCTGCCTCGGGCGGATCGATCGCCAGGCGGCTGTCCATGTCGAGCCGGAAGGTTCCATAGGGATTCACGTGAGCGTAGGTGAGCGGCGTTAGGGCTCGTAGGTCTTCAGTGGTGAGTCGATTCGCCCAGGCCTCATCGGCGAGGATCTGCTGAAGCATGGGGTACCGCCCCCGCGCGTGCGAAAACCTACGGTAGCGTATTTTGCGCAACGATAGCCTCTCTGGATCCCGCTCCCCTGGCGCATTTAGCGCAATGGGATCCCCCTTGTAAGGTCGCAGAAACCTTGCGCACAATACGGCCGTCGGGAGGCTGATCCAGCATCCAATGGGTAGTGGACGCAGGATTTTAGCGCAGAGTTCGGTGAGAAGCAAGCCTGGGCGCCCTTTTTCGTGCGAGAACCTACGCCTGGCGGGGGGCAGGAGGGGAAAAACGCCCGAGCTTAGCGTAGGTTTTCGCACGCGCGGGGGCGGCACCCCTTCGAGACCCGCCGCTACGGAGCGTTCACCGCCAGGCGGGTGCAGCAGATCGTCCAGGGTTACCGCGAGAAGGCCGGCATCCAGGACCACGTTCACCCGCACCTGTTCCGGCACCAGATGCTCACGTACCTGACCTCGCGGGGCCTGTCTGACGCGCAGATCCAGCTCATCTCGGGGCACGAGAGCAAGAAGAGCCTCGAGGTCTACCAGCACCTCTCGCTTGAGGACGTCCAGCAGGCGTACCAGGACGCCGTACAGCCGCTCGGGCTGTAGGTCAAAGGTCCGGACCATCCCAGCTTGCCGCTACTTTGCCCCTGGTTACACGAATGTCGGGTCCAGGCCAAATCAAGAAGCGGAAGGCATTGCCAATTTTTCACCGACCGTGCCGGTGGGCCATATACGTCTGAAAGAGCCTCCTGTCCTGTGGCGACAAACGGTGGTTAGCTTTACGTATGACCACCTGAGCGTGGATGGCAGCCTTGACGACAAGAGCGGACTGAACGAGAAGAGCATACATGCGCGGCGTACGATCGAGGTTAAGGAGTCGCTCCTCTATTTCAACGGCAGGTGGCAGCTTGCGAGTGAAAAGGAGAGTTTCGTACGCCATGAGTCCATCAGAAACCAGGGAGCGGTGGTGATAACGTACAACCGCGTCATTCTGCGTCTTCGATAGGCCCTGTATCGGTTGGACGCGGATGAACTCACTTAGGAAGGAGTCGGTTGCGACTCGCAGAACCAGTGTCTCGACTATGGACGACAGTTCATCGTATCTCCCGAGGGTGCGAAGCGTGTCCGTCATTAGTCTTGTAAGAGTGCGTCGATGTGGGTCGAAGCGAGCACCCATGAAGCGGAGCTTATCTAGAAGATCAAGCGAGCGGCGAACCGTGTCAAGTACATCGTTGAGTGCCACGACCTCCTTGAGGGTCGTATCGTCTACCATGCCCGCAAGAATGCTCTGTTCCCCCTCATCTCGCAGGTCTTGGAGCGCGTCAAGTGCGGGAGGGTACTTCTCTCCGAGACATCTGATGTCACGAAGCAAGAACGAGAGTCTTAGCCCGCTAAGACAAGCCAGGTGGCGACTGTTTCTGTAGACGGACAAGAGAGTACAGAGAGCTGTTTGATACCGTCGACAGGCAATCATGCGCTTGCTGGCATGATACTTCCGCTCGAGTAATACCGCGGTCTTGTCGAGGTCGCCTACTAGGGCGTCCTGTGCGTACGCTAGCCGGGCGCTAGACAAGATACAGGCGGCAGGAACAGCGACTATCGCACAAGCGAGCCACCAACGCAGTAGGTGCATGCGCATAATAGCGACACCTCAGGCGAAGAACTAGCTAGGGCTTTGGAGTTGGCGAAGGGGTCGGTCTTGGTGTGGGAGGTGGCGGGGGCTCAAAAGCGGGACGCAGAATGTCCTCGATAACCTTCCGTGTCTTGGATGGTATAGGTAGTTGTTTGTATACCGCATCCAAGGCCTGTTGTTTGACCGCGTCGCGGATCTGTTGATCCGAAAGTCCCTTCTGCCACTCTTTATTGCGCTGTTTGAACTGCTTGAGTATGGACTCAATCTTGCTGTCAAGACGATCCTTGGCCTCGCGTTGACACTGTTTGAAGCAAGTAGTCTCGGCGACGTCTTCAGCGCGAGGAGAGTCGAAATAGGCTTTGAGGCTGCAGAGTCCCAGATCAGCCGCGTACTGCAACGCTGGCGTAATGGCGCTAGACGCGGCCTCATACAGGGCCTTTTGCGCAGGCGTAGTGGCGTGATACCCGATGAAGTCGAAGAACACAAGTGGAGCATTCAGAGCGTAGCGATAGACATTTGGGCCATCCACAAAGTGAATTGGATCCCTCTGAGTCCACTTTCCCGCTCTGGGATCCAGATACCGCCACACGCTGTAGTAACTCCCCGTGCTGGCCTCCCTCTGATGGCCCGTGTACGTGAATCTCGTCCTTGCGTGGTTCCCGTCCAAGGGTTCTCCCCATGGTCCGTAAACCAGACGAGCGAGTCTGTGACCATGTGAGTTAGTGATCAGACTGGACGACCCGAGGTGGTCGGGGAGAATCCAGCGCAAGTGAGCGAGCTTCGTTGAGGGACCGTCGTCGTCATCAGAGTCTTCGGGATCGTCGGATGACGAGTCACCGTCGGGAGTCGTCACACCCGTGGATCGCCTGTACCTGAGTTGTTCGAGAAGCTGGCCAAACGGCTCACGTAGGTACAGGAGGCCCTTATCTTTGGTTTCCCCCTCGTGGCCGATCTGAACCCACTCGTCAACCGGACGCGCTCCGTCCCACAGGAAGTGTGTCAGCTTCTTCCCATGAACTTCCTCGATGGTGACCCGCTCGTTGTCGGGGCTGTAGGAGTAGCGCTCGACGACCTCACTGGCCTTCCCTCGCTCGTGGGCCTTGGAGAACGAGACGAGCTGGTTGGGCACGTTGTAGGCAAAGAGGAGCTTCCGGCCGGAGC
>JBFMAA010000128.1:0-8459 GCA_040755955.1 Thermodesulfobacteriota bacterium
GGTCGCCGTGGGGAGCGTTCATATAGCCACGCGCCTTGAAATTCGCGGGATTGTTGAAGTGGACCAATCCTTCTCACCCTTCCCCGGCCTCCAAGGGGAGACGATTTGCTATTCCCCTCCCTTAATGGGAGGGGCAAGGGGAGGGTGAAACTTGCCGCAATTGTCAACGCGGAACACTGTGGAATGGTGATTTTTCCTGGCGGGACACACATCCAGCCCGCCGCGTGGAGACGCAATGCGACACCGAGTCCTGACATCAGACCGGAGTTATCCTGTACAAATGGAGAGATCGACATGTCCGTTATGGAAGAGAAATACGAGGAGCTTACCCGCAGACTCGAACAGGCTGATCAAGCGGGAGGCCCCGACAAGATTGCCAAACAGCACGAATCAGGAAAGATGACCGCAAGGGAACGAGTGCTGGACCTGCTGGATGAAGGCTCCTTCGAGGAAATAGACAAATTCGTGGTCCATCGATGCCGTGACTTCGGCATGGACGGGAACCTGGTGCCCGGAGAAGGGGTGGTCAGCGGCTTCGGCAAAGTCAACGGCCGAGGAATGTACGTCTTTGCCCAGGACTTCACGGTGTTTGGCGGCAGCCTCTCTTTTACCCATGCACAGAAGATCTGCAAGGTGATGGACCTGGCCTACCGGAACGGGTTTCCGCTCGTGGGGATCAACGATTCCGGAGGCGCTCGCATCCAGGAGGGTGTGGAAAGCCTCGGGGGATACGGGGAAGTGTTTTACCGTAACGTGAGGGCTTCTGGGGTGATTCCCCAGATATCGGTGATCATGGGACCCTGCGCGGGAGGCGCGGTCTATTCACCCGCGGTGACCGATTTCATCTTCATGGCTGAGAAGACCAGCTACATGTTCATCACCGGCCCGCAGGTGATCAAGCAGGTCACCAGCGAGGAGATAGATCCTGAGAGTCTGGGCGGCGCGAAGGTGCACGGGAATACCTCCGGCGTGTGTCACCTGCACTACCCCACCGAAAAGGAGACACTCGCGAACGTGAGGAAACTCCTCTCCTTCTTGCCGGACAGCAATCGCGTCCAAGGCCCGGTGGTCCCCTGCGACGACCCCATAGACAGGGAGACTCCCGAACTGGACAAGGTGATTCCGGAAAGTTCCAGGCGTCCCTACGACATTCGAAAGATCATCAAGCCGGTTTTGGACAACAAGGACTTCTTCGAAGTCCACAAGAATTACGCGAAAAACCTTGTGGTCGGGTTCGGGAGACTGGCCGGGAAGACGATCGGCATAGTGGCCAATCAGCCGAATTGGCTGGCAGGATGTCTGGACACAGAGGCATCCGTGAAATGCGCGCGCTTTGTGCGGTTCTGCGACTGTTTCAACATCCCCCTGTGGACCCTCTTGGATGTCCCGGGCTATCTTCCGGGCACTCAGCAGGAGCACGGCGGCATCATCAAACACGGGGCCAAGATCCTCTATGCCTATGCAGAGGCCACAGTGCCCAAAGTGACCCTGATTACCCGCAAGGCGTACGGCGGGGCGTACGTGGTGATGTCGAGCAAGCATTTGCGGGCTGACGTGAACCTCGCCTATCCTTCCGCAGAAATCGCGGTCATGGGACCGGAGGGCGCAATCCAGATCCTTTTCCGCAAGGAGATCGCCCAGGCGGAAGACCCGGAGGCAAGACGCGCGGAACTCATCGACGATTACGTGCAGAAGTTCGCGAGTCCGTATCGGGCCGCGGAGCTGGGTTTTGTGGACCGGGTAATTTTCCCGCGCGAAACCAGGAATGTGCTCATTCGGGCCTTTGCCCAGCTCGAGCACAAGGTGGAGGAGAAGCCCAATCGCCGTCACGGCAACGTCCCACTTTAAGAAGGCTGTGATGTCTGAGGCGGGACCCGGGGCACTTTTCACCCTCCCCTTTTGGGACGGGTTAGGGGAGGGGGCAAGGAGAGGGATCGCCCACGCCCGTACCGCAAAGCGAGTCACATCCGTTCGGAGGAACACACATGGAAAGACGTATCAGAGTTGTGGTGGCCAAGCCGGGTCTTGACGGCCACGACAGGGGAGCCAAAGTGCTCGCAAGGGCTTTGCGAGATGCCGGAATGGAGGTCATCTACACCGGACTGAGGCAAACCCCGGAGGCCATATACCAGACCTGCATACAGGAAGACTGCGACGTGTTGTGCCTGAGCTCACTATCCGGCGCGCACGATTATCTTTTTCCCCGGATTGCCGAGGTGTTCAAGGAGCGCGGAGTCAATGATATCCTGCTGTTGGGCGGAGGCATCATCCCGGAAGAGGACGTGCCCCGCATGAAAGACTCGGGGTTCGCGGGCATTTTCGGTCCTGGCTCCAGGACCGGCGACATCGTCGACTTCATCAGATCAAACCTGCCCGCATAGCGGCGCACAAGCCGAGGCGGCCCCCTGTCGCCTCGGCTTTGCTACAAGTCGAGGATCGACTCGGCTACGGCGACAATGGCGTCGCCTATGGCATCCACCACGCCGTCTGTCACGGTCTCTGCGGCTACCTCGCCCACTGCCTGTACCGCATCGCCGGCCGACGAATCCATGACGTTATCTACGAGGGAACGTTCTTCCTCTCTCTGGGCCGCATTTGCGACCGAATCATCCAAAGGGTCGAGGGGTGGCGTGCTCATGCTGTGCTCCTTCTTTCATGGACGAGGCAGTGACGCACGGTCGGTTCCGAGTAAGAAGCCGATCGCGGCTCCGGACACTTGCCAAGGGCCCGCGGCAAAACACGTCTTGCAACCACGGTGAATTAGAGAACAGTATTCACTCGCTTGACCACCGTAGGTTGAAACCTACGGCTATTCACGGGCTGCCCTTTCAGGGCAGAAGAGCCCCGCGCCTTGCTGGGCGAACTGTGAATAGCCATGGGTTTCAACCCATGGAAGGGGAGCACGGGAGATGACAGGGTTATTTCGCGGCAAACCCTTAACTCATTGCAGCAGGGCCATGGCCCGGGCTTTCTGTGCGTCCTTTTCGGCCACGATGCGCGCTCGCTCGAGCAGAGCTTTTCCGCGCTTGTACACCGGGGTGTCGACCATTCTCCCGTCGAGGCTTATGGAGGCTCTGCCCTGGGCAAGGCCTTCCTCGAACGCGGTAACCACCCGGCGAGCGAAATCCACCTTTTCCGGCAGTGGCGTGAACACCCGATTCAGAATCGGCACCTGATCCGGATGAATACAGTACGCGCCGGTGAAGCCGATTTGTCTTGCAGCCTCAGCGGTACGTTCGAACCCCTCGGAGTCTCGGAACCCCGCCACTGTTCCGAGGACTCCCATCGGGTTGATTCCCGCAGCCTTGCATGCGACCGCCAGCATCGAACACGCCATGAATAGCTCGGTTGCATTGGGCGAGGGATCCACTCCGAGCTCGAGGCAGTAATCATCAGGACCCAGGCTCATCGATTCCACTCTGGAGCTTGAGAACGCGAGACCTCTCACGTTCAAGACACCCTTGGGGCTCTCGATGTGGGCTGCGATCTTCACACTCCCCGGAGCCAAGCCGCGTTGTTGCTCGAGAGCAGCGATGCGCGTTTCCAGGTCCAGGATCTGAGCAGGTTCCTCCACCTTCGGGAAAAACACTGCATGAAGACCGGGTTGCACCGCAGCCGCAAGGTCTTGCTGGAGCAGTTGAGGGTCGTTGTTGACTCGCACGAGCACGTCGGCGCCCCCACGGCCTGCCGAAGGGATCGCGTCCTGAATCGCCGCCCGTGCAGCGGCCTTCTCGGGCAGGGGCACCGAATCCTCCAGATCGAGCACCACTGCATCCGCGCCTCGCAAGCAGGCTTTTTCCACAAACTTGCGTACGTTCGCCGGGAGGATCAGCATTGATCTCTGGGTATGGTTAGTCATAACTCCTCATGTGTGTTCGTCTGATAGGGCGTTCCACGCGGAGCCGGGGAATCCCCAGGAGCGGTCAGAAGTTCACCCCCCGAATGTCCACGACTTTGGCCAGACGGTCGCGAATTGCGTCCAGATTGGAGTCCACGTACACATTGATGGAAGGCAGCGGCGTATGGATCGCCGCAACATACGTGTTGTTGCGCGCCTGCACGAGGACCAATCTTGCCTTTGTGCGCACTTCCGGCGCATCTGATCCGCCGAAGGTGGCCGTAAAAGCCCTGGACTCCAGGTACGCTGCCCAGCCGTGCTTGGCTACGTAGTCAAGGGCTTCCTCTCGCTTCTTCCTGATATCGGTCTTCTTGGGGATCACGCCGTGAAGCAGCTCCACCGGGCCTCGGAACAACATCCGATCCACCGTAAAAGCGAGTTTCTTTCCTTGGAGCAGCACCTTGAACCGGGCTCCGCCTATTTCCTCCCTCTTGGTGGTGAAAAGCTTCATGGCCAACGAATCGTTGACTTCACGTTCGTGAATGATGTAGGTCTCGGGGTTGGAGATCGGCTGCGGCGCAGCAGCGGCCGGCGCCTTTGGAGACGGTTCGTCGAAGCTCCCTCCCAGTTCGGCCTCGACGTCCCTCGCTTCGAACGTTACCTCAAAGGACTTCTGGTCAGCATTGGGCCGTACAGACCGATGAGCTTTCCAGTCTCGAAACTCTTCTTTTGTCCATTGCCCGCTGCGGATCAGCCTGATGATTATCTGCTCGAAATCCTTGACGGTCATTCCATACTTGGCAACAATCCCCTTCGTACGGAGCGTTCCTCCCCTGAGGTCTCGGAGCACGGCCTCGTCTGAAAGCTGTTTCCGTCCGCTTCGGACAGTGGCCCCGACGGGGCTCTCTCGGCTGTCATTGGGGTCGTTGGGTAGTGGCATCTACTCTTGACTCTCGGCTCCTGCCAGGTATGGTCAACGCGCAGTCAGCCGCGGTCGCCTGATAATCGGTATTGCCGCGGGGTTCTCGTGTTCCGGGAAAAGGCCGAAGGCCTCTTCCACTGCGGGCTTGGCCATGAGCTCGACTGCTCCGGGCTTTTCCCGTGGAGACTTGCAACCGGCTCCCGGCGGATGAATCAACACATGTATAGTCTCTTTGACTCTCACACACAATACCTCGGCCCCCGGCACCGGCAGAAAAAACATTCTCGGCCGCGGACGTGTCCAGGCTCCGTGGTTCCGGCGGAAGTCCTCCGATAATAATAGCATAGTTCGGAAGAAGTGTAACCTGAGAAAGAGACAATAGCTCATGACATGAACTTCTGCGTGTTCGCCGGTCCTGAAAAAGGCGTTCCGACTGGGAGACGAGGGACAGAACCACCAGGGAACAAAGACACGGAGGAACTAATCCGCATCACCTGATGACGCGGATTGCCCGCTGATTTCTTCGGGTCTTGGTGCTATTGTGGTTTGTGGTCCCGACGGGGGCGAGTGGTTTCCTTTCTGATCTGAATGGGCTATAATTGCTTGGGAACGCCTGATAAGAGCCGGGTGGGGTATGCCATGACAGACGAGAAACGAATCAATACCAAACAGCTCTCCGAAGATATCAGGTCCGGACTGGACGAGAGAACCCTCCAACGGAAACACCGGATAAGCCTGAAAGAGCTCAGAGAGTTCAAAAGGCAAATGGACAAGGAGAAGACCGCGTCCCTGGAATCGCTGGAACACGACCTGCGGGACACGGTGAGCGTGAGTCTCGATCCGGCCGACTCCGAGCCCGAGGCGCGCACCAGGAGGACGAGTGCGCTGGACCCGGACGTGAGGGATACCATCCTCATGGCGGCTATGGACAGCAAGACCGATACCCAGCGGTCCAGGACCACCCAACGGCTTGGCGATGTGGAACCTGATCTTCGGGAGACAGTGCTTATTGAACTTATGGACGACCAAGATCCACTCAAACCTGTGAGAAAAGGCACACCTGCGAAAGACGAAACCCCCGAAGACCTGTTGATCACCATTATCTCTTCCGATTCGCTCGACGTGCGGGACGGGGGTGACGAGACCATTCGACTCGTGGACGAAGCGGCCGATTTCCTGCCCCGGGGCGATGACCATACGGAAGTCCCTGTCACGAGACCGAGAAGGAAGCCGGCTGTGGTGGTTCCGTCTGAGGGACCCGCGGCGGAGATCGCCAAGACTCAACAACTGAATGTGCCGCCTCCTCCGGAAATCAGCCTGACCCAACCGAAGGCGTCAACCGGACCGGATGCCCCGCCGAAATCGGAAAAACCCGTCAAGAGATCGTTCCTGGGGCGCAAAGCCGAGCCACCCGCCCAAGCGGATACGCCCAAACCTCCGAAAAGATCGCTGTTTGGACGTTCGCCCAAAGAGCCTGTTCCGCAAGAAGAAGAAAAACCGCCGAAACGATCACTGTTCGGACGCAAACCTAAGGATGCTGCCCCGTCTGAGCAAGAGATACCCTCGAAGAAATCGCTCCTTGGACGCAAGTCTCCCACTCCGTCCACAGTCGAAGACATTGCTCCCAAGGTCGAGAGTGCAGCAGAACCTCCCGCGGAAAAGCCCTCAAAGAAGTCTTCAATGGTCGTCCTGGGGGTGCTCGCCGTGACCGTTGTCGGAGTGGTGGTGATGTGGGGCCTGTTCGGAGACTACTTCATGTCAGGTCCTGAACAGCCTGAACCTCCCAAACCTACGATCGTCAGGGAGCGAAAACTCAAACCACCGGCTCTTGTCAAGCAGACGGCAGAATCTCCGCAACCGACCGAGGACAAGAAGGGACCCGTGTCTGCGGGTCTGTCGGGCAGGGAACCGCCCAAACCGCGAGACGGCAAGCGGGCTGCACACCCGGTCAGGTCGGTCAAAGAGATGGAGGGAGTCGAGGTGACGCCAGTAGAAAAGGCACCGGACCTTCCGGCGGAACCTACTCAACCGGTGGCCAAGGCGCCTGCTCCCGAGACCGAATCACGACGTCCTCCGTCCCCGACTGCGGCGCCTGCGGGGATAGAACCCAAGAAGACCGCCTCGGTGATGGAGCCTGCCGCGCGCACGTCCGAGCCTGAGCCCAAATCTCGGCAACAGCCTGCTGTGGAACCTGCTGGCACACCTGACGTGAAAGATGTGCAGCGTGAAGCGACGGCTCCACGGAGCGCTCGGGAGCGTCCAACACCGGCGGTCGAAACCGGGCCGGAAAAGCGTCCCGAAAAACCAACTCCTTCAGCCGAAGCGTCCAAAGCTTCGCCTCCCGCGGCAGCCAGATCTCCCCAACGGCCTGCTGTGGAACCTGCTGGCACGCCTGACGCGTCGATGGCCCGGGGTCAAGCCCAGGAGCGCCGAGTTGCTGCGGTCCCCTCTCCGGATTGGCCTCCCGCCCCGGGACGCACCTCTCCTCACGCGCGAACGAGTCCCGCAGCGGCCGCCAATAGAATGGAAGACCGACTCATCGTGGCAGTCAGGGCTCGTAACGAGCGTCAGGTGCGCGAATTGCTCGACCGGAAAGTGGATGCCAACTCCAATCGTAACAGAGGCGGCACCACAGCCCTAGTGGAGGCAGCCGCAATCGGTGATCTCGGCCTGGCAAGGCTGCTCATGGAGAAGGGTGCGGACGCACACGCAAAGACCAGGGACGGACGGACTCCCTTGTTCGCTGCGGTCACAGGAGGACACGCGGAGATGGTCCAATTCCTTCTCGATAAGGGGGCAGACCCCAGCGCTAAGAATAATGCGGGCATCAGCCCATTGGACGCGGCTTCAAAAGGAGGCCTGACGGATGTGGAAAGGCTCCTTAAGGCGAAACTGGGCGTGGCCGTCAAGGCCTCAGCCGCAGTTGCACCTAGAACGCCCCCAAAGGAAGTGGGCAAGGCGGTGCATCGCAACGAACGGGATGCCTATGAGGCGCTTCTGGATGACAGTCGCAGCGTGTACGAGGCGATAAGATAGGTCTGACTCGGTGGAGAAGTCTGCCGACAGGGGCACAGGTGGTTCATGATTCGACAAGTGGAGTACTTCGAGAAGTCCGGAAAAGAGAACACTGCAAGATGTCTCGATATTGTGAAAGACCTGGTCCGGGAAGGGTCTTCTCAGGTAGTGGTCGCGAGCACGGGAGGAGATACAGGCTTGCTGTTCGCGCGAGCGCTCAAAGGCAAGGCGGTAAATCTTGTGGTCGTCACCCATAACGTGGGATACGCGGGCCCGAACGTGGATGAACTCCTGACCAATGCCCGAGAGGAGCTTGAGTCCCTTGGAGCGAAGATCTTCACCGGCACCATCCTCACCCGTGGGATCGAGGCAGCGCTCATGAAGAAGCACCAGGGAGTCTATCCCGTGTATATCGTGGCCCAGACTTTGCGATTGCTCTGCCAGGGCGTCAAGGTGTGCGTCGAGATAGTCGTTGAAGCGTGCGACGCAGGGCTCATTCCGGAAGGCGAACAGATTGTGGCCGTGGCAGGAACCGGACGAGGCGCCGATACGGTTGCCCTTGTGGAATCTCACCCGTCCGACCGGTTCTTCGACGTGCGAGTGCGTCAGATCCTGGCAAAGCCGCTATAAGAGTTCCTGTGGAAATGTAGTTCCGGGGGGGGGGGGGGGGGGGGGGGGTTGTTA
>JBFMAA010000128.1:8469-17114 GCA_040755955.1 Thermodesulfobacteriota bacterium
TTTTGTCCCGGGGTTTTTGTATTTTTTAAAATATGCCCCCCCCCCCGGACCCCCATCCCCAAGAACTTTTAGAGCATAGCGGCTCCCGCTGGTCGCCGCAGGTGGTTCCGTGGGTGAGCGGGATCTCCAGCCCCGTGAAGGGTCTTGGGGCGCGGCCGCAACCAAGCGTGAAAGTCAGCTCCCTACGTCATAGGAACTCGGTGGATGCTCAGCAATACCCAATATCTCAAAAGTTTTCGGAAGGGGGTCCGGGGAAACCCTTTTTCAAAAGAGTTTCCCCCGGTAAATTCCCCTGGACGAGGAGTGTCCCATGCCGGTTATCAAGCGCCAATACAGGGCGATAGTCTCGTCGGATTGGAGCGAATGCCTCTCGCCCAACGGACCCTTTGACCCGATCTCGTTCAACTACCCCGATCTTACCGACGACCTTTCGCAGATCTTCCGCCAGTACACGGGGAATGTGATGAGCCTGACCGAGGCGTGCAGTCGCATAGGGCGCATGCTCCCCGAGTCGTTTACGGTCGAGCAGATGGACGCATACCTCGCCGCCGGGTTCCGGGCGTACACGAACGTTCCGGCATTGATGCGATGGTGTGCGGATCGCGATGTCCTGTTCATGCTCAACACGACCGGATTCCACGGCTACTTCCAGAGAGCGATAGCTGCGGGATTACTCCCCGAAGTTCCCGTGGTGTCGGCCAATCCCATGATCCGGTACACGGACAAGGACGACTCCGGACGCTACGAGCTTAACGTGCGTGAGATCAACGACAAGGCAGCGAACACTGCAACCGTCCTGCGAGAGACAGGCCTGAGCCCGAACCGACTCGTAATCATGGGAGACAGCGGCGGAGACGGCCCCCATTTCCGGTGGGGAGCCGAGGTCGGCGCGTTTCTGGTGGGAAATATGACCAAGGCGTCGCTGCACCAGTTCTGCGGTGACGCGGGTATCTCCATCCACAAGCTCTTCGGCGCATCCTACCGCCCCGGCGAAACCAGAGACCTGGAGCGCGAGCTCCAAACGGACTTCCTGGAACTCACCGAGGTGATTGACGGGGTGCTCCGCGCCTAATTCCAGCCCCCGGTTCGAGGGAGACGGCCCACGTGCCGGGAGTTCTTGATGCCGCCGAGAGTTCGGCACTGAGACACAAAGAAATGGCCCCTGTCTGGTGGGGTAGCCCAATTAGGCAACGTTCTTGATGGTGCAGGCGCCAGGAATTAAGGTCATTCTTCCTCTTTGTTGAATCTTCTCTTTTTCCGGTGAATGGTTATCGGTGCCGGATCTTGTAGGCGCGCTTGGGGAGGTATGGTATGCTCTCCCTTGGCGCTCTGTCGACCGGAGCTCAAAGCGAAGCCGGGAGCCCATTGGTAATGCCGCGACCTGCCCCCCGAAAAGAAGCCGTCCCCCAGCCGAAAGATACGGCGATCTCCTTGCGCGTCAAAGACTACGGGCCGATCAGCCGTGCGGAGGTGGAACTACGGCCGTTCACGATATTTGTCGGACCGAACAATTCGGGCAAGTCCTATCTCGCGATGCTGGTCCATTCCCTTTTCGAGGCACAGTACTTCGGGTCAGACACGCAGACGCTTTCCTATTGGTCTTCAAATCGGTTACCGGGAGATTTGGACGCTACGCCGGTTCGGAAAGGCGTTCTCAAGGAACTGAGAGCCTTCATACGAGAAACGATCTCAAGATGTCTTCGACGGCCTATCCCCCTGGAGTTGATCAACCAGACATTTCAGGCGGTGATCAAGACTATTCTCGAGGACCGGCTTGGCCGAGAGATCGCATCATCGCACGCGTGTTCGCTGGGCGAGCTTGTCAAAGTCGGGAAGAGATCCTTTGATTTGGGGATAGCCGTGGAAGAATTGAACGCGGGTCTCCGGTATAGTCCACGAGACAAACTCCTGCAGGTGACCGATTTTCCTTCTTTTCACAATACGATAGTCCTCCAAGCCGCCGATACGGGCAATTGGAGGGTCCGACCACACCAGACCCCAGCAGGTCTCAAGATAGATATTGAAGTGATGCTGTCGAGTACCCTGGAACGAGGAGGGGCGGCAGACTTGGCGATTGACGTCATAATAGACTACATGATGATGACCGTTTGGCGTCACTTGGAAGCTGCCTGCTTGTATCTGCCCGCCGCTCGCTCGGGAATCTTTCAAGCACATAGATCCATTTCCGCAGCAGTCTTGCTGGAGGCTCGAGATCGAGGTGCGCTCCCATACCTGGAAAGCTCTCGTTTGTCAGGAGTGGCGCTGAGCTTCATGTCTCGTCTCTTGCGGCTTCCAGCAGAACCTGGGCCGTACTTCAGCCTTGCTGAGCAGTCGGAAAGAGCCTTGCTTGATGGTGGGATAGCAGCGATCCGTCGGGAAAATGATTCTTACTCTGAAATCAGGTATCAGTTCGAAGGCAAGACCATACCGTTGCACCGAGCGTCTTCCACGGTCATGGAGCTTGCTCCTCTGTTTCTCTTCCTCAAGTACTATCTCAGGCCGGGGGACGTCCTCATTATTGAGGAACCGGAGGCCCACCTCCATCCTGCAAACCAGCGGAACCTGGCGAGACTGCTCGTGAGGCTGCGAAGGAACGGCCTACGCTTGCTTATTACGACACATAGCGATTACTTGGTCGAACAGCTCAGCCACTTCGTGCTGCTGGATCAGGTAGCAGCGGATCGCAGAAAGGAAATGGGATACGACGAGAGCGACTTCCTCGAACCGAGTGAGTTGGGGGTGTACCTCTTCCAGTATGACCGAAAGACTAAGGGCTTCAAGACTCGAGAAATACCGATTGACCGGCAAGAAGGGATCAGTGACGAGGGCTTCGCCTCGGTGCACGAGGGTCTGTACGAAGAAGCGCTGAGGTTGGATCGATACTTCGCAGACACGCGGTCTCACGAAACTCGGTAGGAGAGACTCCACTTGTCGTTCCTCGAGTGCATCAGAAGAGAATACAACCATGTCCGCAAGGATTGTGCGGAGCCGGGAGAAGGACACAGGGTCAATAGGAAGGGGTTGCCCAGACACGTCATTGTCAACGGGGATGCGATGGACCCGGCAAACGCAAGCAGCGACTGCATCTGCTTTTTCGAGAGTGAGGATTCGGTCACCGTGGCTGTCGTGGAACTGATGGGCAACCTGAAAGACATCAGCCACCGGGTGAAGAAGCTCCGGAATGCAGCCGCCATCGCGGAGAAGATTGTGAAGGCGTGCAATACCCACGGGCACAGAGTTGCGTTCTTCCCGATCATCTACCACCACGGAATCGGGAATCCTCAACTTCGAAAACTGAGGAAACATGCGAATGGTGTGTTTTTTCGTGGATATAACCATTTGGTGATCCAGCGGGAATACAAGATTCCTTTGGCCCGGGTCTTGACCTCAACATAGGAACTGCTATGCCTCGGCAGATCGAGAGGAAGCCATGAAGCACAAAGTCCTGATCATGAAGTGCGATGACTATGATCCCAGACGCATCGCGGACATAGTCAAGGAAGGAATGGAAGAGCTGGGGGTTGCCCCGAAAGGCAAAACCATGCTCAAACCCAACTGCGTGCTCGCGCACAAAGAACTCTTTCCGCACGCGTTCACCAGAGAAGAGTTCCTCGAAGGCGTGCTCATGGCCATGAAGGAGAAAGGCGACGCAATCCAAGAACTCTCGGTCGGCGAACGGTCAGGCATCACGATTCCGACACGGTATTGCTTCAAGAAAGCCGGGTACCTGGAAGTGCTCAAGAGACACCGCGTCAAGCCTTACTACTTCGACGAAGTGAAGCAGGTTCCTGTAGCGCTCACGCGCAAAGAGAACCTCCGCGACCTGATCTACGTCCCCAAACCGGTCGCGGAATGCGATTTCCTTGTAAATATCCCCAAATTCAAAGCACATCCCTGGACGCGGCTCACGCTCTCTCTGAAGAACTACATCGGAATACAGGACGATCGCCACAGACTCCTCGACCATAACGCATACCTGGAACACAAAATCGCTGACCTCCAGGATGCCAAACCCAGTAGCTTCATCGCGGTCGACGGGATCATCGCTGGGCAGAAGATGATGCTTACCCCCACACCTTTTCCGATGGGGGCGATTGTCATGGGAACCAATGCGTGCGCGGTCGATACGGTCTGTTGTCACATGGTGCGCACGAATCCGGCTGACGTGGCTCATCTCCGGTATGCGGCCGAACGGGGTCTAGGCCCGATGGACCTCGGCGACATCGACGTCGCGGGGGACTTCCCGCTGGACGCGGTGCGAGAAAAGACCGTGGGATTCGAGTTCTGCTTCGAGCGAATCGACGACTATTTCCGTGAGTCCCGAGGTATCGAGTGCAATGTGGGGACCTTCCCGGAAAAGCATTCCCCGGACTACTGTTGGGGCGGCTGCCCGGGCGCTCTGCAGGAAGCCATGCACATCTACAAGCAGTTCATTCCGGACATCGATCAACACATGGGGAGACTCCGGTTCGTCATGGGGCAAGTGGAAGGCCCGCTCAACCTCGCTGACGACGAACGGGTAGTTTTCGTTGGCGATTGCTGCAAGTGGAAAGGGAACATCAACGGCAACACCGTCACAATTTCCGGAGACTACCAGGACCCCTTGACTCTTCACGCAAGGAAAACCAAAGGCAACGACATGATTCTCAAGATCCTGGGGTCGGTGCTGCATTGCTTGGCGAACAGGTCCTCACGGCATATCCATGCAAAAGGGTGTCCGGTTTCGGTGGGTCAGCATGTGAACTACATTTCCGCGTTTGCGCGCGTACCCAACCTCAACTTCGACCGACGTCAGGTGGTGGGGGTCAATATCGCATACTGGCAGATGCGCTTCAATCGCCTGCTGAGTCGGCTGTTCGGGTAGTGCCGACCAGAATCGCGGCGCAGTAGTACTGCCAGATGAACTGTACATCCTCCAAGCCTGCGTCGATCCACCACCGCTTCTTGTCTTCCAGGGTGGAGAAGTAGTGTTTCTCTTTCTGTGAGCTGGTCTCCTTGATCTGCTGCAACTGGGCCGGTGTGATGATTGCGTTCGCGACCGCGCGTTGCTCCCACCGCGCCATCTCCCGGGCAAAAAGCTCATGAGTCAAGGCCCCCTCGTACGCCTCCACCGCGACGAACCATCCCTGGGGCTTGAGCAGTCTGCACACGCGGTTGATCACCGCCTTGTACGCATCGAACGGGAGATGCTCCAAGACCAGCACTGATATCACCCCGTCGAAGATTCCCTCCCCGAACGGCTCGTTCCAGCCTGGAGCGGAAAGGTCCGCAACTCGCCAATCGTCGTGGGAACCGCGGTCCCCGAGCTTTACCCGAGCCTGATGGAGCATCTCCTCAGACCCGTCTATGCAGGTGACCGTGGCACCGGGAATCCGTTGCATGACGGCAAGCGACGTGTTGCCGGTTCCGCATCCCATGTCGAGAATCCTGGGACTCTCGGTTCGGCTCAGGACATGAGCGAGAAATCCCGCGGCAACGGCGTTCATCTCTTCATATCTTGGGATACAGTGCGTCTGGTAGGTATCGTACAGCAGTGCCTGAAAATCAAAGTTCTCGAGTGTCGAGTTCTTGTTCCCCGTGTTGGTTCCGGTCATGGTTATTCTCCCGAAGGTGTGTGGGCTACTCGCTTCACTTGTGCATCTCGATGTGCTATAGGCTTGACTCTACCAACGAAGGGGGCACTCTGTCAAAAGCCCCCGCGCCCGAGGACGGCCGCAACGAACCGTGAAAATGGCATTCTGTGCGCCGGCATAAAGTATCGAGGACCGGCGGGAGCCCCATGCTGCAAAAGTCCTTGGGTATGGGCTCTGAGGCACAGGCGTCAAAATATGGTGCCCCGCGTTGAACATTGCAGCAAGATTCACCCTCCCCTTGACCCTCCCATCAAGGGAGGGGAATGCAAAACCCTCTCCCCTGGCTGGAGAGGAAAGGGTGAGGGGGATTTGTCCACTTTGATGATACCGCGAATCCCAAAGAGCGTGACTGCAGGGGCGACCGTTCCTGATTACCCGGCCTTGAACGGCGCGGTCATTGTGAACAGTCCCTGCGGGACTCCGGTGTTTCCAAGCGGGCACCGACTGAAAGTGGCGGGAGGCTCTTGCGCCCGAGAATACAGGGCAAACACCCCGTGGCGCGGCAAGTCGTTATCTTGAGGCCTTCGGAGGTCCGGGGCAAGTTCCTTCTTCCACGAGGTCCTTTCCCCCGGCATTCGCATCTACACAGGAAGGGACCCAGAACAAAAAACGAGGACGTGGGTCATAATGATCAAGTTGCTTTGTCCGGAAGGAGATTCGTCCATGTCGAAAATGAGTGTGCACAGCGTCGTAATGGTGGCTCTTATCGTCGTGATCGCGACCGTCTGGGTTATGCCGGCTTCCGCGGACCCGAAAGCTCCGGCTGCCTTGGAATCACTTGGGGAAGCCTTTGTCCAGGTGGCTGAGAAGGTATCGCCTGCGGTCGTCAATATAAGCGCATCTCGGAAATCACCCCATATCTTCGGAAAGAATAAAGATCCGCACTGGAAGAATATGCCCAAGGAGTTCGAGGATTTCTTCAAACGCTTCATGCCCGACGGCCCCAAGGGGCCCGGTCCCATGCAAGGGACAGGTTCCGGCTTTGTCATCTCACCGGACGGGCTCATTGTCACTAACTCCCATGTGGTAAAGGATGCGGACGAAATCAAGGTGACCATGGCGGACAAGAAATCCTACACGGCCAAGGTGATAGGCATCGACTCCGAAAGCGATCTCGCTCTGATCAAAATAGATGCCAAGAACCTGTCGCCCATCAAGTTCGGGGATTCGGACAAGCTCAGGGTCGGCGAGATAGTCGTTGCGGTCGGAAGCCCCTTCGGCCTGACCCGGACCGTCACTCAGGGAATCGTAAGTGCGAAGGGCAGGACCAACGTGGGGATCATCGAGTACGAGGACTTCATCCAGACAGACGCGGCCATCAATCCGGGGAATTCGGGCGGCCCGCTGGTCAACATACATGGTGACGTGATCGGCATCAACACCGCGATCGCTTCACGCAGCGGCGGGTATCAGGGGATCGGTTTTGCGATTCCGTCCAATTCCGCGCAGGCGATCATGGACCAGCTTAAAGGCCAGGGCAAAGTTCGCCGGGGACTTCTGGGAGTGAACATCCAGGATCTGAACGAGGCGCTGAGCAAATCGTACGGACGGGACAACACGGACGGAGCACTGGTCTCGCAGGTGATCAAGGACAGCGTTGCGGAGAAAGCGGGAATCCAATCAGGAGACATTATCACCGAGTTCAACGGTGAGCCGGTGAGGAACGCGTCGCACCTCAAAAACATGGTGGGCAAGGTGAAACCCGGCTCCAAGGCCGCTTTGGCCCTTGTGAGAAACGGGAAGGCCATGAAGATCGACGTGACGGTGGGTGAACGTGACCCGAAGAAGATGGCGGCCATGAGGGAAGGCACCGATGAGCCTGAAACCACTGGTCAGACCTCCAGCGAACTGGGGATCATCGTCGAGAAAGTGCCTGACAAGGCGGCTGAAGCCCTCGGAATCAAGCCCGGCGAGGGGCTCATGGTGAAGGACGTGTCCGACGGGATCGGGAGAAAGATGGGGCTTCGACCGGGGGACGTCCTTCTCGAAGTTGACGGAAAGCCCGTGTCCGATTCGTCGCAATTCGCGGAAGCGGTGAAGAAAGCGAAGGCAAGCAAGGACAAGGTTATTCGGCTCAAGGTCAAGCGGGACAAGAGACCGCCGCTGTTCATGGCCGAGAAGATCGAGTAGCGGCGAGTCCGTGATATCGCGGGAAGTTCCCACCCTTCCGGCTCTCAATTGATGACACTTCGTGTGGCGGGGTTGATCCCCGCCCACTCCTCCCACGCCGTTGACGATGGTCCTCGAACCACCAAAGCGCAAAGACACCGTGCATTCGGGAGGGTCCTTCTTTGTGTTTTCGTGTCTTTCCGCTTATAGCGGTTCTCGAAAATCACTTCCGATTCAAGAGCGGCCTGATCCTGTTGGGCAGACTTTCCAACCCGCCAATCGGTGTAAGCTCATGAGAGCCCCCATAATGTCTCCCATGACACAGGGTGCCGGCCCGTAATCGGTGAGACTCTCCCTCATCCGATATGAGGCCCCCGCTGGCACCGGTCGTTCATGTTGCTTGCCAATTCCTTGCGGTTGGGGCAGAGTGTGGTATCTGATCCGGGCACTCCGGGGGACCTGTCCGCGCCTGCCGGCCTCGGAAGGGGAGCGGCCCGGCCTGGTGAGCTCACGCCGTGATAAGGAGGGACACTGTCGTGGATCTTATCGTATACGCGATTGTAGGAATTCTGGCAGGATGGTTCGCGGGAATCATCATGAAGGGAAAAGGGTTCGGCATCATCATCAACCTGGTGGTCGGACTGATCGGCGCGTTCGTGGGGGGATATGTGTTCAAGTTTTTGGGGCTGTCCGTCCACGGCCTGATAGGAACGGTGATCATGGCCACAGTAGGAGCAGTGGTCCTGCTCGTGGTGATCGGGTTGCTCAGGAAGGTCTAGCCTGAGGTTTTTTCTCGTCCTGAGCGCAAGTACCCGGTAGTGCTATGGAAAGGTCCGTCTTCCTCGTCAGTCTACTGGGCACACTGGATTTTGATCCCCAGCAAATCGAGAGCGCGCTGCTGCA
>JBFMAA010000129.1:0-17009 GCA_040755955.1 Thermodesulfobacteriota bacterium
TTGTCGGACAACTCCAACTCAGGTCGCGTTCTTTTCGCGGGCATCGTGCATCATCCAACCAAAAGAATGCATCTTCATATCCTGGGCCGCGTTTATTGTAAAGCTGTTTATGAAACGAACTACTAGTAGTTGATCTTGATCACGACGGCGTAGAGACCACTGCCCTTCAGACGGGGGGTGCATACTTTGATCTGGACGCCGACGGCTTCGCCGAATGGACCGGTTGGGTTAGTCCGGACGACGGTTTGCTGGCGATGGACAGGAACGGCGATGGCAGCATCGATAGTGGCAAGGAGTTGTTCGGCAATGAGACAATAATGGAGACAGGTGCAAAGGCGGAAAATGGGTTTAGGGCATTGTCCGAATTAGATAGTAATGGGGATGGCAAGATCGACGCAACTGACGAAGGGTTCGCAAGACTCAGAGTCTGGAAGGACGTCGATGGTGATGGGATCTCATTTCCGGATGAGCTTTATTCCCTTGAAGATCTCGGTATTGAATCCATTGGCCTCAATTCTACGGCGGACCCCACCGTGGACCCGCAGGGCAACACTCGCACAAGGGTCGGAGCTTCTCATTGGGTCGACGGGACCGCTGGTGAAGTTGCCGAGTATGGGCTATTTCACCAGACCATGTATACCGTGGCCGAGGATTGGGTTCAGGTACCTGATGTCATACTTGCTCTTCCCGACCTTCCTGGGTATGGTCACGTTTACGATCTGCACCAAGCGATGGCCAGGGATACGAGCGGCACGCTCAAAGGGCATGTGCAGGCGTTCGGCTCCGCGACGACTCGCGGGGAACGCCAAACAGCCATGGAAAACATCCTTCAGGTCTGGACGGGCAGCTCCAATATTCCGGCCGCGAACGGACGCGAGGGTTTGTCCGGCCCCAGAGTTGGAGTGCTCTCCGCCTTGTTTGGCCAGTCGTTTTTCACCTCAACAGGTGTGGTACGTGCGGCGTGGGGGCCTCAATTCCCCAGAATTACGAAAGCATTGTCGCTGCTCAAACCGGTGCTGCGGCCGTGCACGTGCCAGTGAGTAGCGGCCCCTTCGCGTCCGGTTCCCAGGCGTGGGCCTCAGGCTGGACTGGCAAACTGGTTGCACCGCAAGAGTCCTATCGCCAGATATCCGAGCTGTTCTACTCCCAGCTCATGGCCCAGACGCACCTGCGAGGCCTGTGGGGGCTGGTGGCGTACACCTGGGACGACAACAAGCAGGAGTACGCGTCGGATATGAGCCCGGTCATCGAAACCATGATGGGGTGGTTCGCACAAACAACGCCGTTGGCCGCGCAGTCGCAGACCACCACCGGCATCGACGAAGGCACGGCAGCCGCAGCGGGTGCCACCGCGGGAGGTGACCAAGGCTTGGCGCTTTCCGAGGGCACCACCCCGGACGAGGGCATCCAGTACTATACCGCGGAGGGCCTCGAAGACGGCACCGAGCCCCCTCCAGTGCCTGTTCCCGCCACCCGGGAAGAGGCCGAAGAGCTGCTCAGCGAGTTTGCTCGCAGCATCCGGCCCTTTTCCGGTCAGGATCGGGTCCACTGCCTCCCCTGCCGGGAGATGTTCATCGGCGTCGATCCCGCGCTCGCCTGGGTGATCGATACCGGCGGCATGGACGTGATCGACGGACCGGGGCATGGCGTAAACCCGTGGTCCCCGCACGTCATGGGTACGGACAACGCGGAGGCGATCCGGGACACCCTCAACCAGGGCGACGGCTGGATCAACAGCCAGTATGGGAACGATGTGGTATACGGCACGGACCGCGACGAGACCCTCATCAACATGGACGGCGATGCGCTCCTCGTCGCGGGTGGAGGCAACGACCAGATCTGGGCCGGAGAGGGTAACGACATACTCGATCCCGGACCCGGAAACGACCTTCTGAAGGGTGATCTCGGCAATGACACTTACATTGTGCGGAGATACTCCGGCAACGACACGATCATCGACGTCGATCCCACGCCGGGGAATGTCGACACCATATGGCTGGGCAGCAACCTCACGCCTGCGGACGTGTACCTGAAGCGTTCCGGGACCGACCTCGTCCTACGGATCAACGACACGGAAGACAAGGTCACGGTAAAGGATTACTTCAGGAACGACAGCACGCTCAACAGGATCGAGCAGATCCAGTTCATGGACGGCACCGTCTGAACCGAGGCCGATATTATCGGGAAGGCCAATGCCCCCACGGAACAAGACGACTTCCTGTACGGGACCGAAGGCCCGGATGACTTCGCCGCGCTCGGCGGGAAAGACACCGGACACGCCCTTCAGTGTGCCGAGTGGCGTCAAAAGGCCCCATGCGGTAGCAAACGGGGATTGCATCGCCCATTGATCCCCGCATTCGGACTGCCGGCGGGATACACCGCGCGAAGTACCGGTCTTGGGATAGTAGTTATAGGGTGGCTCCATTAGCTCTTGACAAACGCGGGGGGAGCTAGGATTAGGATTACCTCTAGGAGCCTCAATTCCAGCAAGGCCGGCCTCAACGAATCGGAAACAGATATGGAAAGGGGCGGAGACCGGCGGAGTGAAGATGCTATTTCAATGCCGACACGTGTCGGCTTTGATCGGCGACGCTCGGCATCGGCTCAAGTGACCGCAAGCTTGATTGCCTGCAACTACAAGAAAGTGGAGAAGATACGGAAGATCCGCAAGGACGGCACCCCTGAAATCCAGGAGGCGGTGAAGAACGACAAGATGAGCATCAACACGGCCTATACCATGATCCGAAAGATACAGAAGGGATTGAAGGAGAATGAGGAAGGCCCGGAGAAGTTGTCGGCTGCACAAGTGAGGACACTCAAGGCCGTCCTCACCGAGGAAAACTTTGCCGGCTTGGAAGCCTTGGGTGGTGACCTCCGGGGGATGCTGAACCTGGCGGTTGAGCAACTCATGGGCATGGTCAGGAATGAGAAGCGCAGTCAGGAACGCGAAACCGCGGGCCGGGAGTCTTGAAGTGTTGGCTCAGTCTTCTGCGCGGGAAGAAGGATCGTGGCGGTGAAGAAAGGTAAGATGGAAGCGAACCCTCATAAGCAAACCAAGCGGACCCGAGCGCCTTCTTTGCACGTCGGAAAGGGACGCTTGAGGATGCTGGCAGGTGGTCTGCGGTCTCATAGGTCTGGTCTTCGTCAACAAGATTCTCATTCCGTCGTGGTTCCCGTGAGCCACCCTAAAGAAAGGTTCATGGCGTTCGTTGCATTCTTCCTCGTGAATATACGAAGTCAAGCAAAGAGAATACCAACAAGTGAGGAGGATACAGGTCGACATGCCTAAGCATAAATTCAAGATCGACAAGAGTATGATGACCTTTGCGGTGTTTGTACTTGCCGGTCTCTTGGTATACAGTTCGAGCATTGCTCAAGCAGCCGATAAAGATCCTGAGTTGGTAAGAGCCGCCCGACAAGGCGACTTGAAAGAAGTTATCCGCCTTTTGGACCAGGGATTAGATATCAATGCCAAGAACGGCGACGGCCAGACCGCTCTCATGGCTGCTGCCCGAGGGAAAGACCTGGAAAAGGTGAAGCTCCTCGTCGACAAGGGAGCTAACCTCGAGGCCAAGGATGATACTAGCCAGACGGCGCTCCAGCATGCTGCGTGGGCAGGCAACTTGGAGATGGTCAAGCTTCTCATCGAGAAAGGAGCTGATGTCAATGCCAGGAGCCTAGGTGACATGACGGTTCTCATGTGTGCTGCTCAGGGGGGGAATAACCTGGATGTAGTCAAGCTCCTTATCGAGAAAGGAGCCGACACAAAGGCGACGACCAATATTGGCAGGACGGTTCTCATGGCTGCCGCCGGCGGAGGAAACTTGGAGCTGGTCAAGTTCCTCATCGAGAAAGGGCTCGACGTAAACGCCAAGAATGATAGCGGCGGAACGATCCTCATGTCTGCCGGCTATGGAGGCAACCTGGATCTGGTCAAGTTCCTCATCGAGAAAGGGCTCGACGTAAACGCCAGGGACGAGGACGGCCACACGGCTCTCATGGCTGCCGGCTATGGAGGCAACCTGGATGTGGTCAAGTTCCTCATCGGGAAAGGGCTCGACGTAAACGCCAGGGACAATATTGGCACAACGGTTCTCATGAATGCTGCCTGGGCAGGCAACTTGGATGTAGTCAAGCTCCTCATCGATAGAGGAGGCGACGTCAAGGTCAGGGACAAGCAAGGCCGGACGGTTCTCATGAATGCTGCCGAGAGAGGCAACCTGGAGGTTGCCAAGTTACTCATCGAGAAAGGAGCCGACGTCAAGGCCAGGGACCAGTATGGCCGGACGGTTCTCATGGCTGCTGCCGAGGGAAGGAACTTGGATCTAGTCAAGCTCCTTATCGAGAAGGGGCTGGACGTCAGCGCAGAGGACACTCTCGGCAGGACAGTTCTGATGCATGCTGCCGAGAGAGGCAACCTGGAGGTAGTCAGGCGCCTTATCGAGAAAGGAGCCGATGTCAAGGATACCGGCCACAGCGGCGGGACGGTTCTCATGTCTGCTGCCAAGGGAGGGAACTTGGATCTCGTAAAGTTCCTGATCGATAGAGGGCTCGACGTAAAGGCCGGCGACAGGTACGGCCAGACGGTTCTCATGTGTGCTGCGCAAACATGGAAAAACCTGGATGTAGTCAAGTTACTCATAGACAAGGGGGCGGACGCCAATTCCGAAGATATGACCGGCCAGACGGCTCTCATGAAGGCTGCCGAGCTAGGGAATCTGGCAATAGTCAAATTCCTCATCGAGAAAGGAGCTGACGTGAATGCCAAGGAGAATAGTCCCGTCAGTCCCGGCAAATGGAGGGTTCTCAGGTCCTTAGTAAGGTCCTTCATTGACAAGAAATTTAGCGTTGTAGTGGAGGGAAAAGGGCGGACCGCTTTGAAGATTGCGCAGGAAGAAGGGCACAAGGAAATCGTGGAATATCTGAAAGCCCATGGGGCTGAGGAATGATCCATGTTTATATCGGCGATCTATTATTGGCCCTCTTGATCGTCGATGGGTCGTGGTTGGTAAACTTCCTCTTCCGGCGCAAGCCGGATCTTACCTGAAGGTGGGGCGCCAAATGCCGAAAGGAGTCATGAGATGACACCAGTTAATGAACTTGAACTTGATAAGTTGTACAAGAAACACCCGGCATATAATGAGGTTTGGAGGATTATTTATGGAGAGGAAGCGAAGAATTTTTTCCGACAAGCTCAAGCGCGTGCTTGTGCGAAAGCATCGAAGGCGGCAGACGCTCAGACTGCGAATGCGTGTGGGCTGGGCTCCGCTTTCTTGTGGGGTGGGAGTCTGGCGTTCCCTTATGCAGGAATAGGCGCCATGTCTCTTGCCTTCCTGGCGTGGCAAAACGGGATGGATCCTAAAGATCGCATGCGGGCTCTTTGGACTCAGGAACAATTTTATAAGGACTTCGGGCCGCTTGTAGAACAGTACCGGAAGGGCGAGTGGCCCCCCATGCTCATTGACCCGCCTGTCGTACTTGATTTAAAAGGCTCCGGCCGGATAGACACCTTAAACGTGAACGACGGAGCGTATTGGGACTACTACGGCAACGGTTTCGCTCACGCAACCGGCTGGGTCAGTCCCGATGCAGGTATTCTCGTTATGGACCTCAACGGTAATGGTGCCCTCGACAACGGAAGTGAACTATTCGGCAGTCGCACCCCACTACCCAACGGGCAAGTTGCAGCTGACGGATTTCAGGCATTGGCCGCATTAGACAGCAATCATGATGGGAAGATAGATGCGCAGGACCCGGCATACTCGCAACTGAGAGTCTGGGCTAATACCAGTGGTGACGGAAATTGGCAACAGGGCGAGGTGTTTACTCTGCCGCAACTTGACATCGAGTCCATCGACCTCAATTGGACCACCGTAAACACCACTGACGCCCAGGGTAACATTGAGATGACTGCGGGGAGTTTTCAAAAGACTGACGGATCGACCGGTCTTATTGCTGACTATGGGTTTCATATCGAGCCCTTCAATACGATCCCCTTGGAAATCCTCCCCGTTCCGGACGATATTGCCGCATTGCCGGATTTGCCGGGTTCAGGTACTGTGCACAACCTGCAGCAGGCCATGGTCCGAGACACCAGCGGTCAGCTCGAAGCCCTGGTCAGGCAGTTCGCCGCCGAGAGTGATACGGATGCGCGGACCGCGCTCATGGATCAGATACTCTTCAAATGGACCGGGAGCGACACCTTAGACCCTGCCGGCAGAGGCGGTAACATAGACGCTCGCAAATTGGCTGTGCTGGAGGACTTCTTCGGCGTGCAATGGTCCTCGACCGTCACCTATGACACCGATCACAACGCCCCGAACCCGGAGGCGGCCGTCATTCTTGATGGGATCTACCACGATATCTCGGAAGCCGCGTACGGCATGCTTATGGTCCAAACGCATTTCAAGGACCTCTTCGGAATGATTGACTACACGGTTGATACGGACACAGGGCAGTTTACGATAGATGGCGACAGTGTATTCGCAATGTTCAGGGAGCTCATGGGCGAGGTTGCGGACGATCCAATCGAAGGCAGGGAGTTGCATGCAGAATTCCAACGAACCCTGAACGGGATCGGGGCAGTAGGCGGCGGCATAACTTCGGGTGGAGGAACCGGCTCGGGCGGTGGAAGCGGCTCAGGTGGGGGAACAGGTTCAGATGGAGGAACAGGTTCCGGCAGTCAGAGCTACTGCGACGCATGCCCCCTCCCTGCGTCGCCGGCGTCCCTGGCTCCTGCCGCACGCACCGACCCCCTGGTGCTGGACCTCAACGGAGACAGCATACAGACAACTCGGGAAGGCCGCTCCTGGTCTGAAGGCCGTGCATTCTTCGATCTGAATGCAGACGGCTTTGCTGAGCGCACCGGCTGGGTGAGCGGTAATGACGGGCTGCTGGTCTGGGACCGCAACGGTGACGGCTTCATCAACGACGGAAGGGAGCTGTTCGGTAGCGGAACCGCTCTCGCCGCGGGCGGAGCGGCTGCCACCGGCTTCCAGGCGCTAGGGGACCTTGACTCGAACCACGACGGGCTCATCTCCTCAGCCGATGCTGCCTTCTCGCAACTCCGTGTCTGGAAGGACGACGACGAGGACGGCTTCTCGTTCCCCACTGAGCTCTACACCCTGGCGGAGCTGGGCATGGCCACCATAAACCTCACACCGACCGCTCCCGGCTCCGGCACGGACGCGCAGGGCAACACGCAAGAGCGGGTCGGGACCTTCACCTGGGCGGACGGGACCTCCGGCCAGATTGCTGAGTATACCTTTGACCGGAACACCGCGTACACCATAGCAACCGAATGGGTGGACGTGCCCGACGAGATAGCTGCTCTTCCCGACCTGCCGGGGTACGGCACGGTTCCGAGGCTGCAGCAGGCCATGGCCAGGGACACAAGCGGCGCGTTGAAGGGGCATGTGAACGCGTTCGCGATGGGGAGCACTCGGGCAGTGCGGCAGACCTCCATCCAGAACATCCTGTATACATGGACCGGCAGCTCGAACATCGACGCGGTCAAATACGCCCGCGAAGGCCTATCCGGTCCGAGGGTTGGCGTGCTCTCCGCCAGAGCTCATGAAGCGTCGTACGCCAATGCCGGATGAGACGAGAAATTGGAAGGAACCCAAACGCAATCCGCACACATGGCAACTCACATCACGGAGACCGAAGATGACCATGCCACGAATTAAATGGATGCCGGTAGGCCTCGCCTTGGCGGTCCTTGTCCTGGTTCATGGCTTCAGCCATGCTTGGCCTGACCAAGTTCCCCCGGGGCAACCGGCCCAGATGTCGTCCCGGCTTGCTTACGATCCCAATTTAGCTGATCCCTATTTTTCGTCACATGATTGGAGCTACCCCCTTCACATTCAAGAGCACCCGGGCGGCCGTTTTTTTGACCTTAGCACCCGCAAGAGGCTTGATAAGAATCCACCCCGTTTGAAACATACAGCGAAGTGTTCTTCCACCTATGAGGAGGACCACGCCGTCAAATTCTGTTCAGCGAGGCTACTTGATGAGAATATGATCGATCTCGTCTTCAAGGAGGACAATGCATCGTTTTATGAACGACTAAGAGTGCAGATTAGGAGCGCAATGTTCACGTGTCAGTACTGGGCTAATTGCGATGTTTGCCGATACAAGGGCGTCATATGGTCGACGAAACGTCAGAAATTGACACTAGACAAGAAGGAGTACCGAAAGGGCGACGTGATCAAGGGCAGGATTGATTTTGAGTGCTTACAAGAGAACACTGATCCTCGAATTCTTGAGGACTACGGCAAATGTCCGACAACTATCAAGGTCAGCGGGGTTTTCAAAACGATTGTTGAGTAGGCGCCTCAGGCACAGCATGCGTTCTTTGACGAGACAGCCAACTGCCAATTTAACTGGTGCTGCGACAATCCCTTTGGGACGCAGCTCAGAGGAGCTATAATATGGCCGGAAAAAAACACATTCCAAAGATAAACTTTAATGTCACTAGTGAGATAGTGGGCTACGCCTATCTGATGGATTGGAGGGGAGACTGTAGCCCATACCTCGTTCCGACTTACCGAATGGAACTGTACGTAAAAAAAGACGAGAAAGGGGACTGGGAGAATTTCGGTACATACGAGGTCGTTCGTTTTGGCATTAGCCGCAGTCCGGAACGGCAAGGTCCTTACGTCGCCGGCTTAAACGCCGGCGGTGATGACCTCACCGATATTCCCATTCTGGAGAGGAAAATCACTAAGTGGAGACCCAATTATAAACTCAGTAGTAATTCCAGATGTGACCGCGGGGCGTGGAATATGTCGGGAGGCGACCTTATTCGTATCCACGCCGGGTCGCCGACTCCTCGAGACGCAGATTTCCGGGTTGGCAGCTCTGGTTGCATCGAAATACTCGGCCCTGGGCAATTCCGAGATCTCCTTAATAGGATAGTGGTGGCAAGCGGTCTTAGCGTTTGGACGGAACCCGTGGCTGTTGGGGAGTACATGGACCCACGGACGCGAAATGCTTACCTCGACAAACTTGTCCCGAAAATGACGGTTACTATTTGGCCGGCTCATCTTCCGGGACTATTCCCTGCGACCTTTAAAGATAGATTCTTTCAGGAATACTTTCCAGGCCTTGAGAAGGGTCAAGAGCCGGAGGAATTCCAGGACTACTCTCTACCGTCGGGTTCCAGCGCGCTTGATCGGCCTTGGATGGCGTTCTGCTCGCCGGATTTTACGGGTTGGGCCAGCCCGGCAGGCGCTGCCGGTCAAGGAAGTGGTGCCGGTAGCGGAGGCTGTGGAGGCTCCGGCGACAGTGGGGGGTGTGGCGGCGGTGGAGACGGTGACATCCAACCAGGGGACAGCGGCCAATGCCCCGCGAGCTACTGCGATGCGCCCCGCCTCCCAGCCGCGCCCAAAGAACAGGCGGCCCTCCAACGCCGCGACCCACTTGTTCTGGACCTCGACGGCAACGGCATCCAAACCACGCGCGAAGGCCGCGCCTGGTCGGAAGGCCGTGCCTTCTTTGATCTGAACTCGGACGGCTTCGCTGAGCGCACCGGCTGGGTCTCTGCCAACGACGGCCTGCTGGTGTGGGACCGCAACGACAATGGCTTCATTGATGACGGGAGAGAGCTCTTCGGGAGCGGAACCGCGCTCACCGCGGGCGGGGCAGCAAGCACCGGCTTCCAGGCGCTTGCGGACCTGGACAGCAACCACGACGGGATTATCTCCTCAACCGATGCAGCCTTCTCGCTGCTCCGGGTTTGGAAGGACCAAGACGAGGACGGCTTCTCGTTTCCCACTGACCTTTACACTCTGGAGGAGCTGGGCATCGCGTCCATAAACCTGACCCCCGCCGGAGCCGGTTCCGGCACGGACGCGCAGGGCAACACCCAGGACAGGGTCGGGACCTTCACGTGGGCGGACGGGTCTTCAGGACAGATTGCGGAATACACCTTTGCCGGGTACGCAGGGACGATAGTCACCAACACCAGTCTGCATGGAACCGCCAGTGCGTGCGGTAAGCTCATGTTGGAGCGGCACACTCATGGGTAGGCAGGACGCGTATACCCCACATGTGCCGATGTGGCTGAAGGCCCTTTTCGCCTTGCTGTGCATGCTCGTTATTCTGGGAATGCCGTTGTGGTACTTACTGTATAGGATTTTCACTGTGAGCGACGTTGCGATTCGTAACCTATCGGGATCTGATGTGCAAATTGAAAGAATCAGCATCGAAGGAATCCCAATATCTGAAGCTCTCCAGCAAGTCCCCAAGACCGCTGGAAACCACGAAAGACCATGGCTGGATACTGCATCGACAGGTTTGATCTTTCGTTTCATGTCCTCAAGAAAGACAGTCAAGCTCGAAATGACAGCGATCAGTCAACGTCAACTGAGAGAAACAGTATCCTGCACGTTGGACAACACGTGCCGGCCTTGCTTCTTCGAAGTAGAGTACCGTCGAGGCAGTTTGAGATGTATTAGTCGCACCGGGTATTTGCAATGAGACCCCCATCGAGGGCGCGCTGCCCGGATGCGCGTTGAAACGTGTGACTCTGGAGGGAGAAGATGGAACGTCCTTGTGATAAACTCGTATATGATGAACTCGTCGGAGTTGTTCGTGACATTGATGCCGCCATATTGGATTCAAGAGCCAGAGCCTTCAATGAATCGAACCAAGTCAATCTCCCGGGCAGAAGGAACGGTCCTGCGGACGCTTACCGGCATATCTTGGTTTCCGCAGAGCTCACACGACGCCTTGGCAAGGACGTCGCGAAGCTCGGCATGGACATGTTGGAGAAGTATGGCGATATATTCACGGGCCAAGAAGCCGCCGAGAAGGCAATGGATCTTTACAACAATGAAATTGGATACAGTATCGGATTAGTGGCAGAGACGTGGGAAGAAGTTGTAGCCATGGCTCGCCAGAGAATCGTCCGCGACATGAACGGGGCGGAGGGATTTGCCAGATGGCTGTCCCCTCTGGAATGGTCCAATAACCCGCCCCCACCATGCAGCGTCAATTGGCCGCCTATTTGGGATCCCAGTCGCTTCACCTGGCCCCCGCTGCCTGGTGAATACCCCACTAAGCAACCTGCTCCCTCTGGCAATTTCAACGACGTCAGCGCGAACGAGCTGGACGAGCGAGAGTCCGATGGATGTGAAAGCGGAGAATGTCCGGAGGCAACTTTAACTGCCCTTGGGGTTCTGGATCGACTTCTGTCGGGCGCGGGCGCTGACAGACTGCTTACCGTTGGAGATCTGGATTGGCTCCTTGGCGCACCACCCAGCTACTGCGACTCCCACCCTATCCCCGCTCCCGAGGAGGAAGAGGAGGAGGAGGAACGCGCCGATCCGTTGGTTCTCAACCTTGATGGCGACTCTATTGAGACCACTTCGGAGGGACCTTCATGGCAGGCCGGTGGAGCCCGTGTATTTTTCGACCTCAACGCGGACGGCTTCGCAGAGAGAACCGGCTGGGCGAGCGGGAATGACGGCCTGCTCGTCATGGATCGCAACGGCAACGGATTCATCGACAATGGCAGGGAGTTGTTCGGCAGTGGAACGCCCCTCACACAAGGCGGGGCCGCGACCACCGGCTTCCAGGCGCTGGCGGACCTGGACTCGAACCACGACGGCATCATCAGTGCCGACGACACTCTCTTTTCTCAACTCCGGGTATGGAAGGACGAAGACGAGGACGGCTTCTCGTTTCCCACAGAGCTTTACACCCTGCCCGAGCTCGGCATCGCGTCCATCAACCTGACGCCCACCGGCGACGGTACCGGCACGGACGCGCAGGGGAACACCCAAGAGCGAACCGGCACCTTCACTTGGGCGGATGGGACCTCCGGGCAGATAGCGGAATACACGTTCGACCGGAACACCGCGTACACGATTCAGACGGAATGGGTGGATGTTCCCGACGACATCGCAGCGCTCCCCGACCTGCCGGGGTACGGCACGGTGCCTCGGCTTCACCAGGCCATGGCCAGGGACACGAGCGGTACCCTGAAGGGCCATGTGCAGAACTTCATGGGTGCCAACACTCGGGGCGCACGCCAGACCGCGGTGCGAGGCATTCTCAATGCCTGGACCCGCAGCTCGAAGATAGACGCGAACAAGTACGCCTGGGGAGGTCTGTCGGGCCCGAAAGTCGGCGTGCTCTCCGCGTTCTTCGGCAGTCGCACCCCGCTACCGAACGGACAACTTGCGGCGAACAGGCTTCAGGCGTTAGTTTCTTTGGACAGTATTGAGGAGGGGAAGATCCACGCGCAGAACTCGCCATGCTCTGGACTGAGAGTCTGGTTCGCATCGGACGGTGACGGCGTTTCACAGCCAAAGGAGTGGCACACTGTGACTGAACAAAGGCACTCTTATTATCTCACTACACATTAAGGAAGGGGGAACATGAGACCAATCGCATCTTTCATTGTCGCAATACTCTTGGAGGGCTTCCTTAGCTCGGGGAGCCCTTATTTGGGTCAATTCCTGAATCTAGGATATGTCACACTTTGCCTCTTTCTGCTTCTGTCCCTGCGGTTCGGAAGGATTAATCCTGTGAACTGGAAAGGCCCTGCGCTGTCAATGACTTGCGATTTAGTCTTCGCTATTCCGGGTTTCACAGCTTGGTACAACTGCTACCGCTACATCGCGGACCTTTGGCTCTGGGGGTACAGTGATTGGCTTGACTGGAAGATAGTGCAGTTTTTGCGACCTCAAGCCTGACCCCCTAAACACTTTTGACTATTACCCGATTTGTCGGGGCAATTGCGGAGGAAGAAATGATTGGCATCGAGCAGATTCTTTATCCATTCTATTGGTTGTTTCATTTGTGGGAGTCGGGCAAAGATCTTATTTGGGAAACGGGGTATGACGATTATTGGAAGGACCTTATGGTCAGCCGACACCAGACTTCCTGGCCCACGGTTTGTCTGAGCCGTAAGGTTGACACGTGGTACTCGGTTCGCGAAGGCACTGGCTATCGGAACAACATGGACAAGCTGCTATTTCCTCTACCTCCTGATATGGTCGGGCCCAATGGGGGCGTGTTGTACAATGAGCGGTTTTGGAATGCATCCCAGGGGCGTCCCGGTCCTCGGTGGGAGAAACCCGTGGTCCTTGACCTAAACGGCAATGGCATAAACACCGTGAACGTGAGTGAGGGAGCATACTTCGACTACAATGCGAACGACTTCGCTCAGGCATCCGGATGGGTGAGCCCCGGCGAGGGTGTGCTCTGCATGGACCGCAACGGAAATGGCGTTGTTGACAACGGTAGCGAATTGTTCGGCGGTCATACCCCGCTCCTGAACGGGCAACTGGCGTCGAACGGCTATGAAGCGTTGGCAGCCTTAGACAGCAACCGCGACGTTAGGATCGATTCGCAGGACCCTGCCTACTCGCAACTGTGGGTGTGGGGCGATTCCGATCGCGACGGTGTTTCGCAACCGGGCGAGCTGTTCACACTGGCGCATCTTGGCATCGACTCCATTGACCTCAATTGGACGCTCGTCAATAGCACCGATGCTCAAGGAAACATTGAGCACAGCGTGGGGAGTTTTGAAAAGGCAGACGGAACCAGAGGTCTGATTGCCGATTATGCGTTTCAGGTGCAGCCCTGGAATACCGTCCCAACGGAAAGTCTTCCAGTACCTGGTGACATCGCGGCTTTGCCCGATTTGCTGGCTTCCGGTCTCGTGTACAACCTGCAACAGGCCATGGTACGCGATACAACCGGCGAACTGCAATCTCTGGTTGAGCAATTCGCCGCCGAGAATGATCCGGATGCCCGCACCGCGCTCGTGGATCAGATCCTGTTCCAGTGGACAGGGAGCGAGAATGTAGACCCCAACAGCCGAGGCGGTAACATAGACGCACGCAAATTGGCAGTGCTCGAAGGTTTCTACGGTCAGCAATGGTCATCAACTGTCGCGAATAGCTCTGCTACAATGGAGCTCTGAGGTCCAAATGTTAACCCTGGAAGTAGTGATTCCCATAGCAAGATTCCTCATTGCCGCACTGGTGCTGTGGTTGATTTTTGCTTTGTGGAAAACCAAGGTAGACGATAGCAAGGTCTTTGCCAGGCAAAAATGGACTCTTACGGATGCTTATAAGGCCTTCGCGTACGGCCCGCTGCCCATGGTCGTAGTGCCCTATTTGATGTCGTTGTGGCTCGGCCCCGTTCCGCTTCAAACAAATAGAATGGCATGGAACAACGTTTGCATCTGGGTTTTTGGATGTTATTACGCTACCGTAGGGAAACCATATGGTGTCAAATTAGTGGATTTTGGCATAGACAAGGCACACTTTTTTGGCAGCGGAGTCTTTGCACTCAATGTCGCCGCTGGATATTATCTTCTATCCGCTACGGGTATCACAATTCCTCCGTTGGATAGTGTTTTTCGCGCAGCCTCCCCTCCGGTCTCCTCCACCTTCGACGCCGGATTATACGGATTCATACTTGCATTTTGCGAGGAACTGCTATTCAGAGGTGTATTGTACGCCCCGGTGGCTCGGAGAGTGGGGGGAGGAACAGCGATCGTGGGGCTTGCCCTGGCGGAGTGTCTAATACATACCACGCTTGATGCCGGGCAATCAATTGTAATGTTTTTGGTCTTCGCCGCGTTCTACCTCAATTATAGCTTGACGGAGTCGTTGCTGGGGCCTCTGATACTGCACATCGGTATCAACGTGCCTGTTTGGCAGCCTGTCACCATGGCCGCGGCCACCGGTTATTTGGCCTGCGACACCGTGAAGTTCCTTTTTATAGGGGCTCCATTGGTGGCCCTGTTGATCGTCGATGGGTGGTGGTTGGTAAACTTCCGATCCCGGCGCAAGCCCGATCTTACCTGATGGAGTGGCGTCAGATGCAGAAAGGAGTCATGTAATGAAAGGTTGTATGCCTATTCTTGATGTTAATCCTAAGTGGCCTAGTCTTGGAAAGTTCCCGGACTACCCCTCTTGGGAGGCACAAGGCTGGGACAGACGCGCATATGCCACAGCCAGAATAGTTAAAAGCCTGAATGCTCAGCGGACAGCAGAGAACTTCGCACGTCACCAGGCTTGCAACCAGGATAGGTGGGAAGCGTCAGTCTTATCAGGTTGTGGTTGGGGTGCAGCCGCGACTATGGGGGTTCTTGCAGCTTTACAACCTGAGCTTGGAGTGTTCTACGCGGTAACCGGCGCGGGGTTCGTTGGTTTTGCTCTCTACGAGGGCTATCAATCAAGCGACACGTGCGATCCGCTGTTCCTGGATCTAAACGGAAACGGCGTCCAGACCGTCGGCGTGGGCCAAGCGTCTTTCTTCGATTACAATGGCGACGGCTTCGCTGAACTGTCGGGCTGGGTGAGTCCTGGTGAGGGCCAGCTTTGCATCGACCTCAATGGAAATGGTGTCATCGACAACGGGAGCGAACTATTTTCCAGCTTTATGCAGCTACCCAACGGACAACTCGCAACCGACGGCTTTCAAGCATTGGCCGCTTTAGACAGCAACGACGATGGAAGGATCGATGCCCAAGACCCGGCGTATTCCCAGTTGAGAGTGTGGATCGACTCAGGCAGTAATGGTGTTTGCCAGTTAGGTGATCTCCACACTCTTCCCGAGCTTGCTATTTCCTCTATCGACTTGCACTGGACAACGGTAAACAAGACTGACTCCGCGGGTAACATTGAGGAGGCCCAGGGGTCTTTTCAGAAAGCCGATGGAACCACCGGCCAGATTGGCGCGTATGCGGTACAAACCGTGCCTTATTTTACCATTGCCACGGAGTGGCTGCCAGTCCCGGACGACATTGCAGCCTTGCCTGATATTGGGGGCAGCGGCTCTGTCTATAGCCTGCAGCAAGCGATGGTCAGAGATTCATCCGGCCGGCTCGAAGGACTGGTCAAACAATTCGCCGCCGAGAATGACCCCGATGCTCGGACCGCGCTCATGGATCAAATTCTGTTCCAGTGGACGGGGAGCGAAAATATAGACCCCAACAGCAGAGGCGGCAATCTAGACGCTCGCAAATTGGCTGTGCTCGAGGATTTCTTTGGTATGCAATGGTCATCGACCGCCGCGTATCAATGCAATTACAACGACCCGGACCCGGAGGCCGCTGCCGTTCTTAATGGGACCTACCACGATATCTCCGAAGCCGTGTACGCCATGCTCATGGCCCAGACCCATTTCAAAGACCTTTTCGGAATGATAGACTACACGTTTGATACAGAGAAGGAACAGATTACGATAGACAACGACAGTGTGCTCGCAATGTACAAGGAAGTCATGGGCGAGATCGCGAACGATCCAGTGCAAGGCCGGGAGTTGCATGCTGAATTCCAACGAACCCTGAACGGGATCGGGGCAATCAGCAGTGGTACAGTTTCTGGTGGGGGAACAGGTTCCGGTGGTGGAACGGGTTCCGGCGGTGGAGCCGGTTCAGATGGGGGAACGGGCTCAGATGGGGGAACGGGTTCCGGCAGTCAGAGCTACTGCGACGCATGCCCCCTCCCTGCTCCGCAGAGCCTTGCGCCTGCCGCACGCACCGACCCCTTGGTGCTGGATCTTGGCGGCAATGGCATCCAAACCACGCGGGAAGGCCGCCCCTGGTCTGAGGGCCGTGCTTTCTTTGATCTGAACTCGGATGGGTTTGCAGAGCGCACCGGATGGGTCAGCGGCAACGACGGCCTGCTGGTCTGGGACCGCAACGGCGACTTGATCATCAATGACGGCAGGGAGCTGTTCGGCAGTGGAACGGCTCTGAGCCAAGGCGGGGCAGCAAGCACCGGCTTCCAGGCCTTGGCAGACCTGGACTCCAACCAGGATGGCATCATCAATGCTGGCGATGCAGCCTTCTCGCAACTCCGCGTCTGGAAGGATGAAGACGGGTTGTTCTCAGCATACGGCGCGTAAATCAGTAACTTCTCAAAAAGACCGGGCAGAGCGTGATGATGCCCTGGAGGAAGTTCAGGCAAATTTTGACTGATAATTTTTTTCGGCTGAGTGCAGAAAACGCGCGACAAACGGAGAGAAATATGTTCTAA
>JBFMAA010000130.1:0-16756 GCA_040755955.1 Thermodesulfobacteriota bacterium
CGGGGGGTAGAAATGTAGCCAGTAACGTGGACCCTGAAGACTAAACCGAACCCAAAGTTTCCTCAATTGTGACGAGGAGATAGCCGCACGAGACTTGGTTCTCTGGAAAAAAACTTCAGGCTAGTGCGCCTGTGTGCGCACTCATACCAATGCGCAGTCAAAGGAATGACATCGGATGGACCGGCAGGGACGCCGGTCCCCACCATCAATAGTGGCGGCGGGCCTCCGTGCCCGCCATTCTTACTTCCTGAAAAACGCATTGGTATTAATCAGAGACGTGAGAGTCCTCTCCAGGTCTGCGCTACAGCCTGTAACCGACTGTAACCGGTTCCGTTGCGCTGACACGGGTGGGGAAACCCATGTCAGCGGACGTGCCGGGTTCACGTGCGGTCATCGATCGGGATCAGACCGTATCTCAACGAGCGGGAACCGTCATTTCTTCTACCAGAAGCCTACCTTGGTGCTGGGAGGGAATTTCCGGAGCACCTTCTGGTAGCGATCCATTTCCGCACCGAGCACGACTGTGGCCGGGATGTGACGAATCCCGATGTTCACGTCCTCTTTCGGATCCGTGTAGAGGTTCACCATGGTTGCACCCCCGGTCTCCGCCACGATTGCTCCGCTGAAGCCGGCCTGGAAGCCCCTAGGAAAGAGCGCCTTCTCGAGCTGCACCACACTGAAGAGCTTGAACTCATCGATGCGCACCCCGGACAAGTGTTGATTGAGGGTGTAGAAGCGGCTCCTTCGGTTGGACAGGCCGTTGGTCGACAGAAGGAAGGAGGTTTGGTCGATGCCGTCGACATATCGGTCTTTGGGCAGGTATTTGGTAACCGCGGCACCAGGGGCTCCGGCAACCGAAATACAGGTATTGAAGAGGTCGGCCAGATCGAAAAGACCGTCGGACCTGCGCGGAGATACTACTCCCTTCCAGTAGACGAACGTCGGCACCCGGACGCCACCTTCCCAACTCGAACCCTTGTGTCCCCGGAACGGCGAACGACCGTGGGGTGGGACTTCTCCCTCCGGACCATTGTCGGAGGTAAGGATGATCATCGTATTCTCCAACTGGCCAGTCTCCTCCAAGGCTTTGACGAGCCGACCGAGAATATCGTCGCACTCAACGATCGCATCGCTGAAGACCGTTCGCGCGGGAGATTTTCCCGCATACGTGTCGTTGGGGTAGTTGTCAAAATGGGCCGCTCGTGTCCCGTGATAGAGGAACCAGGGTTTGTCGCTCTTGGCCATCTTCCGAATGAACTTGTCACTGTAGTTTGCCCAGTCCTGGTCGAGGTTCCCGATAGTCGACAAGTTGATTTCGTACACATTCTCAACGTCCTTCTTGCCTTTGACGCAGTGGACGTTGTAGTGGTTGAAGGGGAGCTTCTCCATCAGGCGGGTGCGTGCAGGGCTCAGCGCGATTTCAGGATTGAAGTAGATGTCGCGCCATTCGGTGTACATGTCGGAGACACTCAGAAATCCGTAGAAGTCATCATATCCTACGTTGTGAGGGAGCGAACCTTCGTTCTCTCCCATGTGCCATTTGCCGACGCCTTGAGTGAAGTAACCCAGCTTCTGGAGCACTGACGCCACTGTCGTGGCTCCGTCCAGACCTCCGGGTTCTCCGTACATGGGTGGCCGGAGCAGTCCGTGGTGGAGTGGAATCTGACCCAAGTGTATCGTGGCTCGTGTCGGTGTGCAGCTCGGAGTCGAATAGGCCGACGTCAGGACGAGGCCGCCATGGGCGAGGCGATCCATGTGAGGCGTTGGGTTGCCGACCGCCTCTCCTCCTCCGTTGAATCCCGGGTCCATCCATCCCACATCGTCCATGATGAAGATGAGAATGTTAGGCTTCTTGCCGAACCGCTTCTCCAAGTCCGCGATTTTCTTCCTCGCTTCCGCGTCCTGTTCGGCATGCACGATCACGGGTTCCATGTTGTCAGAGATCTTGACCGGCATCGCATGGAGATACTGCCCTGGGTGGTCATATCCCTTGGCCTTGGTCTGGCCCGTCACCGAACCGCGCGTGATGTCCTTGGCCCAGACTGCGCCCGATGACAAGAGCGCCAGTAAGCCAATCACCGCGACCATGCATCCGGCCGCTGTGTGTGCCTTTGTCCCAGCCCGTCTCATTCGTGATACCACTACTCCGTCTCCTTTCGCCGAATAGAAGGTTCTGTGCCTCTACTTTCGCAGTTCGAGAGGAAAGATATTTAGTGACAGCTAAGGAATAAGCTCCCGAAGGAGCGTCTACTGCGATATGAAATGGCAGCAAACAAAACCACAGGATCGCGCTCCCCTCTGAAGGCTATAACGTCTTTGGTACAAGATCAAGGTGTTCCGAGTCCCATGGACGGATTTCTGAAGGAGTGCAAGATCGGGACGCTTCTCAACCGGCCTGGAACAAGGAGATGAGGGGTATTGCCCCGCTCGTGGCGCCCAAGAAGGTCTTCGACCGCACTATGGTCACGGTCCTTGAAATCCGCGCGATGGTTCAACTCATGCTTCTTGGCATGCCGCTGGAATGGGACAGGGCAAGTGTTGTGCAACACCAGTCATAGGCGGCCGGGGAATAGCGAAGGGGAAAGCCTTCACATTTCAGGACCATAGAACCCGAGCAAGCATAATATGTTGACAAGTCCAGCCAGCTATGTCAGGTCAGACATAACTGCTCTTGTGTCACTTGAGACAGAAGCTCGGCTCCGCTGACGAAGGAAATGCCCTCCGCATGCGGAATCCTGCATGAAGGGCCCAAGAAGTGATCGATTTTCATGATGCCCAAGTACAGGCCCTCGCTCACGTAACGACCATGAGCGACGAGCGTACACCCATCCTCGATGCTCTTGGGAGAGTCCTGTCCCGTGGCATTTTGGCTCCAAGAGATGTTCCTCACGAAGCAAACTCTGCCATGGACGGCTTTGCAGTTCGACACGAGGACGTCAAGCGCGCATCTGAGAGAAAAGGGGTAAGCCTCACGGTTGTGGGCGAATCGCGGGCGGGAAGGCCCTTTGAGGGAACCGTCGGTCAGGGAGAAGCCGTCAGGATCATGACCGGAGCCCTGGTTCCGCCTGGGGCGGATACCGTAGTCATGTCCGAATACGCCACAACTGCCGACAATCAGGTGGTGCTGTTCGTAAACCCCGCCAAGGGAGCCAACATAAGGGCTAGAGGTGAATTCCTCAGGTGCGGCGATACGGTGCTCAGGCATGGTGACACGATCGGTCCCGCAGAAATAGGCATCTTGGCCACTTTGGGCTATGCCGACGTGCAGGTGCACCGAAGGCCTCTGGTCGCGGTTCTGTCAACAGGTGACGAGCTGATAGACCTTGGCAAGCCCCTGGGGCCGGGGCAGGTCTTTTCTTCAAATGCGTACAGCCTGGCCGCGCAGATCTCGGAATGCGGTGGTGTTCCGCTGCTGCTAGGCATTGCTGCGGATGACGAGCAAGAACTTTTGGCAAGACTTCTGGAGGGGCTTACCGCTGACGTCATGGTCACTTCCGGAGGCGTCTCGGAAGGCAGACACGATCTGGTCAAGCAAGCCCTGATGAGACTCGGCATGAAGCTTGTCTTCTGGAAGGTGGCCATGAAGCCCGGCAAGCCAATGCTCTTCGGGATGGTAGATGAAAAGCCGGTCTTTGGGCTTCCAGGTAACCCGGGAGCGACCATGATCTGCTTCGAACAATTTGTCAGACCTGCCCTCCTCCAAATGATGGGGCACCAGCGCCTTTTTCGGCCTCAAGCCAAAGCCGCCCTGGCGGGCCAGGCCATCAGGAACGCAGACCGAGTCCACTTCCTCAGATGTGCCCTTGAAAACCAGAATGGTTCGCTTACCGCAACGTTGATACCGAAGTTGTCGCTCGGGGTAACGAGGTCAACTCGGCCCGCGGACGGTTTGATTGTGATCGCGCCGGGAGGAGCCGCGGTACACCCAGGGGATACCGTGGTCGTCCAGATTCTCAGATGGCCCGCGTAGGCAGATCAGATTGGCCGGTGCCGAGTCATGTCCGGTGTTATGTCCCACGAGACATAACACCGCTTCCCGGCCTCAGCAGCCATTACCAGAGTTGGAGAACGCAAGACATGGATTATCGATTCGTACGAACCACGTGTCCCTATTGTGGATGCGGCTGCCAGATGCTCCTTGAAGTCATGGACGGTCGCCTCATCGGGACCATGCCGCTGAAGACCGCCCCCATGAATCAGGGCAAGCTTTGCATCAAAGGGTGGAACGCGCACGAATTCGTCCACAGTCCGGAACGACTGACCACCCCGCTGATTCGCAAGAATGGGAAGTTGGAAGAAGCCGCGTGGGACGAGGCGCTGGACTTCACGGCAGCTCGTCTCAAGGAAATAAAGACTCATTTCGGAGGGGACGCGGTTGGGTTCTTTGCTTCGGCTCGTTGCACCAACGAAGACAACTACGTGCTGCAGAAACTGTGCAGGACGGGCTTCGCGACCAACAACATCGATCACTGTGCCCGTCTTTGACACGCTCCTACGGTGGCAGGTCTTGCCGCCGCATTCGGAAGTGGAGCAATGACGAACTCGATCCCCGAAATGGAACACGTGGACTGCCTTCTCGTGGTGGGTTCCAACACCACAGAAGCCCACCCGCTGATATCTCATTGGATGTATCGAGCGAAGGTCAAGGGTGCGAAGCTGATAGTCGTGGACCCGCGCCGCATTCAACTGGCCCTCCACGCGGACATGCACATCCGACTCAACTTTGGCACCGATGTGGCCCTTTTCAACGGGATCATGCACGCGATCTTGGCAAATGATTGGCATAACCGCGCCTTTGTCGACGAACGCACCGAAGGCTGTGTCGCGCTTCAGCAGCACCTGAGCCAATGGACACCGGAGAGGGCCTCCGCCATCTGTGGAGTCCCTGCGGAGGACATCGTGCGTGTGGCAGAGATGTACGCCAAGTCCGAGAAGTCGTCCATTTGCTATACCCTCGGCATCACGGAACACTCCCACGGGGTTGACAATGTCAAGACTTTGGCCAACCTCGCAATGTTAACCGGCCAGATCGGCAGACCTTCCACCGGCGTGAATCCGATGCGAGGCCAGAACAATGTCCAGGGCGCATGCGATATGGGTGCCCTGCCAAACGTGTACCCCGGGTATCAGGCGGTAACCGACGACGCAGTGAGGGAGAAATTCGAGCAGGCTTGGCAGGCCAAGCTCTCCAGTAGAGTTGGGTACACGATTCCCGACATGATGGACCACCTGATCGACGGGAAACTCAAATGCCTGTACATCCTCGGCGAGAATTCGGTGCTGAGCGATCCCAACACCCATCATGTGGTCCATGCACTCAATTCGGCAGAATTCCTCATCGTTCAGGACATCTTTCTCACCGAGACCGCTCAGCTCGCCCACGTGGTCTTTCCCGGAGCGTGCTGGGCAGAGAAGGAGGGTACGTTCAGCAATACCGAGCGAAGAGTCCAGCGCGTACGCAAGGCGGTTCCACATCCCGAGGGTGCCATTCCGGATTGGAAAATCATCGTGGAACTGGGGAAGAGGCTCGGTCTCCCCATGAACTATCACAACCCTTCGGAGATATTTGACGAGATGGCGAGTCTTTGTCCGATCTTCGGGGGGATGAGCCACGAACGTCTCGACGCCGGCGGTATCCAATGGCCGTGTCCGTCGCCGGATCACCCGGGAACGCCGTATCTGCACCAGGCCAAGTTCACACGGGGCCGCGGGCTGTTCCATGTGATCGACTACCGACCGCCCGAAGAACTTCCGGAGCCTGCATACCCGTACCTCCTCACCACAGGGCGGAGATACGCGCACTACCATACCCGCACCATGACGGGAAGATGCCGGGCTCTCCATAGGGAGTTCCCCGAGCCCTTCGCGCAGATCCATTACCTGGACGCACAGCGACTCGGTTTGAAGGACGGGGATTTGGCCAAGGTGACCTCACGGAGAGGCGAGGTGATCACGCCGGTGAGACCAGGGGACATTGTTCCTGAAGGCGCCATCTTCATGGATTTCCACTTTGCAAAGGCCAATCCGAATGAACTGTTGGGGACATCTCTCGACCCAGTATCCAAGACTCCGGACTACAAGGTCTGTGCTGTCAAGATAGAGAAACCATGAGTCCTTGGCGGCACCCGCGCGGCCGAGCAGTTCCCAAACCGGTGTAAGAGGTAGACAAGATGAGATACGCAGAGACAGGGTATAATTTGGAAATCGATTTGGCGAGGGGAAATATTGAACGGGTAGAAACCGACCCCAGATTGACGGAACTCCATCTTGGAGGGCTCGGTACCAGTGTCAAAATACACTGGGATAGGGTTCTCCCTGAGACCAAAGCCTTTGATCCCGAGAACCTACTCATATTCAGCACTGGTCTTCTCAACGGCACGCCGGCTTTCAGTGCGAACCGCACGGTGGTTAGCTTCGTTTCCCCTCAGTCGGATTTGCTGGCATACCCCATGATGGGGGGGTTCTGGTCCGCGGAATTGAAATATGCCGGTTATGACAAAGTGATCTTTCGCAACAAGTCTCCCAAGTGGGTTTACATATGGATACACAACGACAAAGTCGAAATCCGTGATGCCTCTCATCTGCAGGGCAAGGGCGCGCTTGAGACTCAAGACCTCATAAGAGAGGAGCTGAACGAGCCGAGGGCCCAGGTAGCCGCTATCGGTTTGGCCGGTGAAAACCGGGTCTTCACGGCTTCCATCGAACAGGGCAGGTCCAGTGCCAGCAGGCTCGGTGGAGGCGCGGTGATGGGAGACAAGAAGATCAAGGCGGTCGCGGTTCGTGGCACAAAAGACCTCTATCTTGCCCGAGGGGCTGAATTCATGAGGCTCATGGACGAGGTGACGGAATATATCAATTTCCGAAACACCACTCCCATTCCTGACGTAATGACTATCTTGTCAGGGATCGGGTCACCGCAAGAAATGAGACACACCGATGAAAAGTGGCACACGGAGAACTTCATGTGGGGCAATGCCCGCACTCGGAGAAGGGACTTCTGGAGCAAGGAGAACGAAGAGAACTGGACGACGGCTCAATTGACTGCCGTGCAGCGCCTTATAAGCTGTTTCAACTGTCCGCAGCAGTGCGGCGCACTGGTTTCCTCCGAGGCTGTGGGCGGTCAGAGATACATGATGAAATGCTTCGGAAAACTGACTTATTCCATGGGCGCCTACGTAGACGACCTTCGCTTCAACTTCAGAATCCTTCAACGTGCCACGGAATATGGAGTGGACTCATTCTCAACCCCGCAGATCTTGGCGTTCGCGGTAGAGCTCTGTGAAGCCGGGATTCTGACCGATAAGGACTTCGAGGGATGTCCGTCGGATAAGGAAGGACGGTTCTTCTGGTTGCTTGACCGAGTGGCCCGGCGGGAAGGAATCGGAGATGTGCTGGCTGACGGCGTGTATTATGCCGCCCGAAAGATCGGCAACGGGGCGGAAAAATTTGATCACAATACGATCAAGAAACATGAGCAACTGCCTCTCAAGCTGGGAATGTTGGACCCGATATATTTCCTCATGTACTCCACCAACGAGAAGATAAGCATTACCCAGATCGAGGGAAATTTCCCGCAGGCGGCCTTTCCCACCAGGGAACAGAGAGAAGCGTTCGTAAGGGATTGGCTCCAGGTGCCCGACGAACGATTCAAACAGTATGTTCTCGACTGGGAACCGAGGGGAGATAACTCGATACCGTATTTCCCGACTCCGGAGATGTGCAGTGAAATTGTGGATTGGATGGAAATGTTGCACAACATTGATGACGCCCTTGGGCTGTGCGCGGGCATGGGGTCATTCTGCCTGAAGCCTCCCTATCATATACACAATTACCCGAAAATTATCTCGGCAGCTACTGGGGTGGACGTGGACGAAACCGGGCTCAAGAAGATAGTCAATAGGAGTCGGAATCTCCATCGGGCATTCAATAACAGAAGAGGCTTGACCAGGGCCGATGAGAAGCCGCCTGACGACCATTGGAAAAGGAGATTCCCGGAGCTCGAGGAACAGCTCTTATCCACGTACTACAAGTTCAAGGGGTGGAATATGGACGGCATTCCCACGAAAGAGAGACTGCTAGAATTGGATCTGGGTTACGTTGCCGAAGACTTGGAGAAGAGAGGGATCTTAAGAGATGGCCAAAACTAAGAAGATAGTCAAGACAATCAAGGTGGACGCGGATAAGTGCAACGGCTGCCGGGCATGTGAGATCATCTGCTCCACGTTTCATGCCGGCCCCAGATACGGCAGCGTCAATCCGGCAAGGGCTCGTGTTCAGGTGATCAGTCATCGCCTACAGAACATCTGGCTTCCGGTATTCGCCGGTGAGTATGCCCCGGCTGAGTGTATGGGCAGGAACAAGTACGTGATTGACGGAAAGGAATACGGCGATTGTGCTTTCTGCAGGGCTTCCTGCCCATCGAGGGAAGCCTTCAAGGAACCCGATTCCGGTCTCCCTCTCAAATGTGACATGTGCGAAGACGAGCCGCCGCTGTCGAAACCGAAGTGTGTGGAGAAGTGCCTCAATAATGTCCTGATCTATGAGGAAAGGGAAGAGGAAGTGGACGAAGGCGAGGAACCGAAGCTGGGTGAGGTAGGGATGGGGCTGGAATCCATGATTGACAAGCATGGTCTGGAAAAGGTCATGGATACCGTGTCCCGGATGTCCGCGGCAAGGAAGGGCTGACCCATGTGGCCGAAAGAAGTGGAAGGATGACAGGGGAGAAGGTACCCCTGAACCCGCCCACACCCTTGGTAGGCGGTATGATCGGCAGTATACCACATGGTGTGTTCGCATTGACAAGCAGGGGGTCGCAGTGACCACAGGAATCAGGAACAATCTCTGGCAAGTGGGCGGAAGGGAGCTGACTGATCCCTCGGACGCAGCGAGCTACCTCATCCGCTTCGGCGACAAAGCAGCTCTCGTCGATGCTGGAAGTGGTCGGGGTGACTCGCAACTCGCAAAGAACATTGCCGAATGCCTGGGACCACACGCGCAACTCGAGTATCTTCTCCTGACTCACTGCCACTTCGACCATGCTGGTGGGGCCCAGGCCGTAAGAGACAAGTTTGGCTGCCGAATCGTAGCCCATGAGTTGGACGCGAGGTATCTCGAATCGGGCGACAACCGTGTGACCGCCGCGGCCCGGCATAGGGCACGTATCGAGCCGTTCGTCATCGACATCAGATTACCGGGAGAAGAATCGACCCTTGAGATCGGTAACGGTGCCGTGAAAGCCATTCACTGTCCAGGCCACTCCCCTGGCTCAGTTGTCTACGCTTCAGGCATCGACGGTGAGCTTGTCCTTTTCGGGCAAGACCTTCACGGTCCGCTCCGTTCGGAATGGCTTTCTGATGAGAAACAGTATCTGGACTCGTTGACGAGACTCTTAGGCTTGCAGGCCGATATCTTGCTCGAAGGGCATTTCGGCGTCATCGAGACGAAGGAGGAGGTGCGAGAGTTCATACAGTCCTGTATTACTCCGTCTCCGCAACCATGTCGGTGTTAGCGACAAACCAGGTCGTTGAACGGACACTCCCATGAATCCGGCAACGCTGGTCAAATCGTATAAGGTAGCCATTGGGTTGGGCAGGTTTTGTGGTATAACCAGGGTGTGCAGAAAATGGTGTGGAGGCTTTCGTGAGCATATTGCAGAGCCAATACAAAACAACGGCCTTGGCCTGTCATCGGACCGAGGATGGAGTTGACATCTGGTTTGCAGGTCAGGACTCCCAAATTGCCGAGTTGTGCATCAGTGCAATGAATGAAGCACGAGACCATGTTGAAGCGTTCTTTGACTATCGTCAAAACCACCATGACCGCACGCGGCCACAACCAAGCAAGAAAGCCAGTGCCCGACATCACAAGAACTCGGTGAATGGTCAGAACCAAACAATATCTCAAAGGTTTTCGGAAGGGGGCCCGGGGGACAACCCTTTCTCAACAGGGTTTCCCCCGGAGGACTTTCTGATAAAGCTTTTCATCTTCATGTATCCCGATCTATCAGCCATGAGCGAGGCGTTTGGCAGGGAGCTTCCTGACGAGCACTGCTGTTTTGTGCCGACCAAGGGGCTGGAGTCCTTGATTGCCTTCGTCACGCCTCGTAGCAACCTGCATTCCCTGAGAGTGATACTCGCCCATGAGTACTGTCATATCGTCGTTGGATGTTTGACTGGAAACCGAGAGACTGGCCAAACCTCTCAAAGTATTCCCACATGGTTGGACGAGGGCGTGGCGTTGTTCGTCGACCGGAAGTTCCGTGAAGATCTTCCCGAAATAGAGAGAAAGAGATTGGAGCTTATTAGACAAGGAGCCGATGGGTGGTGGCCCGATTTGGAAGACATGTACACATATTTCAATAGACTTGATGGAGATGTGGAATTCGGGCGAAGAGGAATGCTGGCATATGCGTACAGCTATTTTTGCGTAAAGGAACTTATCAGACGCTTTGACGAGCAAACATTTGTGCAATTCACGATTTCACTTGCTTCGTGCAATGATATTCCTTCGCTGTTTCTCCAGACATTCGGACTTTCCGTTGGTCAATTCAATTCTGAAATGAAAAGCTCCTTGCGACGGAACAAACATAGATGTGACTTCACACAGCGGGATAGGCACGATGGGGAGTAAACCGAACGTCATATTCGCGTCGGACAATAGGGGATCGGATTGAGCATAAGAATCAGGAACAATCTCTGGCAAGTGGGCGGAATGGGGCTGACTGATCCCTCGGACGCAGCGAGGTACCTCGTCCGCTTCGGCGACAAAGCAGCCCTTGTTGATGCCGGAAGCGGTAGAGGTCACCCGCAACTGACAAAAAACATTACCGAATGCCTGGAATCACATGCGCAACTCGAATACCTTCTGCTGACTCACTGTCATTTCGATCATACTGGTGGAGCCCAGGCCGTGAAAGACACATTTGGCTGCCGAATCGTAGCCCATGAGTTGGACGCGAGGCACCTCGAATCGGGCAACAACCGTGTGACCGGCGCCATCTGGTATGGTGCGAGTCTCGAAGCGTTCGCGGTCGATATCAGACTGGCGGGCCAAGAATCGACCCTTGCTGTCGGTGACGGTACCCTGACAGCCATTCATTGCCCAGGCCACTCCCCGGGTTCGGTCGTCTATACTACCGTCATAGACGGTGAGCTTATCCTTTTCGGGCAAGATATTCACGGTCCGATCCATTCGGAATTGCTGTCTGACGAGAAACGGTATCTCGATTCGTTGGCAAGACTTCTGGACTTGCAGGCCGATCTTCTTCTCGAAGGCCATTTCGGCATCGTCGAGACAAAGGAAGAAGTGCGCGCATTCATTGAGTATTGGAGATCCCCGCTGGGAGTTTCTCATTACGCGGTGTTGTACGCGCCTGATGATTGGCCGACAAGGTGAAACTGCGCGGCCACTTCCGGGCAAATCGTTGATGCAAATAGGGAAAGCAAGTGACTTCGAGGCCAGACGGGTCGCCGGGGTAGTCCGGACACGAGGCGCCGATTCGACCCGAATACGATCGTTCTGATGCTGCGCGATGTTGACAAGGGTGCAGCGCGTCTTGGTTTCAGATAACCCATCGGAATCATCAAGTCCTCTGAGGGCTTGTATCTGTTTCACTGCGCCCGGGGCCCGGCGCTCACGCACAGGGCTACTGTCTGCCGCCCCTCCGGGGCTCCGGATGTCCACGCTGAGTCCCGGACGCAAGGAACTAGCCTGGGACGTGAATCCCGGGTTGCAGAAGTGCACGGTGACATCATTGATGTACCAAAGTGCGCGGCACCCTGTTGACGAAGAGGCGTGTGCAGAAGTGGCGAACCCCACTCTCACAATCTTGAGGTTCTTGTGACCAAATCAACGCAGAACACCGTGCCTGCAATGCAGCGCCGCGCTTTGTGTGGTATCTGCCCGGCCGGCTGCTGGGTCAAGGTAACCTATGATTCCCGCGGGAAGATGTGCGAGGTGCAACCTGACGCAGACTCGGAACTGGGAATGATCTGCGATCTCGGTCGGCAGTCGCCCCAGATAGTCTATGCTCCGGATCGACTGCGTCATCCGTTGCTCAGAACGGGTCCCACGGGCACGTATGAGTTCACCCGCATTACGTGGGACGACGCTTTTGACATCATTGTCGCCAGGCTCAACGCCGTGCGGGATGCGTATGGACCGGAAGCCGCGGCCATATACACGGGGAGAGGAAGTTTCGAACAGTCGGAATGCGATGTGTTCCAGCCTCAGGGAGTGGCGGTCTCATCCGCGTCGAGCGTCCTCTTCCCATTCGGATCGCCGAACACCCTGGGCGTGGGTGCCCTCTGTTACGTTTCCTTTGCGTTGATCGCTCCCCACGTGACCGCGGGCGGAATGATGATCAACATGTTCTCGGACCTGGAGAACGCTGATCTCATCGTCGTATGGGGAGCGAATCCCGCAACCGACTGCCCTCCTCTGGACTTCGCCCGCGTCATGAAGGCCCGGCAGCGAGGCGCGGAGGTCGTGGTGATCGACCCGCGGCGCACCGGTACCGCACTTGCCGCCGAGGCCGAATGGATCCCCATCAGGCCCGGGACTGACGGGGCCCTTGCGCTCGGCATGTGCCAGGTTCTCATCGAAGACGAACTCTATGACGAGCGCTTCGTGCAGGACTGGACCCGAGGGTTCACCGACTTCGCGAGGTACTGTCAGCACTTTCGCCCGGACGTTGTGGAGACGATCACTCGCGTTCCCGCGGATGTGATCCGCAGGCTGGCCAGACGCATTGCCTCGGCAAGGGGAGCTTCACCGGTCATGTACAGCGGCCTGGAATACAGCGACAGCGGGGTGCAGGCCATTCGAGCCGCTCTGACGCTCTGGGCGCTGGCAGGCCAGCTTGACGTTCCCGGCGGCCGCTGTTTCACCATGCGGGAGAACCAATTCCCCATGAACCGAGAGGGGCATCTGCCAAACCCGGGTGTGAGGAAGGCTCTCGGCCGCGATCGTTTCCCCGTGTACAGCGCATACCGTGGCGAATCGCATGCCATTTGTCTTCCGGACGCGGTACTGCACGGGAAACCGTATCCGATCAGGTCACTCATCGTCGAAGGCGGTTCCATAATCACTGCCTGGCCTCAGCCCCAGATTTGGCGCGAGACGCTGGCAGCCCTGGACTTTCTGGTCTGCATAGATCGTTTTTTCACTGCCGACGCGGCCTATGCCGACCTGGTACTGCCGGCGACGACATATTATGAAATTGAATCATATATGGTGTACGGCCCGCTGTTCAGAATCCGGGAACGCGTCGTCGAGCCCGTGGGTGAGTCCCGCCACGGCTTCTTCATTCTCGCGGAATTGGCGAAACGCCTGGGTTATGGGGATCTCTATCCGCAGACCGAGGAAGCCGTGCTGAGGCACGCGTTGAAGCCATCGGGGTTCACCCTCGAACAGGTGCGGGCCGCGGGCGGCTCGGTGCGAGTTCCCACGGTGATGATGGAGTACCGAAAATGGGAGAAAGGCCGGCTGCGAGCCAATGGCAGACCGGGTTTCGATACGCCGACAGGTAAGTTTGAGATCGCGGCCACCATGCTCGATGAACACGGCTACGACCCACTTCCGGTGTACACCGAGCCGAAGGAAGGTCCTCTGACGAGATCGGACCTGACCGAACAGTTTCCCCTGGTGTTCAGCTCCGGATCTCGGGTCACCACCGATTTCCGTTCACAATTCCACCACGTGCCCGATCTGGTCATGGTGCGGCCCGAACCGACGGTCACCATGAATTCTCAGGACGCGAGGGACCGCAACGTTGCCGACGGCGATCTCGTCGAGGTGCTCAGTCCCCGGGGCCGCGCCTCGTTCAGAGCGTATGTGACCGATCACATCATGCAGGGGGTGGTTGACACGAGCATGGGGGGAGGGGGGCCTTTAGGGCCGCAAGCATGGCAGGACTGTAATGTCAACGATCTGACCGATCTGCGGCGGTACGATCCCATCTCCGGGTTCCCCGTATTCAAAGCTCTGCTGTGCCAAGTGGTGAAGCGTGACGATGCGGGGCCACTCTCGATCGGGAGTCGTTCCGAAGATCCTCAGCCGTCGATGTTCAGGAGTGGGAGGTAGATCTTCTCACGCTTTCGGGTCACAAGATCCACGGGCCCAAGGGGGTTGGCGTTCTCTATGTGCGTAAGGGGGTGACGCTTGATCCGCTGGTTCACGGGGGCAAACAAGAGCACGGACTGCGTGCGGGTACGGAAAACGTGCCGGGGATCGCAGGGCTCGGCAAGGCTGCAGCGCTGGCGATGCAAAGGCTCCCTGAAATTGGGAGGATACGACGTCTGCGGGATCGGCTGGAAGCGGGAATCCGGGGAATCGTCCCGGACGCCAGTCTCAACGGGCCCCTCTTGGAGCGACTTCCGAACACCGTGAACCTGACGTTGCCCGGTCTGCGGGGCGAATCGGTTGTGCTCGCCCTGGATCACTTAGGTGTGGCTCTCTCGTCAGGATCTGCATGCAGGGCCGGAGCAGCGGAGCCATCACATGCCCTGCTCGCGATGGGACTCTCGGCGGAGGAAGCCCATTGCGCGCTCAGATTCTCGCTGGGCCCGGGAAATAGCGAAGAAGAGATAGACCGCACCATCGAGCTCGTCGGAGAGATGATTGGGGACACAGCAGCAGGCGTCCGCTTCGTGCCATGTCGCTAGTCTGTAGCGACGGTGATGAAACGCCGGAAGGCCGTAACCGTCCAGGGGTATCCGTTCTGGGCTTCGAAGACACACCACAAAGGCACCAAGACTCAAAGAAATCGAAGAACAATTCACCGGCCGGTACTCTTGTGAACCGGCTTTCTTGGTGTCTTTGTGGCTTGGTGGTTTTCATTGTTCTGCGAGCCGGCTGAACGATTACGGAAGGCGAAATACGGGCTTCAGGGTCACGGCCGCCGAGAAGGAGCGTATTTCTCATGCATGCCTCATCTGCCCGGGCGCAATCCGATTGCAGAAACCGTATCGAGGACCACGCCACCAACACGATGGCTCAGGAAGTGCTGAGAGGTCTTATGGCTGATCAGAAATATATCCCGAGCAAGTACTTCTGCGACGCGCGGGGATCGAAGCTTTTCGAAGTGATTTGCGGTCTTCCGGAGTATTATCTCACAAGAACCGAGCTGCGGCTGCTCTCCACTCATGCCAAGGATATCGTGCGCGGGCTCCGAGATGGCGATCTCGTGGAACTAGGTGCCGGCGCCAACTGGAAGATCCGGCGTTTGCTCGACGCCCTGGGGCCATTGCGTAGACCCCATGTGCGTTACGTTCCTGTGGATGTCTGTGGCGCTGCGTTGCGGGAATCCGCGGCTCAGTTGACCACCGTATACCCGGAATTGAGGGTCAACGGAGCTGTGGCGGATTTCACCCGCGACCTGCACACCCTGCAATCGGATCGACGCAAGCTCGTGCTGTTCTTTGGCAGTACCATCGGGAATCTGGACGACGGCGAGGCATTGGCTTTTCTGAAGAATGGGGCCGTGATGCTCAATCCGGGTGATCGCTTTCTCCTCGGACTGGACATGCTTAAGCCGGTCCACGCCATCGAGGCGGCGTACAACGATTCGAGACAGGTGACTGCCAAGTTCAACAAGAACATATTGCTCGTCATCAATCGCGAGTTGCGCGCGAACTTCGATCCTGCCGGCTTCGCTCACATTGCATTTTTCGAAGAAGAACAGGAACGAGTTGAAATGCACCTTCGAGCCCGGAGGGACATGTGCGTGGACATCAATGCCCTGAGAATCTCTGTTGTGCTGAGGCAGGGGGAGACTATCCGAACGGAGGTTTGCCACAAGTTCTGCCGGGATGGTGCAGAAAAGATGATTCGTGACGCGGGAATGGAGGTGAGCCGTTGGTACTCCGATCCGAAAGGCTGGTTCTCGCTGATCGAGGCTGTTCCCTACCGCCCATGAACGTCCGAGTCCGGAAGACCCTGTGCGAGCCTTCTGGTGGTGTAAAACGGCTCGAAGATGTGCTCCAAAGTCTGGGCGTCAATACCATGTCCGGTGTCTGAAACGGTGAGTTCCGCGTAGTCCCCGGGCTTGGCGCGGACCAGTCTCTCACATTGCTCCCTATTGAGACAGAGAACCCTCGTCTCGAAGGTGAGTTGGCCTCCCTCGGGCATGGCGTCCCTCGCGTTCAGTGCAAGATTAGGGAAGCGCATTCGTAATCGGTTTTGCCGATCAGCTCGGAGGGATCGTCGTACCCTGCGTCCTGGACAAGCAGCTTGTTGCATCCGACGTAAACCGAGTTGAGATCTTTCCAGAAGACCCGCTGCGGAATCGTGTCCAGAATCAATCTGAGCATCTGTTTGGAATTGAACAGCTCTTCCTCTGCCCGCTTGCGATCGGTTACGTCAATACAGGATCCGATGTACCCTCCGAACTCCCCGCTCAGCTCGAATCGAGGAACACCCGTGTCCAAGATCCGTCGGTACTCGCCGTCATGTCTCCGGAGACGGTACTCCATCGTGAAGTCCTGCCTTTGCGCGAAGGAAGACAGGTACGTGTCCAGACAACGGGCCAGGTCGTCAGGATGGACTCCTCGCGCCCAACCATCACCCAGTTCCTCAAGCATGTCCCGGCCGGTGAACTCCAGCCAGCCTTTATTGAAGAACGTGCACAGCCCGTCCGTGCCGGACATCCAAAGCATCACCGGGGAAGAGTCCGCCATGATCCGGAACAGCCCCTCGGACCGCCGCAGGGCTTCCTCGGCACGCGTGCGCTGAAGGTATAGTGCGGCGTTTTCCAGCG
>JBFMAA010000131.1:0-16683 GCA_040755955.1 Thermodesulfobacteriota bacterium
GGGCGGGGGGTAGAAATGTAGCCAGTAACGTGGACCCTGAAGACTAAACCGAACCCAAAGTTTCCTCAATTGTGACGAGGAGATAGCCGCACGAGACTTGGTTCTCTGGAAAAAAACTTCAGTTTAGCAGTACTTGTATCCACTTCACTGCCTCAGGCGCCGGGCGCTTATAGCGGTTCTCGTTAGTTTCCACCGATTGGCGGGCTGGAAAGCCCGCCCCACAAGCCCTGATCTGACACGAATCGGAAGTTACTTTCGAGAACCGGTATATGCACCGGGGTAATTTCTGCCGCCCGTCCGGGGCCCCGGAGGCCCACGCTTAGTCCCGTAGGGACGTAAGAAAGCAGCCCAGAACGTCAGTCTCGGGTCGCAGAAGTGTACCGTGACATCATCAAGGTACCGGAGTGCGCGGCACCCGATCTTCGCGGTTCCCCGCAGGGCTACTGCGCACTGGCAACACGGGTTCCTTTCTGCTATGCTCGCGCCTCGGCGGGAGAAATCCAAAGCTGCGTCGAACAGGGAAGAGCAGTATGACAGACCTCCATGGGACGAGCAAAGGCGTCGAAGTAGGCCGAACGTGTCTCGGCGACGGCGACAAGCTGTTTCTTGTGCTGGGTCCGTGCGTGATCGAGTCGGAATCGCTGGCCATGGAGGTCGCAACCGAGGTGGCGCGGCTCGCCGGCAAGACCGGTCTGCCAATGGTCTTCAAGTCCTCGTACGACAAGGCCAACAGGACATCCGCGAACTCCTTCCGGGGTCCGGGGATCGGCCAAGGGCTCAGGATACTCGCCTCAGTCAGGGAAGCGACCGGTTTGCCGGTACTCTCGGACATTCACGCTCCGGATCAAGCGGCTCAAGCCGGCGAAGTGCTGGACGTGATCCAGATTCCCGCGTTTCTGTGTCGCCAGACGAGCCTCCTCATCGCGGCCGGAGAGACCGGAAAAGCCGTGAATATCAAGAAAGGCCAGTTCATGGCTCCGCAGGACATGCGCCACGCGGTGGAGAAGGTCCGAAGCACCGGGAATAAGAGGATTCTCCTCACCGAGCGCGGCACGTTCTTCGGGTACCACGACCTCGCGGTGGACATGAGGTCCGTGGTGCGCATGAAAGACTTCGGCTGCCCGGTCATCTTCGACGCGACCCACTCCGCGCAGCTTCCCGGGGCAGGGGACGGCCGTTCCGGAGGAGACCGCTCTTTGGTGGCGCCGTTGGCCCGGGCCGCGGTGGCCGCGGGAGCCGACGGAGTCTTCATGGAGGTGCACCCTGACCCGGACCGAGCCCTGTGTGACGGCCCGAATTCCCTGGCTCTGGCCGACCTCGAAGCGGTGATAACCAACCTGGCGGAGATCTTCCGACTCGTCCCGCGTGGAGAGCCGCTCGTGCAGACCTGCGAAGAGAGCGCACACGTGCCCGCGCCCGAAAACGCACTTGCCACGGCCCTGAAAAGGATCAAGCTGATCATCTTCGACGTGGACGGCATTCTTACTGATGGAAAAATTGTGTTCGGAGGCGCGGACCTTGAGATAAAATCCTTCCAAGTTCGCGATGGACATGGTATAAAGATTGCAAAGCGATGTGGTTTGGAAATCGCGCTCGTGACGGGCAGGAGTTCGGAGGTCGTGGCGCGCAGAGCTCAGGATCTCGGCTTGGACAGGGTCTTTCAGGGAATGAAGGACAAGAGGCCCGCACTCACGGCGCTCATGGAAGGGCTGGGACTGGAACCCGCAGAGGTGGCGGTCCTGGGAGACGATATCGTGGATATTCCGCTCATGAGACGAGTGGGAGTGGCATTCACGGTCCCGGAAGCTCCCACGGAAGTCCGAGGCGCAGCCACATACGTGACAAGACATCGAGGAGGCGACGGCGTGGCTCGGGAGATTATCGAAATGATACTCAAAGCCCAAGGCCGATGGGACAAAGTGATGGAAAGGTACTACGCGTGAAAAGACGCCCGCTCCAGTTCGGGGATTGTGGCGACGTGAGCAAATTGAGAGCCCCCCTTTCCGTTATTGCAGGCTTGTGAGGGGCCCATGAAGTACCGAGAGCTCGAACGCTGGCATAGACTCAATCTCATCAAGAAGGCCCTGCAAGTCCTGGTGATCGCGGCCGCGGTGGCGTCCGTTGCGGTCTTCCTGGCGGGTAAGATATGGACGAGTCCGCCGGAGACCATCGTGGCGCCTCCTGAGCCGACCAGGGACGACGGGATGACGATACGGGGGTTCCAGTATTCGTCTCCCGGACCGAACCCGTGGGAGCTGAAAGCCGAGTCCGCGACCGTGTCAGAGGCCCTGGACAAGATAGTGCTCGTCAAACCCCAGGTTGTGTACCACGGCGCGAACGGCGAGGGAATCTCGCTTAGCGCGGATCGCGGTGATCTGGACCGGGACAAAGGCGATTACTCGATGAGAGGGAACGTGGTGGTCCGGCACGGCGACTTCGTGTACGAGACCGACGCGATGGAATATTCGGACAAGAGCCGTCAGGCAAAGACATCGTCGCCCATTTCCCTGAAAGGACCCGACATCCTGGTGACCGGTACGGGCCTCACCGTAGACGTGGACAGGCAAGAGCTCGTGATCGAGAAGGATGTGAAATCGACCCTCTTCAATGTGAAATGGGTCGACCCTGGAGAGAGACTCCCTCTGTGACATGGAGACCCACCCATGAAGGGCGCGGCCGTTTGTCTGGTGTTCGCTTTCGTGACAGGGATCATTGTCGTGCCGGAAGAGGCATGCACCCAGGAGAAGAGACTCTTCTCGTTCGGCGACAGAGCTTCGGAAAGGATGCAAGTCCAGGCTGAGAGCTCAAAGACGCAACGCACTCCCGCAGGTGAAGAAACCGTGTTCAGCGGGAATGTCAGTGTCCGGCAGGGAGATTTCGGCCTGGAATGCGACGAGCTCTCGATGGTGATCGGCGATGAAGCCGACGAATCCCAAGTAGCGTGGGAAGCGGTGATATTCTCGGCAGGGCTTCAGGGCGCCGGCGGACTGCACACCATCACCGCGACGGGGAATGTCAGAATAGTGGAGAACAAGACGACGGCACATGCACAGAAGTTCTTTTTCGACAACCAGAAAGGGGTCATAGCCCTGACAGGAGGGCGCCCTCGAATTGCTCAGGGCACGGATGAGGCCGTGGCGGATGCCATTGTGATACACATGGACGAAAACCGGGTCGAGTTGCTCAACGACGCGTCACGTCGGAAACAGCCTTCGATCGCGGACTCGCTGTGGTGACATGTGAAGGCACGCGTTGCGCCGGGAAGAAGACGGAATGAACCTACAAGACACAAAGACACCAAGAAACCCTGTTCACAGGAACGGTAGCCTGAGCATTGTTCTTTCATTTCTTTGTGTCTTGGTGCATTCGTAGTTTGTCTCCGGGGCCGATGGAGGATACCCCCGGCACGGCTGGATGTGAGAGAATTGGAGCTGTGGATAGGCCGCCTTTGCAGCATGGAGACTCAGCAATGAAACGTACTCTGTCTTGTCTGGTGTTGGTTCTCCTCATCGGGATGCTCAGCTTGCCCGCGAACGGCAAGCCCATGGACGGTGACCTCTTTTCAGTCGAAAACCGGGCGAAAAAGCCCATCGAGATCACGGCCGGCACCGCGTCGGCACGCAATATCTCGAATGGCGTCGAATCGGTCTTCAAGAACAACGTCACAGTCCGGCAGGGTGAGCTTACGATGCAGTGCGACGAAATGAAGCTGGTCTACGACGAGAAAGCCGCAAAGAACCACGCCGGGTCCAAAGCTGCATATCTGCCGAAAGGGTTTCAGAGCCTGAGCGGGCTGAGAAGCATCACTGCATCCGGGAACGTGAAAATGGCGCAGGACACACGTATGGCCTTCGGGGACATGGCTGTCTTCGACAACCGGCAACGGACCATCACCCTCACGGGAAGCCCTGCTCGCGTATTTCACGGAGGCGACAAGATGTGGGCGTCGCGAATCATCATATGGCTCGACGAGAACAGGGTCGAAATGCTCCCGGAAAAGGATCGGTCGCACTCGGACCAGCCGGCGGTCGGCGTCCAAATCAATCCGGGCAGGAACACCCCGGAATTGCCCGACCAGAGACAGAACATTCCTGACGCGAACAGGTCGGCCATCCGAATCCGCATCGATCCGGGCAGTCACAGTGCGACCGGCAGTCGTGGCCAGTAATCGCGTTGGCATTCGTCGGCTCGCGCGTGTTGCTGCGGCGGGGAGAGGTGGCCACGCGGGTCGAAGCCGCGGTCATCATCAGGACTGCGCCTCACGAAGGCCCGATGATGAAGCGGGGTCCGGCGAGAAATATTCGCTGCCCGAGAAGAATTCTCACCGAAGTAGTGCACGGGAGACAGGCAATAGAAGCGGCAAGAGAACTCAGAGCACAGGCGCTGGTCAAGGCCTTCAACGGACATCGAGTGGTCGACGAAGTGAGTCTGTACATTCGGTCCGGGGAAGTGGTGGGTCTTCTGGGTCCCAACGGAGCGGGCAAGACCACGACCTTCTACATGATCACGGGCCTTGTGCGACCGGATTCAGGCCATATATTACTTGATGGGCAGGACATCTCCGTGCTGCCCGTGTACCTGAGGGCGCGACTGGGACTGAACTATCTGCCTCAGGAAACCTCGGTGTTCCGGAAGCTGACCGTAAGTCAGAACATCATGGCAATACTGGAAACCGTCGAACCTGACAAGTCCCGGCGAAAAGCAAGGCTTGAAGCACTCCTGGATGAACTTGACATATCCAGGCTCAGGGACCAAAGGGCTGAAAGCCTCTCCGGAGGGCAGAAGCGTCGCCTGGAGATCACTCGAGCCCTGGTCACGGACCCGGACTTCATGCTGCTCGACGAACCGTTCGCGGGCCTCGACCCGATAGTGGTCCTGGAAATCCAGAAGATCATCGCCACACTCAAACAGCGAGGCATCGGAATCGTCATCACTGACCACAACACTAGAGAAACACTGGGCGTGTGTGATAGAATATATCTGTTGGACAAAGGTCGCATACTCGAACACGGGGACCCGCGCTCGATCGCGGCAAGCGATAGAGCCAAAGAGGTTTACCTGGGCAAACAGTTCCGAATGTGAGTCTTAATCGAAATGGCCCTTGAAGTCAGACAACAATTGCGTCAAACCCAGCAACTGGTGATGACGCCGCAACTCCAGCAGGCCATCAAGCTGCTCCAGTACAATCACATGGAGATGGTGGATGCCCTGGAGCACGAATTGAGGGAAAACCCCCTGCTCGAAGTGGGCACGTTCGAAGAGCCGTTCACCGCGCAAGAGGCTCCGACTCGTAACGACCTTGAATCAATAGAAGATCTAGCCAAGGAGCCCCAGGCGCCAAACGGTGGCGACGTGCTCAGCGCAGAGTGGGGGCTGTACATAGAGAACTACGGCGGAGATACCAGCCGGGTGGCCCGCGATGACGACAAGCGCAGATCATTCGAGGACCTCCTCACGTATGGAAACACCCTGTTCAAGCACCTTCTCGATCAACTGCAAATGAGCCACATCGAAGGCGAAGACCGTCGCATAGCTCTCCAGATCATAGGCAACGTGGAGGACAGGGGATACCTCGATGCCAGCCTGGAAGAGCTCGCGGAAAGCCTCAAGGTGAGCGTGGAAGAAGTCGAGAGGGTGCTCGGGATGGTCCAACAACTCGAGCCCGCGGGAGTGGCCGCGCGCACCTTGCAGGAATGCCTCACCATCCAGGCACGCCTGCTCGATCCCGAGTGTCCGAACGTAATAGCCGTCCTGACGGAGGCGTTCGACCTGTTCCATGCAGGGAAACTCGACGTGGTGGCCAGAAAGTTGCGATTGTCGTTGGAGGAAGTGCAGGACGCGGCGCGCACTATATCCCGACTCGACCCCAGACCGGGACGAAACTACTCGGGGAAAGACGTGATCTATCCCATTCCGGACGTGTACGTCATCAAGGTGGGATCGGACTATTCGGTGGTGCTCAACAACGACGGGGTCCCCAGGCTCAAGATCAACCCGCTCTATCACAACCGATTTCAGCCGAATACGGCCGCGGTGGGAGCCAAGGACTACATCCAGGAGAAGATGCGAGGCGCGATCTGGCTGATCAAGAGCATCCACCAACGCCAGCGCACGATCTACAAGGTCGCGGAGTCGATCGTGAAGTTCCAGCGGGAGTTTTTCGACAAGGGGATCGACTATCTCAGGCCACTCATTCTTCGGGACGTGGCCGAAGATATCGAAATGCACGAATCGACCATTAGCCGTGTCACCACCAACAAGTACATGGACAGCCCACAGGGAATCTTTGAGCTGAAATTCTTTTTCAATTCGGGGATACCGCACGGCTCGGAGTCAATTGCTTCCGAGGCGGTCAAGAAGCACATTCTCCGGCTGATCAAGAAGGAGGACCCAAAGAAACCGGCCAGTGATAAACAGATCGTGGAGGAGCTGGCACGCGCGGACATCACCATCGCTCGGCGGACTGTCGCGAAGTATAGGGAGGAACTGGGGATACCCCCGTCGAGCCAAAGGAAGAAGAAGTTCTGAGAGTGGGGATGGTCTCCCGCACCACGCTGCTGAATTGAGGGAGGGATAGCCGACCGCGAAACCCGGGGCCCAAGAGCCGGGCTATGCAGTGCAAGCGCCTTCAGGGCCGGCGACTGACTCCTGAAGCGACGCCTTGCGATCAGCCATCGGCTTCGACCCACGGAAGCAGCGGAAAGCGTCCGATTTCGGTCGCATTGGTTATCCGGGAAGACCGTGTCCCATGTCCAGCCTGACCACAGAGCGGCGGAAACGCGACCGACACCCGCAGAGGCTTGGTCCAGACCGCAGCAAAATCTCCGGCGGATACGCGTCGTACGACGCAACCGAGCAGGAATTCGGGAATCGGTTCCGGCTTAGTCCGCTTCTGTCGCTCGAGCGTTCAGGAAATCTTCTCGGCCGGAGAAGACAACGAGGCACAATAGGGAAGGGGCCGGCACACACACCTGATAAGCCGGCCCCAAAGAGAGACCGAAACGCCCCACCGGCCAGAGACCGAGACCTTTTGTTGGAGTTCGTTTCATGAAGACAGCAGTGACATTCAGACACATGGAGGCGTCTGATGCTCTGAAGGCCTACGCCGAAGACAGAGCGGGCCGCTTGAAGAAGTATGTTGACAAGCCGCTGGACGCGCAAATCGCACTGAAGGTCGAAAAGTTCCGCAATATCGTAGAAGTGGTCATTAATATCAACGGTATTCGGATTTCAGGCCAGGAAGCTCACGAGGACATGTATGCGGCCATCGATCTGGTCATGGACAAGATTGAGAGGCAGGTGAAGAAGTACAAGGCAAAGATCCGTACCCACAAGCCGTCCGCGGGAAGAGAAATCACGTGGCGCCGGGACATCTACCAGCCCGAGAGCTTCGAAGACGATCAAGAGCCTGTGGTGGTGAGAACCGAAAACTACTTCGTCAAACCCATGTCGGTCGACGAGGCTGCCATGCAGATGGATCTATCGAACCAGGACTTCCTGGTCTTCAACAATGCGACATCCCACACGGTCAACGTGATCTACCGGAGAAAGGACGGCAACTACGGCCTCATCGTCCCCCAGAACTAGGGATCTCTGAGGCGGTCGGCCGTGAACGCGCCGTCGGGGCGCCTGACAGGCCTGACACACACCCTGAGTGAACATTGGACGCGGTGAAAAGGATCCGTGCGCACGGATGCCTTGCACCGCGATTCGTTTTGTACCCACAGAGAGCGTGGGAAACGATCGACGCCCGCGGCAACGGCAAGCATGCATACCAATGCGACTTCAAACAGGTGAGGTTACCCACAGGACGACAGGCAAGATGCCTGTCCCGCCTGGAGCCTGAAGTCACTTCTCAGAACGCGCAATCGTATCAGCCGGCCGGCAAGAGGCTGGATCACCGAGACGCAAAGACACGAAGAAAGCCTGGTCACGAGAACAGCGACCTGATGATTGCTCTTCGATTTCTTTGTGTCTTGGTGCTTTTGTGGTGTGTTCTTGGGTTGGCCGGCGTATCCCGCTGAACCATCCTTTTCGGACCGGACGACGGGGGTCTCGATGGCCCTCCCCAGTTTCCTCCACCTCTGAAAATCGAGGCGAAGGGGAATCGGGCACACTGGAATCAGGCAGGAATATGGGCTACCATAAGGTGACTACACATGGGAGATCGGAGGAGCCGGATCATGCCCACACAACCGAGGCTCAACCGAATCCCCCGTTTTCGGAGTTGAAGCAGATGAGAATCCTCGACTTCCTTCGTCGAGATGCCATAATCGCCTCGCTCGAGGGGACCACCAAAGAGGAAGTCCTCGCTGAGATGGTGGAACCCATTGCAAGGGCCAACCCGAGTATCGACCACGCGGTCCTGATCGGCACGCTTATCGAGCGCGAAAAGCTGGGCAGCACCGGTATCGGAGGTGGTATCGCCATACCCCACGGGAAACTTGACGGATTAGCTCATCTGGAAGCGAGTTTTGCCAAGAGTTCCAGAGGAGTAGACTTCAACTCCATGGACGGGAAACCGGCCCATCTCTTCTTCCTGATCGTGGCCCCGAGAAACTCCGCGAGCGAGCACCTCAAGGCCCTGGCAAGGATATCGAGGGTGTTCAAGGACCCCGTGCTCAAGGACCGCCTGAGGGGAGCGGGCTCCCGAGAGGAGATCTATCGCATCCTCGAGGAGTCTGATCTCAGAATGCCCTGATCGGAAGCAAGTTCCGATGGAAAGGCCCCATGGTTCTGATCCCCTTTCCCTGAGCCGATGGGAAAGACGTGCCCGTGCGCTGTATTGGGTGTTCGGGCTCGTCGCGGGAGCTATTCTTACCTACTCCACACGCTACTACCTCAACAGCGACGGCATCAACTACATCGAAATGGCCGATGCGTTCAGCAGGGGGAAATGGTCCGCGCTCGTGAACCTGACCGAGAGCCCGGGATACGCCTTTGCCATGGGTGTGGCGATGATGGTATGGCAACCGGATCGCCTTTCCGAGGTGCCTTTCCTCAAGGTGGTGAACTTCGTGGGGCTCTTGGCCGCGATGGCGTCCTGTGAGCTATTCCTGTCTCTGGTGAGGCGAGAGGTGAACCACACGGAACACACCCTCCCGTTCGCTCTGGTACGGGCACTGGCGTATGGCTTGTTTCTCTTTGCCGCGTTGGACTGGATCAGAATGCGGCTCGTCGCACCGGATATGTGTGTGTGTGCGATTGTCCTGGTCGCCATGAGCATCGTGCTCCGGATCAAGCAGACCAGGCCGGGCGTGAGCTGGAGCGTGCTGCTGGGAGGAGTATGCGGGCTGGGATATCTGTTCAAGTCGTTCTTCTTCCCGTTTTCCTGGGTTTTTTTCGGGATGGCTGCGCTCGTTTCAGGCGGCCTGCGCAAGGCCGTCTCGACGATGGTTGTGGCCGCGCTCACCATGGTGATCGTGGGGAGTCCCCTGATCGTGGCCCTGTCCGCGAAGGTGGGGCGGTTTTCTTATGGTGAGGCAGGCAACTACAACTACGCGCACTTTGTGGCAGGACGAGGTGAGCCCGTCGCTCCACCTGAGAGACTCCATCAGGACCCGGAAGTGCTTGGATACGACCTCGGCTTGCTCGGGGAATGCACGTACCCCGCGGGATTCGACTTGGCGGCCTGGAGTCTCGGGATTCGACCTGTGTTCGATGTGGTCGCGCAGGCGCGGGTGATTCCCGGCAACCTCATGGACATATTCCGGCAGACCCCTTGGCTTTTCCTGCTGGTTCCGATCTGGTTCGGGGTTCAGGCCGCGCTATGTGCTCCGAGGTTCGGACCGTTGGTACCGCCGTCCGCGGCAGTCATGTGCGGAGTGACCGCGATGCTGGGGATAAGTCTGTTTTCTCTCGTCGTCGTGGAAATCCGGTATGTGGCGCCGTTTCTCTTCCTGGGTTTTGTGGGGCTCCTGCTCGGGGCTAGACAGAAAGGGCCTGAGCCGTCGTCCGAGCCGCAACCCGATGGAGGACTCACTTCCGCCGCGGATCCGGCGTCGCGGCAAGAGGAGGAGAAACCTCATCCCACGACGGAAGCCGGGAGAACGCAAGGCGTATGCGCTGCTTCGGCAACGACCGTTCAGGGGGCATCGGTCTCCCGCGGCGAACACCAACCACACAGACACCAAGACACGAGCAAGTCAGCGGGCGATCCACCTCATGAAGGTGCCATGAATTCCTCTTCTCCGCGTCTTTGTGTCTTGGCGGTTCCTTTTCTTGTTGCCCAGGCGGAACGCCTGCGGGCAACTCTGCGCGCCTCGCGGACTCGGACCATACTGCCGGCGAGTCTGTTGGGTGTCGTGATCGTGAGTATGTGTGCGTTTTCGGTGGGGGAACAGGCACACAGGGGGAGCAGCTCGTCTCCGGGGAAGCCGTCGTACCGGGAAGCTCTGTACGGTCAGTGGTCTTTGGCCCGATTCCTCAAAGAGCGCGGTCTTCGGGCAGGTGACAAAGTGGGGATCGTTGGCAGCGTCAGTCCTTATTGGGCACGGTTGGCAGAGCTCAAAATAGTCGTGGTGGCGCCGGATGAACCCCGTTTTCTGGCCGCCTCGGCCCAACAGCGGGCCGCTGCGCTACTAGCCGCAGGAACCGCGGCGAGGGCGATGATCGGGTACGGCGACGGCTTCACCGCGCTCACCAAAGAAGGCTGGCAGGCAGTACCCGGTTCGTTGGGGTACTGGTGCCGTGTGCTCGACAGGGGGGGCACGGTCGAATAACGGTAGCCGTTCATGAGGGCGCCCGTTTCCCGCCGCAGAGCCAACTGCAAAAAACCGCTGTAATATAGAATTGTAATGAAGTAAACTTAAAGTAAACTCCGATGAACCTTCAAGTTACAGTTGCACTTGACTTTGCATCTTTCACGTGATATTATCCATTCACATCGTAATCATAGAGGCGACACGCGATTTTTTGGCATTCCTTCTCGCTTGCGAGGAATGACGGCTCTCTTGACATGCGTCGGCCACCGAAATGCCCCGCAGCTCCGCCTACGGGGTTCTGAACTTCGGCGTCGTATCTGTCGCGGTCGCGTTGGTCAAGCTATTCCGTCCCAGACGGTCTTTTTTATGTCTGAGAGGAAGGTATGGTTGTTCGAGTAACCTTAATATTGTTTGGTGTGTGTTGTATGTGTGGGTTAGGTTGGTCCGTCGCGGGAGCTCAAGCACCGGTTTGGGCTCCCATGACCGTTCCGTACAGCCCCTGTGTGCAACAACATTGTCAATATGAGCGACCGTACGAGGTTGCGCTTGGCATCCGAAAGTGTATCAACAGCTTCACCTCGTATCAGTTCCCCAATCCTTTTCCGCCGAATCAGGACCCTCTGAGCCGCCTCGAATTCCCCATCGACCAATGGTTTGGCGGGCTGAGAGGTGAGTACTCGAGAGGATGTGTCTCGGTGTTTGCCGAGGGGTGGATCAACCTCAACAGCGAGGCGAACCTGAAGATGCAGGATTCGGACTGGGACGACGAGTCAAATCCCTTTCAGAAGACCATTTTCAGTGAATCCCAGTGCGCGCTGAACAGGGGATACCTGGTCGACATGGGCCTTTCGTTCGGCAAATCGTCAGGCACGATGAGCCTCAGACCGGTCGGCGGGTACCGATATCAGTACTTCGATTTCACGACCCATGACGGAAACCAGATGGACATGTCCGGCAACGTGTCCCCGCTTCCCGGCGACGGTATCCGTTTCAGGCAGACCTTCAATCATGCGTACCTCGGCGGCATATGGAAGGCTTCCTTGGGACAATCCCGCGGGTCTGCCTGTGCAACGAAAATACCATCTTGCGGGTTTGCCTGTGGATCAAAGATCGAGTTTTCGGTTCAGGCCGATATCGCCTGGGCACAGGGTTGGAATGAGGACAAGCACCTCTTGCGGGCAGGAGACAGAAGAACGGTCGAACGAACCAAAGGGTATTGCTGGCACATCGGATTGAGCACAAGCATGCATCTGAGCGACGCGTTCCTGGTACGGCTCGAGGGCGATTTCAAGCGTCTCACCACCACGGGATCACACAATCTCACCAACGACGCATTCGGCATCGACTTCTCCTTTGACGGGGCCAAGGTCTGGTCTGATCAGGGGTCGATCGCTGCCATGGCGCAGATGCGATTCTAGCCATGCGAAGGGGGGAACCTGTGCGGTCTCTGCGGGGCAGGCCTTCGGCCCGCCCTTTGCCGCGGTCAACGGGCTTTCAGTCGCGCACGACGGTTCGTATTGAGAGACGCCGCACCCGGAGCTTCTCTTTGCGAATCCACAAACCATGATGTAAACTGTCGAAAGGGAATATGACTGACGAATCGTTCCAATAGCCTTCGGGAAGTAGACGACATGTTGACTTACAAAGCGATGTTCAAGTTCCATGACGAGGGCGTGCACGCGGAAGTGCTTGACTTCCCCGGGACGATCACGTGCGGCCAAACTCTGGAAGAGGCGCGCCGGCTGCTGGCCGGTGCCCTGGCGGACATGGCGGAAACTGCTCTACGCCTTGGCGAGCCCCTTCCTCAGCCAGATCCGTCGTGTACCGATCCGGAAGCGGATCTGGAGGAACCCATACATTTGCTGGTGACAGCGACGTCCCGGATCAGCATCGCACCTCACACAGCGGTGCCATGAAACGACGCGACCTCCTTCATGTTTTGCTTAACCAAGGGTGTCGCCTCGTAAGGGAAGGGGCGGAACACTCGATTTGGGAAAACCCGGCCACTCACCACCGGGCATCCGTGCCTCGACATCGTGAAATTCCTGAATTCACCGCTGCACGGATATTCAAGCAACTGGGTGTAGAGAGGCCCGAGTAGGTACCTCTACCGGTGACGATCACACAGAGCGGCTCCCAGCCGCCCTTTAAGAAAGGGGTTGTCCGAAATCTTCCGTGACGGTACGCAGGTTGGTATGGGCACTTGCCACAACTGGAGGGCTCAAAGCAAGGCAAAGGGCATTTCACCATCGCGACTTGTACGAGGACGTTGCAGTGCATTGCTTGCAGGTGGGTACATCGAGAATGCCGGCAGCGTCACCGTTTCGCGCCTCGAAAGACGAGCACAGGCTTTGTCGTGGAGCGGACCAGGTTGAGTGCCTCATCGCTCAGGAGGTGCAGGTATTTGGGTTTCTGGTGGCCGTATGCCCCCAGAACCAAGAGGTCGCAAAGGGAGGACTTCACTTCCCTTATCACCTCGTCCACGAAATCACCCTTGAGGATCTTGACCACCGGTTCATGCCCCAGGTTCTTCAGCGTGTCGTAACCCGTCATGACACAGGCCTTCGCGGATTCGTCCGATTCCCCCCGGTCGCGCTCCTGCACATAGACGACGGTAATCTCCGGGGCCTTCCTCCCGAGAAGAGGGGCAATAAATTCAAGGGCTTGTTGATCACAGTCCGATCCTCGGTACGCCACGACGACCCGCTTAATCTCCCGGTAATCGCGCACAATCAGCACGGGCTTCGTGGCGTTGTGGAGAACTTTGGCGTGTACTGTCCCGAGCAGGAACCCCTTCAAGGACGAGTGCCCATGTGACCCCAGAACAATCATGCCATAGTCTCCTTCCTCGGAGAGTTCCAGGATCGTTTCCGCGGGGTCGCCCTCGGCAATCATCGGATTGCACGGCACCTTGCCGGCCAGGCAGTATTGGCAGGTGTTCAGAGCTTCCTCTTGCACCTGGAGGGCCTCAGAGTCCAACCATCGTTCAAGACCGTCCTTCGAGAAGAACGGGGCATAGAAGCTGTCCGGAGCAAGATCCGCCTCATCGGGCTTCACGTACAATGCGTGAATATCCGCATGGAAGTGCTCCAGAAGATGACATGAATACGCCAGAGCCACATGTGATTCCTGGCTCTTGTCAACGCCGACCAGCACTTTCATCGTGTTCTCCTCGGGGTTCAGGTTCGTGCGACGAGCACGGGACAACAAGCGCTGCCGATAACCCGCTCGGTCACGCTCCCCATGAGAAGCCTCGTCAATCCGGTGCGACCGTGGGACCCCATGACTATCAGGCCTGCGTGTCGCGCGAGTGCCACTTCGGTGATCTTCTCGGCAGCGCTCCCTTCATGCACGAGAAACTCCGCCTCTATCCCCTCGGCTCGGCATCTCTCTTTGATGTCGTGAAGGTCTTTGCGAGCCTTGGCGATCATGTTCGCGGCGGTTTCCGGGGATATTCCATAAAGGTGGGGGGGGACATCCGCCACCGTGAGCACGTCGAGCCGACTTCCGTACGACCGGTTGAATCTGAACGCCCTTTGTGCCGCCTGGTAGCTGTTCTCCGAGCCGTCTACCGCTACGAGAATACTCTCCAGACCGAGTCTCTTCCCCAGCGGAATGACGAGCACATCCGTGCGGCTGTAACCGATCACCCGTTCCGTCATGCTTCCCATGAGGATGTCTTCCGCGGGGTTATGACCTCGCACCCCCATTACGATGAGGTCACAGTCGAAGTCTTCGGCTTCCTCGACGATCTTCTCGTGAGGTTCCCCCTCTTCGAGCATCGTCTCGATGGAGGTGTGAGCCTCCTGGGCAGCTTCTTTGGCCAGTGCCAGTGCTCGCCGGTGGGGGTCGGTCAGCAAGTCTGAAAGCTGCTCCTTGACCCCTACCACGCGAAGTTCTCCCCGATACGGCGGCACCACCGAGATGACACGGACAGGGCACCGCTCTGCCCGTGCCAAAGGAAACGCTTGTCGGAGAGCGAACACACTGGATTCCGACCCGTCCACTGCGACCAGGATGCGTCTACACATGTTCGTAAGACTCAGCTCCCAAAACGGGTTCCGCGCGCTTTGCCTTGATCATGCCGCCCAGAATGATCACCGCACCCACCGCAAGGGCGAAGCACATGGTGAGAAAGCCGGCTGTGTCAAGGATCGTGAGCACGTCCCCGCTGACGGACATGAGGTTCAACTCGGTCAAATACCGTGGAATCGCCAGAAGCCTGCTCAACGCGACGATGAGCATGATGGTTCCCATGACCACTTTGATCATGTGTTCTTTGACGTATGTGGTGCCGATCGCTCCCAACTGGACTCCGATCAGGGACCCGGCAAGGATGATCAGCGTAAGCCGAATGTCCACCATTCCGTTCATTGCCCACTTCACCGTGCCGCCAAACCCCATGATAAAAGCAATGACCAGCTCAGACGCGGATGAAATCAGGCCCGACGCGCCAATCACGTAGATCATGCCGGGAACGCCTGCAAAGCCTCCCACCGCGATCGTTGCCGCGAGGAGTCCCGTGGCGAATCCTACGGGGAGCGTGAACCAGAGGGAAATGCGCACGTCTGCGGTCTTGAAATGGATCATCGGCGGAAGGTGAATGCTCTGGAGCCACTTCGCGAGGCGGGCCGGTTCTTCCGCGCCGCCTGACTTGGAGATCGTCCGGGCGTCAAGAAACACGTAGGAGCCCACGAGCACAAGCACCGCCACAAACGACACACTGACGTACAGATTCGAGCCGGCTTCGCCCCATTTGGCCAAGATCATCTCCTGGATCTTGATGCCCACCTGGACTCCTAATGTCGCCGAAGCAGCCATCACTACTCCGAGCTTGAGGTCCACCTGTCCGTACTTGTATCGCTTGTACGCTCCCACGAGCGCCTTGGGGAACTTATGGCACATATTGCTCGCGACTGCAACCGCTGCGGGCACTCCAAGGCTCATCATCCCCGGGGTGAGGACGAAGGCCCCGCCGGAGCCTATGAATCCGCTCACAAGGCCTCCCACGAAACCGACGATGAACAGGAAGGTAACGTTAACCAGAGTCAGGTCGATGAACTTGACGGCTTCCACGGCTTGATCGTGCATGTCTCACTCCTTTCCGATGTTGTCGAGTCCGGCAAACTAGGCCTGCATTCTCAGGCGAGGCCGAGGTTGCGGTGAAGGACGCGGGGCAGACACAACCGGGCGCTTCACGGCCGGCTTGGTGATCGCTTCTACGCCGAGCGCGGACCACAGATTGCCCGCGAAACTTCCGTGTGCAAAGGAGAAGACAAACACGGTGGCTATGGGAAGAGCCGCGTAGTACCCTCCTCTCGCAAAGAGTTCCGCGACGTACGTTGCATTCGCGAACACCGCAGCATACAGGGCAGCGGACACAACGCCGAAGAATATCGTCTGAAGAACAACCTTCTTTCTTTTTTGTTCACTTCGTGCCGACATATACTTACTCCTCGAATTATTTGTGCTGCTCACGGGGGAATTCTTCGCCGACGGCGAAGACGTGTGACCAGCTTCCGGTTTTTTGACGTAACCGTTCACCGGGAACAAGAAGACTCACCGCAGAGGCGCAGAGAGCACAGAGAATAAGAAGAGAAATTCGCGAATCGCTCATGCTTCAACAGCAGCCTATGAGGTGAGCCTGCGATAGAAAAGCATAGCTTTTTCAAGCTCTTTTCTTGTTCTTCTCTGCGTCCTCTGTGTCTCTGCGGTGAACTCTTACTTTTTGACAGCCCCGAAGCGCGGGACCAGCACCGCGGTCCTCATCGCCCGGTAACTGCGCAGAATCAATCCTCCCCGCCATCGGACTGCCCGCGGACCGACCGAGGTCGAGGCGATTGTTGACTCAGACGCGCGCTTTGAAATTCGCGGGACCGTGAAAGTAGACACAAACCCACTCTCCCTTCCCTACAACCACTAGGCGACAGGGCTTGCTATTCCCCTCCCTTGATGGGAGGGGTTAGGGGAGGGTGAAAGT
>JBFMAA010000132.1:0-16655 GCA_040755955.1 Thermodesulfobacteriota bacterium
CCACCGGCGTCTCGAGGAGCCGGCTTTCTCTGCGGCGACCAGCGGGAGCCGCACTATCCCAAGAGTTCTTGAAGATGGGGGTCCGGGGGTAGGAACATCTTGCAAAAAGTTCCATCCCCCGGAATCGCATTTTCTGATAAAGGGTTTCCCCCGGAGAACTTTCTGATAAACGATTTGGCATCAGAACATAAGCGTCATTTCTCTCAGGCGAGTGACGATTCGGCGGGTCAGGACGAACCAGAGGCTTCCGTCGCCGGCATCCACGTGCGCCACTCCCAGCATGCCGGGCTTGACTTCCGGACGAGGCCCCACGAACTCCGCCTTCACTCGGAACGCGTTCCCTTCCCGTGCCGTTGCCTCAAACTTGGGGGGAATGCTCTTCACCACCAGCGGATGCCCTTGCTCTGGGCTGAAGTTGAAGAAGATCGTCGCTGCCTGACCCGGTTTCAGATACGACGCGTCGCTTTCCTTGACCAGTATCTCGACCAAGAGCTGCTCCGGAGACGCGACCGTGCAAAACGCCTCTCCCGCGGAAAACTTCTTTCCCACGAGGCTTTCGAGCTTTTCGTCAAGCACCACTCCGTCATCAGGCGCATGGATCTCGAGGAACTTCCTCTTCCACTGGAGGTATTCCACCTTCTGCCTGGCTCGGAGCGTCCTGATCATGGCCAACTGGGCTTCGGCCAATTTCGAAGCGTCCTCTGCCCCGAGATTCCGGAGGATTTCGACCTCAGCCTTGTGGCTCTCGAGGGTTCGTTCCGCCTCTTTGATCTCGTAGTCGATTTCCAGGGGATCGAGTACCGCGACGACCTGCCCCTTCTTCACCGAAGCTCCGGTGCGCGTGAGCACCTCCTTGACCACACCGTCAGTCTCGACGAACGCGTAGTGTTCCCGGTCAGGAGCGACCTCGGCTCTTCCGCCAACCTTCAAGGTGACCGGCAGCCACATTGCGGTTGCCACCAAAAGCGGCACCACCACAGCGAACACCACTTTCAGCCGAAGCTGTCGCCTCAGTGGGACCGCTCTTCCGGAAATGGCTCGCATGAACGACTTCCGCACTGCCGGCCGGTTCTCCAGCACCCATTTTTGGGCCAGCGCGGAAGAGAAGAACGGAACCATGTTCATCAGGGTGAGGGTTTCTATTCGGCCGGGACGGGAATCCCCGAAGAATTCGAGCATCAGGTGCCCTATGACATGGTCCGGCAGCGACAGCGGAACCACTATCAAACAGGCACATTGAGAGTAGGTCACATACTCGCTCAGCGCGGCCCCGATATCCCCGGGCAGGTCCTCGGCCTTGAGAGCCTCGGAAGACAACACCAGCCCCCTCTCCAAGCCCCTCAGGACGGGGGCCAGATCGTTGAGGCGGCCCACAAAATCGGATTTGCCCTCCAGGGTCGGCTGGTTGTTCGTCGCGATGAGCTTGGAATCCCCCTCAAAGTGCACCACGAGCATCGCTCGGTCGAAAGGGACCAGAGCTCTGGTATCGTTGACCAGCACAAATTGAAGCTCTTCGAGGGTCCGCGCGCGGGTGGCGTTCTTGGCCAATTCCAAGCCTATTGCCAGAGCCTGCCGACTCGTGTCCTCCGCTCGTTCGATCCTGGGTGATCGGTTTGGAGCCATCAAAGCACCATCTCCCTGTTGAAGGTCTGATACAGACTTTGTATGAGTCTCTCGAGGATGCTCCTTGGCGCATGTCGCACCACCATGCGACCCGTGATACCCAACGGTATCCCATCTCGGTTCGAAAAATCCATGCGGCACGCGTAGTACGCGTCCAGTGGCGATTCCTTCTTCTCGCGTCCCTTCGGTTCAGTGGCGATCTCTCCTCCGAGCCGGCTCGAAAACGGAGAACCCGCGAGATCTTCCCTGCTGAAGGGGCTCATCTCTCTCAGCCGCAGTCGGTAGGACTTCCCCTCTGCCACCGGGAACCAGGTCTCTACCTCCTGGCCTCTCGAAATCTGCGCCACGTCCGCTTCGGGCACCAAGGCCACCACCTCGCAGGATGTTCCGGACGCGAGTTCCCCCACCACGGCCCCCTTTCCGTAGCGCGCGCCTTGCTGAAGTGAGGCCGCAAGCCTGGTAATATGTCCTTCGAAGGGGGCTCGCCATTCCAGATTGGCTAGGTCGTCCCTCACCTTGTCTACCGCATCCTGAGTCTTCATGAGCGCAATGCGTTTCAGCGGCAAAGATTCCAGGTTCTTGCCCGTGTCTTCGATGATTTTGATCTCCCGTTCCGTCAGCAGCCGTTCGGCCTCCTTGTCCTTGAGGACGAACTCGAGATGCCTGGAGTCGAGCTTCAGGACTAGTTGGCCGGGCTTGACCGCGTCTCGTTCCCGCACCAGGACCTCCCGGACCGGAGCCTGAACCGGAATCACGATCTGCCGCTCCAGAGCCGAGTCCAGGTAGCACGGGTACACCGACTTGTCCGACCATGGTCGCGTCAGCAACCAGAGCACGGCTGTCACGAGCACCAGGAACACGATCACGCCCCGGAGACGGGGCCGCATCTCCGACCCGCGCTTGACCAGGCCCGAGGCCCCCTTGGCCACCGGCAACACAATGAACAAGGCGAACGCGACCAGCCCCAATGCAAATCCGATGCTCTTGTCGAACTTGAAGTACACCGCAGCAACTATACCGGAATAAAGGAACACGCGGTACACCATTGCCAACACACCGTACACCACCAGGATCGCGTGGTCTCGCGGCGATTCGGCACGGTCGGTCGCGGATTCGATCCCCCAAACCCGGTTCAGGAACAGATACCTGATACGCGCAAAGGCTCGCGTCTGCAAGTTCGGGATGCGCAGCATGTCCACAAGCATGAAATAGCCATCATATCGCATCAAGGGATTGCCGTTGAAAAAGAGTGACGACACCACCGAGATCGCCATAAGCCAGAACGCGACGGAATTGAGCAATCCTGGCTGCGTGAAGTACCATACGAACACCGCGGCCGTGGCAACCGCGGCCTCAGCCATAATCCCCGCGGCAGAGATGGCGATCCTTTCCCGGGGGCTCGCCAGTTGCCAGGCCGCGGTGGTATTACAGTACAAACAGGGGAAGAACAGGAGAAACGCCACTCCCATTTCGGGAACCCGTAGCCCAAAGGACTTCGCGGTGTACGCATGGGAAAATTCGTGAGCCAACTTCACCAGCGCAATGGCCATCCAGAGCACCATCAGGTTGCTCAGGTTGAAGAAGAAGAGGAACTCACTATGCAGACGCGGAAGGTCCGCGATGGCCAGATACACCGCCAAGGGAAGAGCGAGCCCAAACACCGTGCCGGTGAAGCGGTTGACCAGCAAGTGCCAGATCCACAGTGTCCGGTCCAGGAATCGATCGGGATTCAGCAACGGCAGATACAGGAAGTACAAGCGCGACACGGTTCGGTATGACGCTGTTTTCCTGATCGTCTTCCTGAGCGCGAGCTGCGTAGCGGATGTGCCGTAGGGCGTCCCCAGTAGCAAACCCGAGCGGGATGACTGATTCACGAGCTTGATCGCGTGATCCGCGGCGAAGAAACGGCCGTTGAGTCGCAGTCTGTCGATGGCCTGTGCGATGGTGAGGTGTCCGTCCAGGGCGCGGAGAAACTCGTATTCGTAGGAGGAAACGCGGAAGAACTTGTTTGCCACCGGGTCTTCCAGCACGATGGACCGGGCGTCGCCCTTTTCTTCGAAGGTGTGCGCGACGATATCGGGTCTGAATCTCGGAGTGGCTTGAGTCGGGGCCGCGGAGTCCTGAGCGGGGGTCGTTGTGTGCATTGGCGGCCTAAACCGAAAAACACGATAATTGACGGACGGGCAACACCCTCAGATATCTATTACCACCTGATCACGCGACGGACAAGACCGAACGCCTTGTCAACCGCGGTCTGGACCCCGTGCTTGACCATAGGCCCCGGGCCGGGGGTCGGGTGAGGAAAGGCCTGACTCACCGGGTAGTTCGTCCCCACCGCGGCGTCCAGATCCGCCAGAGCTGCATGCACTTCCCCGATGGCTCTCAAATGCGTGATCTCCGACTGTAAGAGGTCCGACAGGGCCTTTTCCCTTTCGATCCGCATGATTCGCCGCGGTGCGAGTCTATCCTGGGCCCGTTCCTGTTCTCCCGCAATTCGGAGGGCTTCCCTGGCTTGCCTGCAGATCTCCTCGGTCTTCCTCGTTTCCGAGATCGCCTTCATCGCGTCGAGGGTCTTGAGCTTCACCTGGGTAAGTATGCTCATCGAGAGGACCGCGCGCTCACGGTCCGATTTGAAGACCTTCCCTTTCGACGCCTGCTTCTCCAAAAGATTCGCCGCGAATTCCATCAGATCGAAGGTGAGCCTGAGCCCGCCGTCGGTCCAGTTCCTCTCGAGTTGAAATTGGTTTTCGTCCCGGTAGTATCCGATAAATCCCTCGGCACGGGGGAACAGCTTGACAATGGCAGCCTTGTTCTCCTCGAGGGAGCTGCACACGGCGAGATCCGCCTGGAACGTTTCAGGGCGATTTACGAGCGCTGCCGCCTCGAGCTTGCAGGAATCGAGACAATAGGGAGGGAAAGGAATCAGACACCCGATAGGGCGGAACTGACCGCAGGGGCTCACGTGCAGGGCGGTCAGGAGGATTTCTCTCTGCCTGTCGATGTCAAGCCGTATCTCGGCCAACTGACGCTTGGCAAGGGTAAGCTGACCTTTGGCCATGAGCAGTTGTTCGTTCTCGACCAGCGAACGGTCGTCGAGGGTGCTGAGGTCGTTGACGATGTGGGCACGATGTCCTGCCAGCGATTCCGCCTTGGGAAGGGCTTCGTGAAGGGCGACCAGCCGCCAGAAGGCACCGGTCACCACAGCAAGCAGTTGTTGTGCGACTCGCACCCGCTGATACCTGGCAAGCTGAGTCTCGTTGCCCTTCACGTGGCTTATGTACCGGGCGATGGCAGCGTCCATGGGGGACCACTTGACCTCGAACTGACCTCTGCGTGCGTTGTGCTCACGACCGGTTGAGAAGTTCGTGACTCCGGTCCCTTCTCCTCCAGGCGGAGTACCTTCCCTGCCGAGCACGTCGCTGTAGCTGAACGGGAGCCGGTCCCTTTGTGAAAGCTCGTATTGGCCCGCCACGTGCGGAAGCATTCTCATGTGGGTGCTTGCAGCGAGTTTGCTCCTGAGTTGCTCTTCCCATTGAGCGACTTGCAGCTCGAGGCTGTTCTCGATGGCGAGGCGCGTGCATTCGTGCACGGTCAGGTCCACGCGGCCGTTGGTAAGCAATTGCAAGGGCTTGGTGCGATATTCTGAGAGAATAAGAGTCGCGTTTTGCTGACGCAGCCCGAGTGGATTCCCGTGACACGAGACAAGCATTGCGGCGCACAAGACGAGAGTGACCAGGGTCAAAGGGCTGGGAAAGGGTGATTGGGAGCCGAGACGCCGCCTTTCAGAGACGGTGACCAGTCGAAACCCTAGCCTACCACACGACATACCACTGCAAAGGAGACGAGTACTTCTCAACATACTTTCTCCATACATCCTAAAGCGGAACGCAATCCAAAGGAAATGAACACAACAAATTAAAGTGACGCTGTTTTATATCACACTACGAACGCACATGTCAACGAATCGTTTCGTGTTATTCGACTAACTCTAAATTTTGATTGATACTTATTGTCACGTGGGGAGTTGAAGACTTCTCATAAGTGTAGGCGTTCAGCAAGAAGAAGAGGACTCACCGCAGAGGCGCAGAGAATGAGAAGAGAAGTCCAGGCATCTCTGGTGCTTGGAAATGGACTCATCAGACGAGCCACCGGCAGAGGATCATGACTGTTTCTTGTTCTTCATGCCTTCTCTGCGTCCTCTGCGTCTCTGCGGTGAACTCTTACTCCAAAGAATGCATTGATGTCTTCCTGGTGTTGTCGAGCGTCACAGATCCGGACATCCCCACCTGAAGCGTCCCGGCCGGGTTGTCGATCAGGATGTGAATCCGCTTGCTCTTGGAACCGGGGTCTATGAGGCTGGACATCTTGTCGATTACTCCTTCATAGAGCCTGTCCCGGTACTTGAACCGCGCTTTCTTGCCGATGGCTACCTCAGAGAGTCTGGATTCGGGCCAGTTGACCCGCGCGTAGACCTTGCGGGTGTCAATGAGTTCCGCCACCTTTTCCAGATAATCCACAGTCTCGTAAGGGTCGCGGTACAAGACTGCTATCGTCCCAGCGAAGGGAGCGCGCAGCACGCAGGCCTGCAAGTTGAGATCAGCTTGTTTGAGTTTGTGTTCCGCTTCTTCGAGCTTTCCCTCGAGGACTTTCACCTCGTATTTTGCTTTGAGAAGCTGTTGGTAGGTGTTCGCGCGATGCTCGTACGTCTGTTCGTAGACTTTCACTTCTTCTCTGGCGCGATCGAGCGACTCTTTGATCGCGTGATAGTTCCCTTTGAACTCTCCCACGATGGCTTCGTAGCGCGGTTTGGACACCTCGGCCAGGATGTCTCCGCTCTGGACCGCCTGCCCCTCCTTGAAATTGACCGCGTTGAGTATACCCCTCACCTCTGAGCCGATGGTCGCGGATTGATATGGATATATGACCGCGTTCACCCCGTCTGGCTGTGTGCTCTTGAGCGCGGCATCGAGGTTGTCGAGTTCATTGGCGACCGTGGAGGTCTTGACCCCGCGCTGAGCCTCGGTGGATTGGGCTCCGACCTCAATTCCGAGGCCCCACACCAGCAAAGCCACGGCCAGACTCATTGCTACCCTCTGTACACACCGCATTACGAACCTCCGGGATGTCCGAAGCCCGCGGACCTCCATCAGATTGAAAAGCGACCTGCCTGTAAGGCGCTCTTGGAAAAGACCAATAGCGGCAACAATACCACGTTGTTCCCAATTAATCAACAATAATGTGTGATTACACGTTGCCATGCGTGCACGTCAGGCAGAATCGGCCCCTCCGAGTATCCTCCCGTGAAACACGTATGGCCAGCCTCACGCACGTGCCGTGCAACTATTTCGCACCACTGGGGAGCGGCGCGCTCTCGTCTTTCGCGCAGCACCGCGCAAGACAAGCTCCCAGGACCTCAACCGGTTACGGGTGCCCAAGACGATCATGGTTTCCACGGCGAGTTGGGACCGATGGTTCCGGCCGGCGTTTTTCACTTCGACGGTCCATAGCTGCGAAGAATCTTCGCATCGTCTCAACATACGGGAGCCCAAGTGCGAAGAATTTGTCCGTTCGACGAATCGCCCTCTTGACTGAGACCCGCTGTCCAAGCGGTTGTCGTGGATGTCTCGGATGTGGCAAGGATCTTGCTCTATACCAGGACAAAACCACGACACATACCATACCCTCTCTGCAATCCTCCTCATGGATTGCTTTTTTTTTGCCCTACGTGCGATCTCCTCCCACATCGCGGGGGTGCGCAAGTTCGGGTTGTCAGAGGCGCCGCGATCTGATATAGGACACCATTCAAACGACCCCCTTTGCTGAAAGGACCGCATAGTAATGCGAAAGATCGTGTTTTTCGCGCTGATGATTTCCGTCTCAAGCCCTGCTCTGATAGAATCGCAACAGGCCTACAGGCTTCCGGATATCCGCTCGATGAAACACCTGACCACAAGGCCTTCGGAGCACTGCGCGCAGATCCCCGGCAAAGAGACCACTCAAGACTTCTACTCGGGCCCCGACGGTCTCGTTGTCACCGTGTATTCCTTCCGGGGGCGCAACGTAGCCTTCAGTACCCATAACAACAGCGACCCTCAGAAGACCTACCGGGTCTTCATGGACATCTACGGTGATGGGATGTTCCGCGAGATCGACCGATCGCAGCACTGGGAACTGCCGCCGTGGTCGAGGATGTAGTCGCCACAAATTCCCCCTCAGTGACTGCCATGCATGAAATGGGAATAGTACAAAGCATTCTGGACATACTCGAGCAGCAGGCCCGTGTGCACAAGGCTCGCAGGATAGTCAAGGTGTCGCTTGAGTTCGGCGCGCTGACCGCGGTGCTTCCGGACTCGATACGCTTTGCCTTTGACGTCCTCTCCAAGGAGACCGTGGCAGAAGGGGCCTATCTTGACGTGACCATCATTCCGATCCGCGCAAGGTGCATCGACTGCGGAGAGGAACACGTCATGGAGCGGTACGAACCACTCTGTCCCTTCTGTGAGTCGGGCGCGCTCCAGATAGTCGCGGGCCGCGACGAGATGCGAATAGCCTCCATGGAGGTAGAGGACTGATCGCCATAGGCGCGAACTTGACGACAGCCGAATTCGACATTTCAGGCAGTTATTCCACGGGACCTGAGTCCCGGGTTCCAAAGGGCCCGCGGAAAAACAAGCATTGCAGCCACAGTGAATTAGCGAACGGTACGCACCCGCTTCACTACCGTAGGTTGAAACCTACGGCTATTCACGGGCTGCCCCTTCAGGGCAGAAGAGGCCGGCGCCCTGCTGGGCGCACTGTGAATGGCCATGGTTTTTCACCCATGGAAGGGGAGCACGCGAGATGACGGGGTTATTTCGCGGCAAGCCCAAAGACATCCGGTGACATCGTTGAAGTACCAGAGTGAGCGGCACCCGTTCCCTGTGAACGCGTGCCATCGTCTTGTGCCGCAGACACGGGGGCTCCAGGCATCGTCTTCGCGGCCGGGAAATCGAAAAAGGAGGACTCGGGCTTGACGGCACATGGATATCGACTGCACACGGTCTTCTGCCGAGCACTACTCCTCGTCTGTCTGGTCGGGTTGACCGCGGGCTGCTTTGATTCTGCGCAGAAGTCTCCGGTCGTCGCGGACGGACCCAAGACCCGACCACCCCGACGTGAGACGATACCGGAGCCGAGACCCGCAACAGCTCCGGAACCTCAACCCGCACGCCGTGAGGAGAAAATCGCGTCACTGCCCCGGCCGTCCCCTCCGAAGACCGTGTCCACCGAGCCGCTGGACGGCTACAAGATTCCAGCCGAGTACGTCTTTGTTCCCAGTGTGCGTGTCCCGGATGCGGTGGTAGCGGTGAGCCTTCCTGCCGACTACCGCAAGCAACCGGACAGGCGTTTTCCCCTTGTAATTGCTTTCGGAGGCGCCGGAGAGTGCGCGAAGCCGCCAAGACAAGGGGCTCTGGCATGGCTGCACTATTACAAGGCAGATGAGGCGGCTGTCGCCCTTTCGAGAAAGGTCCTGCGCGAAAGCGATTTCCGTCGTCTGGCAACCAAGAAGGAGATTCGTGCCTTCAACAGGAGACTCGCTGAGCACCACTACGGTGGAGTGATCCTTGCCTGCCCGTTCTCGCCTCCTCTCGTGTCCCCCGTGGAACCGGAAGACCCGGCATACGAAGCATTCATCATGGAGGAGCTCCTACCCGAGCTGAAACGACGCTACCGGGTGAGTGCGCGAGGCGTCGGAGTGGACGGGGTCTCCATGGGAGGAGCCAGAGCCATGTACTACGGCCTCAAGTATCCGGAGGTCTTCTTCAGTATCGGGTCCAGTCAGGGTGCGTTTCGTCCTTTCATGCCGCTGTACGGGGATCTCGTGCGGAAGAATCGCAAGGTGCTGAAAAGCAGACCGATTCAGCTCGTGACCAGCGACAAGGATCCCATGGCTCCTTCCGTGAGGTCGATGCGGGAGTTGCTGGAATCAGAAGGGATAGCGGTCGAGTTTCTGCATCTTTCAGGCCCTCACGACTATGTATTCAATCAGGGACCCGGTGCCTTGAGTCTGTTGCTCTTCCACGATCAGGCGCTTCGAGCGTCTTCCGTGGGACCGGTCCGTTGAGCACGTCCGGTTTCTCGCGACCGCGAGAGGTCATCCTGGAAGGTCTCTCGGAGGGGATCTTCACGGCCGCGTCGGTCTTCGTGGAGATTCGGGGCGAGCCCGTCTGGCATGAGGCGTTCGGCCGGGTAGGGGGGCCGGGGACACCCGAGGCCACGCACGAAACGCGGTTCGACCTGGCGTCTCTGACCAAAGTGCTGTGCACCACCCCCTTATGGATTCTGCTCGCATTCCGCAACCCCGGGATTCTCGACCGGCCGATCAGGACGTGGTTCCCTCATGCACCGGCCGACAAGGAGCTTGTCACGCCAAGGTTGCTGCTGGCCCACGCGTCGGGCTTGCCCGCGTGGCGGCCCTACTACCTGTACGGATACGTCAAGAAGGACATCAGGTCGCTGGTGTTGGAGAAGATCCTGTCCGACGGTCTCGAGTACCCGCCTGGAAAGGAGACCATCTACTCAGACTTGGGGTTCATCCTTTTGGGGTTCCTGACCGAAAAAGAAAAGGCGCGGCCGTTGGGCCAATGCTTCCGTGATGAGATCTCTGTGCCTTTGGGAATCGAGGATGAGCTGCTGTTCCGTCCCGATCAGAAGAAAGCGCCCCTTGCCCTGACTCGTTCCGGTGAAGCTCCTGGTCTGGTCCATGATCTGACTTGCCGTGCGCTTGGAGGCATGACAGGACACGCGGGCCTGTTCGGGACCGCTCGCGCAGTGTATCGAGTGGGGGCCGAAGTGCTGGCCGCGCTCAAGGGCCGGCTAAGCCTCTTTGAGGCCGCGACTGTGCGCGAGTTCTGTCGGCGTGCGGGCCTGGTCCCGGAGCGCACCAGGGCTCTCGGGTTTGACACCCCGTCGCCGGTGGATTCGACAAGCGGGAAATACTTCTCCCTGCAGAGCATCGGCCACACGGGTTTCACCGGGACCTCGCTCTGGATAGATCCGATGAAGGAGACCATTGTGGTACTGCTTACCAATCGGGTTTTCGCGGGAGAGGGTGACCCGCGCATCAAGTCATTCCGGCCGCGGTTCCACGATGCGATCATGGGCCGGTGAGACGGCGGAACGGGCAGGCAATTTGTGGCCGTCTCAAAATAGGTATCTCAGTCCGGGACAGCCGCTGGTTCCTTCCGTCATTCCGGCGGAAGCCGGAATCCAGTCTTTTTCACAGGACTGGACCCCGGTTTTCGCCGGGGTGACCAGTGCGTCGGATCGGCACGGTTATTTCGGGACAGACCCTTAGTTGTTCCAGGGGAAGGGGTGCCGCGCACTTCGGTACCTTGCTGATGTCACGGTGCATTTCTACAACCCGGGACTTACGTCCCGGGCTACTTTCTTGCGTCCCTGCGGGACTGAGCGGGGGCCTCTGGAGCCCCGGAGGGGCGGCAGATAGTAGCCCGCCCGGTGCGTGAGCGCCGGGCGCGGGAAGCAGTGAAACGGATACAAGCCCTGAGAGGACTTAATTATTCCGCTGGGTTATCCGAAACCGAGACGCGCTGCACCCCAGGGGAAGGGACTTCCTATCGACAGGGTTCAATTGTGATGTGGTGAACTCTTGGAGTGGCGGAGGGAGAGGGATTCGAACCCCCGGATCTTTTGAGGATCAACGATTTTCAAGACCGCCGCCTTAAACCACTCGGCCATCCCTCCACGGTATGATGTTAGACTTGGGTCGATGGTGCTGTCAATAGTGTTTTCACATGTCGCTACAGGGGCCGGTTCCTGAATATGCTGAAGCAACGGTTGTGTCCCACGACCACAGAATCAAGGAGCGTGATGTCAAACGGTCGGAGCATGTCACGAATCTGTTCGGCCTGTTCCGCGTCACGCGCGGAAGGAACAGGAGGCCCGTGGGGATGGTTGTGAACCAGCACGAGCCCCGACGCGTTGTACCGCAGCGCGGTTCCCATGAGCTGCCGCGGAAAGAGCACCACCTGGTTGATGGTCCCTGTTCCCATGAATTCTTCCCCGAGTATTTCGCCGAGGCTATTGAGAAAGATCGCGAAGATCGTCTCTTCTTTCAGTGATCCGAGCCTGGCCAGCAGGTACCTTTCCAGCTCCTTAGGACCTTTGAGGACTTCCCGGCCGGACCTTGAGCGTTCCGACACGAGCGTCACCACTTCCCGGACCAGCCGTATCAGCCCCGCGCAATGCCTGCTCACCCCTTTCACCGCGGTCAGCTCCACGATCGACGCGTTCAGGACCTCCGACAGCCCGCCGAGCCTGCTGATCAGCTCAGCGGATAGGGGGCGCACATCCTGTCGCGGTATCGCATACGAGAGCAGCAGCTCGAGCGTCTCTTCTTCAGACAGCCCAGCGGCTCCAGAGGCAAGGAAACGGTCCTTGAGGCGCTCCCTGTGGCCCTTGCGATCTTGGCCGGCGTGATCATTCATTCAGGTGACTCTGTCCCTCACGTGAGGCCGGCTGAACCATGAAGATCCAGACGATGTGCCCTCGCAAAGACCGCGGTGCACGCAACGGGGCATTCAGGAATAACGCCCGTCATTTGTCGCTCAACCGCGTTATGGCACACCAACGCCGGCACACGCAACAGGAAAAGGGGGGAGTGTGTCATCAGCGTGCTCCAGTTGTGTGGAACAAGTATCCTGTCGCAGAAGGTTGTCACTGCAGATTCTAGCCGGCCCCATCTAACTAGGAATTTACCCTTACTGGTGGGAAGAAGTTGACAGACAGGCCACGAAACGAGTACACTTTCAGCAATCGCTCTTATGTGCGTCCGTGTGACTAAACAGGGGGAAGCCATTCCGAGAGGCGAGAACCGGAAGCGGGGAGCGGTGTGCCCTGGAGCGATGTCCTGACTGAGGACATTCCTTGGCGAGAAGGGAGTCACCAACAAGTCCGCATCTCATCACGTCGGAGGGAGGGGGTAGCCATGAACGCTTTTCTCAAGAGAGTTCCGCGTCCAGTTCGGTGGGTCGTTCCCGCGATATTCGGAGGCTTCGTTGTCTACGCAACAATCGTCTGGGGATACCCCGTACAGTGGACCGGCCTTGGAACGCACACGAAGAAGTCTGCCGACGAAATCCCTTCCAAGAAGCTCTGGGATTGGCTGCAGCTCGTCATTGTTCCTGCGGTTCTGGCAGGGGGCGTCTGGCGCCTCAACTGTGCCCAGAAAGAACGTGACCAGGAAATCGAAAACGAGAGACAACGACAGAAGGCATTGGAATCCTTTTTCGATTCCATGAGCGACTTGTTGCTCACCCACAATCTTACCGACCCAACCAAGCTGGAGGCGCGCAGGATTGCCCGATCCCGGGCATTGGGCATCATGAGAATCCTGGATGGCGGCCGAAAGGGCGAAGCGCTTCAATTCCTCTATGAGTGCGGGCTGATTTATGAGAATCCGATTGTTGACCTCATCGGTGCTGATTTGCGGGATGCGAAACTGGCGGGTGCTACCCTCAAGAAATCCGAGCTAAGGGGGATTGACTTCGAGAACGCGTGTCTCAAGGGCGCCGACCTTTGCGACGCGGTGCTTGTGGGATCAGTCTTCCACGGGGCCGACATCACATACGCCCGTTTGAGGGGCGCAGACCTCGATGCGGCCGTTTTCCCACACGCGAACTTGAGTGGAGCCGATCTCAGGGATGTGAGGCATCGAAACACCGTGAACTGGGACCATGCAGACTTGACCGGAGTCAAGTGGAGCCCCGAATAACGACTCACATGAATACCACTATTCAGGAGATGAACAATGTCCACAGGCCGATGCCCCAAATGTAACGGATTGAAGACGATACCCTGTCCCGCATGCAGGGGCGGCAACCGCCCTGAAACGGAGGATCACAACGCAGTTGCCGATTGGTCTCCTTGCAAGCGATGTAACGGACTGGAGGAGATCGAATGTCCACGGTGTGGTGGTTCAGGCGAGGCTTAACTTCATTGCACTCCTGAACCGGTCGGCAACGGGAGACCACCGGCACAGCCCTACGCCAGGGCCCGAGGCGGTGGAGGGAGTACTGCTCCGCAGCGGGCTTCCTTACTTGTCGCACAAGACGAACGCGATCCACGAGCTCGACCATGCAAGGCCGAAGTGCCACGTCTTCGTTGAGTCATCAACGGGATCGCCATCCGCTTGCGCTCCTATCCGAAGGGTCCTGTCAGACGAATCCCATCTCGCTTTAGGAGGTCATCTCGAGGATCGTGTACCCACGATCTTCCAGGGCTCGGAACACAAGCCCGGGATCCTCGGATTCGTACCGCACCACGACTCGCACCTTGTCGGACTTGTCTTCCGCAACCGTGAATATGGCGCGTGCCGTCGCCTGCTGTGCGTCCACGATGCTGAGGATTTCCGAAAGCGTCCCTTCCTTCAGCGTTACGTCTGCGAGCGTGATCCGAGTTCTCTCCTTGTTCCCCGCCTCCAAGATCTTGAAGAGGGTTACGAAGATCTCACGGTCGGACACCAGTCCTACCACCTCGTCACCGTCCATAACCGGGAAGTTGCTCATGGTGGTCTCTTTGCCCTTGACGAGCGTCTGTTCCACCGTGTCGTTCACCGATATGGTCACCGGGTTGCGGATCATCAGATCCTTCACCTTGAGCTTGTTGCAGAAGTAGTTCATCTCGCAGATGTCGCCACTCCCGGTCACGCATTGCGCGGCCTCGCTCAAGTCCCTGCGCAACAGCAACCCCCGGAGACGACCGTCGTCCACTACAGGCAACATTCTGAGATTGTGCTCCCGCAGCAGGAGTATCGCTTCGGTGGCAAGGGCATTGCTCGATATCGAATACTGGTTGGCGAGCATCCAGTTCTTGATAAACATGGGAAACCTCCGTTCGATTAGGAGTGTGCGGTCATTGTAAGAGTTCACCGCAGAGACACAGAGGACGCAGAGAAGAAAGAGAGAATAACCTGAAAGAATTAGGTTTGTTTACCGGTGCGCACATGATGAATTGATTCCAGCGCGCTTGAGTCGCGGACCTCTCTTCCTCTTCTCTGTGCTCTCTGCGCCTCCGCGGTGAGTCTTCTTCTTCCGGGTGAACTGTTACCCTTGGAGATGTTCAGGGTTCCACTGTTGTGCTGTTGAAGAATTTGAGACCGCATTTGCGAAATCCTATTACGTGGTGCCTGTCCGAATTGCGATCAAGGAAGCAGCCTCGTCAGGATTTGCTCTCGCGGGGCATGCCAAGAGCGTAAAGGACTTCTCTCTTTCTCTGCGTTCTCTGCGTGCTTTGCGAGAGAACATTTCTCGCGGTCTCGTTGGTTCCGGGTTCGGACCGTTGAAAAACGCGCGATAGTATTTTACGAAAAGCAGCACTTTCACGGTACCCCGTCGGGCCGGGGAAAGACGTCGAGACACGCCTGCACCATGGCCTCGGCAAAGGTTTCGTCCTCCAGATTGGCTTCCACTTCCCGCGTGGTCACGCCGGGACCCGCGTTCTCCTTGAAGACGCGGAGAAAAGTCCTGTCCTGGGCCTCGTCGCACATCTGCCCGCCCGGGAGATCTACAGCAGACCATCCCTGGGTGGGGAACAAGAACACCACTGGACCCTTGCTTGCGCCCAGCTTTTCGGCAAAGACCGCGGCGATCTCTTGCGCTTCGTCGTCAGAGACACGCAGGAAAGTCCGCAGCTCATCGAGCTCGAACTTGCGACGGGCATGGTGTTCCGCGGTGTATCGCGATTTCCTCGGGCTGGTGAGGTTCACTCCGCCCGGCGCAACTACCTGAGGTATGCCCCGGAGTCCCGCGGACATGAGCCTCCGGGGGCCGGCGGCCCGCATACCTCCAAGAAGCTCTTCTCCCACGCCGCCGGTCGCGATGTCCACTACCGCGTCAAAGAACCCCATGCTGATCATCTCTTCCATGGCTCGGTCGCAGACGCCCGCGGCCGAGAAGCCGATGACCTGGTACCCTTCCTGCTCCAAACGCACCTGCACGTGGTGAGCGCACTTCTCAGTGGGGCCGAACATCGACATCGCGACCAGCGGTTTCCCGCCCTGCCGCGCGGATTCGACCGTCAGCGGAGCCACCGCTCCCATGCCCACGATTGCGGCCGCGGCTCGTTCCAGCACGTTCTGCAAGGGCCCGGCAAGCCCCGAGATCTCGATGACCGTGTGGAAGATCGCCACGTCCGCGGTCCCGAAATACCGAGTCGAAAGCCCCGGAAGCGCCGCGGTCGACGAGACCATCAGCTTCGGCACTCCGAACGGGAGCGAACGCATCACGTCCGTGGCCATAAGGCTGCCGGTCGACCCTCCGAGACCGATGACGCCGGCCAGCCGTCCTGACCCGTGCAGGTCCGCGGCGAGTCTCGTGGCTCCGTCTATCATCTGCCGGGTGATCTTCTTACGCTCACGGGAAGCGCGGATCTCCTCGATCTTCGCGCCCGCGGCCGCTGCGACCTCAGCCGGGGAGATGTCAGCACCCGGAGAATCCGCAGACATGCTCAGGTCGAGCACCAGGGGATGTCCCCCTTTCTCACGGATAGAGTCCCGGAGGAAGAGGGTTTCCGAGCCCTTGGTATCCAGGGTCGAAAGAAGCAGTATTACGCGTTCCATGTCACCACGTCGCTCCACCAAGAATCTCTCAAGATATTCACCCGTCGTCACCGTTTATCTAACGGCCCGCTATCGTGCAACCCGCCAATATTCTTGAGAAGTCTTTAAGGGTGCTCCGGAAACAGGCATTGTGCAAGGACATTCACGCCCCGGCGGAGCACAAACAAGCACGAAAATCCGAGTCACCCCATCAGTCCGGAAGAAGAACCGACCCGCGGCGACCAGCGGGAGCCGCCATGCTCCAAGAGTTCCCATGAAAGTCTCCCGGGGGAAACCCTTTTGAAAAAGGGTTGTCCCCCGGACCCCTTGTATGATGTTCCAAGAACCAAGGGCTGACTTTGAGGCGGGGGGGCCGGAAAGTAGTTGCCCTGAACGATGGTTCCTGGTACTGAGCGGCTGTCTTGAGCGCCTGACT
>JBFMAA010000133.1:0-16653 GCA_040755955.1 Thermodesulfobacteriota bacterium
AGCTTCACGGGCTTCTCCTGTGAAAATGTGCGTTCTTGTCAAACTCACACTATCACAGCCGCGCCCGTGACGCGACACCAAAGATAACGCCGGGAATCTCAAAGGAGACTTTTGCAAGAGCCTCAAGCTGTTTATTGCCGGGCAAACGTTTGAGCCGTTCTGTGACCACGTCAGGCGTAAGCTCCAGCGAGAGGATCTGTGCGCCCACTGCGATTCCGGAGCGGCCGTCCGCGCCGCAAGATTCTGTGAGCCGGTCGACTACTGGTGCGATTGGGGACTGCGCGACATTGCGGTTCCCATCCTGCTCCATGGGTTCTCGCTCGGCACCATATTCTGCGGCCAGAAGGCACTGGACAACGAAGCGGAAGACGCCGCGGGGATCGACAAGCTCAAGAAGTTTGCCCAAGACAACGGACTCACGGCAGAGTTGTCGACACTGTTGGACCTCAGGACGAACGCCGACAAGGCAACGGTGGAGCAGATTCGCCAGATGAAGGGCTTTCTATGGGCAACTTCTCAGGCCATCTCCCGCGCGGTTACCAGCCGGCTCGGCCAAAGCTCAGGCGAGAGAGTCCAAGCGCTGAGGGCCAAGATAGAAGAGAGGCGCGATGAAATTCGCCACAAACTTTCCGCGTTGGCCGGACGTCCGGGGATAGACGATTTCTGGGAGCGATTCAAGGGGATTTTGGAAAGTCTGACCGACCTCCTCGATTGCCTGGGGATTGCCGTATGCCTTTCGTACAACGGCCGCGCGGATCTGGTCTGCTCCCACGGCCTCCCGATCAAAGACAAGAGTCTCAAGTCGTTGCCGGAGACGTCGATTCTCACGAGCACATTGGAGAGGCTGGACGGCCTCCAGCGATTTCGTGTGGAACCGGGGCGACGACAACCCGATTGCATCATTTGCAAACAAGTCCTCTCTGAGCACCGGAACGTGCACATAATCCTGTACGCCAAGTCGCGGCTGGAGTTGGACAAGTATCTGCATCTATTCGCCTTTTTCGACCCGAGCCTCCCTGCGCGCTACAATCTGCTTCTGCATCAGAGAGAACGGCAACTTTCCAGGATTATGAGTGAAACGGTCAATCTATACTGGCTCCTGGAACAACAACAGACGCTGAAGAGCAAACTGAAGGAAAAGGACGAATATCTACGCAACGTATTCCATGAAGTGAAACAACCTCTGCACAGTATTGTCGCGTACTGCCACAATCTGGCCGACCCTGACTTCCCTCATGAAAGGAAGCAGCGCATTCCACGGTATGTGGTTGAAATAGGAAAACACATATCCATGATGCTGGGATGTCTCGAGTATGCTTCCCGAGGAGAAAGAGACATCATTCGACAGGACGAGCTCAGAGCTGCTGCCACCAACTTGAGCAAGATGCTTATCGATTGCGCGATCGACATGCAGGGATACTCGGAACAAAGAAAGGCTAAGATACACGTCGAGGTCAACACCACAGACCCGGCGGGAAAAATCTACGTGGACAAGTCCGCTTTCCAGATGGCAATCGGCAACGTCCTTTTCAACGCCGTCAAGTATTCCGTCCCGCTAACCCCGATCACGGTCGCGGCAAAGAGAGAGAACAACCGGACGGTGATCACCGTGACCAGCACGGGCGTCGGGATTCCGAAGGACCTCTGGGAGCGGGTATTCGAACGGGGTTTCAGGGTCGACGAGGCCACGAGCTACTCTCAGAGCGGGTTGGGGATAGGCCTCTTCGTGACACGTGAAATCATGAGGGCCATGGGCGGACATGCGTACATCAAGGAATCCGAACCCCTGGGTTGGAGGCACGGCCAATTTGCGCTCCACCGAAACGTCGTTGCCCTCGATTTGCCGGGGCCAGACGCGCCGGCGAGCGGAGGCAAGCGTGCAGCGCGAGGGCCGGCGGACGGGCCACCAAGAAATAAAGGCAATGAGGAAGATGATCCTGAATAACCTCTTCAAGCGACCCGGCCTCTGACCCGTGGGACCTTGGCTTGCCGTTTGTTCCCCCTGAACTCGCGCGAAAGGAGAGCCCGTAACATGCCGAATCTGCAAGGACTCCGAGTTCTGTTCGTCGACGATGAACCCTTCCTCATGAGACCAACCATTGAAGCCCTCGAGGCAAAGGGCTGCACAGTGGATACGGCCGAGAACGGTACCGAGGCACTGGAGTACCTGAAGGCCAACAACTCAAACCCGCCTGACCTCGTGGTCCTTGACCTCATGATGCCCGGCGGGACCGATATCGACACCGACGACCAGGAAATGACCACCGGCATCGTGGTATTCCGGCGAATCAGAGAAGAACTCAGACTTGAGGTGCCGATTGTGATATCGACCGTAATCACTGACAGAGATCTCCTGATGACTCTTGAGGGGGATTCGAAGACCGCGCTGGTGCAGAAGCCGTACACATCGGCGAGGCTCTTTGATGTCATGGGAGAGGTACTACACGGTCCAAGGAGGGACAGATGATCCGGCACCGGCAGAATGGAGGATTGGCAAAGGGACTCAGGTTCTTACTGCTGCTCATCGCTGTTTACGCTTGCGTTCCGGGTTGGACTTCTGCGGCGTATTCTATGTCCCAGCCCGACAAAGTACCCGCGGTCGTCACCCCTGCAGAACTCGGCGGAGCCTCCCAGACCGACGCCCGCGAGGAACCAGGCCCAGCCCAAGTGATCGATACCGCAGAGAAGAACCGCCGGACCCCGCCGGCCGAACTTACGAAGCCAAGAGCTGCCGATAAGTCCCCATCTTCCTGGGACACATTCACCTTGTTCAGCGGGGTCCTGGTAGGGGCTCTTGCGGTCGTTGCGGCGATTACGGCTGTTGTTGTGGCTTATGTCGTGTGGCATTTTCAAAAATGGGAAGGCGAAGCCAGGACGGCGCTCGCCGCAGCCACCAGCCGAACAAGCGAGCTTCAGAAGGCTCTGGGGGAGATGGAAGAGCGATCTAAGGAGGCTGGTATGAAGCTTGCTGCGTTGGAGTCGCGGGTGGTCACGGTCTCGGACCAGTGGGGGAAGAAGCTCGACTTGCACACTGGCGTTCAACGGGACCTGGAAAGAAGTCTCAAGGGCTCGTGGGAGACTATCCTGGCGCTGGCAGCAATCATCGAAGTGGAATACGACGATAAGGAGATTCGTCGGCGCGCTCTTCAAAAGCTCACACAACTTGTACATCCTGTCGCCCTAGGCACCATGGTTCGCATCCTCGAAGACAACGTCACTGACGAGGAAATGAGGAGACTGGCGGCCTACGGCCTCGGCAGGTACTCGGAAAACGTCCTGCTGATGGAATACTGGCGCCCAGCAAGGAAATCGTTGGAGAGGGTGCTGGGAGATGACTCAGCCGAAAGGCCGCTACCGCACGCTCTGAGGAAGGAAGTGCTTGAAAGTCTGCGAAAGCTCGGCTGGCTTCCCCCGGAAGATTGAGAAACAGAGCCTCCCACTGTGCTGCATCGCGCACAATGGTGTCTCCTGTCATCCCAATCGCTTGCCCTGGCACGCGTCTTCCTGGGTCTTGTCAGATGTCCAGATCCCGGACCTCCAGGGCGTTCTCCTTGATGAAGGTGAAGCGCTTGCGGACGTCCTTGCCCATAAGGGTGTCGAAGGTTTGGCTGGTCCGGTCCAGGTCGTGGACGCTCACCTTGAGCATGCTCCGAGTCGTGGGGTCCATGGTCGTAGACTTGAGCGTACCCGCATCCATCTCCCCAAGACCCTTGAATCGCTGAACTTCCACGTCCTTGCCGTTGCGCTTTTTGAGGAGCTGCTCCTTTTCCCGGTCAGAATACACATACCGGATTTCGTGCTTCTTCCCTGCCCCAATCCTGATCCTGTACAGCGGGGGATCGGCAAGGTACACGTGCCCCTTGGCAATGAGCTCGGGCATGTATCGGTAGAAGAACGTGAGCAAAAGCGTCGCGATGTGATGGCCATCGACGTCCGCGTCCGTGTTGATAACGATGCGCCCGTAACGGAGCTTCGAGTAGTCGAACGAGCGTCCCATCCCTGTGCCGATGCTCTGCACAAGACTCTGGATCTCCTTGTTGGCCTTCAGTTTTTCGTCAGAGGCCTGCTCCACGTTCAGGATTTTCCCCCGGATCGGCAGCACCGCTTGGAAACGCCTGTCCCGAGCCTGCTTCGACGAACCGCCCGCGCTGTCACCCTCGACGATGAAGAGCTCCGTGTCATCCCGGGACGCGGAAGAACAGTCTGCAAGCTTTCCGGGCAAGGTCAAACGCCTGGTCGCGGCCTTCCGGGTCACCTCGTCCCGAGCGGCTCTCGAAGCGCTCCTCGCCTGAGCAGCCAGCACAACCCTGTTCACGATCGCCGCGGCCTGGGTAGGATTCTGATGGAGCCAGTTCTCGAATGCCGTCCGCACCAGAGGTTCCACCTGCTGAGCTACCGGGCTGTTGAGCTTCTCCTTCGTCTGCCCCTGAAACTCCAGGTTCCCTTGAATGTACAGGGAGATCACCGCAACCAGACCTTCTCGCACGTCCTCCGCGGAAATTCCCTTGATCCCTTTGGGAAGTCCGTTGCGCTTCTCGACGTAGGTACGCAATGCCCGAGTCACCCCGTTACGGAAACCCGTTTCGTGGGTGCCGCCGGCCGGAGTGGGTATTGAGTTCACGAATGAGAGAACCCTGCTTGCGGTGTCAAGGGTCCATGTCATGGCCACTTCCAGCCTCAAGTCATTGCTGTGCGGGAAGTGGAAAGGCTGAGCCTCCACCGACTCCTGACCCGCGACCAGCTTGGCAAGGTAGTCCAGGATGCCTCCCGGATAATAGAACGTCTCTTCCTTACCGCCGCGGGTCGATCCATCCTCCACCGGCGACGAGTTGTCTTCAGATTCCGTTTCATCTGCCGATCCGGCAGCGGGGTCCGAGGCTGTTCTTCCCTGGCCGAAATCCGGGGGATCCATGTGCGTAGAACCAACCGACCCCGCCATAGCGCTGGACCCGGACGGAGAAAGGTCGACGCGATTTCCGGCTCCCAATGGCTCTGTGCCGTCGGTTTCGTCCCGAAGTCTGATCGTCAAGCCTGCGATCAGGAACGACTTGATCTCAACCCGCTCACGTATCACCGACTTGGAAAAGGTCCGGTCGCCGAAGATCTCCGGATCCGGCCAAAACGTGACCTTGGTGCCGGTGCCTTCCGCCTGACCTACCCTGCGGAGACGGTTTCGCGGTTCACCTCGGCTGAATTCCTGCACGTAGCGGCTTCCCCCTCGGCGCACCTCGACGACGAGCCGTTCGCTGAGCGCGTTCACCACCGAAGCCCCCACTCCATGAAGGCCTCCGGCCACCTTGTACGCACGTTCATCGAACTTCCCTCCTGCGTGGAGGTGGCAGAAGATCGTCTCGACGGTGTTCTTGCCCGTGACCGGGTGCTTGGCCAACGGAATCCCACGACCCCAGTCCTCTACCGACACGCTGCCGTCCGCGGCAAGCACCACCTCGATCCGGTCGCAGTACCCGTTGAGCGCCTCGTCCACCGCATTGTCAAGGATCTCCCACACCAACTGATGCATACCTTCTCGACTCGTGCCGCCGATATACATCCCCGGCCGCTTTCGGACCGCCTCCAAGCCGTTGAGTACCTGAATGTCCTTGACAGTATACGATTCGGTCATTTGTAATCACCCTGGCGGCTGGGAGCCGCAGCCAGTATTCGCGTCGACCTTTCTCGGTCCGCTCGAAGACCCAGAGCGGGGCGAGTCGGTTCTCCGCAAGCCAAGAAGAGAGCGCTACCTTCTCTCTGAGCCGGTGAACCGAAAATCCCTTCTCGAAAGGAGAAGAGATCGAACGTTATTAGTGAAAAGCCCCTTCCCCCAGCGCTCGCATTTCCATGAGAAGTCCCGTTCACGGGACTACGCGTTCCATAGCCGTGATTCCCGCGCATATCGTCTTCCCCTGCGTAGCTCTGTTGGCCGAGGGAATGTCCTGGACCTTCCACACCTTCTCCTTTCCGCTCGTCGGTTGCACGCGGAGCGCGTCGTCGGCGGACACCGTTTCGAAGGCGACGACCGCGGCACCGGGAGTCGGTTTCATGATGCGCACACCCTGCCCGGCACCGGACAGCACCGATACTTGCTCCACGGGACAAACCAGTATCTTCCCTGCATCGGTGGCCACTGCGAGGAGATCGCCCTCGACAGCCTTCACTGCCGGCACTTCGTCACCCTCAGCGAGGGCGATCAGCCTGCGTCCTGCGCGTTTGGTGGGCTCCTGGATGACCTCGTACCCGAACCTGAACCCCTTTCCCGTCCGCGTCAGCACGATCCCATAATTGCTTGCTGCAGCAACCGCGGTCTCTTCCGGCGCGGAATCGGGCATCGGTTCCGAGAACAGATCGGTCTGCTCAAAACCATCATGACCGCGAGCGGTCGCAACCAAGCACGAAAGTCGGTCTCCGACATCACGAGAAGTCGCGGCATGGCCAGAATCCACTGATGTTTCAAAAGCTTTTGGACGGGGGGACGGGGGACAACCCTTTTTCAAAAGGGTTTCCCCCGGAAGACTTTCTGATAAAAGGTTGAGCTGTGCATCGGTCGGGCCGTTATCCCGGTTGTCGCACACCGGATCCGCGGCTTTGCCGGCTGACCCCGAGAGCTCCTCCCGGGCCAGAAAGCCGACCATGAATTCCCCATCCGCGAGGTTCAGCATGTTCCCCACCGGTTCGCCGAACCCCGCGGATTGGGGAACGTCCGTGACCCGAAGCACGTAGACCTTCCCCACGTTCGAAAACAAGGCCACGGTGTTGCCGGTGTTGACCCTGGCAATACCGAACAGACCGTCCCCCTCCCGAAACTTCAGGGAAACGGGGTCGGAAACCTCACTCTTGATCCTGCGAATCCATCCCTGGCGGGACAAGATCACCGTGGCGTCTTCCCGTTCCACGAACTCCTCCGGATCGTACTCGACCGCGGGGGCTTCCGTCTCCGCAACCACTGCAGTGCGCCGAGGGTCCGCGAACTTCTTGCCGATCTCCGCCAGATCCGTGTCCACTATCTTCCAGAGCCGCTCCGAAGAGGCGAGGTCCACCGAAATCCCTTCCGCCTCTTTCGCCTTGGCCGCGAGTTCGTCCAGAAGCTTCCCGATCTCCAGCGACACGAGTCGATACAACTTCATCTCGAGGATCGCGTCTACCTGCGCGTCATCCAACGGGAACTGCGTCTTGAGGCCGTCCGCGGCCTCCTGTTTGCTTCGGGCCCGGCGAATGATCGTCAGGGCCCTGTCCAGGTCGCGGAAGATCGCGGCAAATCCTTCCAGGATGTGGATGCGCTCTTTGAGGACTCTGAGTCGGTGTTCCAAGAGTCGGACGGTCTTCTCGTACCGGAAGTCGAGAAAGAACCGAAGGATCTCCTGAAGACTCAGCCGATCCGGCACCCCCTGCGGAGTGATCGCGATCATGTTGACGGGAAAATTGACCTGAAGATCCGTATACTTATAGAGAAACGCCACCACTGATGCCGGTTTGACGTCTGCGGACCGGAGTTCCAGCACCACTCGCACGTCATTGGTGCTCTCGTCGCGCACGTCCAGCACTTGCTTGAGCTTCTTGTCGCGGATCAGGGCCGCAATGCGCTCAATGAGGCGGGACTTGTTCACCGTATACGGGATCGAAGTGAGCACCAGATTCCTGCGCGCTCGTTTAAGCTCCTCGACCGCGTACGTCCCCCGCACCCGGATGGAACCGTTCCCCTCGGCATAGATCTGCGCAAGGGAATCGGCGTCTCCCAGGACCTCGCCGCCGGTGGGGAAGTCCGGGCCTTTGATGTGCCGCAGTAGTTCCGGCATTCCCAGGTCTCTGTTCCGAATCATCGCGCGGCAGGCCTGTATCACCTCACCGAGGTTGTGTGGCGGAAACGAGCAGCTCATCCCCACCGCGATCCCGGACGAGCCGTTGAGCAGGATATTGGGAACCTTTGAAGGCAACAGATCCGGTTCCTGTCCCATGGCGTCGTACGTGGGCCTGAAGTCGGTGGTCCCCTGCTCGATCTCCCGGAGGAGCAGACCTGCAAAGGGGCTCAATCGCGTCTCGGTGTACCGCATAGCCGCAGGCGAATCCCCGTCCACGGACCCGAAATTTCCCGAGCCCTCGATGAGCGGATACCTGAGGCTGAAATCCTGAGCCATGCGCACAAGCGCTTCATATGCAGCCTGATCGCCGTGAGGGTGAAATTTACCGATCACCTCGCCTACCACTGCCGCGGACTTCCTCATGCGCGCGGCTTCCGTGAGCCCCATCCCGTGCATTGCGTAGAGTATGCGACGATGAACCGGCTTGAGCCCGTCCCTGACGTCAGGCAGCGCCCTCGAGACTATTGTAGAAAGCGCGTACGCGAGGTACCGCTTCTCGACTTCTTCGTGGAGAAGCGTCTCCCGGTCGCCTCTTTGGTGTGAGGATTGTCCCGTCTCCAAGTGAAAAAACACCTCCCGGCTTCGAGGCCCAACTTATATTTCACTGTCAAGCCGATATCAAGAGGAAAAGAATCGGACCCAGGCCATGCATTGACACCGGTCTCATGATAGTTTACCTTCTTCGCATGCAAGCGCAACACGAAGACCCCGCATTCATGAAAGGAATCGAGCGTCGCGTCGCGTGTCGGTCGTTTTTCCTTGAGACCTTGTGGAATTACGAGAAATTCCAGAATGTGGGCTTTGTATACTGTATCCATCCAGTATTGGAGCGCCTGTACCCTGACCCGGAGCAACGAAAGGAGGCGGTGCAGAGACATCTGGAAAAGGTAAACACCCATCCTCTGATGGGACCTTTCCTGGTTGGTGTGGCTGCTCGCCTGGAACATCAGAAGGGCCGATCAGCGGCACGCTCGTACCGCGTTCCCCTTATGGCGGCTCTGGCTTCCCACGGGGATCGCATCTTCTGGGGCCATGTGAAGCCGCTGGCCGCGGTTGCGGGTCTGTTGGGGTGCTTGTATTTTCTCGACTCGGTGCTGGGGAGCGTGATCTTCCTTCTCGTGTACAATGTGCCGCACCTCTTTGTGCGGGGCATCGGCTTCGGAAAGGGTTGGGAAAAAGGATTGGGAGCACTTGCTGAGTTCCATTCCCCGCGGGTGGAGATGCTGATTCGACTTATGAGCCGGTGCATCGCCATAGGCGCGGGTGTGGCGACCGGCCTGCTGGTGCTCCGTCTCGGTTCACTTGTCCACGGAACCGAAGCCGGCAGCATGGGACCCTGGCTCAGCGGCATCATGGTGATCGTCGCCGCGGTCGGGTTCGGGTTGGTGCGTGCTGGCTTGGCCGTCGAGCTTGCAATAGGCGCGGTCGCAGCGTCGACCGCAGTTGCGGTGCTATGGCTTTAGAGACGGTTGAGCCGTCTTGACATAACCGGAACTGGTGACCGGCAAGAGTGAGGGTGGAACGTTCGGCCGAATGGCAAGAGAATGAACCACCAGGACACAAAGATCCCAAGAAAGCCTGTTCCCGGAACCGGCAACCTGAAGGCAAGAGTCCACCACGAAGACACAAAGACACCAAGCAATGCACCGTGTCCGGCGGGGCAGCTCGATCAGGCAACGGTCTATTCAGTCCAGATGCAATGAATTCAAGCGCTTGACCCATGGTCTCGGATCATCAGGTTTTCCTGGTGAACGGTTACACCTGAAGATGGTTCGTTGATTTCTTCGTGTCTTGGTGCCTTTGTGGTGAACTCTTTCCCGGGCTGCAATTACCTTTTCTTCCGAATGTGCTAAGATGCACTTACTTGATCGCTTCGTGGCAAAGGAGTGACGGTGATCAGATGGAAATGACCGGCAGCCACGCGGAGAAAAGACTTACCGTGACCACTGAACTCGGCCTGCATGCAAGAGTTGCGACTTCCATAGCCCGGAAGTTACAGAATTTCGTGTGCGAAGTGACTCTCGTGAAAGATGGCATGGAAGCCGACGCGAGAAGTGTGCTGGGGCTTCTGCTGCTTGCCGCAACCCCCGGGAGTGAAGTAACGGTTCGCGCAGAAGGCCCGGACTCGCAAGAGGCCATAACGGAGATCACCCGGTTGTTGGAAGATGAATAGTACTGAACCCCAAATTGACAGACCCAATCGCAGGCACGAGCCTTCAGACAATGATACCAACGTCGTCCTGAAGGGCATCGGCGTGTCGGGGGGTATTGCTATTGGACAGGTGGTGCTGATAGAGCGCGTCACCACGGAGATTTTTCCCCAGTGCATGCTCGGGCCGGAAGAGGTCTCGCTGGAGGTCGACCGATTCACCGATGCGGTCAAGGAAGCTGCCGCGCAAATGAGAGAGATCAAGAAGAGCATGGCGCGCCGCAGTCCCACGGATGATCACCTGTACATACTTGACTCGCACATTATGCTGCTTGAAGATAGAATGTTCTTCCAGGGAACGAAGGACGCGATTGTCAAAGACAAAGTAAACGCGGAATGGGCGCTCTCTGAGATCGTTTCCGGAATCATCAAGGCATTCGAAACCATCGAAGACGAATACCTGAGAGAACGCGCACGGGATATTCATTTCGTCGCGGACAGGGTGATGGGGATTCTGACCGGAGGGCCTGCGGAGAGGAAGCTGCCGCAGCTTCCGCCCAACTCTGTCGTGGTCGCGCATGATATGTCTCCGGCAGATACCGCGCAGCTCCCGAGGGGGCGTGTGCTGGGTTTCGCGATCGATATGGGTGGACGTACGTCCCACACCGCGATTATGGCGCGCTCCCTGAAAATTCCCGCGGTGACCGGCCTTGAGAAGATCACTCGCAGGGTGTTCACCGGCGACACCATCATCGTGGACGGCACCACAGGGGTGATCATCATCAACCCCGGTCCGGACGTCATCATACGGTACCGTGACCGCGCGGAGTTGTACCGCCACTACACCCAATCCCTCATGCCCTTCGGAAGGCTCCCCGCAGTGACCCGGGACGGAGCCCATTCCGTCAGAATCATGGCCAACATCGAATTCCTGGACGAAGCCCCCGTCGCCCGAGAGCACGGGTGCGAGGGCATAGGTTTGTTCCGGACCGAGTATCTCTTCATGGGCCGCTCGGATCTCCCTTCGGAAGAGGAGCAACTGGCGGTATACCGGCGGGTGGTGGAGGAAAACGCTCCCAATCCGGTCACCATACGGTCCCTGGACGTGGGAGGCGACAAGCTTTCGCCCGTCCTGAACCTGTTCCCGGAGACCAATCCTGCGATGGGGCTTCGGGCGATTCGCCTCTGTTTTGCCCGAATCGACCTTTTCAAGTCCCAGTTGCGGGCGATTCTCAGGGCCGGCGTGTATGGGAACTGCCGTCTTCTCATTCCGATGATCTCGGGCCTCCAGGAGGTTCGCAGGACTCGGGAGATCCTGGAGGAGGTCAAGGACCAGTTGCGACGGGACGGCCTCCCGTTTTCCGAGCAGGTGCCGTTGGGCATCCTCGTCGAGGTACCGTCCGCGGTCGCGATTGCCGACCTTCTGGCCAAGGAGGTCGACTTCTTCAGCATCGGAACCAATGACCTCATTCAATATACGCTGGCCATCGACAGACTCAACGAGCAGGTCAACTACCTGTATGACACGCTCCATCCTGCGATCCTGAGGCTGATCCGTTACATCAACGAAGCGGGTCAGGTGAGGGGAATTCAGGTTGCAATGTGCGGCGAAATGGCCGGAGACCCTCTCAACGTGCCGATACTGATCGGAATGGGCCTGAGCGAGCTTTCCATGAATCCGCTCTCAATCCCGCTCGTGAAGAAGCTCATACGTTCCGTGACTATCGAGGAATGCCAACAACTGACGCGGCGGGCCTTCAAGATGCAGTCAGCGGAAGAGATCCATGACTTCCTCGAAACCTGGCTGATGGAGCACTTTCCCAACGATCATTTCGTGAGCCGATGAACCCAAGAAATTAAGCTACCAAGAAAGCCGGTTCACAGGAATGCCGGCCTGTGAATTGTGCTTGGATTTCTTTGTGTCTTGGTGCCTTTGTGGTTTGTCTTTGGGGCCCAAAACGGACACCCCTGAACGGTTACCCCAGGAGTATCAATTCGTGAGTGACGGCGAGCATATCAAGCTGATCTGCAAGAACAGAAAGGCTTGGTTCAACTTTGAGATCGATGATAGCTTCGAGGCGGGAGTTGTGCTCACCGGCCCGGAGGTGAAGTCGCTCAGAGCGGGCAAGGCCAATCTGGGAGATGCGTACGCGAAGATCAAGAGTGGGGAAATCTTCCTGATCGATGCGCATATCAGTCCGTACGACAAGACCAGAACCCAGGATCAGGACCCCGTGCGGGATCGAAAGCTCCTCATGCACAAGAGGGAGATCAAGAAACTCACGGGAAAAGCGTTCGAAAAGGGCTTCTCTATAGTGCCGTTGAGGATGTACTTCAAGAACGGCAAGGTCAAAGTGGAGCTCGCATTGGCCAAAGGCAAGAAGGCCTACGACAAGCGCGAAAGCATAAGAAAAAAGGACCAGCGCCGAGAAATGGAACGCCTCGTCAAGTTTCGGCAGCGGTGATGCAGTAAGAGTTCACCTTGATATCAGCCGGGCGAAGTCGGTTTGGCTGCGGAACACTCGTCGCGCGTGTCCCCAGGTCCGCAGATAGGTATTGCAAAGGTCAGCGTGGACCCTCTGTGCTCGCCGTCGCTGCGAGCGGTGATGCGACCTCCGTGGAGTAACACCAGTCTTTTCGTGAGAACCAGCCCCAGACCCGTCCCTTGGTGCCGACGTTCGTACGATGCATCGACCTGCACGAACGGGTCGAAGATTCGGTCAAGATCTTCCGGTTTCAGACCTATTCCCGTATCGGTCACCGAGACGACCAGGTCGTTTCCGTCTCTGTCCGCCTTCACGTCTATCCTACCCCCATCTGGAGTGAACTTGGCCGCGTTTGACAGGAGATTGTACATGATCTGTCTGAGCTTGAACTCGTCCGCGTAGACTATGATCTCGTCGCTCTGGGGGGGAAATGAGAGGCTCAGTTGAATCCCGTGGACGCGGGCCTTTTCCCTGATCACGGTCAAGCTGTTTTCCAGGAGTTGCCGGACGCTTACAAGGCCGGGCATCAGCTCCATCTTGCCGGACTCGACCTTTGCCAGATCGAGCACCTGGTCAATGAGCCCCATGAGGTGCCGTCCGCTGCTGAGGACATGCTGCACGTACCTGATTTGCTTCTCGTTCAATGGTCCGAAGGTCAAGTCTGCGAGGATCTCGGAGAAACCGATGATCGCGTTGAGAGGGGTACGCAGTTCGTGACTCATGTTGGCAAGGAACTCGCTCTTGGCCCTGTTCGCGGCTTCCGCAACCGAACGCAGGTGCGTTGACACGACGAGTTCTTTCTCAAGGTCTCGCTTGGCTTGTTCGAGGGCCTGTTGGACCTGTTTGCGTTCGGTGATGTCCCTGTCAATCGACAGCACAAACCTGCGATTGCCGACCTCAAGAGGGCCTGCACTCGATTCCACAGGGAAGGTGGTGCCGTCCATTCGTTGATACCGCACTTCCTCAGTTGTCCACTCGCCCGCCAAGATACGTAGCAATCGGTCCTGGACGCGGTGCCTGTCCTGGGGCGCGGTGAGCTCCGCGATTGATTTCCCGAGCAGTTCCCGCACGTCGCAACCGAAAGTCCGAGCTGCCACCTGATTGACGGAAACAACTGTCCCAAACCGATCTCCGTCCGCGTCCAGGATCAGAATCGGGTCTGCGGCTCGTTCAAAGAGGGTGCGGTATCGTTCTTCGCTCTGGACCACCGCGTCCTGGGCTCTCTTGCGCTGGATCGCCAGGGCGTAATACGTGGCCAGACTCTGCACTGCAGCGAGATCCCGACCGGTGTACTCGTGCGCCGGATTTGCCAAGCTGATCTGGCCGACCGCTTCTTCGCCCAGGATCACCGGCACCGACATCAAGCGTTCGATGGGGATGTGTCCTGGGGGAAGGCCCGTGGATGCGTGGTGTCCTCTGGTATTATTGATTACCACCGGTTTGGCGGTGCTGAGGCTGAGCCCCCACAGACCCCGGTAGGTACCGGTCGGAGTGCATGGGAACCGCATGATGCGCTTCTCTTCGGTGACGCTGCAACCTTGCGCCATCATTTCCGAGAAGGTATGGCAGATATTGTCTTTGGTAACTGGGTCTATTTCCGACACGTACCCGTGACGGCTTGTGGTAAGATTCTGGGCTGTCTCGAGTATTTTGGATGCGATGGTTTCGATAGACCCGTCCAGGGCCAGTAGCGGAACATACAGCTCGGCTAAGGCCGAATCAACGGCCGATTTCCATGTGAGGTGTTCTTCTGCGATCTTCCTTTCCGTGATGTCTTCCACCACCGCCAGACATCCGGTGTGATCGCGCTCAGACCCGCCCGCGGGGGTAAACTTGACCTGAAGGACAAGCTCTTTTCCTTGGCTGCTCACGTAGGGGATTTCCACTTGGCAGACGGTGGAGGTCGCGGCACACTGCCGGGCACGTTCCGCCACACCGCACTGATCCAGGCCGATTTGGGCCGCCTCTTTGAGCACGGTGTCGTGGTCGACGGGCCACGGCCCCAGGATCTCGTAGAGTTTCGGGTTTGCCTCTCTGACGCGGCCGTGCAGGTCGAATGAGGCTATGCCTACGGGCGCGTTGTTCACGAGAAGTCGGTATTTCTCTTCGCTTGCTCTCAGGGCCTCTTCCGCCAGACGTTTCTCCTGGACGAGGCGTTGATTGGCCAGAGCCCGCTCGATGACGGAAGGTATAAGATCAAGATATCGTCCGGGGGCATCCTTCACTATGTAGTCGGCTGCTCCCAGTTTCATTGCTTCGACCGCGACCATTTCGTCACCCGCGCCGGTGACCATGATCGTGGGCACCAGCGGGCCTCGCATGGAGAGTACGCGGATGACCTCGAGACCCTTCTTCTTGGGCATGTTGTGATCGACGACCAGCACGTCGTATCGGTTTTCGCCTGCCAGGGCCAATCCGGTTTCACCATCGTGCGCCAAGTCTACCGAGTGTCCTGCCCGTTGGAACCTCTTCTGGAAGAGCCGAGCCAATCCCGGATCGTCCTCCATGTACAGGATGTTGAAGGATTCCGATGGCTGTGCGATCAAGGTGTCCTCCGTGTGGGGTTCCGACTCCGAGATCGGTGCGGGCATGCCGCGGGGGCGCTCCCGAGAGGCATTGAGCCCCTCAAATGTGATGAGAGGCTCATGGAGGTCGTAGTGTTCCGACACCATTCTATCGCAATTCGGGGTGATTGCAATCGGGTCGAAACGGTAATGATTCAGCGGGGTCCTCTCTTCACCTCGGACGAACCCTTGCTCGGGGTGGCCCCAAACTGCCTCTCGCCCGCCACAAACGCAGGTTGACAATGCGCCTGTCGGGGGTTACTCTCATCCGGTCACAGGGACATTCGTCACGGATTTCTTCAGGGGGGAACCCGCACCGGATCGTTCAGGGCAAGGAGAGGGCGATGCAAGCGAAAACGTTTGAGATGGAATTCGCCAAGTTCATACAGCGCTTCTCGGAGGAGATCAAGGAATCGTTCCTGCAGGATGCGTTTGATCAGAGAGAAATCCTCGCTCATTACAGGTTGGGGAAGAACATCCTCGAGGAGCTTGCCAGCAACATTCTGTCCGAATTCACCCGAAACGTCGATCGCCGGACTCATGTGGAGTTGATTGCCGACGAGTACATGAAGATGGGGCTCAACTGCCACGAAGAGCAACTGAGCAGCGCGGAGGTGATCAGGGTCTTTATTCTTCTCAAGCGTCACATTTGGCTGTTTTTCCAGGAGAGCAATTTTGCGGGTCAACCGTTCGATGTGCGGTCCATAGTGGCGCTGAATAATCGCATCGCGCTCTTTTTTGACCGGGCTATGTACTACTTCCTGGTAGGGTTTGAAGAGGCCGAAGACGAGGAGTCTTCGGAACTGGAAGTGCTCTATCGCAAACTGCTCAGTAGAATCCGTCGAGACCTGGGCATCCCCCAACCCGGCCAATGACCCGAATCGCGCTTCGTTCGAGTGCCTCCGCCGTTCCTGCGCAGACGCTGTTTCAGAGAAAGCGGATGGTAGCCCTGTGCTGAGCGCCGGGAAACCTATTGGTATCAAGCATTCCGAACGGTTATCCGAAATCAAAACCCGCTGCACACTACAAGAATAACCTCCGCGGGGTTGAAGCCTGATCCTGCGTCACGGGCTTCCCACCCTCCCCGAGGCGCACCGCAGCCCACATACATCAGAGTGCCGTGGCGTGCACCGGTCGCTCCGCGAGCATGGGATTGTCGCGAGACAGCGAGCCAGTCGGTCGGGTCTTGACAAACGTCCCCCCATGCTCGACCGTCAGTGTAGAGACCTGGAAGCAAGTGGAGACGGGGAGCCCACGCTGTTGACTCAAGGGCGGCAGTACGTTCCTCGAACCAGGGGTTCAAACCCCGTTTGCATGCTCCCCCCGAGCTGAAAAGACCGTTGCCTGGTTGGGTTACCCCATCCGACAGCGGTGGTTTCCTCGTCGCTTCGTGGTGGACTCTTGCATAGGCACTGTGCGCGCTGCCGGCATTGCCGAGCCGGAGAGTTCTTATTAATGAGCCTCTTGCAAAATATTTGAGAAATGACAGCCGGCCCCAGGGTGACAGACATGTCCGTGTTGGTTTTCGGAGCGAAACGCGTTCTTGGTTGATTTTGTTGCCCGTCTTTCCGGATTTTGTACACACCTATCGGTCTTGCCAT
>JBFMAA010000134.1:0-16234 GCA_040755955.1 Thermodesulfobacteriota bacterium
GTCCCAAAACCCACACCCACCCCCCCCCCCCCCCCCCAAGACTCTCATGGGGATTCTACCCGAAAGCCTTTCGGGTGCGGATGATCGGCAGCATCAGCGCGATCAGGAGCACGGTATTGAAACCCACGTTGAAATATACGCGGTGATACGCGGAAAGCGCGGTGTCGAACAGGTACCAGAGCACCAGGCCTGCAACGAGACAATTCCGGGACCACTTCTCTCTGTTGAGGAAGGGGTAATACGCGACAAAAGCCACGAAAACTCCCCAGCCTGCGATAGTCGCTCCCCAGACACCGTACAGCCAGTGCTGGAATGCTTTGGCAGTATCGTCCGGCGCCTTGTTTCCCCAGAAAGCCGGGTCAATCTGCCGATTGAACACATCGAACAACGCGGTCCCGCTCGTCAGCGCCATTGCCAGACCGAATCCGGTGATCAGGATTCCTGACGCAACCAACCATCGTTGCCAGAATAGGAAACCCCTCATCTGTTCCGGTGTACGCACAGAAGCCTCCCCCTGAACAGTCATGGCTTTAGGCCACAACGAAGTATAGAAGTCCGTGCCCGACCTCAGCCAAACCGGCTGGATGGTCAGAACCACCCGATGTTTCAAACGTTTTTGGAAGAGGGTCCGGGGGAAGCGCATTTTCTGATAAAGGGTTTCCCCCGGAAAACTTTCATGTGAACTCTTATCGCTTGGAACATATCGCCGCGACGAGTGGCGCGTCAACCGATCTTCTTGATGCGGTTCTGTTCGTCCACGAAGACACACTTAGGCTTGTGCCCCCTGCATTCTTCGTCTTCCTTTTCTACGAAGGTACATATGATGATCAGATCGCCTACCGCGACTTTTCTGGCTGCCGCACCGTTGAGACAGATCACGCCGGAATCCCGTTCCCCCTCGATTATGTAGGTGGCGAACCGCTCGCCGTTTGACACGTTATATATGTCAACGCGCTCGTACAGAAGCATGTCGGCTTCTTCGAGCAGTCGCGAGTCGATAGTGATGCTTCCTTCATAGTCTACACAGGCTTCGGTCACTCTGGCTCTGTGGATTTTGGATTTCAGCATGGTCCTGCGCATGTGTGCACTCCGCGGTCTGAGGTATGGGAAAACGATTACTCGAGGATCATGTTATCGATAAGGCGGACGTTTCCTATCCGAACTGCCAGTGCGGCCAGCACCCTGCCTTCGATATGTGCCGGTTCTTCGAGGCTGTCCGGGTCCACCAGGCTGATGTAGTCGATCACGGTGTCGGCTTCTTGTTGTACGCGTTGCGTCATCGCGGAGAGATACGCGGACGGGCGGGTTTCTCCTGCTTGAAAGAGTTCCCTCGCCTTGAGCAGAGCCTGGTGTAGGCAGACCGCCTGAGGCCTCTGTGCCACGGTCAAGCGGGCATTACGGGAACTCATCGCGAGCCCGTCGGCTTCCCGGACGGTCTCACACGCGACGACACGGAGGTTCATGTCCAGGTCTTCCACCATCCGGGAAATGACGCGCAGTTGCTGAAAATCCTTCCGGCCGAAATAGGCGTTGGTAGGCATCACGATGTTGAAGAGCTTGGTCACCACCGTCGCGACCCCTCGGAAATGGCCCGGCCTGGAGGCCCCGCACATGGGCTGTGACACGGTGGTCACGTCCACGAACGTCTGAAAGCCCTGGGGGTACATTCCGGTCGCAGAAGGCATGAAGAGTGCATCGACACCGCAGTCCCGGCATTTCTGGGAGTCGGCATCGGGGTCTCTCGGGTACGTTGCGAAGTCTTCACCTGGGCCGAATTGGGTCGGATTGACGAATATGCTCGCAACGACGCGGTCGTTCTCCGCGCGAGCGCGCCGCATCAACGACAAATGCCCTTCGTGGAGGAAGCCCATGGTAGGCACGAAGCCTACCGTCAAACCCTGCCTTAAAGCCTCTTTCGACCACTCCTTCATGTGCGCGGGAGTCATGATCGTGTTCATGACCGATCCCCCCGGCTGACGAGATCGCAGGCAGGAATGCCGCGCCGCGGCTGGGAGCCGCGGCCACAAATCGCGTCAACCTGCCTCGGTCCGCATGAAGACCGATGGCGGGGCCGGCTGGTGCTACGCAACCGAAGAAAGGTGCTTTGTGTACTCCGGGAGCTGATGGGCCGAAGGTCTTCTCTCGTGAAGAGAAGGAATCTCGCGTGATGAATAAGAGAGAGTTGCAGGGGGGAAGTAACGCGTCTGAGCAGATCGGGACACACTGGTCCCCACAAAAAAAGCCTCCCGAACGGAAGGCATAGCAGGCGCTTCATCACTTACCTCCGTCCCGGTCCGTAAAGATCCAGGCGGTCTTTGTGTACGAATGTATCTGGGTTTCCGGGTCAACGACAGACTCCGGGTACCGTGCACATCATATAGCGCGCTCGTCCTCCAGGTCAAGCAGAAAGTAATTCCCTGCGGTATGCGCTCAGTCAAGCTCAGCATACCGGCAGAAATGCGTAGTGATATCAATGCACAGGAGATTCACTCCCCCGAAAAATCGAGGGCCTACGCCATACCCGTGATCGCGCGTCGGCTACTTGACTCGAGCCCAAAGCTCGTCACGACCGCCGGGGTGGGGGGACCTGGTGATCATGAAATCCCCTCGTATACCATAGACGAAGTAATCGACCCGAGACCCGTCAGGAAACTTCACGAACATCCTGTGACCGTCATGAGTCCACAGCCCGTCAGACCCGGCACGATAGGTTTTGTTGATCACCCTGCACGTACCGTCCTGTCTTAGGGTCATGATAGCTCTTGGCTCGGCGGCCAAGTTCTTAGCCTTGGGTTCAGCCAGGGGGTTGTCCTGCGGCAAAACTTCCCAGGTGCCCGGAATGACTCTCCAGTCAATGGTCGACTGAAAAATCTCTTCCGGAGTGATCCCACCGGTCGCGGCGGCGCCACTGGGGAGAGCGAGCAGGCCCGCAGCCAGCAGTATAGTCCCCAACCGTTTGGTCATCAGCCCTCCGTGTGAGAACCCCTTCACGGGCCATTCTCTTGTCCTCATGTGTGCCTGCAATCGCAGGGCATGTCAAGTGGAAAAGCCGACGAGGTCGTAGCATGTTGATGTGAAATGCCTTCATTTTTAATAGGATATCCATTTGCAATCATCCATGATCATGGGTAATATCATAACATCTTACAATCAAATATTTTACTTGACACTCAGTTCTGCCCATGTTACCTCCCTGGTCCGTGAATTGCGCACGATCCGCTATCGGTGCTCTTCCTCTACCAGTAGACGAGTCACCAAACAGCGATAACTCAAAGGAGGACGTAATGCTCACGAGATTGGTTGTTGTTTTCACAATGGTAATCACCATAGCTGCCGGCCCGATGGCCTTTGCCGGCGGGCCCCAGCATCGCCCGACTTGCGGTCCGGCTCAGGCCCCATGTGGTCCGGCTCAGGCCCCCTACGGTCCGGGGTATGGCTCCTCGGCTTACTGGGGAGACGCTCCGCTGCCCGGGCTGTGCGGAGGCGTGATCGCGTTGCCGTTTCTCGTTGTAGGGAGCCTTCTTGGGGGGAATCCGGCAGGCCCTTACGGACCGCCGCCATATGCCCCTGGGGCGAATTGTCCTCCTCAGACCTGCGCACCACCGGCTTGCCCCCCCGGCGGACCTCAATACGGACCCCCGGCTGCCGGCTATCGTTACGGCCCACCGGCGTACCCCCCCATGGGCGGACTACCGGGTGTTGACATGCTCGCCGGTTTTCTCGGCGGCTGATCCCCACTCGCTCTCAAGGACGTAAGATTTCCGGGAAGGGGCGCTCTTCAGAAAGGTTCCTTCCCAGGAAATTGCATTTCCGCAACAGCATAGACTCACACGGGACTACGGTCCCTTTTTTTTTGCGGGGACGCTTGGAGGAGAAGATCCCTGGAGGAAAATTGATGCTTCCGGGGTATACTCACCCCACCGGAGAGAAGACTCGATGAGCAACCCCGCAGAACACCACCCCAACGACCGCCTCCAGGTCCTGGAAGGAGTCCTCGACAAGCTCGTTTTCGCAAAGGAAAACAGCGACTTCGTGGTCGCCAGACTACGCATTAGAGGCAGGTCCGAACCCGCCACCATCGTGGGAGAACTCCCCTGGCCGCACCCCGGAGAGACACTGGTGCTTCGCGGGAACTGGGAAGTCGACAGCAGATTCGGGGAGCAGTTCAAGTTCAAGAGTGCGGAGTCTCGGAAGCCGTCGTCGGTGGAAGGGATCGAAAAGTATTTGGCTTCCAGTCTTATCAAAGGGATCGGACCGGAAATGGCTCGCAGGATCACGGCCATGTTCGGCGACAAGACCCTTGACGTCATCGAGAGCGCCCCGAAGGAACTGCGAAAAGTACCCGGCATAGGCCCGAAACGGGCCGAGAAGGTTTCCGAGGCCTTCCGCGCACACCAGCATATCAGGAAGGTCATGCTCTTCCTCCAGACCCACGGGGTGTCTCCGACGTACGCGTACAAGATTATCCGGCGGTACGGAAACGCGGCGATCGATGTGGTCTCAACCAATCCCTACGTGCTGGCGGAAGATGTTAGGGGGATAGGTTTTCGTTCCGCGGACAAGATAGCCGGCACCCTCGGCATCGACATGCGGTCCCCGCTGCGGGCCGCGGCAGGACTGATGCACTGCCTGGAAAATGCGCAGAGCGAAGGGCACGTGTACTATCCGCGTGAAGTGCTCGTCGAAAAGGCAAGGGAATTGCTCGGGATCGATGGAGACTCCCTTGGCCGCGTGCTCGACCAGCTCGCCTTGCAAACGCATGTGACCATGGAAGAGGACCGAGTGTACCTCAGTGCCATGGCAAGAGCCGAAAACTCAGTGGTGGAGCGGCTGCGTACACTGCTCGTATCGCCGAGATTCCTGCCTCCGATCAAGGTGGACGTGGCCGTCCAATGGGCAGGAGAACGTCTCGGAATCCGCCTCTCCGAAGCACAGCGGCTGGCGGTGGCGGCTGCGTTGGACCACAAGGTGCTCATCATCACCGGCGGCCCGGGCACGGGAAAGACCACCTTGCTGCGGGCCTTGATCAAGATTCTCGCTGCCAAGAACCTGCGGGTCCTCCTTGCTGCCCCCACCGGTCGGGCTGCCAAGAGGCTTGCGGAAGCTACCGGCCAGGAAGCCAAGACCATTCACCGCTTGCTGGAGTTCTCTCCCACGGAACGAGGGTTCCAGAGGCACGCAGGTCGCCCCCTCGAGGCTGAGTTCATCGTTATCGATGAAGTCTCCATGGTAGATCTCCCGTTGATGAACAGTCTGCTGGGGGCAGTGCATCCGCAGACCACTCTGGTGCTCGTGGGAGACGCTGATCAATTGCCGTCCGTGGGCCCGGGAAACGTGCTCGGAGACTTGATCGACTCGGAGAAGATTCCGGTCATAAGACTTGAAGTGGTATTCAGACAGGCCACCGCGAGCAGCATAGTGGTCAACGCGCACAGGGTCAATGAGGGTGAAATGCCGCAAAACAGGCAGGAAGGGACACTCAACGACTTCTATGTGATAGAAAAGGACGATCCGGCCGATTCCCTCAGGCTCATCAGAGAAATGGTCACAAGGAGAATCCCCGAGCGCTTCGGTTTCGACCCTGTGCGCGACATTCAGGTGCTCAGTCCCATGCGCAGGGGGACCATCGGCACGGAAAACCTCAACCAGGAACTGCGGGAAGCGCTCAATCCCACGGGAACGGAGATCCGCGGCGGCCGCTTCAGGGTCGGTGATCGCATCATGCAAAACCGCAACAATTACGAGAAGGAGGTCTTCAACGGAGATGTGGGACGGATCGTTTCCTTCGACCCGGGCACGAACGAAGCCCTGATCGACTTTGAGGGGAGACGGGTCGCGTACCATGTGTCCGAGATGGACGAGGTCATTCTGGCGTACGCGGTCACCATACACAAATCCCAGGGGAGTGAGTATCCCGTGGTTCTGGTTCCGGTGAGCACGCAGCACTACGTGCTGTTGCGCAGGAACCTGCTCTACACTGCCATGACCAGAGGCAAAAGCCTCGTGATCATCGTGGGTAGTTCCAGGGCGCTGCAGATGGCAGTGGAGAACCGCATCGTAGAACCACGCTTTTCCGCGTTGGCACAGAAGATGAGGAGTTGACAGATCCGTCCCACAGCGGCTGGGAGCAGCAGCCCATAATCGCGTCGACCTTTCTCGAACCGCATGCAGTCGATGGCGGGGTGAGTTGGTTCTGCGCACAGGGGGAAGGCAGACCGCGTCAGGGGAAGAACAGCCATAGACTCCGTCGCTGAAGCGGGAATCAGACAACAAATCTTCGCAGGCAGCGAAGAATCTGAACGATACTATTACATGGAGGTACAGGTTATGAGGGCGTTCCACAATGTCCGTGGAAGACTGGTATTCGTGGTTGTTCTCGCGATGCTGCTGTGCGTGGTCGGCTCGAAGGTTCGGGCGGAAGCCGTGACTGCGGACTCGGGCGTCCCGGATCTGAAGCCGATGAAGAAGTTCTTCACGCTCCCCAATTTCCGAATCGGCGGGACCTACGACCTCGGGGACGAGGCTTCCTACAATGACGGGGGAAAGGACGGCACCACCCTGGAGTCACTGGGTCAACCACCGCTTCGGCTGGCGTACATCGCGGTGGGGACTCCCAAGAAGGACGCTCAGGGGAAGATCACGAACGCGGTGGTCGTAAGCCCGTATTATTCGGGCGACTCTGCCTTCATGTACTTCTACTGGTTCGACGGTCAGAAGGGGACCGAGTTTTCCAAAGGGCCAGTGGTCGGTCCGGGCAAGCTGATCGACACGAACAAATACTACGTGGTATTCCTGGATGCGCTCGGGCTGTGGGGGGCAAGCAAACCCAGTGACGGCCTGGGGATCAAGTTCCCCAAATACAACCCGTTCGACCTGGTCCAGGCCAATTACCGGTTGCTCAAGGACGAGCTCGGGATAGCCAAGGTGAAGCTTGCCACAGGCGTCTCTCTGGGGGGCATACAGAGCTACGTGTTCGCGGTGCTTCACCCGGACTTCGTTGAAGCCATACTCCCTATCGGCGGCGTGACGAAATTTGATTCCGTGTCGCGGTGGCTGTTCGAGCTCATGACCGCAGCCATGATCAGCGACCCGGTGTGGCAGGAAACCAAGGGCAACTATTACCATCTCCCCAAGGAGAAACACCCTCTTAAGGGGATGATGTTCGGTTGGTCGGTCCTGGGGCACACGGGTTTGGGCTTTGACTTTCGCGCGAAACAACCCTGGTCGGTGGTCCAAAAAGAGGTGTTCGCCTGGGACGCCTCCGGAGATCAAGGAGCCAACCTTGTCCCGAAGGGGAAGGATTACGACGTGGTCGACTTGCTGTACCGCAACCGCCTCCTGGACGGGTTCGATATCACCGACAACCTCTCCAAGATCAAGGCCAAGGCGCTGGTCCTGCACGTGAAGAACGACCAATGGCTCCGGTACGTCAACGTGGAAGAGTCGACCAAGAAGATTGCGGGCGCGAAGCTCGTCGGGTTCGAGGACCCCTTGGCCCACTACGCTGTGTTTCGAGCTCCGAACGTGGTCGCGGACGAAGTGAAGGCCTTTTTCAAGGAAATAGGGATGCAGTAGCCGCGCGAATGCCGGCTTGATGCGATAGTCACGCGCGTCAAAAAACGCGTTCACCCGAAGGCAAGAGAGTGAACCACCAAGACACAAGGACACCAAGGGAGCCGATTTCTTGGAAGGGTAGCTTGAGAATTATCCTGTGATTTCTTTGTGTCTTGGTGCCTTTGTGGTGTGCTTTTCGGGTGGGTCGCTGCCTTGCTGCCGTGGAGGAACCAATCAACCATGCTGGAAGACTACCCTAAAGAGATCGTCATCAAGGACGGCACGCCGGTGATCCTCCGTCCTGTGGTGAAGGAAGACGAGCCGACACTGAACACGTTCTTCGCGTCGATTCCCGAGGAAGAGAGATGGTTTCTGCGCGACGACATCGCTGACCCGGCAATCATGCACGAATGGCTGCAAGCTCTCGACTACCGGCTTACCATTCCCATGATCGCAGTGCGGGAAAGCGACGGGATCATCATAGCCAACTTGAGAATACATCGCCGCCGCTCCAACTGTCTCAACCATGTGGCTCATCTGCGCATCATGGTCCATCCTGAACACCGAGGCCAGAGGCTCGGAACGTGGATGCTGCTCGACGCGGTCAGACTGGCCATGTCCGTGGGAATCGAGAAGCTGGTGGCCGAATTCGTGGCCGACGTAGAAGCCGCGGCGATCAAGGCGGCTCACCGGCTGGACTTCTTCGAGCACGCAGTGCTCAAGGATTACGTCAAGGACCGGCATGGCGTGAGCAGGGACCTCATCATCATGATCAAGAACGTGCACAGCGAATGGAGCGACTTCTGATGGGAGGATCGGCTCCCGTCCACCGATCCGGACCGGGAATGATCAAGCTTGTCGAGGAGACCCCGAACGGAAGACTCACCATTTACAATCGTTGCCGGCCGGGCGCTCTCGATGGCCTCGTGATGGACGAAGGGCTGGGGAAGTTCTCTCACTATTCCTCGATCATTCAACGGATCGAGGCGCTCGACAGGGTGACTTCGCACAAAGACGGACGGGTTACCCTGGCCTTGTGGGATGAGACGCGCGTCGTAGGATACGCGGCGTGCTGGTATCCGGGTCCCGAGGAGCGCTGGCGCGCGCTCGGAGATCTGATGTACGAAATGGGAGCGATAGAGACCAGTCGGACCAAGCGCGGCATGGGCATCGCGGGGAAGGTGTTCGCCGCGCTCCTGGACGACGACTTCTTCGAGGATAAGATTTGCTATCTCTGCGGATACTCCTGGACCTGGGATTTGGACGGGAGTCGAATGACCATTCCCCAGTACAGACGAGCGCTCATCGCTCTGTACAGGACCCAAGGATTCAAGGAGTGCTACACGAACGAGCCCAACATCGCCCTGCGCGAAGAGAACTTCTTCATGGTGCGGATAGGTTCACGCGTCTCCGAGGAAGATGTGAAGAGGTTCAAGAATCTGCGTTTTGGGATCAAAGAGCGGAACTAGGAAAGCCCTCGCTGTATGCAATGGAGCACTGAGATGTCCGAACCTGCGTTCCTGACGAGTCTCAGAGACGGATCGCTCAAGGAAAAGGCCGCGGCCGCGAGAGAGATGCTCAGGTCGTGTCGGGTGTGCCCGCGCACGTGCGAGGTAGACAGGCTCGCGGGCGAAACCGGATTCTGCGGCATCGGGGCACAGGCCGTGGTCGCATCCGCACACCCGCATTTCGGCGAGGAATCGCCCCTTGTAGGGCATGGAGGGTCAGGCACGATCTTCTTCTCCTCGTGCAATCTCAAGTGCCTGTTCTGCCAAAACTACGAGATCAGTCACCTCATGGAAGGAGCACCCGTGGACGCGAGCGCGCTGGCCGCGCTCATGCTTCACTTGCAGGAGATCGGCTGCCACAACATCAATTTAGTGACCCCATCCCATGTGGTGCCTCAGATCCTCGAAGCGGTGCTCTTGGCTGCGGCGAACGGCCTGCACGTGCCTCTGGTGTACAACACGGGCGGGTACGACGCGCTCGACACGCTCCGGCTGCTGAAAGGCGTCGTGGACATCTACATGCCTGACCTGAAGTTCATGGACTCCGACGTCAGCGAGCAGCTCATGTCCGCGGCTGACTATCCCGACGTGGCGAAAGCCGCGATCCGGGAGATGCACCGGCAGGTGGGAGATCTGGAAATCGACGCGCATGGGATTGCGGTTCGTGGATTGCTGGTACGGCATCTCGTCATGCCCCGGGGAATGGCCAATACCCGCGCGGCCATGCGATTCCTGGCTCAGGAGGTGTCCCGTAACACCTACGTCAACGTGATGAACCAGTACAGACCATGCGGTCGAGCCCACGGCAGGCCCGATATCGGAAGAACCGTCACCCGCGACGAGTACGCCGAAGCCCTGGAAATGGCCGCAGAAGAAGGAATCACCAGACTCGACGAACGGCACATTGTCCGATGGCGCCTACGGTAGACGTGCAGTTTCTTTGACCGGCCAATGAGCCGGCCGCGGCCTTGCGTCAACGGCAATGTGCGTGACCCCCCCGATAGAAGCGTTCATTTCCCCCACGTTGTTTCAGATAGCAAATCCTTGCACAATAGCTTCCGCCGGACCCCCATCATCGAGAACTCTCGGAATAGTGCGGCTCCCGCTGGGTAGCATTTTTGGTCCCACATCACAAGAACCGGGCGGAAGCCCAGAGCCACCCAATGTTCCAAGAGTTTTCGGAAGGGGGTCCGGGGGACAACCCTTTTGCAAAACCGCCATGACAGCGACCGGTCACAACCAACCATGAAAGTCACCGCCCGACGTCCCGAGAACCCGCCACATGGTCAGAACCACCCGATGTTTCAAAAGTTTTCGGAAAGGGGTCCGGGGGACAACCCTTCTGCAAAAGGGTTTCCCCCGGAAATCTTACGTTCGGAAAGTATCTGGGTACTACTTCGCCGCGGGTGCTTCCTGGGTCTTTTGTGTGGAAGGCTTCGCGTCTTTGTCCACTTCCTGGATGGGGATTCTCTCCATGGAGAAATTCCCCGACAGGCTGTCTTTTTTCATGAGCCAGATCTTCCCCGTATCCGTATCCAGCATGAAGGTGTGCCCTTTGTGGTTTGGGGAGACGAATATCTGGAATCTCCCCGTCGCGGTCACGTGGGTCGGATCCTCTTTCTTGGGAGCCAGTTGGCTTATGTCCTTTCCCAGAGGCCACTGAGCCTCCGCGGACACGACAATCCCGGCGAGAACGATCGTTACTATCCCGCACAGCGCAACACGTTTCATGACTTCGCTCCTGTCTGGGGGGACTATAACATCAAAATCCAAGGGGCGGAATTGGTTTTTTCCTGCCCGGACTGGGCGCTGGGGCACACACCGGCTGCACTGCACGCGACCTTCCCGTGAAACGCGCTTGACAAAGCTAGTGTTTTTGTGATATTAAACCCAAAATTCCCAATACCTTTTAGAGCAAATGAAAGTGTAACTGGAACTTTTCGTTTACGCTGGCGTATCCTGAACGCCATACAAGAAAAACCGTTACCACACGCCGCTGGAAGGAAAAGCTCAACGATGGAATGCCGTTCTGTATCTCTTATCCTGTTCTTCATCGGGATGTCCGTCTTTACCCTCCACCACACGGCTCACGCCATGACCGCACAGGAGATCCTTGACAAGGGTTTCCGGGAGAACCTCGGAGAGAGCTTCCGGGTCGCGCTGGAGCTGACATCGCCACAGGACAAAGGAAAAGCCGTAAAGCATGCATTCTGGTTCATGGGGAGGCGGACTAAGGACAAGTCCTCGTATTTCGTGGACTTCGACCAGCCTGAGGAATCCAAGGGACTTCGGTTCCTTTTCGTGGTCCCCACTGGGGGCAAGCCCGAAGCATATATGTATTTGCCGGCAAGCCGCAAAACGCTCCCTCTGGTCATGGACGACTCCTCCGCGGACCTCGGCGGGACAGGGCTCACCATGGAGGATCTGCGCGCCTTCATCCCTGAAGGGGACAAAGACGCGTCGATAGTCAAGGAAGAGAAGATCGACGGCAGGGATTGCTACGTAATCAAGATCCCCAACGGTGAAGGAAAGGGTTACCGCCTCACGTGGATCACGAAGGACGGACTGCTCGGGATCAAGACTCAGCATGTCGGAATGAACGGGAAACCAACCCGGGAGTTCCGCGTCGTCGAGTTCTTCGAGACCGAACAAGGAAAAGTGTTTCCCCGTGAAGAGGAGATCACCATACCCGACAAGCGCATCAAAATGAGGCTGCGACAAGAACACGCGGTCTTTGGGATAGAAATCCCGGACGAAGTCATGGACCCCAAACAGTTCGGGACCTTTCGGTGGAAGATCTGACACGTGCTGACGGCCGGTAATCGGCGAGTGATCTGTTCTGCGGGGGGCTTGGGATGACGTATAAGGTGTTGTGATGCAGTGTTGTTTTGCAGGTAGGGTCGGTTTCTTCAAGGCCGCGGCCACCGGGACGGCAGTGTTGCTCCTGACCGCGTGTTCCGCGTTGCCCAATTTCAAGAAGATGGAATCGGGGATGGACCATATGCTCTACAACATGGGAGCCATGGTCAACAGCACTCAGAGAATGGCCAACGTGGCCGAACGCATGGAACAGAAATCAGACCGAGTTCTCGCCGACGTCTCCAAGGGGGTGAAGGAAGGTGTCAAGGCGTTTGAGGCGGGTGGGAAGACCGCAGAAAAGGCGGTCCAGAACTACGCGCAGGCATTCCTCGACGGCAACCGCGCGACAGTGAAAGGCGTCAAGGAGATCCGAGAGGGAATCGACGGACTGGCGGTAGCTGTGCACAAGGGCATGGGTCCCAGCCCGTTGGAAAAGGCCATCCAGAAACACGCACAGGATTTCCTTGCTGCAGATCGAGAAATGATCAAGAACCTCGGGGCCATCCGCTATGAACTGAGCGGCCTCAACCAGACGCTCAACAAGGAACGGGCTCCGACCGAGGTGGAAAAAGTGCTTCAGGATCATGCCAAGGCCTTCGTGCAGTCGACCCGGGATACGGTGGAGAGCCTGGGAGGAATTCGTAAGGAGCTTACCGCACTGAATAACTCGCTGGGAGAGGGTCGTGTGCCGAATCAAGCGGAAAAGGCCATACTCGGGCACGTCGAATCCTTCCTTGAGGCCGACCGGGAGATGATCAAGAATCTTGCCGCGATACACGCTCAATTGGGCGCTCTTAACACATCCGCGGAGGGAGGACGGGCGACCACCGAGAAGGCAGTTGGGGAGCTCTCCAAGTCCATCATTGAATCCAACCGGGACGTGGTGAGAGTCTTGAAGGCGATCAGCAGTCAGCTCGAGGCTATGCGCGGACCCGCAACCGGGGAGAAGGATACCGACGGGCAAAGCCCTCCCACAGGGGACGAGCAGAATATCCGGCTGCTTCAGGAAAAGATAAGGGAACTCGAGATCCAGCTCGAAGCCATCTCTTCCAGAGGCATGAAGAAAGGATTGGCACCGGCACCGCACAAGCCTTCGCACATCGAGGATTGATACCGGGGCTCCGGCCTTGCGCACCGCTGCGCTTTCAGCCGGATTGCAGGAGCATGAACCAGGAAGGTAAGAGTTCACCGCAGAGACACAGAGGACGCAGATGAAGAACAAGAGAAGGGCTTGGAAAGGCTATGCTTTTCTATTGCGAGCTCATCTGGTAGACTGTTTGTGAAGCACGGAGATCCGTGGATTTCTCTTCCTATTCTCTGTGCTCTCTGCGCCTCTGCGGTGAGTGTTCTTCTTCCCGGTGAACGGTTACCCAGGAAGACACAAAGACACCCAGAAAGACTCTTTCCAAGAATGGCCGTCTGAGGGATTGTTCTTTGATTTCTTCGTGTCTTGGTGCCTTTGCGGTTTGTGCTTGGGTTGGACGGACGATCCGAGTGCACCCTTGCCTCGGGAGCTGAGAAGGATTCTCGGGATGTGTCCGATAATCGAACCTCATGCGGCAACTGGAAGGAGGGAGGTCTCAATATGAATCTGTTTTCGCCGCTCAAGATAGGCCCGTACGAGTTGCGTAACCGTATCGTGATGGCCCCGATGACTCGCAACCGAGCCGGAGACCACGGCGTCCCTCACCCGATCATGGCTACCTACTACCAACAACGTGCCTCTGCGGGCTTGATTATCACCGAGGCAACCCAGATTTCTGCCCAGGGAGTGGGCTATCCGCACACTCCCGGAATCTACGACCCAGACCAGGTTGCGGGCTGGAAAGCGGTTGTGGAAGCGGTCCACGAGCGAGGAGGCCTCATCTTCGTCCAGCTCTTCCACGCGGGTCGCATTTCCCATCCGTCGCTACAGGAGGGTGGTGCCGTACCGGTCGCGCCTTCTGGCATTCGGCCCGCGGGTGAAGCGAGGACACTCGAAGGACCGCAACCCTATGTGACGCCTCGTGCGCTGGAAACCGACGAAATCTCCGGCATTGTCGCCCAGTACGCTCATGCGGCAACATGCGCGCTCGAGGCAGGCTTCGACGGCGTGGAACTGCACGGAGCCCACGGATACCTTCCGGACCAGTTTCTTCAAGACGGCACCAACACACGCACAGACCATTACGGCGGTTCGGTCGAGAATCGGGCGCGCTTCCTGCTCGAGGCCACCGACGCGGTGGTGGACGTGTGGGGCAAGGAAAGGGTCGGAGTCCGTCTCTCTCCGGTGAGCCATTTCAACGGAATTACCGACTCGGACCCGGACGCGACGTTCTCGTACGCTGCCGAGGCTCTCAACACGTTTGATCTGGCGTACCTTCACGTGGTCGAGTTCGACTCCGCGAACCGGGATGTGGTAACCAAGACTCTCACCACGCAGGCCAGGGTCCTTCGCGCGATGTTCAAGGGACACTATATCGGTAACGGCGGCTTCCGCAGAGAACGGGCGGAAACGGCACTCGAAGCCTTGGACGTGGACATGGTCTCATTCGGTAGGGCGTTCATTTCCAATCCTGATCTTCCCGAACGCTTTGCCCGAAAGGCGCCTCTAAGCCCGCCCGATGCTTCGACTTTTTACGGAGGCGGCGAGAAGGGCTACACCGACTATCCGGCTCTCCCTTAGTGGTTGCCGCGAAATAACGCTGTCATCTCTCGTCCTCCGTTTCCATGGGTTGAAACCCAGGGCTATTCAACGTGCGCCCAATGGGCGCGGGGCTTTCCTGCCCTGAAAGGGCAGACTGTGAATAGCCGTAGGTTTCAACCTACGGGAAGCGAGGCAAGTCCATGCGGTTCACTAATTGATCATAGTTGCGAGCTTTGTTTTGCAGCGGGTCCTTAGTGCTCCGTGGCATAATTACGACAGCGAATCCTTCAACCGTCCCGCGGGCCAACGGTCACGATGTGCCCGGATCTTCGCTCGGAAGGCACGCCAAGATCGCCAAGGGATTCTCTCTTCCTTTGCGTGCTTTGCCTTCCCGGGGGGAGACCATCTTACCAGATCATGAGGGTTACCGGGCTGGACTGCCGGGGAATGTGCACCCGTATTTGCGAATGAGCGCATTCAGTGCTTCCCTTCCCGAGCCCCCACAAGGAAGGCAGGTGGCCCGGGGGTCATGGCAAGAGGTTCCTGCTCTTGAGCAACAGCCGGAAGGCGTCCTCCTGAGCGGCCGAGGAGAAGGCCCGCTTCGGAATCACGCTGAAAGAGTGGGTCCCGTAGAAGAGGACGTAGAAATCGGGCGTATCCCACCCGTGGGTATACAATTTCCATGCAATCTGGGACTCGATGTGGGCAGTGCGGAAGCTGATGGCTTGTTCGGAGAACACCAAGGTGTAGTGGTCGCGCAGCTTGGGATCTCTGCGGAACCGCAGCCGTGGGATCAGGAAGTGGGCCGCCGCGACCCCGAGCAACAGAACTGCGCTCGCCACGATCAGGACGATCCAGACTATCGAGTCTCCCATTAGTGCCCCACCAAGCAATCCCCCGCCAAGACCGGCAACTCCTGCCATGAGGTCAAGTCTCAGATGCAGGACTCTTGCGAAATACTCTCGCACTGCCGACACGTATTCTTCTTCGGTGTACTTGAATTCCACTCGTATTGGTTCCGACATGTGATCATCCCTCTTGTTGCTTGGCGTTCCATCCCGGTGCGGGTCATACGGTGGGAGTCTGCGGGAAAACTCCTCCGCGGCCATGCGCCATCGAGAAACGGTCCCCTCTTGACGGCACTTCGGTCCTATACCAATGCGCAGTCAATGGAGTGACATCGGATGGACCGGCAGGGATGCCGGGCCCCACCATCAATAGTGGCGGCGGGGCTCCGTGCCCGCCATTCTTACTTCCTTCAAAACCACCATGGCCGACGACGGCCACAACCGAGCATGAAAGTCACCGCCCGACATCCCGGGAACCCGCGGCATGGTCAGAACCACCCGATGTTTCAAAAGTTTTCGGAAGGGGGTCCCGGGGACAACCCTTTTTCACAAACGACGGCTGGGAGCCGCAACCAAATTCGCGTCCACCTTCCTCGGCCCGCATGCAGACCGAGGGCGGGGCCCGTTGGTTCTACGCAAGCGAAGAGAAGGCACCTTGCTTTCTCCCAGAGCTGCTGAACTGAAGATTTCTTCTCAAAAGAAGAAGAAATCAAACGTCATTAGAGGCTCTTGCAAAAGTCTCCTTTGAGATTCCCGGCGTTATCTTTGGTGTCGCGTCACGGGCGCGGCTGTGATAGTGTGAGTTTGACAAGAACGCACATTTTCACAGGAGAAGCCCG
>JBFMAA010000135.1:0-16179 GCA_040755955.1 Thermodesulfobacteriota bacterium
TACATTGAGTCAGTCAGGCGCTCAAGACAGCCGCTCAGTACCAGGAACCATCGTTCAGGGCAACTACTTTCCGGCCCCCCCGCCTCAAAGTCAGCCCTTGGTTCTTGGAACATCATACAAGGGGGTCTGGGGGAAACCCTTTTGCAAAAGGGTTTCCCCCGGAAGACCTTCATGGGAACTCTTACGAGTGTGGGGCTATTGCGCATCATTTGGCTTTATGATGCGCTCATAGCTCAACCATAGCGGTTCATTTATGAGGCGTCACCGGGGCAGTGCTCACAAAAGGCCGTCGTGTCGGGCCTACTCCGCGGCAGACTCGGCACCTTCAAGAGTCCCTGTTGACAAGGAGACGCCAAACGCCTACAAAATTGAAGAGCACTCAGCCGGCACGACCAAGCCTTTTCTCGGAGCATCCGTGACAAAACATATAAACAAAATCAGGAACATAGGAATCACCGCCCACATCGACGCGGGGAAAACCACCCTGACCGAGAGAATCCTCTACTATACCAAGAAGATTCATCGGATCGGGGAAGTGGATGAGGGCTCCGCTACCATGGACTACATGCCCCAGGAGCAGGAAAGGGGAATCACCATCACGTCTGCGGCCACGACGTTCTCTTGGAAGGGCTGTGACGTGAACCTCATTGACACCCCGGGCCATGTGGACTTCACCATTGAAGTGGCCCGATCCTTGCGTGTCCTGGACGGTGTCGTAGCGGTGCTCTGCGGGGTGGGCGGCGTGGAACCCCAGACGGAAACCGTCTGGCATCAGGCTGACCGATACAACGTCCCGAGAATTATCTTCGTCAATAAGCTCGACCGCATCGGGGCCGACTTCAATCGTGCGGTGCAAATGACCCGCGACAAGCTGGGAGCCAACGCGGTTCCGATTCAGATCCCCATGATGTCGGGCGATTCGTTTCTGGGTGCGGTGGACCTGATTAGCATGCGGGCAATGGTCTGGGACCCGGAAAACCTTGGCGAGACCTACGAATTCATGGACATTCCCGATCAATACCGCGAGGAAGCGGAAAGAGCCCGACAGTTCATGCTGGAAGCCGCGGCGGAAATGGACGAAGAGCTCCTGGAGCACTACCTCGAACATGACGACCTCTCCGACAAGGAGATCATCGCGGGCCTCCGAAAAGGCACCATCTCCAACAAGCTGGTTCCTGTGCTGTGCGGATCTGCGCTCAAGAACCAGGGAGTCCAGCCGGTGATTGACGCGGCGATCGAGTTTCTTCCCTCTCCCTTGGACGTGCCGCCCGTCACCGGGACGAATCCACGGACCGGTCATGAGGAACAGCGTTCACCAAAGCTGAAAGCTCCATTATGTGGGCTCGCGTTCAAGGTGCTCATGGATCAGGGCCGTAAGGCAACGTTTCTCCGTGTATATTCCGGCGAGCTCAAGGCGGAATCCGAGGTCTTCAATGCGACGAGAGGCATGAAAGAACGCGTGTCGCGCCTGTTCCTCATGCACGCAAACAAGCGGGAAAAGATCCAGTCGTGCACCGCGGGCAACATCGTGCTGGCCGTAGGTCTCAAGGATACCAGGACGGGCGATACCATTACCGACCCATCGTCTCCCTTGGTACTTGAATCGCTCGACATGTACACGCCGGTAATCTCGATTGCCATCGAACCGAAGACTCGAGCTGATCAGGAAAAGCTCATGCAAACCCTCGAAAAGCTCGGGATCGAGGATCCCACCTTCCTGTTCAAGGAAAGCGAAGACACAGGCCAGATGCTCATCTCCGGCATGGGAGAGTTGCACCTGGAGATCATTCTGGACAGGCTCAAGCGTGAGTACAACGTCGAAGTCGTCACGGGAAAGCCTCAAGTGGTCTTCAAGGAGACCGTGCGGACGCCGGGCCAGGCACACGTGGTATTCGACAGGGAGATTCACGACGTGCGCCATATGGGCGAGGTGACGATCAGTGTGGAACCGACCACGAGGGGCGCAGGACTAGTCTTCGCAGCGGGGCCGCGACTGGACACAGTGCCTCCCGATCTGGTGGGGTACGTGGAACAGGGTGCTAGAGAGGCCACTCTTGCAGGAGTCCTCTCCGGGAACGAGGTTATAGACGTGAAAGTCACCCTGGAATCGATTGGCAAGGACGTGATCTCCATGAGCGGTCTCGGTCTGAAGGTGGCTGCATCCCAGGCGTGTAAGGATGCCTGCGAAAAGGCATCGCCCGCCCTCTTGGAACCGTTCATGAAGGTGGAGGTGGTGGTCCCTGAAGAGCACGTGGGAGAAGTCATTGCCGACCTCAACAGCCGAAGGGGACGTCTGGAGCAAGTCAGCCCGCGTGGAAAGACCTCCGTGCTCGAAGGGTTGGTACCGCTGGCTACTATGTTCGGGTATTCGACGGCACTGCGGTCCATGACTCAGGGGAGAGGCATTTTCACCATGCAGTACTCCCACTACGATTCGGGCAACTAGCGCCGGCGGGCAGAATACGCCTGCGAGTCTGTCCCGAAATAGCAGTGCCGATCCGAAGGACTCGTCACCCCCACGAACCCCGGATCGTGGTCTGGAGCAGGCGCCGGGGCCCAGTCCTGCGAAGAAGACTGGATTCCGGCTTCCGCCGGAATAACGGAAGGAACCCGCTGCCGGCCCGGACGGAGATACTTATTCCGAGACGAGCACGAAGTGTTCACCACGAAGACACAAAGAAAATCCCCCCTTATCCGGTGGGACAACCCAATCAGACAACTCTCTTTTCAGCGTGCCGGTGATCGCCGGTGCGAACCTGCTCACCGAAGGCCGAAGAGATTCCGCCAGGACGTCCGTGGTTTCGGAAGCCGTCCTTCCGGCAACGCATGCAACGGGGTTGAAAGCACATGTATGTCAAAGCCCCGTCGACGCGGAGTGAAATCCACGCTCAGAATGAGTCTCATGCAATCGCCGAAGTACCGCTCCTTGCGATGCACGAGCTCTTTGACGAACAGCTCTGCCTCCTTCGCCTCCTCGTGCGGAGTCGTGGAATGGGTCGCGGCCTTGAAGATCGACTCGCGTTTCTCACGGGGAAGTAGGGCCAGGTTCCAGGCCTGAGCCCCGATCTCAAGAAGCATCTTCTGCTCTTCAATCGTTTCGGCCAGATCGTCGTATGGTTCCACAAAGTCGATGAGCACCTGGGACATCTTTTCCATTCCCTCAGGTGGGCGCAATAACACGACGTCCGCACACAGCTCGTCCGTTCTCACTCTTTGAGAGGTCTTGCGGGCTTTGCTCCGCTTCTTCGGTTTTGACCGCGGCATCGTTCCCCTCCGACGAAAAAGTGCTTGACAATTCTTTGGGGACGGGCTTATAGCGCACGCGGTCATAGATCGCAAGCATTATTTCCTGGGGAATGAAAAAATGCCGAACCCGGACAGAATCACCAATAAGATGGCGTACCAACTGAAGATCACGCTGCGGGGGATCAGACCTCCGATATGGCGCAGGCTACAGGTTTCCGGCGACGCGACGCTCCACGACTTGCACAGGATCATTCAGCGGGCCATGGGGTGGGGAGGCGGCCATCTCCACGAATTCCAGGTCTCTGGCTCCTGTTTTGGCGACCCGTCGGAAGAGATCGGATCGGACGTCAGGAACGAGAAGCGAATCACGCTCAAGCAGTTGATTTCCGCGGAAAAGGAGAAGTTCTCCTATATGTACGACTTCGGTGATAGCTGGGACCACCAGATCGTGGTGGAGAAGATCCTCCCCTTTGACAAGACCACGGAGTACCCCGTGTGCCTCGCGGGCAAGCGGGCATGCCCGCCCGAGGACTGCGGAGGTCCGTGGGGGTACCAGGAGCTCCTCGACGTTCTGAAAGATCCGTCCCACCCCGAGTACGAAGAGATGCGTGACTGGTTCGACGAGGACTTTGATCCTGAGTCATTCAGCGTCGATCACGTCAACGTCGTGATACGGCCCGCGCCGAGCCGGAAAAGCCCCACGAGAAAATGAACCCTGCAACCACGATGAATGAGACCCATAGGGACTCGTCTCGCGTACCGTAGGTTGAAACCTACGGCTATTCACAGGCTGCCCTTTCAGGGCAGGAGAGGCCCGCGGCCGGCTTGCGCGAGCTGAGAATAGCCATGGGTCTCCACCCATGCAACAGGAACATGAGAGATGACGGGGCGGTTTCGCGGCAGGGCCTGAGTGGTGTACAATTTCAAAGCCGCGCTTCTCGGCATGTTCCCGAAAGAAGGCCTGCCTCAACTTTGCGGCGGCAGGAGGTCTGAAGTGTCCACCAGACGCGCCCCGAATGGTGAGCCACTATTGATGAAAGCCCTGCAGAGAGGCCCCGAGTGGTTGGCCAAGCTGTTCTTGGAGAAGGGGGCTGACGTCAATGCAAGAAACAAGGACCACCGGACTCCCCTGATGGTTGCGGCCAGGGGGCACAATCCGCACCTGGTGAAGACACTGGTGGAGATCGGCGCGGACACTGACGCGCGGGACGATGACAGAAAGACCGCACTGACTATTGCCAAGGAGAACGGTCAGACCGAAATCGCGGCATTCCTCAGATCCCGCGGGGCCAGGGAATAGAACGGACAGCCGGCTTCGCACACGCCTCGTTGACACTGTCCCACCGGGCTGGTATCATGAAATCGGCTTAATACGAGGGTCTTCCGGGACATGGATCGGGGAGAGAGAAGAAGGTATGAACGACACCAACAAGGATAAGACGACGACGATTTCCAAGGCGTCGACCATCGAAGAAATTAGCGATTATTGGGATGAGCACAGTCTCTCCGACCATTGGGAGGAAACGCGGGAAGTCTCGTGCGAGATAAGGGCTGTCAGGCGCCGGCGGGTCACGATCGATCCAGAAATATATGCCCAGCTCGAGGTTGCCGCACAACAACGGGGCGTCACGACCGAGACGCTTGCAAACCTTTGGCTCGCACAACAACTTCGAGAGAGAGCCCTTCATCCCGCGGCACCGACCCAGTGATCTCGTGTCGGCCGACACCCCCGCAAGAGCTCTGCCTTCCGCCCCAGAGGTACACTCCATGAACAAGCGAGTACTGCTCGGAATCACCGGAGGCATCGCGGCTTACAAGATCCCGATGCTCGTGCGCCTGCTCGTCCAGAAGGACCTGGACGTCCACGTGCTCATGACGCGGGCGGCCACGGAGTTCGTCACGCCGCTCACGCTTGCGACGCTCAGCGGCAACCCCGTGAGTCTGGACATGTGGAGCAAGCCATGTGACCCCTCCATCGAGCATATTTGCCTGGCAGACCACGCGGATGTGGCGGTGATCGCTCCAGCCACCGCAAACGTGATCGGCAAGCTCGCAGCCGGCATCGCGGACAACATGCTTACCACGGTCTTCACTGCGGTCACATGCCCGGTGCTCTTGTGCCCAGCGATGAACGTCAACATGTTCAAGAACCCTATCGTGCAGATGAATCTCGGTAAGCTCCGCTCGGTCGGATACCACGTGATGCAGCCCGAATCGGGCGATCTTGCCTGCGGGTACGTCGGCGAAGGCAGGCTCCCTGAACCGGAACGCATCGCGGAATACCTCGACACGCTTCTTTCTCCGAAAGACCTCGCGGGAATCAAGATCCTTGTGACCGCAGGCCCGACGGAAGAACCCCTCGACCCGGTGCGCTTCCTGACCAATCGCTCGTCGGGAAAGATGGGCGTGGCCGTGGCCAGGAGAGCCGCGCTGCGCGGTGCGGACGTGACGCTCGTAGCGGGTCCCCTGAAGGTGCCTGTCCCCGGCGGAGTCCGCCACGTCCCGATCAGAACCGCCAAGCAGATGAAAGACCAGGCCCTTGCACTCTTCCCGGTCACGGAGGTCGTCATCAAGGCCGCGGCCGTGGCAGACTTCCGACCCGTTCACGAATCGTCCGTGAAAATCAAGAAGATAGACACTGAGACGTGCATCCAGCTCACGGAAAACGACGACATATTGTGGGCCATGGGAAGGACGAAGAAAGCCGGCCAGATCCTCGTGGGATTCGCGGCGGAAACCAACGACGCAATTCTGAACGGGCGGTCCAAGCTCAAGGCGAAGAACCTGGACATGCTCGTGCTCAATGACGTGACCAAAATAGGCGCAGGATTCGACTGCGACACCAATATCGTGCGACTTCTCCACAGATCGGGGGCAGAGGAAGAGCTCGGCATCATGTCCAAGGAAAAGGTCGCGGACATCATCCTTGATCGAGTCAGGGACCTGCGGGAAAGAGAAGCGACATGTGCCGGCGGGCCGAGCCGCGACGAACGGTGAGCACCCAATAGTTGCCGGTTGACGCGTGTCCCGACCGGCCGGAAGGCGAGAGGGTAAGAGTTCACCGCAGAGGCACAGAGGACGCAGAGAAGAAAGAGAGAAGAAGTTGAAAGAATGACGCTTTTCTACAGAGTTGAACAGGGACGGCACACTATTACACGAGAGACTCGCGAATTTCTCTTCGTATTCTCTGTGCTCTCTGCGGTGAGTCTTCTTCTTCCGGGTGAACGCTTACGCGAGAGGAACCCCTCCACTTTGAAGAACGGTTATGGCGCAGGACGACAGAGAAGGATGAAAGTCCACTCCGGACAGATGAAGCACTCGCTGGATGGTGAGAACAAACCAATGTTCCGAGAGTTTTGGGAAAGGGGTCCGGGCGACAACCCTTTTTCAAAACCACGGTGACAGCGACCGGTCACAGCCAACGATGAAAATGCTACCCCACCGGCGTCTCGAGGAGTCGACTTCCTCCGCGGCGACCAGCGGGAGCCGCCATGCTCCAAGAGTTCTTGAGGATGGGGGTCCGGGGGAAGGAACTTCTTGCAAGAAGTTCCTTCCCCCGCGAAGCGCATTTTCTGATAAAGGGTTTCCCCCGGAAGACTTTTCTGGAGGCCTGAGGGGAACGCGTTAATGGAGCATCTTGAAGCGCACTGGATCACGCATGCTCGGGCTTACGTCCAGTACTTGGTTGACCAGGGGATCACCGAGCTTCTGGTGCCCCCGCCCGAGGAAGTGCCGCTGAGAGTAGAGCCGGCAGGCCTGGAAGAGGTCAGGGCCGATCTAGGAGACTGCACAAGGTGCCCTCTGCACACGACCAGGACCTGTATCGTGTTCGGCGAAGGGAACCCTTCCGCGGATCTCATGTTCATAGGGGAAGGTCCCGGCGCGGAGGAAGACCGCCAAGGACGCCCCTTTGTGGGCAAGGCAGGAAAATTGCTCGACAAGATGATATCCGCAATGGGCATGAAGCGTGAAGACGTGTACATTGCAAATGTGGTAAAATGTAGACCACCCGAAAATCGTGACCCGCTCCCGGAAGAGCAGGCAACATGTTTCCCCTTCCTGGAGGCCCAAATCAAGGCAATCGGGCCGCGGGTTATAGTGGCACTCGGGAGAATCGCGACCCATACTCTGTTAAGGACCGATGCCCCCCTGTCGCGGCTGCGGGGCCATTTTTACGAATGGAAAGGGATATCGGTGATGCCCACGTACCATCCTTCCTTCCTCCTTCAGAAAGGGGGGAGCGGACCATACAAGGCTCACGCGTGGTCGGACCTCAAGCAGGTCATGTCCCGTCTTGGGCTTGGGCTTCCCGACTCCGGAGGCAAATCATGAGAAACGGCAGATCCTTCATCACGTGGCTTTTTATGGTTCCCGCACTGCTGGTCTGTGCAGGAGCTCTCTTGGGCCTGTGCGCCGAACGGCCGACCGCCAGGCCTCTTGCAATAGTTCTGGACGTGAACGGCTCGATCAATCCCGCACTCGCGGATTACATCGCCAAGGGGATCAAGAGAGCCGAAGACGACAATGCCGCGTGCGTGGTCATCCGAGTAGACACTCCCGGCGGGCTTGTCACGACCACCAAGTCGATCGTAAAGACCATGCTCAATGCAAAAATCCCGGTGGTGGTGTACGTTGCTCCCGGCGGATCGACCGCCGCGTCCGCAGGCGCGCTGATCACCATGGCCGCGGACATTGCCGCGATGGCTCCGGGAACGAACATCGGTGCGGCTCATCCGGTCGGGGGCGGGGGAGAAGAAATCGGCCCCACTATGTCGGAAAAGGTCGTCAATGACCTGACCGCGTACATGCGAGGCATCGTGGCCAAGAAGGGGAGAAACACCGACTGGGCCGAGAAGGCGATCCGGGAGAGCGTGTCGGTCACTGCGAAGGAAGCGCTGGATCTCAAGGTGATAGATCTGATCGCGGATTCAGTGCCGGACCTGCTGCAGAAGATCGACGGGCGAAAGGTCGAAAAGGATAGCTCTGCTATGGTGTTGGCCACCAAGGGCGCGCAGATAAAGACGATTCCTGCGGGTTGGCGTTTTGCCATACTGGATGTGGTCGCGAATCCAAACATTGCATATCTCTTGCTGATGGCCGGTATTCTGGGTTTGTGGTTGGAATTCTACCATCCTGGGGCAATATTCCCCGGTGTGGCCGGGGGAATGTGCCTGTTGCTGGCGCTTTTCGCGCTTCAGGTGCTTCCGGTGAACTACGTCGGAATACTGTTGATGCTCTTGGCCATCGTTCTGTTCATCCTCGAGGTGAAAGTAGCGTCGTTCGGGCTTCTCTCGGTGGGGGGGATCGTGTGTCTGACGCTTGGGTCTGTCATGCTGTTTGACACGCCTGAGTCCGCCATGCGAGTATCGTGGTCGGTGGTGATTCCGACGGTGCTCTCTGTGTCCGCGTTCTTCATTTTTGCGGTGGGCCTGGCGGTGAGGGCCTGGAGAGCGAAACCACGCACCGGAACTCAGGGACTGACAGGCGAAGTGGGAGTTGCGGTCACCGACCTGGCCACTGAGGGGAAGATCCTGGTCCACGGCGAGGTCTGGAACGCTCGGGCCGACGCGTTTGTGCAAAAGGGCGAGAAAGTGAAGGTCCTCACCGCAACGAATCTGATGGTGACGGTCACCAGGGAGCCGGCGCGGTGATTCCAGGGCCCCGTCATCTTTAGCGTCCGGCGGATCGCACGAAATGAGCAGCGATGTCCTGTTCGTAGGTGATCCGAGACCCAAACGAGCGAGGAAGCCACAAGACACCAGGCACCCACTTGTGCGGGGCAAGGCACCTGTCGAGGATCGATATCAGTGCTTCTTTCGACCGTTATACCGGGCTACTAAGGACCCGCGGGCTTGACATTGACACGGTGGACTGATGATGATAACCACAGTCGTCCAGGAAGGAAGAAGCTTCGACGCTGTTCACGCTGGTGGTGTGGCGCGGACGAGCATGGTCCGGACATGCCCCAGACATTTCGGGAAGGAGCAAGTCGATGGTAGGGTATCCAGTTGGGGTAGTGGTTTTTCTGATCGTCGTTTTTCTCTTCATGGCCATCAAAGTGCTCAACGAGTACGAGCGAGGGGTAGTCTTTCGTTTGGGAAGAGTTATTGACCACAAAGGTCCTGGAGTTATTATCCTGATCCCGATCATCGACCGGATGGTGAGGGTGAGTCTGCGGACGGTCGCAATGGACGTACCCCCACAGGACGTGATCACCAAGGACAACGTATCCGTCAAGGTGAACGCGGTCATCTACTTCAGGGTTATGGACCCGACCCGGGCTGTCATCGAGGTGGAAAACTATCTGTACGCCACTTCCCAGCTCGCGCAGACGACTCTGAGAAGTGTGTGCGGCCAGTCGGAACTGGATGATCTGCTCTCCGAGCGGGATAAGATCAACATGGAGCTGCAGGAAATACTTGACCGTCACACGGACCCGTGGGGAGTCAAGGTCAGCATGGTGGAGGTCAAGCACATCGACCTCCCCAGCGAGATGCAGCGTGCCATTGCCAAACAGGCCGAAGCAGAACGGGAACGACGAGCCAAGATCATCGCCGCGGAAGGTGAGTTCCAGGCAGCGACCAGACTCGCTGAGGCGGCAAAAATCCTCGCTCAGGAGCCGACCGCCTTGCAGCTCAGGTTCTTGCAGACCCTGGTGGAAGTGGCCGCGGAGAAGAACTCGACTACCATATTCCCCGTGCCCATTGACCTGTTGGAGCCTTTTGTCCGGCATTTCCGGGAATCCAAGGAAAGCTGACGGGAATTACATATCGTCACGCTCCTTGAAATTTGTGGGATCGCAGAAAGGCGGCTGGGAGCCGCTACCGGAATTCGCGTCGACCTTTCTCGGTCCGCATCGAGACCGATGGCGGGGGAGTTGGTGATACGCAACCTGAGAAAGGCTCGTTGCCGACTCCTGGACCCGCTGAGGCGAAGATTTCTTCTCGGGAAAAGAAGAAATTCAACCTCATTAGTAAGAGGGACAAATCCGCCTCCCCCTTCCCTTTCCCGCCAGGGGAGAGGGTTTGCTATTCCCCTCTCTTGATGGGAGGGGCAAGGGGCAATGTTGTTGACTTAAGGACGAACGCGTCGCCGCTGATCGTCACCCCGGCGAAAGCCGGGGTCCAGGAAACCCGCAGAAAACCTGGATTCCTGCTTTCGCAGGAATGACCGAAGGAGCGCTCGCTGCAGTCACGGAGAGGTTAAGTCAACAGCATTGGGGGCAAGGGGAGGGTGAAACCAGCCGCAATTGTCAACACGGGATGCTCGAGCATGCCAGAGACCCTCTATTGGTTGTCGCCGCCACGACCGAGCATGGAAATGGGATCCCGCTCACTCGTGGGCCATCTGCGGCTGCCAGCCGCCAGGAAGACTCCATGCGTGTGTACCTCATAAGATGGTGTATCACGACCCTGGGAATCATGGTCGTGCCCTATGTGGTCTCCGGAGTTCGGGTAGAAGGGCTGGGGTCTGCCGTGCTCGCGGCCGCGGTTCTGGGAGTGCTCAACGTGGTGCTTTGGCCGGTGTTGGTGATCCTGACTCTCCCGCTGACTCTGCTCACGTTCGGGCTTTTCCTGCTGGTGATCAACGGCTTGCTTTTCGCGCTTGCCGGAGCGGTGGTTCCGGGGATCACGGTGGCTTCTTTCTGGTCTGCGTTTGCAGGCGGAGTAATAGTCAGCATCGTCTCCTGGACGGCGAACCGGTTGCTCGCCCTGGAGGGAGACAGCACTACCACTATTGTGGTTCGGCGCTACGAATCCCGTGACTCGGACGGCAAGACCATCGACATGCGCCGGGACAAGACTGGAAAATGGGAATAGAAACGGGCGTGAGCGTTCTCCCTCCCTTTTCCTCCAGTGTTCCTTGACCCATGAAGGGTCATGGCGCCCAGCCACAACGAACGATAAGAATCCCGTCCGAACCCCGCAAGAACTCCCTGGAGGGTCAGAAGCATCCAATATTCAAAGAAGCGGCTGCGAGCCGCAACCAAACGGCTGCGAGCCGTAGCCGGTAATCGCGTCCACTTTCCTTGGCCCACATGAAGACCCATGGCGGAGCGAGTCGGTTCTACGCGAGCGAAGAAAGGTACGTTGCGATCTCCGGAACTGCTGAGCGAGACAATTCTTCTCGCAAAGACATGACATTGAGCGTTATACCGGTTCTCGAAAGTAGCTTCCGATTCGTGTCAGATCAGGGCTTGTGGGGCGGGCTTTCCAGCCCGCCAATCGGTGGAAACCAACGAGAACCGCCATATGAGGAGAAGAGGTGTGCTTGCGCTTCGACACGCCTGACTGAACCCCGGGATTTGCATTGTCAATCGCAAGGGGAAACGGTAGAATAGTACTCACCCTGGGAGGAGGGACTGCCCGTGGATGACCACAAGATTCTGGCAAGCTCGGAAAACTATGGGACGGTATCCTTGTGCGCGGGCGGCGTCGTGCATGTGAACCTCACCCACCTGACCTTGCGGCTCATCCCCTCGGATTTTGAGAAACTCGCCGATCTGATCATCCAGGCCAGAGCCAACTATCAAGCTGTTTCGCGGACAAAGGACGAAAAACCCCGCCTGCGCGTCGTCTCAGAGAAGAAGGACGACCAGCCTGAAAATCCTCAGCAGCCATGACCCCCGGCCCGCGGGTGAAGCAGAGGAATCCGGAGGTCTGCTCCCGGACGCGGGACGAGACTCGCGGAAACCGGCCTTTGAGCTCTGCTCGGGGAGCGTTCAGCAGGAACAGAGGTTGCCGCCACCCACCGGGCATAGGTCGACGCAAGCGAAACGCGGTTCTCTCGGCAAAGCGCGAAGAACGCGTGGATTGGGGTGCCGCGCACTTCGGTACCTTGCTGATATCAAGGCGCATTTCTGCAACCCGGGACTCACGTCCCGGGCTACTTTCTTACGTCCCTGCGGGACTAAGCGTGGGCTTCTGGAGCCCCGGAGGGGCGACAGATAGTAGCCCGGTGCGTGAGCGCCGGGCGCCGGAAGCACTGAAACTGATACTAACCCTCCGAGGACTTTGTTATTCCGATGGGTTATCCGAAACCAGGACGCGCTGCACCCGCATCTAGGTACCTTCATGATGTCGCGATGCATTTCTGCAACCCGGGACTGACGTCCCGGGCTATTTTCTTACGTCCCTGCGGGACTTTACGTGGGCCTCCCGAGCCCCGGAGGGGAGGCAGATAGTAGCCCGGTGCGTAAGCGCCGGGAGCCCGAAGCAATGAAACGGATACAAGCCCTCCGAGGGCTTAATTATTCTGCTCGGTTATCCGACATCAAGACGCGTTGCACCCAGTGGATTGTCTCATGTTCTCCCGGCGGTGTGTGCGCGTTGGCGAGCGTCCATGCTCTCGGAATCCCATGAGTTCACCTGTTCCGTTCCTCCGCGCGTGCCCTGATACCCATGCGACTTCAAACAGGTGAGGTTACCCACCGGACTACAGGCAAGATGCCAGTCCCACCCGGAACCTGAAGTCACTGCTTCGAACGCGCAATGGTATGAGTCGTCTCAGAGGACGATTACATCGATCCTGTCATTGATCGGGAGCATCCATGTCGGTGTTCAAACTCGTTTCGGGTTTCAGTCCCAGCGGTGACCAGCCCAAGGCCATCGAGCACCTGGTCCTGGGAGTGAAAGAGGGAGTCAGGCACCAGACTCTCCTTGGAGTGACCGGGTCCGGCAAGACCTACACCATGGCCAACGTCATCGCACGAACCGGTAAGACCTCGCTCGTGCTCGCGCCCAACAAGACCCTTGCGGCTCAGCTTTACGCCGAATTCAAGGCGCTCTTCCCTGAAAACGCGGTCGAGTACTTTGTCTCGTACTACGACTACTATCAGCCCGAAGCATACATTCCCCAGTCCGATACGTATATCGAAAAGGACTCCAGCATCAACGAAACCATAGACAAGATGCGACATTCTGCGACCAGATCGTTGTTGGAACGCCCCGATGTGATCATAGTGGCTTCGGTGTCCTGCATATACGGCCTCGGATCCCCTGAAGCGTATCAGAACATGCTCGTGCATCTCATCCAGACGGAGGAGACGGATCGTGATGACGTGCTCAGAAAGCTGGTCGAGATCCAGTACGAGCGCAACGACGTGGATTTCCACAGGGGGACCTTCAGGGTACGCGGCGATGTGGTAGAGGTCTTCCCCGCGTACGAGGAAGCGCTGGCGATCCGGATCGAGTTCTTTGGAGACACGGTGGAAGGGATCTTCGAGATCGACCCCCTCCGGGGCAAGGTCACCCGCCCCTTGGATCGGGTAGCCATATACCCGGCAAGCCACTATGTCACCGAACGTTCCAGACTGCTCTCGTCCACCGAACTGATACTCGAAGAGATGAAGCAACGTGTGGAGTTCTACCGATCACAGAATCGTTTCATCGAGGCCCAGCGGATCGAAGAACGCACTCGGTTCGACGTGGAGATGCTCAAGGAAATGGGGTATTGCAGCGGCATAGAGAACTACTCCAGGTATCTGACGGGGAGGCAACCCGGGGAAGCGCCGCCCACTCTGATCGAGTATTTCCCTCGGGATTGTCTCTTCTTCATAGACGAGTCACATGTGAGCATCCCGCAGATTGCCGGCATGTTCCGAGGAGACCGCTCCAGGAAAGAGACTCTGGTTGATTATGGGTTCCGGCTTCCCAGCGCGCTGGATAATCGCCCGCTGAGGTTCGAGGAATTCGAGGGGCACGTCAACCAGGCCATATACGTTTCCGCGACGCCAGGGCCGTATGAGCTCGAGAAGTCCAAAGGTAGCATCACGGAACAGATCATCCGACCCACAGGTTTGATGGATCCGATGATTGAGCTGAGGCCTGCCTCGAACCAGGTGGACGATCTGCTCGATGAAATAAGAAAGAGGGTGGAGAAGGGTGATAGAGTCCTTGTCACCTCACTGACCAAGAAGATGGCGGAAGACCTGGCCGAGTACTACACGAATATCGGGGTGCGAGTCCGGTATCTTCACTCGGAAGTACACACCATAGAGCGCATGGAGATCATCCGGGCCTTGAGACTGGGAGAATTCGACGTATTGGTGGGGATCAACCTCCTACGTGAAGGCCTAGACATTCCGGAGGTGTCGCTCGTAGCGATCTTGGACGCGGACAAGGAGGGCTTTCTCAGGTCCGAGCGATCGCTCATTCAGACTTCCGGTCGCGCAGCCAGGAACGTCGAAGGCACGGTGATCTTCTACGCGGATCGAGTGACCGACTCCATCCGCAGGGCAATGGATGAGACTTTCCGCAGAAGGGAGATCCAGCAGCAGTACAACCTGGAACACGGTATCACTCCTGAAACGGTCAAGAAGGACATCGGGGACATACTCAGCTCTCTCCCGGAGCAGGACTACGTAACGGTGGAAACGCTCCCTGTCGAAGGACCCGAACCCGTCGAGCCGGATCAGATTCCCAATATTGTGAAGGAGCTCACGGAGGAGATGTTCGAGGCCGCTCGGAACCTTGAGTTCGAGAAAGCCGCGCAACTCCGTGATCGCATACGGGATTTGGAGCGCCGTCATCTGCAGGTAGGGTGATCTGCTATCGTGGAGGAGATCAGCAGGTGCCGGCTTTCCTATCAATAGCATTCAATTTCTTCTCTTGCCGAGAAGAAATCTTCAGTCCAACAGCTTCCGGAGTGCGCAAAATGCCTTTCTTAGGTTGCGTAGAACCAGCTCGCCCCGCCCTCGGTCTTCATGCGGACCGAGAAAGGTGGACGCTATTGCTGGCCACTGCTTCCAGCCGCCTGGTTGCGGCTCCCAGCCCCTTCTTGTCAGAGCCTTGATTGGGTGGTTGACATACCGGAGGCTTCTGCCTATACTGGTTTGTGTTGACGAGCGCCCTTAGCTCAGATGGATAGAGCGTCTGACTACGGATCAGAAGGTCGGGAGTTCGAATCTCTTAGGGCGCACCAAACTTCCTAAACAAGTTCAGTAGCCTACAACGATCCTATGGCGCTAAGTCTCTTCCGCAAGACCACGACTGCGCCAGATTTGTGCCAATCGGGGGGACAAACCCGCTCTGCCGCCTGAATCAAGTTGATCAGTTCGGGTGCGGAATAATGGGTCGTGATCCTCTCCGACTTATGACCGAGAAGGTCTTGACGGTCCTCGAACGATACTCCCTCAGATCGCAATCTCCTTCCAAAAGTGGATGCTCCATTGAGCTGATGTAATGCGCTCTGTTGCCCTCTTAACGAAACTGCGCGCAGTAGGTTTCGGGTATTTTGCGGGTCCCTGAATTGGGAGCCCTGAAAAGGAGCTGGTGCCAGTCCTTGGAGACAAGACCGGAGACCCGCTCCCGTCAGTTGCATGTGAGGCACGTTCGGCCAGGGCCTTCGCAGTCACTACGTGACTGGGAGCCCTTCGTGCCGCCCCGCAAGACGATACCGACTTCCTCTCGGGCGGCCTGTCCCTTTGAATGGGCTTGTACCCCTTTGTATCTCGCGCTCCCCATGCCCATTCCATACCCACCCACCAAGGCGCTCATGGCTATTGCACAAAACATCCGTGCATGGTAGAATATTAGTAGGAAGTGTTGCACCGCGCGCTTTTAACTGACTTCCAGGCATTTGGCCGCGTTCCCAGTTGTGATTGAACCAAGGTGCCACCCAGCGACATGGGGGTAGATCAATGGGTAGGGTGCCAAGCAACAAAACCCGAGGAGACACCCAACGGTAACTATTTTTCCAATGGGGGTATCCACTTGACTCCGGTGACCACAAGATGTAGTATCCGGTCCATGGTCATAGAGTACTACCCAAAAGATGCGACGGGGTTCGGCAAGTTGTCTTCCGAAGAAAATGCTTGCCTGCGGTACCTGATTCAAGTCCGTTGGCCCGAGGGCTTCGCTTGCCCAGTTTGTCTTGCCAGTGAATATTGGTTGCTCAAGAGTGGCTTGATGGAGTGCCGTGGTTGCGGGAGGC
>JBFMAA010000136.1:0-16137 GCA_040755955.1 Thermodesulfobacteriota bacterium
CGCCACTGGGACGCGCGTAGAACCAGCCTGCCCCGCCATCGGTCTTCCTGCGAGCCGAGGAAGGTTGACGCGAATTTGGTAGCGGTTCCCAGCCGCCCCCGGACCCCCATCCCCTAGAACTTTTGGACCATGGCGGCTCCCGCTGGTCGCCGCAGGGTGTTGACGCGTGGAACGGGACGGTCTGACACGGTGTTTCAAAAGTTTTAGGAAAGGGGTCCGGGGGACAACCCTTTTTCAAAAGGGTTTCCCCCGGAAGACTTTCTGATAAAGGGTTTCCCGCGGAAGACTTCGTGATAAAGGCTTTCCCTCCGGGGTAAGGGGACGGTATGGGATTGGGCGTGCATTTTCAGGCTTTGGGGGAATTGTTGCGGCGGTATGGGACCGGATTCCGCCATGCGTGGCAGCATCGCAAGGAGCTGGAATCCCCGCCCCGGTTGCCCCACGAGGCCCAGTTCTTGCCCGCGGCGCTTTCGTTGCAGGAGACGCCCGTGTCTCCGGCTCCTCGGGTGGCGATGTGGCTGCTGATCGTGTTCGCGTGCATTGCGCTTATGTGGGCGATCTTCGGGCATATAGACGTGGTCGCGACCGCGCAGGGGAAGATCGTGCCGAATGAACGGTCCAAGACCATCCAGCCCGTGGAGACCGCGGCAGTCACCGCGATTCACGTGACTGACGGACAAACGGTCAAGGCGGGCGATCTGCTGATCGAGCTCGATGGCACGGCTCCGAATGCGGATGCGTTGCGGTTCGAGAACGACCTTGTGGAAGCGACGCTGCAATCTGCTCGGGCCGCGGCGTTTCTGCGAGGCATGGACGGAGGCGAACCTTCTTTGAATGCAGGTGCGTTGGGTTCTGCAGGATCTCGGGAAGAGCCCTTCTTGAAAGAAGGGGCCTCCCCGAACCCCTCCACCAAGAACTTTTTGAACATCGACAAGTACTCGATGAGGGAATCCAGCGGCTACTCTGGGGCAACGAAGCAATATTTTAGGAGTTTTCGGAAAGGGGTCCGGGGGACAACCCTTTTGCAAAAGGGTTTCCCCCGGAAATCTTCCCTTTCGGAAAGCCCCTTGGTATTGGCCGGGGTGGACGACCGGCGGCTCGGTGAGGCCCGTCGTATGCTGGACGGTCAGTGGCGAGAGTACCGGTCCAAGCTGGAACGGATCGAGGCGGAGATAGCCCGCAAAGAGGCGGAGTTGCGCTCTATTACCCAGGTGGTGAAGAAGCTGGAAGCCACGGTCCCGATTGACAGGTATCGGGCGGACGTCTTCAAGAAGCTGTGGGACCAGGACGTGGTGTCTGAACAGCAGTATCTCGACAAGAAGCGGGTGTTGCTCGAACAGGAAGGGGATCTCGCGGCGCAGACCGAAAAGCTGAAGGAGGTCCGGGCCGGGCTTGAGGAGTCGATGAAGCAAAGAGCAGTGCTTGTTGCGGAGACCCGGCGGACCATGCTCGACAGCCAACGCGAGGCTGACCAGAAGGTCACCGTGAATCAGCAGGAGCTGATCAAGGCCAGGCAGCGGGGAAGGCTCATGAAGCTCGCGGCTCCGGTGGACGGTTCCGTGCAGGAGCTGGCTATTCACACGGTCGGCGGAGTGGTGACTCCCGCGCAGCAGCTCATGGTGATCGTGCCCAAGGACGACCCCCTTGAGGTCGAGGCATTCATCGAGAACAAGGACATAGGCTTTGTCGACGCGGGTCAGGACGCGGAGGTCAAGATCGAGACGTTCCAGTATACCAAGTACGGCACGATCCGCGGCCAGGTGAAGAGCGTGTCCGGCGACGCGATCAAGGACGAGCAGCGGGGCCTGGTCTACTCATCGAGAGTGAAGCTCGCGAACGCCACGGTGCAAGTGGAAAGGAAGGTCGTCAACCTGACCGCAGGCATGGCGGTCACCGTGGAGATCAAGACCGGCCGACGCCGCGTGATCGAGTACTTCCTCACGCCGTTGCTTCAGTACGGAAAAGAGAGCCTCCGGGAGCGGTGACGGTGCGGTCGGCGTGGCAGAGCCGACTCGGACAACCGCGTGGCAGTCGACTCGATGTGCTCAACGGCGACACGAACCCGTGCCGGCCCCCCTCCCGGCTGCTTTCATGCTGAGGAAGATGTTCCAATCCGTGGGAGGGACGGTCCGCCTCGTCGGACTCATTACTGGGGCCTGTTTCTCACCTTTGCTCGGACGATTCGGTCAGTCGTGTCTCATGGTCGGCTCAGGGACGTGGGGCTCCGGGTTCGTCGCCTTTCAGAGTCTACCGCCTCGAAACTGGACCGGGGTTTGCCGAAATACTGCCACAAGACCGCATGGAGGGCTCGGGAAAGGGTCACTGTTCCAACTGCTGCCGCTCGGCTTCCAACAGGTCGAGCAGGGGCTTGTCCAGCGCAGCACTGATCTTCACCCAATCCCAAAGGTTTACGCGCCCGGTTCTTCGGTCCCGTGACCTTGGCGCAGGGGAGAGGTGCGAGCTCGGGTCCAGGAGCAATGGGGACCGGTAGAAGCCCAATCGGCCGACAAAGAGAGCGGTTGGTTGACAGGAGCAGTGTTTTCGCCGTTTTCTTAGAAATTCTTGCGGGAATCCGAAGACTTTCCGACCTGATCTGTTTCCGGATGATGGGAATCCCGAGCTGACTGGGGGCGCGGGTTCATGCTTTGGGGGGCCTCAGTGACGGGTGGTGCCGGACACGGCACGAGCCATACTCAGGACGGCTTCAGTTGCCGCCACCTTTCGGCGGAAACGATGAACGCGCCAATGGGAAGGGACCGGGGGCATGCGGCTGAACACACTTGGCCGCCTGTAATGTATGCCGAACGTTCGGTATGTGCTGACAGCCGGACTCCGCTGTGGCCGACGCGTGGCACGCGGAAGTGAACACCAAAACGGTCGTTCTTGTGTTCACCACATGAGGAATGTGCCGATAGCCGCGCGATCTGCGGAACTTTCGGATTGTTCCGAGAAAGTGAAGGGTCGCGCCGAATATTCGGAACATTTCCCTTGACAGGGCGCTCTCATAAGAGTAGTTTATATGCATCACATTCCGAACAGGCAGAACGTCCGATGAGAACAGCACTCGGATACGTCATGATCAGCCGGGACGATGAAGACTCCGTAAGCCTCGACTACCAGCGGGCGGAGATCAAGCGCTTCTGTAAGCGGGAAGGGCTCCGGCTCGTCGGGATCGAAGCGGACGAAGGGATCAGCGGCAAGTCCGTCGAAGGCCGACCGGCGGTTAAACGCGTGCTCCAGGCCGTTGACTCCCGGACTGTGGACGCGGTAATAGTGTTCCGAACGGACAGAATGTCTCGCAACGGGCTTGAGTCCTTGCAGATTGAGAAGCTTTTTGGGGACCGTGGCGTTGCTTACGGCTCGGTGACCGAAGGTGACGTGCTTGGCCAAGGGGTTGACGCGGAGTTCCTCGGCTTCATCCGGGCCGGTCTGAACCAGCGTGAACGCCAGCTTGTGAGTCTGCGGACCAAAGCCGCTCTTCAACGGAAGAAGGAAAAGGGGGAGCGTCTCGGGAGGCCCCACTATGGGTGGAAGGTTGAAGGCAAGAAACTGGTCCCGGTCCTCTCCGAACAGGCCGTGATCGGCAAGGTGAATGAACTCCGGGACTCGGGCTACTCTACTCGGGAGATCGTGGCAGCTCTGAAGGCTGAAGGCTTCGCCACGAAGAAGGGAACCGCAATCTCTCAGACCCAGGTGGTCAGGATCTTGAAGGCGGCTTGATATGAGAAGACCACGCCACATTGAAGAAGGGCTTGAGCAACTTAGGCAGGAACCGGCATTCAAGGAGCTGGTGCGACTGCTCCGGGCACAGGGCGAGGATCAGATTGACCGCCTTTCGGAACGCTTAGAATGTGAGGAACGGCAGGAATCGGACCATGGCGAGGAAGAAGACCGGGACCAGGAAGACGGCTCGTGCTGAACAGGCGGAACGTTCGGATCGGAACATTTCTACGGAACGTGGGGAACGTGCGGCACAAGCAGAACATGCCGCATCAGCGGAACGTGACCCACATTCAGCAGATATCAATCATGCGGAACCCTCGGAACGTGCGGCACATTGGGATCACACCGAACATGCGGAATGGACGGAGCACATCCGAGCCATTGCCCACAAGGTCTTCGAGCAGAACATGGAGACCATTCGGAATATGATTCAGGAAGAGCTACGGTCTAGCCAGCATATTCGGAGCATTCCGAGCGAAGACATGCCTCCGGAACCTCAATACCTCAAGGGGCAGAAAGGACGGCGGGAAGCTCGCGACTGGAGGAAATTGACCATCACCGTGGACCGCGTACTTGCCAAGCGATTCCAGGACGAGTGCACGGAGAACAAGCTATCGGCCGGGAAGATGATGGACGCGATCCTCTGGGCACGCTACGGCAAACCGAAACTGAGCTACCAATTGGACCCCGAAGGGAAGAGCAGGCCGAAGCGGACCAAGACTACCACGGAAACGGCCGAGTAACGTACAAAGGGGGCACATGCCCAAGCGAAGCACGCCGATACTCTTGCCGGAAGTCGTGTTGACCGTGGACACCCGCGAGCCCGAGCACACAAGTTGGGAGCGCTTCTTCTCCCTGCCCTCGGTGCGGCAGAAGATGGACACCGCCGATTACGGAATCCTCGGGGTCCCGGACGTGGGGATCGAGAGGAAGACGGCAACTGACCTTGCTCAATGCCTGTCCTGGGAGCGGGACCGATTCTGCAAGGAGCTGGAACGCTCACGTGCCCTGCGCTTCTTCCGAGTGATCGTGGAGTGCGACGCCCGGTCCTTCCTCCAAGGCCGATACGGGGAGCGCAGGAGCCGCGTCAATCCTGATGCCATCTGGGAAAGCCTCGCCAGCTTCACCGCCCGCTACAACACCCGTTTCCTCTTTGCCTCCGATGCTCCGACCGCGGCTCGCATGTGCCAAAGCTTGTTGACGAAGTGGCTCCGCGAGAACTGGAATATCCTGGAGGCCGTCAGAAAAGCGAATGCCGACCATAACCCAAGCCGCACGGCTGTGGGCTGATTCACGAAGGGGGGTTGTGATGGACTACGACCATCTCGCGTTGATAACCGTTTTTCGCCGGCTCACAGTGGAGTGCCGGCGTGGAGAGCGGATTTCATGGCGCGACCTTGCTGAAAGACTCAATCAAAAGGGTCTTCGTCACAGGACAGGAGTAGAGTGGACAGGGAAGCTCGCAAAGCACCTTTACGACAATAATCGTCACCGCGTCGAGAGCCCCGAGGAACCCAGCGCACCACAGGAGCCCGTCAAGCCCGCCCGTGCCGAAGTCCTTACGCTCCCGGCTCGTCGAACCCCTCCGCTGACAATAGCGCCCCCTCCTCGGCCGCTACCTGAACCCGGAGCACCAAAATGCACGGCTGCTAACCTACAGGAGCTAAATGCCCAGCTTTGGCGAGAACTTGACCATTACACGGCCTTGGCACGCGAACTTGATCCACCTGACAAAGTGATCTTGAGGTATCTTTCTCAGGTCCAGAAGAATCTCCGGGAGGGCATCATGGTACTTCACGAGGTCTCCGGCGATGACTCAGAGGACCACTCACGGGTTCCGGAGGCTCTCGCGAACCAGGTCAACGTGAAGCTTCAGTCGCTCGTTGTTGACGGCCCTCAGTTCAACGACTTCTTGATGTCTCTGTGCCGAGAGCTGGAGGCGGTCGCAGAGCCCATCAATGCGGAGAGCGTACCGACGGACACAATTCAGTGAGGGCCGCGGAACTATCGGCGGGAGTGCTCTCCTGATCTCCTCTCGCCCACTCATCCCGCCTGAATGAGAGCCCGTGCAGTCTGCACAAGAGCCTTTTGTCACTGGCCTTTTCTCGCCGTATCCACTCAGCCCCAACGCCAGACATGAAGAGGGGTTGTCGTGGGGGGGATAGCGTACCGATTGCCAAGAAGAGAGTACGTTGTGTACCGAGCCCTCCGAAGATGCAGCTTTCACGGTCACGCCCAAGGATATGTCCTACCGCAATTTTTTTCTTGACCTCATTTCGATGATGAGATAGCTTACCTAATCAGAGGTGACTAGGTTATGGATTTCCTGCTGGGTCCGATTCTCCGACCGAAAGATGTAAGCGGGTATCTAGGCATTGCTGGCGCCGCGCTCCCAAGATTAACCGAACAAACCATCGGAGCTCCGCAATTTCCAGCGATCAGGAGGGGGGGCACGAGCGGATACCTGCCTCTCGATGCCGTCCTCATACAACTGGGGCGCTACCTTCTGGACCTCGGCCTGATGAGCACTAGAACCCGGCTTTGTCTGGCGGAGATCCGCAAATGGGCTCTACGTAGGGCGCAAGAGGTTGCCACTGCCCCCTGGCCGGAAACAGAAGACCGGTATTCTTTCTCCCATGAGGTTCAAATGTTCCTCGTGGCGGGCCAGGCTGACGATGAATTTACCGTCTCACTAGTGCCGAGGGAACGTGTGTTAGAGGCTCTCTCCGGTCACAGGCCTGTGATAGTTATCAATTTGCTTGAATTTCTCGGTTGCGAGGCAAGGCGAGTTCAGGTTTCCTGCTCTGCCACGGAATGAGGCACTCCTTTTTTTTGCCCGCAAACTCAGCTCTTCAGCTTAGGAGGATAGCATGACCCGGATGGAATTTGAACGGCGTCGTCGTGGGCTGACCCTAGCCCTACTTAGCCAAAGACTACTGTATTCTACATCTGTCCTGTCCCGAGTCGAAAATGGGAAACTAGGGATTGACCAGATGTCGCCCCGGCTAAAACGCGAGCTGGAGCGGTTTTTCCAGGTCCAGGTGGACTCGCTGCTAATCCCCATAGATATGGCTTGACGACCCAACAACAAAAAACTCGGCTCTCGCCGGGGTATGGAATTGATTGATATGTCCACACAATTACCCGAAAATACCCGCAATGTCAATCATGATTTCGTCGAGCAGGTCAAGGATGGGACGAACCTTGCAGAGCTGATCTCCGAGACCGTCCAGCTCAAGCGCGCAGGAAGCGGACTTTCGGGGCTGTGCTGCTTTCTTGCCGACCGGAAGCCGTCCTTCAGCGTGTCGCCGGATCGGGGGCTGCGGATCTGCTTTTCCTGTGGGGCCGGGGGCGATTCGATCTCGTGGATGATGCGGCTCGAAGGGCTTAGTTTTTGGGACTCCGTGCGGCGACTGGCTCAGAGAGCCGGTATCGACCCACCGCATTTCTCCGAGGAGCAGCGGAAAACACTGGAGGCGGCCCAGACTCGGGGGGACATTCTGACGGAGACGGCGCGTTATTATCACGCCCAGGTCACTCCCGAGACCCGAGCAAAGATCCGCAGAGAGCGCGGGTTTACGAACGCGACCATCGAGAAATGCCGGTTGCGAGAGCAGGGCCGGTTCACCGAGCCCGCCGAGTCCAGCGAAGCTCTCGAAGGCTGGCAACGGTCCGTCGATCCGGTGAGGGAGTTCGCCCACCGATACCTCGCCCCCAAAGCTGGCCAAAACGAACGGCTCAGAACAGTTTACCACGCGTTCGCCGAATGGTCGAAAGAGACCGGTCGCAAGGCGTCCTTTACTGACTCGAACTTCAAAGCCCGGCTGGTCGGCGCTGGTTACGAGTTCAAGAAGACCAAGCTCGGGCAAATACTGACTGATCACCTGCTGACCTATTCACCGGGTGACGGGGATACCTGGGACGGGTGACGCTGGAGTGACGCAAGGGTGACGGGGCAAATCACCCCTAACTCTCTGGAATCACCGGAAAGGTGACGGGGTGACGGAGATATTAAAAACTATCGCACGTGAGGAATGATTTGAAATCCGGAACGCAGAAACATGTCGTTTTGCAGAAAAGAAGGTTTTTCGGAACAGCGTCACCGACGTCACTCCGATGTCATTTCAGCCACTTATGGGTGACTCAGGCCGTCACCGCTCCGTCACCCGAGCAGTGAAGCATCAACCATGGGGGGGAATTATGAGACTACTGGAAATCGTCAAAGACCGATTCGGCTTACCCGTATCGGCACCACCGGCCGTAAACGGGGAACATGTTCAGGTTGAGGTCACCGCGACGGCGAGAATCGTCGAATCAGCCGCTACCGTAAGCCCGGACCCCCGGTCTCCACAACCCGCACCGGAAACCGACCCCGTGTTGCCGGACTTCTGTGACTGGTCCTGCCCCGCTCGCCTTGCCGACGGCTGCTTTGTCCGGGGTGACCGGTGGACGCCATTCGACCGCATGCCGGACTGCATCAAGTTTCGAGTCTGGGGTTGTGAGATGTGCGAGCATTTCTACGAGGGCTGGTGCGCCTTTGAGTCCGGTCCGACCTGCCGGAACCTGACGACCATGGGGACTCGCCCCAAAGGCCCCCCCAAACCGGAGCCCGAAGAGCCGCTCTGGGACTACGACACGTTCCCCCGTGAACGCGGCTGCTACGGCTGTGGCCACTTCGAGCCCTTCGTCGGGAGCTACCGGTGTCACTGCGACGGCCGATGCTCTACCATAGACCTGGTGAACATGGCGGAGATCTTTTGCAAAGGAGGAGAATGAGACATGAAAGCAGTAGGTTACATTAGGGTGAGCACTGAGGAACAGGCTCGGGAAGGCATCAGTCTCGACATGCAGCGTGTCAAAATCCATACGTACGTCGAGCTGGAAGAACTAGAATTTGTCGATATCATAGAGGATGCTGGAATATCAGGATATTCCATAAAGGGCAGGCCCGGTGTTCAGAGAGTACTGCAACTAATTCGGGGGAGGAAGATCGATGCGCTGGTAATTTTCAAGCTGGACCGCCTAGCCCGCAACACAGTGGAATCATCGGCTATTGCTACTCTGTGCCAGGAGAACGAAATTTCGCTCCACAGCATCACAGAGAAGCTGGATACCAAGTCTGCGGTTGGGAAGTTTTCCTTCACGATCATGGCGGGCCTCGCAGAAATGGAACGGGCGCTCATAGGCGAACGCATAAAGGCCGTAATGGACCTCAAGAAAGAGCGCGGGGAGGTCCGAGGGCACCCACCCTTCGGAATGAAGGTTGTCGATGGAAAGCTGACCCCCGACCCTGAAGAGCAAGCAGTAATCGAGCGGATTCTCGCTCTCCATGCTCAACGGCTGACGATTTACCAAATAGTGGATGTCCTGAAACGCGAGGGCCGCATTAATCGGAAAGGCCGACCTCTCGCAAAAACGCAAGTCCGTAGTATCATTCAGCAAAGAAAGGTATCCTAACATGGACACCAGACAAGATACTGAGTTGCGGTCTAAGGGTAAGGTGGACACGGGCAAGATGAAACCGAAAGTCATCCGGCGGAGCGGGAAAAGGAATAGTGATGTTGTAGATCGCGTTGCTACAACAAGAGCACACAGGATCTGATATGGAGGAGCCCATGACTGAAGCGCCCTCTTTGGGAAGTGTGCGGCGCGCATCAGCGAGAGGCGAGCCCAGCAAACGGACAAAGCTTTGATACCGGCCATCAAACATATTGATTTTAGATACTTGGATGAGGAGTCACGAAAAGTCTGCACAGACATTTACAGGGACCACAGTTGGCCGCTACCTCCGGCGCTCATCAACTCTGTCGGAAATCATAGCTCTTCCGAGGAACTCAGCTTGATCAGCGCCATCGAATACACGATGAACGACCCGGAAGTGTTGGCCACAACGGACCCATCCCGTTACCAGCACTCTTTCGCACACATTGGAAATCACAGCTCTATGGGTATCGTCACTGATCGACCAGGATTTAGGTCAGGTTCTCGCCGATGAAGGACGTTTTGGGTTGGCCCGCGTTATGCAAACGGTGAATCATCAAACAGTCGAAAAGGTCTACGCCGTTTGGGCAGACTCCATCAGGAATGTGATCGATGGAACTCAAATGGTCTCCAACTACTGAGCATATGCGATGGACGACGCTCGAACACAATCCCGATCCAACCCGATGACTGCCGGAGAATGAGACTTCACCCGGAGTTATTTCACCCAGATATTTGATTTCCTCAAAAGGATAGCAGGGTAATCCTGATGGACTGATCGCCATATCCTCACTATTTGGAGGGGAATTATCTTCGGTGTAGAAAATCTGAAGGTCTCGTGAAAAATACCGGTCCATACTGTGTCGGAAGCCTCCGTAAGTGATCACACCACCGGCATGACTCTTGACGCCAAGGTATCTTGATGCAAGGGCTTTCCACAATGGAATGAGCTCCTCATAGGCTGCTGCGGTTGCCACGGGGTTTAGCGTACCTTCATGAGTGGCCGGTAGCTCTCCTTTACCATGAAACAGACGACAACGGATGCCTTTATAGTGGTAACTCACCAGGTATTTGGCGGGATCTCGCCTCCCGGGAGGGACGAAACTTTGTAGGTCGACTGTCTGTCCCACGGTTTTGAGAACTCGATGTAACCACTCCTCCTCTCTTTCTGAAGGTTCTTTCGGGCAAATCAAATGCAGCAGCGATTCGAATCCAAGGAAAAGATTTCTGTAGGGCTCCCAGAGGTCGGTGGCTGTTTGGGACATACGATAGTACCGCAAAGGTTCGCGCCATGGCGAGGGAGGAGGTGCAGGCTCTGGAATGAGATTGCCATCACTGTCAAACTTGGTGATCTGCATAGACACACGAGTGGAGTGGATCAAAACAGCGACACACTGAATTACAATTTTCCCCTCACGTTCAAACAGCAGAATATGAGTGTCTCCAGGCTTTGACACTCTAATGCAGCAATTCGATTCAAATGCAACAATATCCAGGGCTCGTTGAATCTGCTCATACCCAATACCAATAATATCTTCGCGAGGATACGCTATAGTACTCCGGGCCACGATGGCAGTGTGGTCTCGTCTTATCTCTACTTCCCAATTACCCTCATCAGATTGGAAGCAATAATTTACCTCAGCGGGTGCGTTTAGCTCAAATGAGATCGCGCTCTTGATCATAGGACGCTGAATGTCAATGTCTGATTGAAGGCCGCCAAAGTAAATATCCCCGATCTGTGCCATAAAGAGTAAGCCCCATCACACGAATCATATAAAGCCGTCACTTCTCCGGAAACGCGATCTAATTGATCGTAGTTGCAAGGGTGATTCTGCTGCAAGCCCTGAGAGCTTGGAGGAGTCCCCCTCTGCGGTGAACGCTCTTACGCGGACTGACGCTACTCCTTCGCTCCGCGGGCTCGGAGGAGCTTCTCGATCCCCGTGTTGCCGTTTTCCCGTGCGAGTGCGAGAGCCGTGAGGCCGCCCATGCTCTTCGCGTGCAGATCAGCGCCCTTATCCAGGAGCACCCGGACTGCCTCCACGTGGCCTTCGTCGGTAGCCATCATCAAGGCCGTCTGTCCGTACATGTTCTTTGCGTCGATGTGAAAACCGTTTTCAAGGAGCAATTTGACCACATCCCAGTGGCCTCTCCTGGCGGCCGCCATCAATGCCGTCTCCTGGTCCGAATCCTGCGCGTGGGGTCTTGCGCCCTTCTCCACGAGCACTCTCACCACCTCCAAGTGACCTTCTCGGGCCGCGGCTATCAACGGAGCTCGGCCGTTCGGCCCATCGGCCATGTTTACGTCCGCGCCCTCTGCGATGATTCGCCTGACGGTGTCGACATCCCCCAGCGACGCGGCAGCCGCCAAAGTGGTCGGTACGGCGCCCCTTAGCGTCAGCAAGCGAGCGACTCCTTTGTGATCCCGCAGGACCGCCTCGGTGAGGGCGGTATGACCGTTGTTGGCAGTGGCGTTGACGTCAGCGCGTCTGTTCAGCAGCAATTTCGCCACCTTCACATGGCCTCCCCTCGCCGCAGCCATCAGAAGGGTCCTTCCGGCTGGGTCCTTTCCGTTCACCGTGACTTTGAAGAGCTTGTGCTTGTTGTCCAGCAGGTCGCTTACGGCCTCCGGATCGCCCGACGCTGCCACGGCGGTGACGAGAAATCCGTGAGTCAATATGACTCGGACTTTGAGCTCGCCGCCGGAATCGGGATTGATGTTGACGACTGCGTAGGTCGCCACGTCGTTTGCGAGGAGAGTGGGACGCATGGGATACTTGTCTTCGCCTTCGGCAGGTCTGAAGAAGAACACGTTCACCTTGTCCATGCCGCCGATTTCTTCCGCGTCAACGATGAACGTGCGCTTTCCGGAGTTGCTTGCCCACGACCGTCCGGACCCGCACGCGTATGCCGCTTTGGAGCACACGCTCAGGCCGCCCCCGCCACAAGGGCGGTATTGAGTTTCATGCCTGATGCGAATCGCAGTCTGCGCCTGAGCGGGGAATTTGACCTCGTATTCCATCTTTGCCGGGTCCCCTGGCCCCCAAGACGCCCACCACCCCCAGAAGCTGCGCAGGTGACCGCGGATCCCGGCCTTCTTGACGAGGTGCACATTCCTGCCGTTGACGAAGGCGTCGATGCGAAGGAAGTTCCCCCCATGGTATCCACGAGGCGTTTCGGCTGGCAGCTTGGGAAAACGGACGCGCTCGGTGATCGTCTCTCCAGTATTGAAGAAGTGGAAGAGCGCGTCGACTGAGTACACACCATATCCCAGCCGAATGGTCACCTGTTCGGACTCCAGTCGGATGGCAGGCTGAGGGGATGCAAGAGAAGGGGTCCCACTGTGCGGGGGAAATACATACCCGGGACCAATCATGTCCGCGCTTCCCGGACACGGAACAAGAACGAGTCCCGTCACGATCGCGCACAGGATCAGAGGTCTCACATACCTCATGACTTCCCTCCGTGTCTGCTTCGAGGCTCCACGGGGTTGGAGCGGTATCCAGATGTCATCGAGAGCCGTGGCCTTTGCGTCAGCCGAGCGGAGCCCTGCACAGTCCCGCCAGCGCAGCGTCGACCATCGACTCCACCTCGCCGTGGATCGGTCCGACCCCGAAAGAACCGGCAAGGCACTGCGCGACACGCCTCGCATGAGCGTGCAGGTCCTCCGGGTCCGGCTCGGGCGATCCCTTGAAGTGGTACCGGCTGCTGCGGACGGTCGAGTCTTGTCCCTGCGGCCACGTTGCCTTCCAGGAGAGCATCTCAAGCAGAACCTCCCGAGTCGGGGAATCCAGTAGGAGGCTCCTGATCTGAGGTTCGCCAACGCAGACCGGCGCCGGCTTGCTCACAGCCGGGTTAGTGCTTTGCCACTCTGCCTTCGCACTGGTTCCCCGTCGCCTGACCCCTCGGTCCAGGGGCCTGCGCGTCGAGATTAGGCCCTTCGCCGTCACCGGGAGTTCGGCCCCTCTTGTCCGGTGTTGAAGCATCCAGCTCCTTTCAGTAGCACCTCCGGGGCTTGGGAGCCGGGAAGTCCCGGAGGGACGACTGAAAATACCCGAGCCTTTCAAGGCCGGGTCATTGGGCAAGGTCCCCACCATTCCGACCCCTATTCCCCCTATCGAAGAGGCATACCCGCCGGCAGGCAGACCGTGTGTGGGCGGGCCAGGTGAGGATCTCTCACCGCCGAAATCGTCCCGCAAGCCGGCGGACAATTCGTGCAATCCTCGGATGTGCATCTCCACAAGCCGGAAGACCGATTTCACATAGTCCACGTCGGTTGCTACCAGCCCGTACAGATGCCAATCGTCGATGAGTTCGATCACGATTTCCGCCTGGTACGCTTCCAGTTCCTCGGTTGCGGGGCAGAAAAAGCCTTTGCAGGCCATGCTCCCGTAATGACACAGGCCTCGGAAGTCTACTCCCCGGTTCCCGGGCGCGGTCGGATGGAGCATGCACCCGGGAGCTCGCCATGCCGCATCCGTGAACCCGACGAACTCGCACACGTGTATCACCGGGTCCAAAGGGGTGACCGCTTCCTGTTCCCGCACGCGCACCGCGAACTCAGCGATAGCGTCAGGGTCTCGCACGACTTCAGCGAACGTGCGAGTCCGGGCCTCGAGCCTGGGCAAGAGCGTCGATCTGCGCCCGTCAACCAGATTGTACAATCCGCAGCAGGCCGCGCAGGATTTGCTCCCGTCCGGCCAGCAGAGGTTGAGCGACACGCTCGATCCTCCCTGGGGAGCGGAGTTCCCGTGTTCGGTGAATGAGGTTCGAGTCATGGGAACAGCATAGCGAATTCAGAAGCTTTCGCCAAGTGCCCCATGGCTGGCCGGCTCGAGCGTCCCCGGCGCGCAATACCAAGTAGCTTTCCGAAAGGTAAGGTTTCCGGGGGAAACCCTTTTGAAAAAGGGTTGTCCCCCGGACCCTCTTCCGAAAACCGTTGATATATTACGTGGTTCTGACCGTGCAGAGCGTTCTCTGGGTGTGGCCGCTGACTTTCGTGTTTGGTTGTGACCGCGTGCGGTTATGGTGGTTCTGAAAGAGAGTTGTCCCCTGGACCCTTCCGAAGTATCTTAGAATATTTGATGATTCTTACCGTTTTCGTTGTGGCCGCGCTCCTTGACTGTTCTTGGTGGGGTTCGGGACGCCCTTCTTTCAAGGAGCGGTCCCCCAAGACCTTACTCGACCGTTCACACGCAGGTCTAAGAGTTCCCCACGGAGACACAAAAGGCCCGCCGCGAAACAACTCCTTCACCTCTCGCACTCCTCATTCTATGCGTTGAAACCCATTGCTATTCATAGTGCGCCCACTGGGCGTGAGCCTCTTCGGCTGAGTCGACTTCAAGGATACGGCGAATTTCAGGCAGCGTGACGGTTGTGCGAGACAGTACAGGTAGCCCGGTGCTGTGCGATGTCGCACATCGGTCTCTCTTGTTTTTACATGGGAATCCGGTCAGTCACCCTCTGGTCGAGCGAATCCGCTCCCCGCATGGATCGCTGCCGGCCCGCGCGGCACATCTCCTCCTTCCGACGGCCAGGATTTCGGGTGTCATACCAGGACGTTAGTCGTGTGTCTGGTGCCCCGGCGAGGGCACGCGTCTTGCACCGCAAACTTCGGTGCCGACTATCGCGCGTGCATTTCGAACCGGGGGAGGACGAAATGGAAACGGAAATTGTCAGAAGAACGCGAGTCGTTTACAAGGGAATTGAGCTCCTTCTCACCGATTATCGGGGTCTGACCGGTCCCCAGTTCCTCGATCAGATGCGAGAGAACGTTCGTCAGATGCTTGCGGAGGTTGCGAAAGGGAGAAGGGATTATCTGCAAATTATTGACCTTTCCGGCATTGAGGTCCCCTATGGGGGGTATGCTACCATGAGAGAACTCACCCTCCAAATCGAGCCTTACATCCTGGCACGGGCGGTGGTTGGGGTCACGGGTCCCAGGAGATTTGTCCTCAAAGCGATTAACTCCCTCCTGGACACGAAGATCGCCGCATTCGACTCTGTGGAGGAAGCGATGGATTGGCTCGTGTCAAAGGTTCTTCGAGAGAAACGAAGTGCCGTTGCCTGGCCCGGTCGCTGACGGGCCGCGCACAGGTCACTCAAAGCGGTTCGGAGCAGCGACCAGTAACGGCACCAATCGAGGTCGCTCCTCGTTCACTGAAGGGCTGCGTGGCAATCTTAGTGGTTCAAGACCCAAATACGGTTACGTGTCCCTGACAGACATGCCTCGCGGCCCTTGCTCGTCACTCCGTACGGGTTCTTCGGGTGCGACGGGCATCTTGCCCGCCATATCTCGCGGGACAGGCGAGGGGCCTGCCCCATAGGCGTCAAAATAAGGACAACCGTCTCTCATTACCCGGCCTTGAAAGGCCCGGCTCGTGTCAGTCTTCCCCGCGGGACTCTGCCACTCCCAAGACCCGTAGGGGGGACTGAGAATAACCGGATGTTTCTGCACCCGGAGCCAAGGGCCGAAGCCCCTGTGGCGTGGCAAGGCGTTGATTTGACACCCATGGATGCCTGCCCTGTCCACGATGTCGGAGCACGCAACGGTGCTCGTGCCACTGATGAGTCAGTGCGACACCGCACACAAAATCTGCTACTGTGCGTTGCCGCACTGGCCCCCTCGTTTGTTTCCACTGGGAAATCCGGCTATTTATGCATGGGCAGTGCGAATCCGCGCAGTCAGCGCGTGGTCGCGGGACCGCAACGTGAATCGCTTCCTCTTTCCTGTGGCATTTCAGCCATTATTTCAAGCCTCCAACCGTCAGATACTCCTCACCGTGTGGGTACGCATCTTGCTTACCGGAATCTAGTAGTTCGTTTCATAAACAGCTTTACAATAAACGCGGCCCAGGATATGAAGATGCATTCTTTTGGTTGGATGATGCACGATGCCCGCGAAAAGAACGCGACCTGAGTTGGAGTTGTCCGACA
>JBFMAA010000137.1:0-16005 GCA_040755955.1 Thermodesulfobacteriota bacterium
TGAGCGTACTCCTCTCGTTGTTGAATGCTTTCTACTGAGGAGTATGCCATGATCCCTTTTTCGAGGGAATTCTCATTCTTCGTTGTGGCCCGGCCCGGCGGGACATGGTTCTTCTCATGGAAATGCGAGCGCTGGGGGAAGGGACTTCTTGAAAGAAGCGGCTGGGAGCCGCAACCAAATTCGCGTCAACCTTCCTCGGTCCGCATGAAGACCCAGGGAGGGGCGAGTTGGTTCTACGCAAACGAAGAAAGCCACGTTGGGTGCTCCCGGAGCTGCTGAGTTGACCATTTCTTCTCGGCTGGAGAAGAACTTGCGCATTATTAATAAGAAGTTCCTTCCCCCGGACCCCCATCCTCAAGAACGGTCATGGCTTGCGGCCACAACGAAGGATGAAGGTCCCATGCCGATAGCTCAAGAACCCCTTGGATGGTGAGAATCATCCAATATTCTAAGAGTTTTCGGAAGGGGGTCCGGGGGACAACCCTTTTTCAGAAGGGTTTCCCCCGGAAGATTTTCATGGGAACTCTTGGGATAGTGCGGCTCCCGCTGGTCGCCGCAGGGTGTTCCACGAGTGAGCCTGATTGCATTTTCATTTCCCGGTGAACGTGTACGGGGCGACACGAGATCGGAGGCGAAGGGTATCGCGGGTGGATGCTGTTCATGACCCTGAACGAATGGCTACTGTCCTCCTTCATCGGGAACCTGTTTTACGGGCTTTCGTGTACACACTCCCTGTGACCGCTGTTCAGGAGACCGGTCTTTCTGCTTGACTTCTTCCCTTTCCCTCCCTATGCTTCATAGCCGTACTGGAGTCACCGCGTTTCAGGCCTTGGATCACCCAAGGACCAACACCATCCGGGGATTATCGCCATGACCGTCCATGAAGTCCTCGACATGCTCTGGGGGACCCTCCTCACCACAGGGCTCCTTACGATGAGCTGGAAGTACGTGGTTATGTGGGCAATTGCGGGATTCTTCCTGTATCTCGCCATCGTCAAGACCTTCGAACCACTCTTACTGCTCCCCATAGGCTTCGGCATCCTTATCGTGAACTTCCCGCAGGTGCCGATGATGGGCTTCACCCAACAGGGCCATCGTGAGCTGCTGGCAATCTTCTACCACTACGGTCTGGAATGGGAGGTAATCCCCTGCGTCATATTTCTCGGGTTGGGGGCCATGACGGACTTCGGGCCCCTCATTGCCAACCCCAAGACCCTGCTGATCGGCGCAGGGGCGCAGTTGGGGGTGTTCGTGACCTTCTCCGGGACCGTGCTCGCGGGCTTCAGCCTCAAGGAGGCAGCTTCCGTCGGCATCATCGGAGGGGCAGACGGACCCACCACCATTTACCTGACCCAGCACCTGGCTCCACAGCTTCTCGGAGCCAACGCGCTTGCCGCATACTCGTACATGGCGATGGTGCCTCTGATTCAGCCGCCGATCATGAGGCTCCTTACCACGGAGAAAGAGCGCCTCATACGGATGAAGCAACTCAGGCCGGTCTCCCAACGGGAGAAGATTCTGTATCCCATTCTCGCGGTGACGGTGATCGCGCTCCTGGTGCCCGCGGTGGTCCCGCTCATGGGGATGTTCATGTTCGGGAACCTCATGAAAGAGAGCGGCGTGGTGGGAAGGCTCACCGATACCGCAGAGAACGCGCTGATGAACATCGTGACGATTTTCCTCGGAATATCCGTGGGCGCGACCATGCAGGCGGACAAGTTCCTGAGTCCCAAGCCGCTTCTCATATTCGGATTGGGCCTGGTCGATTTCGCGGTGTGCACCGCGGGTGGGATCTTCACCGTGAAGATCATGAACCTCTTTCTCAAGGACAAGATCAATCCGCTGATCGGTTCTGCCGGCGTATCTGCGGTTCCCATGGCGGCCAGAGTGTCCCAGATGGTGGGAACCCAGCATGATAGGAAGAACTACCTGCTCATGCATGCCATGGGCCCGAACCTCGCAGGCGTCATCGGCACGGCCGCGGCCGCGGGCATGTTCATCGCCATGTTCGAGTAGGGAACGGAGGTGGAGCCATGATTCGGATACTGTTGTGCATGATGACGACATCTCTGTTGTTCCCGCTCGCAGCAAGGGCCGAGGCCTTTCTCGAAGCCCCTCTGATACCCGGCGGCAAGACCACGTCTCAGACCGAGTCGCGACTGGAGCAGTCCTACGAGGTTTCCCATGACGAGGCCTTGAAGTTCTATCAGGATCAGTTCGCCAAAGAGAAAGATATCAAGTACCGAGACAGGTCCGACCACAGCTTCATCGAAGAGTACGGGACCCGGCCGTGGCATTCGATCACCATCACCAACAAGGGGAGCGCTGAGAAGAAGACGCAGGTGATCATCATGAGGGACAACTGGACCTGGATCATGGGGACACTGACACTCAGGTTTACCGGGGTGTTCGCTGTTCTTCTCGTGCTCTATTTGGCCATGGAGGTGTCCGGAGCAATACTCGCGAGGGTCGGTCGCCCCGCGGAGACAAAGGACTAAGTGTCCGTCTCAGAATAGGTATCGCACTCTCCGAGCCTGGGACATAGGAGGTTGCATCCGTCATTCGGCGGAAGCCGGAATCCAGTCTTTCGTGCGGGACCTGGACCCCGGTGCCTGCCCCGGACCACGATCCGGGGTTCGCCGGGGCGACGAGCAGGTCGGATTGGCACAGTTATTTCGGGACAGACCCTAAGTCGTGCCAGCCTGAAAGTACGTCTGAGACAGTTTCCATCGGTCCGTCTCTACCGCAACGGCCCCTGACCTACACCCTCCGAACGGGCATATGCGCCAACTTCGGCCTTGCACATGCGATGGGGGCTCCATCTTCTTGCCCGGCTTTGAAGCGTCCGGCGATCTTCAGTCGCCCCTGCGGGGGTTTGGGAACACGCGGACGTCCCGGAAGGACGTTTGACAATAGCCGGGCCTTTCAAGGCCGGGGGAACAGGCAGGGCACCCCAAGTTAGCGCCTATGCCCCGAACGGGTACCCGGAACTTGCCTCTCTGAACGCGATTTGTCACGAAGGCGCCCCTTCCCCCGCACTCCCTGTAATCGCTCACTGTGGGTAAACCAACCTGATTGGCAAGAGGTACTTCGGTTGTGGGGGCGCACCTGCCTGTGCGCCCAATCTCCGGACTCCCGCAATGGCCATAACCATAACGGTGAAGCCCGTGCTTTCTTGTCCTGACGCCTCTGGGGGCGTTCAGATCCCTCATCCGTGCACGGCCATTCAGGTCCGTCAGCGTCGTCGCAGCACCACGGTGGTCACCAGCATGATCGCCAGTCCGGCCGCCACCAGCCAGATCGCGTACTGGGACGGAAATGAGCGAATTGTTACCTGACCAAGAGCTATAAGCACACCTAACACGCCAAGAATAAGCGACAATAACCACGTGAGTGTTCTCGGAGTTGTGAGCTTCATGCATGATCCCCTTTCGTAACTCCTTCAGGCTTTCCCATAGTAATGGCGTCACCCCCCCTGTTTGTCAAGCGCCATCTGCCGCATCAGCTCAGGCCTGCTTGAGGTGGCTCTGCGCACGGCCTTCGGTGGAGGAGGAGACTTGTCTCGCCCACACCTCCCCCACCGTGATTCCAGGCTGTTGGCCTATGGGCTGAACGCTTACCTCCTTCCGTGTCTGTTGATGTATCTGAGCCGCCGCGGCGCCGCTTTTCCGCACCAAACTTTAAATCCACGCGAGAACTGGCTGATTTTCATTGACAAATGATCTACTTCGTAATAGACACGAACGTGTGCACAGTTTTCATGCTGAGCAATTGATGATCGAAGCCTTTGAAGGACCATCCATGACGGTTGGTCTGCCCTGCCGAGTCGGGGGAAGAACGCTGAGGCACCCATGGAATCATATAACTTGATCGACCTGTGTATCATTGGTACTCTTGGGGTGGGGTTCGTCATTGGTCTATGGAAAGGTTTCATCCGATCGCTGACCGCGACCGCAGGGCTGGTGGTGGGAGGGATCGTGGCGATGAGGTACTATCAGGTGGTGGAGCCGTATCTCGGCAAGGTCTCATCCCTGGACCCCCATGTGGCGATGGTCTTGTCCATGATCGCGATGTTTATCGGCGTTCAGGTGGTGTTTGTGCTCGTGCGACGCGTGTTGGAAGCCCTCATCGACGTCACGCGGCTCGGCTGGTTCGACCGTCTGGTAGGAGCGGGATTGGGTGTTGCCGCGGGGACTCTCTTAGTTGCCGGCGCGGTGCAGGTGGTGTGGCACCTCGTCCCTGAGTGGACCGAGATTCGTTCCTCCCGTCTCATGGAGCCGGTGAGCGAACTGACCGGCAACGCCCTGAAACACGCGCCCAAAGAGGTGCAGACTTGGATGGACACCGTGAATCAGAAGTGGAAGGGGATAGGACCCGACGGTCGACGCCCATCCGGGACGGACGCGTACGGTGCCAATGCAACCTCAATTCCCCACGTGTCGCGCACACAACAAGGACCAGTAAGACCTCAGTGAACCCATCGAAGAGTTGAGGTTGAGGAGGAGATCCCATGAAGCGGAGTCTCGCGGGAGCTTTGTTGACTCTCACATGCCTGACCTGGGTGTTTTTTTCCGGATGCGCGATTATTCCCAGGCAATCGGATCCGGAAACACCGCCTCTTCCCGAGATCAAGAAGCCTGAGCCCCCTCCTCCATTGACGCTGAAAGGGGAGCACTTCGGCGCTTTCCCCTGGAGTGGGGTCAAGCTCCGCAAGGACGGGACCGACCCGGATACCACCTCTTATACCTTCGCCCACGATGACACCTTCGACAAGGTAGCGGAAAAGATGATGGGGGACTCGACTCTCGGGCCGGATCTGGCCAAATTTAACGAAACAGAGGATCCCAATTCGATCAAGGAAGGCGACAAGATCGTTATTCCGGACCCGATCATCGGCGTGAAGAGTCAGTTGGTGGTCAAAGGGCCTCGCGACAAGGAGTTCGGTGACCCTGAACCCTTTGACCACACGTTCTCCAAGGGCGATCATTATAAATTCCGTTTCGAGCCGAACGTAAATGGATATCTCTATGTCTTCAGGTCCGGTCTCAAAGGCACGGTGATGCTGTTCCCGCCGCGCTCCCCCGCTGCGGCCAGCCCTCCGGCAAGGACAAAAAGGGGACAGAGACCTACCCCGCCGGCGGAACAGACTTCGGAACCGGTGAAGGTCCAGGCTCACAAGGAGGTCCTGATACCGACGGGCAAGGGGGTACCGTTCGACAGCACGAGAACGGGAGACAGGATACACGTATTCTTCTCCATGCGTCCAATCTCGGCATTGGAGACGCTCAGAGCAAGCAAGAAGCTCCAAGAGAGCGATCTGGAGATGAAAGACGATATCAGTGAAGGCAAGATGGTCGTTTCGCCCCCGGTGCGCGTGGTTAGGGTCAAGAAGCCGGAGGAGATCATCGGTTTCGTCTTGAATCTCGGGGTGCCTGCAACCGCGGCAGCCTCGGACCGCGACGGTACCTGAAGGAGCGGCGACCGGGTGCCAGACGAATCATGCACGCATTGGGCATCCCGGCACGCCGATGCCGTGGAACTCCCCGACAGACGACCCAAAAAGGATTGACAAGCGGCCGGCAGATGCTTACAATGCGTTTGTTCCTGGGGCTGTAGCTCAGCTGGGAGAGCGCTTGAATGGCATTCAAGAGGTCAGGGGTTCGATCCCCCTCAGCTCCACCAAGAAAAGCCAATCAAACCGCAATGTTGGATCAGCCAACGGAGCGGTTTCTTTTTTCGAGGAAGACGATTGTGCCAGATTTGTGCCAATCGTCGGGGCACACCCGGTTTGAGTATGCGATTAATTTCGATATTTCCGGCATCGAGTAATGCGTCGTCATGCTCCGGCCGGATTTGTGACCGAGCAAATCTTTTCGATCTTCTTCCGGTACGTCGGCTGCCCTCAGTCGCCGACCATAGGTGTGCTTCAAATCGTGGATGCGCACCTGCGGCAACCCGGCACGCAGCCGTGCATTTTTCCATCCGGAGTCGTACATCTTCTTCGCGGGCTTGCCCTTGTAGGTGAAGACGGACTCGGGATGTTGTCCCCGCATGCGCTCGATTACCTCCGCGGCTATCCGGTTGAGCACCACCACGCGATCCATCCTGTTCTTGACGCGCTCAGCAGGTATCACGAAGACCGACGTGTGAAGGGATGGAATCTCGTGCTCCCATTGCCAGCGAAGGTTACACACCTCGGCTTCCCTGGTCCCCGTATTCACCTTGAACAAAGCCATATCCCGCAAGTGTTCCGGCAGTTCGGCAAAAAGGCGGTCTTGCTCTTCCCACGATAAAGGGTACGGCTTCCGCTTGTCCGTTTCGGGACAAAACTTGATTCGCGGGGCTGCGTGTAGCCAAGTCTTTCCCGTATTATCGATCCATTCTCCCGCGGCAAGGTTCAAAATGTGCCGCACGCATTGGAGTCCGGCATTGACACTTCGGGTCTTCACCCCCTGAGCCCTCCTCGCCGCGATGAATTCGCCAAGGGTGCCCATGTGGATCGACTCCAGGGGAAGCTTCCCTATGAACGGCCGCAAGTGCTTGATCTGAACTGCATCCTGCCAGAGGGTCGTCTTCTGCCCTTCGTCGAGGTACTTCAACGCAGCCTGATCGAATGTCCGCATGGGCCTCTTGCCGTAGACCTGTGATTCCCGGATTGCCGTGGTCAGGTGATCGAGGAATCTGATTGCTTCTTCGAGAGAATCTGTTCCAGTCGATTGTCTAACTCTAAGGCCACACACGGTCTTCCAGACGTACCACGTGTCGCCACGTTTCCTAAGCCCTGGTGGGACTTTTCCCATTGCGGCTTACCTCCTATCACCTTCCCAGGACGCCCGTTGTTCGCTTTATACTCCTCGAACCAGGAGTCCAGGTCAAGGCGGTCGAACGCGATTCCCTGCGTACCAATTGGAATTTCCACAAGATGAGGACGAACCTCTGCGTTGAAGCGGTTGGGGTCCATGCCCAAATAGGTGGGTGCATCACGCAAACGGACGACACGGGGTAGCAATTCACGACTCATGACCAATCCTTAGCGGGCAAAGCCCGGAAATGGTGAAATCAGGTTGGGGGAGGCGGAGACAGGAGCCCTTCAATGCCCCGCCCCTTGATGTGTCCGAAATATCGGACAGTTTGGCTCACTCGGCAAAGTGCCGGAAAAGGTCCGGAGTTCCGTGTGGTTGGCTCTCCACGGCCCGGAGAAGTGGCCATAAATCCCGGCCATACATCCACAGCCACACCGCAACACACCTTGTCGGGGCGTCATAGGAATGAGGGCTTCTTGAACGAGATAGCGCCCCGTGCCCTCTCGGAGGGCTTGGTTTTCCTCCAAACGGTGCAGTTCACGATTTCGCCTCGGAGGTTTCCATCGGGACCAGGGAGGTTGATGTTTCCGCCGGTTGTGCCGATACAGACATTGCCTGCCCGAGTGAAGCCCGATTCCTGCCTGAGATCGACCTCGATTCGCAGCACGTCTCCCTGAACGGAAATCGTCATATTTTCCATGGCTCCGTCCTTCCGCTCACCCGCCAAAGTTGTAGACTTGGGACAGACTGACGACGATCTGTGCGAATTGCTCTGGATCATCAACGACTTGTGGCACGACTTCGAGCTTGATGGGTCCATAGGGGTCAATGTGGGGCGGCAGCAGCCCCGAAATGTCCGCCTCAAGGCTCAGAATCAGCTTGTTGTCTTTTCCCAAAAGGCTAAAATTCATTTCTTCGTTCCTTTCCTGTCTTGCTCCACATTCGCGGAGGCTGAGGCGCATGGGCGCGCGTTATCAGGCGAACAGACTTTCTTGCTCCGGCACGAATTCTCCCTTGACCGGCGGCAGCGGACACTGGAACCACGGGGCTTGAATCCTCTCGGCTTGGCCGCTGTGACGGCATTGCGGGTTGCGCGGGGTTCCGCCCCGGTGTGCACAGACCTCACACACCTCGCGGGGCGTGCAACGGACCGGCTGGGAGAGTTGCTTAAATGATCGGGTCATGCTTCCTCCACCGGAACCGGCCCCAGTCCATAGCCGAAGGCCAGGGGGCAGACGAGGTTCCGTTCGCTGGTTCGGGTCTGTCCGTCGTACTTGCAGAAATAGGAGCCAGCGAAGGGCTCGAAGAATCGGCACCCATAGCAGCCACGTTCCTTGGCGAATCCGTCGTAGTCCCATAGTGGTTCTTGCGGCTCCGGCTGAGGGAGACGTTTTGGGCAGGCCCCCATGGTCGTCAGGTTGCGATAGGTCGGCCCCGGCTCGAAGGCACACCAACCCTCATAGAAATACTCACAGGACCCGCATTCCCAGACCCGGAACTTGATGCAACTTGCCATGTGGGAGAACGGAGTCCACCGGTCTCCGCGGACGAAGCAACCGTCATCGAGTCGGGCTTGACAGGACCATGAGCAGTAGTCCGGCAGAACGAGGTCGTCTTCTGGTGAGGGTTCCGGAGATTGTTGTTTTTCATCTCCGCTCTGACAGCCATTTGCGGACATTGATGGACTTCTTTTTTCAATGTCCATCGCCTCCGGTTCGCCCTGGGAGCCATTTGCGGACATGATGGACATGATGGACTTCTGGGAGGGGGCACTTTCAGAAAAAAACACCACGCCCCCCTCGCCGGCCTGCCTTTGGACAGCAGCCAGCAAAGCCGCATGTATATTGTTGTCTGTTGTAACTTGCTGAATCATCAGTACTTTCCTTTCCTCAGCCAAAAGGTGTTGTGTTTTTTTTTCTGGTTCGCTTGTAGGAAGTCCATCATGTCCATCATGTCCATCAAGCCGCTCTGGGAGCCGGTAAAAGGTGATGGACTTCTTTTTTCAATGTCCATCATGTCCGCACTTGGCTCTACGAGCCGGTTTGCTCTTCGATGACTCCGTGGGTTATTGCAGCACGCCGGACCGTCTCCGCGTCCCACTCCAGGGCTGCTCGATTCTGCCGAGTCCGGCCGGTCCGTAACCCCAAGGATTTCAGCAGGGTGCCGATTCGACGAGGCGATACCCGGAACCGCTCGGGGGTGTCCTCGTTCAGGTGGTCCGCAATGTCGCTGACGCATAGCCGTCCGTGCGAGAGGTAAGGATTTCCGTCCTCGTTCTTCCCCTCGGCGAGTTCCAAAATCGTAGACAGCAAGCGGCCTTCGTGCGTCTCGGCCCGCTCCTGAGTCCGCTCTTTCCCGATGCTCGTGATGAGGTCCAGCAGAACCGGTTCCCTGTCCGGGCGCACGAGACGGACAACCTGAACCAACGGCCGGGCGATATCCCCGAGTCGCCCCCGCGCAGGCTTATCGGCTTGGGACAGTTCCGTTGTCAGGTGCCGGAGGCGGAACGAGACGAGCCGCTCCTTGAGTGGTCGCGCTGTTTCCATCGTGACATCGTTCGGGAAATCCCGGTTGCTCTCGCGCATATTGATTGGCAGGCATCGGGAGCCAAGAATGTGGTGCACCGGCTCATTTGTCGCGATGATCGTCGGTCCGAAGATTGAGTACCAAACCGTGTCCAGGAACGGCCCGCGGTCCGGATACAAAACGCGAGGGATCGTCATTCCCCGCTCAAACCGACCAAGCAGGAGGTCCTCGCTCCCGGCCTTTTCGGCTTTGGTCCACGCGGATTTCAAATCAAAAAAAACCGAGCCGCCGACATGGTGGGCGAACCGGCACAGGTAGGCGTCCCGAAGGCACTCCACATGCAGTCCGCGGTATGCAAGATAGGTCAGGGCCTTGCCCGTCCGAGACTTGCCGCGCTCCGGGACACCGAAGAAGCAGAGAATGGGGCTATATTCAAAAGCATTAAGTAGGTAGGTGTGGAGAGTCCAGACTACCATCAGGTCATAATAGGGCTCTCTAGGGAGCTCGGACGCTTGCGCGAAGTAAGTTCTGAGGTCGTCATAAAGCGCCGCGTCCGCCTCCTGGGGTGAGAGCTGCGATTCCAGAGCGTGGAGTTCCAGGACCGCCTCAGACCGGGCGAGCGGTTTTGGCAACTGCTCGGCTGGGGGCGGCAACACGGTCCCGTCGTCGAGTTCCGCCTGTGAGAGGATTTCTGGCCCGTCCCCGTTGCGGATCAGGAACGCGGTGGTTCCCTCGTGTTCCACCACATCGACCAATCCGTCGAAGATTGCGCGATAGCTGGGCTGTGACTGTTTGCGCTCCTCATTTTCCGCTGTCTCGGCCTGTTTCCGCATGAGTTTGAGCGTCCGCCGGTATGCGGTCAATTCCTCACGTGTGAGTTTGAAATGGGGTTTCAGGGTGCCGGTCAGGTATGCGTCCGCCTGCGCGGGGTCCATTGCCGCGAGGGATTGCAGGAGCGGTTCCAGGGCGGTTCTGAGTTCCAGTCGCGGAATGTCCGGGGGGATCTGTGTCACGCGGTATGAGATCGCATCGGGGGCAGCGTCCAGGAGCGCCTGCAATTCCGCCGGGGCGTGGTCGCGCATAAAATCGCAGGGGTCCATCCCGTCGGGCAGCGTCACGATCCGCGCCCTGGTTCCGAGCATTCCCGCGATTTGCAGGTTCCGGCCGTCGCCCCCTTGATCGGCGTCCAGAGCGACAAATATGCGTTCGCACCGCTCGAATCTCGACACATCCTCGGGTTTGACGGAGTTTCCCAGGACCGCCACGGCTGGGATTCCCCCCTGATCCAGGGAAATCACGTCGGCCGGTCCCTCTGTTACCACTACGTGCGTGGATCTGAGCGCGTCCTCGTTGAACAACGGTTTGGTCCCCGGCGTATGCAGATATTTCGGCTCTGATCCGTCAGGGGATCGACCCGTCATCCAATTCACGCGGCCGTGGGTGATGTTCGGGAAAATGATGCGACCGCCCCAGAAATAATCCCGGACCCGGCCGTCCTCGCCCCGTTTTAACACCGCGGTCGCGATGCAGTCCTCTTCGGCGAACCCCTTTCCCGCCAGGCGTTTTCGCAATCCGCCCCGAGCCTCGCCGATCAACCGCCGGTCAATGGTCTCGTCGCTCCAGCCGCGCTCTTCCCCGATTCTCGCCCTGGTCTCGGGGGTCAGCGTCGAGTGATAGAATCGCGCAGTCTCGGTCACGATGTCCGCTCGGGTCCGGGCCTGTTCCATAGCCGCGCGTTGTTCGGGGGTCATGTTCGGTAATTCGATGCCCCCGCGGCGGGCGAGGGTTTCGACGGCCCCCCGGAACTCCACGCCGTCACGTTTTTCAACCCATGAGATCACGTCCCCGCCGCCGCACACGAAACAGTTCCATAGCCCCCGGTCCGGCGACACGCTCAACGACGGGGTTTTATCGGCATGAAACGGGCACAGTCCCTGCAAGCCGCTCCCGGAGCGCTTAAGCTCGACGGTCTCGGAGATCAGCTCCACGAGGTCGCACCGATCCTTCACGGTCCGGATGAAATCGGTCGTGACATCGCGGTTATTTGAATGCAATATCGAGTGCATACAAGTTGATCCATTGCCCGGCGAGAGCCGGGTTTTCTTTGGGGCCTCACCTCTCAAACATCAGCCAATAATTGCTCGATAGGCTCGTGGAAATAGCTTTCGACCGCTCTTCGTAATCGTGGACTCACCTCATCAGCGCCCAACTTCCCGGCTTCTAGGCGAGAAAGGGTGTGCCGGGTGTAGAGGAGTTTGTCCCCCAACTGGTCTTGGGTGAGGTTCTGTTTGCGTCGGAGAAATTCAATCTTTTTCATTGGACCTCCTTGCCGGGTTGCGCGCTCGTGCAAAGGCGGGGTAAAAAAGGGGGGTGCCCCCATTATTCTTCATCCCCTCCCATTAGCCTGAGCCACATCCGGCAGGTGAGATATGTGTGTTGCGTCAAGTCGAATGAAACCCTGACGCCGTAAGAATCAGAGTCATGCAGTAACTCTTGCGCAGCCTGTTCGTAGGCCACAACCCTCGCCTGGAACTGCCCCTTAATATCTTTGCCGATTAGGAAATGACGCTGTTCGGGAGGTATGAGGGTAGCCCAGTCCTCGTGGGTCAGCAGGAAGTATGAAGCATGTTTTATAGGAACGAGAAGATCCCACTTGTCCCGAACAGCCTCGACGCACAGTCGGATGTTGTAGTTGGGGAGTCCGATGTTATCCAATGCCAATCCCAGCGCGAACAAGATCATGTCCTTCAAGCTGAATTTCCGTGCGCTTCCCCGCCCCTTGGCGGGAACGGTCGATTCGCCGATATATCGTGTGACGGCAGTTGAGACCACGCGCGGGTGGAGGCCCTCTTGTTCTCGTGTGCTGCGAAGCCATTTCAGGACCTGCCCAGGCTCAATTGCGGGCCGTTCCAGTCCCTCAATTCCAAATCGCTCAATCACGTTCTGCATTTGCGCCTCCACGCAAAGTGCCCTTTATCATTCAGCGCCGCGATTGTCAAGCACTTTCTGGAAACTTTGTGGCAACGTGGTGCTTTTTGGCATTATGCCGCCACGTTCCGCAAGTGGTTCACTTCTTCATAGCCTTCGCAAGGTTGCGACTGTCCACCGTGGGGTCCCGCTGTGGACGGCGAAGGTTCGCAGGCTTGTGAAAGGTGGTCTCATGTTGCGACGTTGCGCCGGTTTGCGGGATAGATCCCGGAAAAGCAATGTGATGCTCGCACGTTCCGCAATTGTGCGAAGATGGTGCCCGGTATCCTGGTTCGCCACGGGCTCTTGGCGATTATTGCGAAGGATGCGCTTTTGAGCCGGTCGGGATAATCGCATGGGTCGCATGGTTGCGAGCTTGCGCCGTGTTTCCCTCGCAATCCTCGCAACCTTCACCTATTTGCGAATCATGCGAAACTTTCACTTGACAGGGTTGTCATACTATGCGAGACTTGCGAAAGGTGAGATAGGAGGAAGGGCCATGAAGAAGCAGATCGGAATCATTTACACAAGGGTTTCGACGGACCGTCAAGCCCAAGAAGGGATCAGCCTGGACGCACAGTTGACCCGGTGCCTTGAGTATGCGCAGGCCCGAGACATCGAAGTCCTTGAGGTCATCACCGACGCCGGACTGAGCGCCGCGACGATTCAGAAACGGCCCGGACTGGTCAGGGGTCTCGATCTGATCCGCAAGGGCAAGGCTGCTCACCTGATTACCTATCGGCTTGACCGGCTGACCCGATCCACCGCGGACTTTCTCGGCCTCGCTGCGCAACTGGAAAAGAAGAAGGCCCAGATTCACCTTGTGGGCGAAGACGGAGCCTTGCGAACTGACAGCGCTGATAGCGAGTTCTTGGCAACCCTCAAGGCTTCTCTGGCGGCTCGTGAGCGAAAGCTGGTCTCAGAGCGGACCAAAGTCGCCCTTGCCCGAAAGCGCGAAAGGTGCGAATATTGCGGGGGTCAGGTCCCCTACGGCTATTCCGTGGAGAACGGGAAACTCATTCCGAACGCCCCCGAGCAGCAGGCAATCCGCAAGATCCGCAACCTTCGTAAGAAAGGCTACTCCATTCGACGAATCGTCGAGCACCTGACAGAGCACGGCGTTCTCAACCGCAAGGGCAAAACGTTCGGCAAAACGAGCGTGGAGCGGATTCTCAAGAGGGAGGCTGCATGAGCCGAAGGAAGCGAGACGCCCTTGACGAAGCCCTGGAAAATGACCCGGATTTCCAGGAACTCGTTCGGCTTCTGAAGTGTCAGACCCCGGAACAGCGGGATCGTCTGGAAGAGCACCTTGCGCAAGATTGCGAAGCATCGCCACTATCAGGAGGAAGCAATGAGTCCAAGGAAGACGACCGGTGAACGGAAGCCGAGAGCACCCAAGAAGTCGCAACCCTCGCAAACCGGCGAGATAATCGAAGCCGAGCGGACGAACGGCGAATCTTCGCAACCCAGCGAGCTTGCCCGGCCCGAGCAGGCAACCGGCGAACCTTCACAACTATGCGACAACGCTGCCCTTGCGCAAGGTAGCGAAACGTGCGATACTTCATCCGGCGAGACTTCGCAACCTTCCCATGATCTTCCATCTTCCTCCTTTTCAACGCACATTTGCGAAGCCTCGCAATCTCCAATCCCCGAGGATTGGCTCGCACCGTTGCGAGAGTTGATAAGACAGGAGTTCCAAGAGCTGATGCCACAACTTGCGAAACAAGCGACAGTTGCGACGACTGTCCTCCCCCCCTCGGTCCCCAAGGTCAAGGGCACCAAGAAGTATCTCGGTGAACGCGCTACCCTCGGCGGAACCCGAATCGACAAGGTGCTCTTCGATGCCTTCGAGACCGAGCGAAAGGCCCTTGGAATCTCGGCAAGCGAGCTTATGGGGCGGATTCTCTACACCCACTATGAACGGCCCGCGCTGTCATTCGAGGAAGCTTCCCTACCTTCGCCGGAACCCACCGAGTAAAGGGGCCATGTTCAAGGACCAGCCGATCATCCTCATTCAGGACAGCCGCGAGCAGAACGGCTACAGCGCGCTATTCCAGTCGCCGTGCATCGTGCAAGGTCTGGAACTCGGCGATTACAGCGTCGCCGGTTTGACAGACCTGATTGCCGTCGAGCGCAAGTCCCTCCCTGACCTGCTCCAATCAGTTACCCACGAGCGGCAGAGGTTCGAGCGGGAACTGAAGCAGGCGCGGGGCCTACACCGGTTTTTCGTGGTGGTGGAGTCCGGTCCTGCCAGCATACTGGCGGGCGACTACCAACACAGCAAGGCGCACCCAAACGCGGTATGGGCGACGATCATGTCCTGGTCCACCAAGTATTGCCCCTTCATCCTCGCCGGAACCAGGGAGCACGGAGCCCGGATTGTCGAAGGACTGCTCACCCAGTATGCAGCCCGACACCTGAAGACCGTCGCCGGGATAGAGCGGGCAGTCAGGAAGTCTGCCGGGGACGTAACCGCAGTCGGATTCTGAGACCCCACAGAGCGCGTTCTCCCGGCCGCAGACGAACGATCTGCCTTCCCCCCTTACTCTATTCCCGTCATTGCCAGTCGCCACAGCGTCCCGTTTCAGCGCCCCTCTGTGCCCCGTCTCGGGGAAGCTGTCAACAGGCCCTCGGCGGAGTTATCAACAGGTTGCGCTCGCCTCGACATAACCCTCCCGGCGGAGTTATGCACAGGCTATGCCACGGCAGACATAGGCAGACACCCCCAGGTGGGAGCCCCCCAAGCCCGCCGGGGAATTGCGCATCCCCCTACTCATCCGGCCCTTCATCTCCTGCGGGTTTTTCCCCAGGAATCCGCCTTCCCTTACTTGCCGGGATAGAGCCGGTGATCCGGATCGAGCCATACCACGTAGAAGATATTTCCCACAAACAAGCCGTGGACTCTTCCGTGTTCATTTGAGGTAAGTTGGAATTGCCAGGCGGGTTCGTCTCTCAGTTGTTCGTTGAGGTGTGCGAATCCGTCGGGTTGAGAGGTCTTGCTCCAGTCGATAGGGTGGGTTCGAAGGGAGCGGTTTCCCCGGAACTCGTCCACGGTCATGCTGCTCACATCCCTGAGTCGTTCAAGGAGAGTGGCGGCATATCCGTCCTTGCTGTGGGCAAGAGAGAAGTCCCCCCTTGCTTGTAAGTCCAGGTGCTTGAATGAGAAGGCGAGATACCGGTTTTCGAGGTAGGTCTTCTGGGGGATGTTACCCCGCGGTTTCTTGTCGGGCTTCTTGATCCTGCCCACCGAGCACCCCTTTGTAGAAAGCTTTCATGTCGTCCCAGGAAATCGGGTTGTTGCAGGGCGCATCGGGCGGGAGCCCTTTCCGGGCTTTGATCCACGGATCTTCCTGGTGGACGAGCCTTTCCAAGTGGTGAGCGGTGAGGTCACCGTATACGTCCATAATGTCATCGAGGTGTGACTTGACCTGTGCGGAAAACGCGGAACATTCGGGTTCCTCGGAAATAGGATTCCATTTGTGCTCTTTGAACCGATGGTATTGACCGGGTTGGACCGGACCGTGCACCCACGCTTCCAGGGGGTCGGGAAAGAGCGGCTCATCATAAAGGGCGAGATACCAAGCCTGCGCGTAATAGAGCAGTTTCTGAAGCTTCAGGTTGGTGATCAGGTCACCGCATTCGTGGGCGAAACACAGGATGTAATCGGCAACCAGCTTTGCGCTTGTCGGGGGCATGGACCGTCTCCACA
>JBFMAA010000138.1:0-15997 GCA_040755955.1 Thermodesulfobacteriota bacterium
GCGCATCAATACCGGGGCCGCCGTCGAGGGTGTCCTCGCCCCCGAGGCCGTACAATTGGTCGCTGCCGCCGAACCCCTGAATCGCGTCGGGCGTGGAAAAGCCGTATATTACGTCATCACCGTCCGTCCCATGGAGACCGAGCATGGACGAGATTTCGCTCAAGCCCCATGAGGTTCCGTCGGCAAAGCTGATCGAGTCCACCAGCTCTCGGGGGGAATAGGGTGTTCCCCATGCTGTGATCGTCAGGCTGTCATTCGTGTCCGCGATGGTGAGAGTGAGGCCATAGCTGGTACGCTCAAGCACCATGTCGGTCGGTAAGACCCCCGCTCCCAGAACCACTGTATTGGAGGTCCCATCAATCGTCGGCAGTTCGTCTATGGTGTCGTGCCCCGAGCCGCGGCCGAAGACGTAGGTGTCGTTTCCGGATGTCCCATCGAGGATGTCGACTCCGGCGCCGCCGTCAAGCAGATCTTGGCCCGGGCCTCCCACGAGCCGGTCATCGCCTGCCCCGCCCATCAGGGTGTCATTTCCGTCATCGCCAAATAGGGTGTCGTCGTCCGCGTCTCCCTGGATCGTGTCGTCACCCGCCAGTCCAACAACCGTATCCGCACCGCCGAGTGCGCTGATTTGATCATCTCCCGCGGTACCTCTGATGTAGTCGTCGCCGACGGTGGGCCTGTACGCGGCCCAGTGTATATCGGATTCGTTCCAGACGGTTCCGTCCATGAACTGAATGCGCTCGATGCGATAGAGGGGGCTGTCGTTCCAGAAATGCCTCTGGACCGTGAGGCTGTCGGTCGTGTCGAGAACGGTGAGCACGAGGTTGTCACCGACCTTTCGCAGAATAACCTGTTCCGGAGTCAGATTGCTCCCCAGCCAGATCGTGTCCACGTTTCCCTGCGAAGGGTCAGGGTCGATGATTGTGTCTTTTCCGGAACCCCTGCGGAAAATGTACGTGTCATCACCGCCCTCACCGTACAACCTGTCGCTCCCCTCGCCTCCGTCCAGGATGTCGTTGTCCGCGCCCGCCCACAGGGTGTCGTTCCCGCCGCCGCCCACAAGGAGCCCGTCACCGGATTCCTGATAGAAGATCTCGTCGCGCGAGGTGCCATACAACACGTCACTTCCCGAGAGGCCGTTGATTGTCCCGCCTCCTTCAGTGAGGCTTCCCTTGATCGCTTCCGAGTTGTTCGTCCCTTCGATGTGCGGCGACCAAGTCCTCAGTCCCTGCCCCAAGTGGTCGATGACCGGCAGGCCCCCGTGTCGAACGCCCATGCCAGATCCGGGTCCATTTCGATCACGGCCTCTCTAAAACTCAAGTAACAGCTCTTACCAAAGAAACCGAAGCCACGCCTGGATCTGGCAAATTCAGAGAGGAGTTCCTTCCCCTGTTCATGGTCTGCCGCAAGGCTTTCCTGAATCGCGGCCATGAGCGCAGTAGGATCCAGAACGTAATCCTGCTTCTCCTCATCCCACACGTATTCAATCTTTTCGTACCAATCCTTGAGGTGCGTCTGCCCCATAAGGTCCGCATAAAAGAACTCGAAGACCCTGTGATAGCTCTCTTTGCACTGGATTGCAAAGGACGAATCCGGATTGCCGAGGTCCATGGCGAAGACCGGCTCAAGGGCCGCCACTATCCGACCGTCAACGCAGGGCCCGCGTGAATCGGCTCCTACGGAATCCGCACCGGTCCATTTGAAAAACAGATCCGTCATGATTGACTCACGCTCGGCCACGCGGGTCTCGGAAGCAAACGCCTCCACGAGATCTCTGAGCCGACCGGTGGAATCCAACGCCATTGCTTGATGCAAATTGCGGAGCGTCCCAGACCCATGCAGTTGCGGGAGAGCCGAAATGTCTGATGAGACCTCCACCTCTTCTACCGCCTCAGTGTCGCTCGCGTCCATGTGAAAGGCATATTCGGCGATCTTGCCGCTGCTCCCATCCGCCCAAATAAACTGGCCGGAACGCACCTCCGTATTGCCCGACTCATCGGTTATGTTGGTGATCGTGGAATTCACATCTATCGCGATGATGCCCATTTCATCAAGGGTGCTGATCTTCCCTTGTTCGCTTGGATCGCCGATGTACCCCACGTTGTCCATGTATCCTTGCCATATTCTCAATTCCGACCAGATGGGGTCGCTCGCGTCTAACTTGCCGTTTCCGTCGGCATCATAGAAAGTCAGAGATCCAAAGCCATCCGTCGAGCGAATGCCGTTGGGCAGGATTTCATAATCACCGATCAGTTCAGTTCCGTTATCGAGCCTATGGTTACCGTTCTTGTCCAGCATCAATACCCCGTCACCCCAACCAACCCAACCGGTACGCTCGCTGAATCCGTCTGCATCATGGTCGACACGCAGCTCTGCATCGAGACCGATGGTTTGAATGCCGTTTCCGTCAAGGTCCAATACCAACGGGTCTCTGGGCGATGTCGGCTCCAGGTTGCAGAGTTGTGCGCATGTCATCGCCGTGGCCCTATAGACGTGCGTTAGCTTGAGGTTAGCCAGCGACACTTCGGAAATTACCAGTCCTCCGCTACCCATAACAGCAGACTTAATGCTGCTTAACGGAGAACCGTCGGCCAGGATAGAGACATAGTACTGCCCATCTTCTGCTTTTCGCTCGACCTGGACTGTGCTTGTCTCCGGACCTTTTCCAGCTCGTTGACTGTGAAAGACCTCAAGTTCCCACCAGGTTCGCAGCTTGCCTTGCTCGTCTTGCTGGGTTTTCCGGACAGGCTCCTGCTTCACGTACATGAAGTGTCTGTAATTCTTGGTTCGGTCCTCATACTTGACATCGACCTGCAGGACATATCCTTCCTTTAGGACACTTGCCAGATCCTGTCCACGCCATGGCGGCATTTGGCCGGCCCAATCATATTGCAACTTCCAGGCTGGGGTGACGACGAGTCCGGCCCAACATTCCACATCGTATCTCTTGTCCCCATTGAGATCGGTCTTCTTGCCCAGGGTCTTCCTGCACCCGCAGGAAAACCAACTTCCGGTCTCTTCTGTGTCCCGGTAATATCCCTCGGCAGTGCCTATGTAATCAAAATCCTGTTTTTCGAAAAGATCCAGGGCTTTGGCGAGATGCTTCTCCGGAATGGTCTTGTCCGGTGTCGCAGGTCTCAGGTTAATACGAGTACAGCCTCCGGGTAATGGCAGTCCTATTTCGCCCATGACACGTCCACCTCACCTAATGATGTACGAGATCGCAGTTTGTGACTCGCTTTCATAAGCAAGTCGTTATGGAGAAATGATTCCGTTGCTCGCGAACAGCGTGATAGGGAACATGAATGCGGCCCTACCGGGATCTGTTCCGGTCGCACTCGCATAAGCTTTGCCAGCCTGAAGTCACCTGTAGGAACGTTCCGTCCGAAGGTTCAAACTCCCGTATTTCTAACCTGGCTATGGTCTTCGTCAGGCATCTTGGGCAAGGAAATATGGGAGTGTCCATGGCTCCCCGCTCCTTGCCCAAATCTGTGCTGTTTATTACGAATGTGGCCTTTCCTATCCTGCCTTTCCAGTTTTGGCCCGTGCCCCAAAGGTAATAGCCAGATGGATCCGTAGGAAGCCCACCAATCATCTGGCGTTGCATGAAGGCTTGATAGCGGACTCGAATAGTGGTCACGGTCTCTCCTGCGAATGTGACCTTTCCAGTCATCCAACGTGTTGGGGCACCCCACCCCCGAGACCACAATCCCCTGATGTATCTCTCAAAGATCCGTGCGAGCGGACCCGAGGAGAGATCACAAACCTCTTCGAACTCCGTCTTCCGACCATTAACCCAGACATCGAACCTGGGGAAATCACGATCCGGGTTCCTTAAAGACTTGCGCCCATACACGGTATTGTCCCGAAACGTGTCATACACGCGGCCCCATACCTCTTTCGGAACAGCGACCATCACGGTTGCTGTCTCGCCGGCATTAAACAGGTGATAGACGGCATCGACCGAGTACGTGTCTCTCTTCAGTTGAAAAGTCACTTCCATGAGGTCGAGGCGAATGGTCTCACTTGGAGCTGCCGGGGCAATGCAACCACCCCGGAACTCCGAGTTCTCGCCAGACCATCGAGGAGACGGAATTGCAGAGGTCTTACCGCGGCCCCAAGTGGGAAGATCTTCCCTGGCGCCGTGCGCCTTGAGCAGCTCACGGAGGGGTGCCTCCCGCGCAAAGCTGTGGGCGGGACGTCCGTGTTTGTTTACAGCATTTACGTCTGCGCCATAGCTCAAGAGGAGCTTGACGGCTTCCAGCTCACCTCTCCATGTCGCACCGATCAGGGCGGTCCTGCCTTCGGCGTCCCTCTGATTGACGTCTGCCCCGTTCTCCAGAAGGACCTTCGCCACTTCAGTCTGTCCTTCGCTACACGCAAGTATCAGGGGACTGGCTCCTCCGGGACCCGTTTCATTCACGTCCGCTCCCTTGGCCAGGAGCAGTTTCACTACTTCGACCCGACCCCAGTTACAGGCTGACGCGAGGAGGGGCCGTTGCTGCGCGCCGGAATTCGGGACGGCACCAAGGCCCTTGTTCACCAGGAGGGCGACAATTTCGGGGTTCCCGCCGCTGACGTCAGCCTCAACGGCTGCCGACCGTCCGCAGCGTTCCACCACCGGATTTGCTCCTTTGTCCAGCAGCAATTTGACCGCTTCAACGTGCCCTTTCTGCGCTGCATTCATCAGCGGGGTCCAACCTTGACCGTCCCTTGCGTTCACGTCGGCACCCGCGTCAATGAATCGTTGCAGTTCCTGCGTGTCGCCGGTCAGGGCGGCAACCCACAGATCGCTTTCAGCTCCCCGGGATTTCAGGAGCTTTACCACATCCGCACGGTCCGCAGCGGCAGCCCATGTGAGCGCGGAGGAGCCATTGCCGTCCCTTGCGTTCACGTCGGCCCCTTTTTGGAGAAGCTCTTCGACCACCTCCGTGCTGCCCGTCATGGCAGCCGACATGAGGATGAAGGAGCCGTCATTGAGCCTGCGGTTCACATTCGCCCCTCGGTCCAAGAGGAGCCTTACGATGTGCGGATGCTGATCCTCAATCGCTTTCCTCAAAGCCGTAGAGCCGTATCTGGTTTGCGCATTCACATCGGCCCCTTTGTCCAGGAGAAACTCCACCGTTTCGAACCGACCCTCTTCGCAGGCATTCATCAACGGCGTCAGACCATCCTGATCCGTCGCGCTTAGAACCGCACCTTTCTCCAGTAGCAGCCGCACAACCATCAGGTGTCCCTTTGCCGCGGCGCAAGGCAGGGCCCTCCTCTGAGAATCGTCTGGCCCGTTGACGTCCGCGCCTTCTTCCAGGAGTCTCTTGATGGCTGCGAGGTCACCACGGGCTGCAGCCGCAATGAAAGCCTTCCGGCGTTCTCGCGCATCATCCGTGGTCGCGACTCCCGGGAGCAGCGCCAACGCCAACACTGCGGCGAAGACCAACCACCACTTCATCATCGCGTCCGCCTTTCGAGTTTTCATTACATACTGCCCTTCGCGCTTCCACAGCATATCGTGGAGTCAGGTCTTGCACCTTGCTCGCCGGAAAGCAGGATCGTTCAGCAGGAAGGAGAAAGTCAAGAAGAAAGACTTCACCCCGAGCTTTGCGGGACGAATCGGATGCTGCCCAATCCGAGATCCATAGTCCGTCGTCGGTGCCGGAGACCAACAGCGTGAGGGTGTATTCGGAGGAGCGCTGAAGCACCACGTCCGTGGGAAGGATGCCCTCTCCGAGCGCTACCGTGTTGGAGCTGCCGTCCGTCGTCAGTGCTTCGATTATGGTGTCGTTCCCGGAGCCTCGGCCGAAGAGATAGGTGTCTCGGTCGGCTTCCCCTTGCAGCAGGTCATTGTCCGGGCCGCCGTCGAGCACGTCCCGGCCCGCGCCCCCCACGAGCCGGTCATCGCCTTGCCCGCCTGCAAGCGTGTCATCGCCGGTCTCGCTGTAGACCGTGTCGCTGCCTTCATCTCCGAACAGCGCATCGTTGCCTGCCCCGCCGTAGATCGTATCGGCGTCCGCGCCGCCATGCACCGTGTCATCGCCGGCGAGTGCAAGAACCGTGTCGTTGCCTCCGAGTGTGCTGATCTCGTCGTCTCCGGCGGTTCCTTTGAGGTAGTCCGCAACCTCGGAAGGTCGGTAGATCGCCCAGTGTATGTCGGTTTCGTTCCAGACCGTTCCGTCCATGAACTGTATCCGCTCGATACGAAACATCGGCCTGGTTTCATCGAAGAAGCTGGTGGCTGCAAGAGTATCGCCGGTGTCGATGATCTTGAGCACAAGATCCGTGCCGACAGCCTTAAGCGAGATGTCTTCCGGCGTCAGGCTGCTCCCCAGCCAAATGGTGTCCGTGTTCCCTACGGTCGTGTCAATGTCGACGATCTGGTCGTGGCCCGAACCTCTGCGGAAAATGTACGTGTCGTTCCCGGCCTCACCGTAGAGCCGGTCATTGCCGGTCCCGCCGTCCAGAATGTCGTCGTCCGCTCCTGCCCAGATCTTGTCGTTTCCGCCTCCGCCAACCAGCAGAGCGTCACCGGATTCCTGATAAAATACTTCGTCCCGGGAGGTCCCGTACAGCACGTCTTCGCCCGAAAAGCTGTTGATGACTCCGTCTCCCTCGGTGAGGCTCCCTCTGACCGCATCGGCATTGTCCGTGCCCTCGATGTGGTGTGACCAAGGCCGCAAGCCCTGCCCCACGTGGTCAAACACCGGTAGCCCGCCCGTGTCTATCACCCACGCGAGGGAGGGGTCCTGCTGGATGAAGGTCTCACGGAACGACAAATAGTTGACTCTGTCCTGCACATCTAGACCTCTCAAGGCTCTGGCAAATTCAGACAAATCCTCTTGCCCTTGTGCTGGGTCCCTCTGGAGCCGACTGGTCAGGTCGAGAACTGCGGCTGAAAGATCGCCTTTTCTAGTAATCGTTTGTTCGTCAAGGGAGTATTCAATGGATTCGAAGAATCCCTTTAGATGTGTTTGCCCCATCAGACTGGAGTAGAAGATCTCAAAGTTCTGCTGGTAGGTTTGGTTCAAGAAGGTTGCGAGCCCAATGTCAGGGTTGGGCCACTGCCGAGCGTACAGTTCCTGCAAAAAAACCAACCGCCGAGGATCGATAAAGGGCGCACGCGAAGCCGGATCAACCGTATCGGCACCACTCCATTTGAAAAGAAGTTGTTCCAGGATGTCCGCTCGGTTTGCCGTGACTTTCTCGTGAACGAACGCTTCCGTCAGTCCCTTGAGCTGACCAGAGGAATCCCTTACGATGGCTTGGTGTAGGTCATGAAGATTCCCGCTTCCCATCAGATCGGGCAACGCCTCAATTTCAGTAGGGACTTCCAAGCATTCCGCCGCCCGTGCTTTGCTAGTGTTGACATCAAAACGAAATTCAGAAAAGGCTCCGGAGCCCCCGTCCCACCTCTCGAAATGGCCAGTGCGTATCTCGATGTTCTGGGAGTCGTCCGTCGTGTTGACCGCCATGGCGTCAAGATAGAGAGCGCTGATACCAAGTTGGCTCATGCTGTCGACGGTGCCAAGCGAGTTAACGTCGGCGGCGTTGACCGATCCCAACCCGGTGCGGTTGTAATGCCATACTCTCAATTGTGACCAGATGGGGTCATCCGGGTCTATCTTTCCGTCTTTGTTGACGTCATATTGAGCTAACGCTTCAAATCCGTTCGTTGCGCGCATGCCGTTAGGCAAGAGCGTAAAGTCCCCAAAAAGCTCCCTCGCATCGTCGAGTCTCGCATTTCCGTTACGGTCCAGCATCAGAACCCCTGCCCCGGGACCTATCCATCCCGAAGCTTCGGCGAAGCCGTTGGCGTCCTGGTCAAAATGAATGCCAGCGTCAACACCCACCGTCACAGGACCGTTTCCTATGAGATCGAGCACCAATGGGTCCCGACGCATCCCCGACGCGCGTTCCCCGGGCAAGCGCAACACCTTGGGAGCCGGCTGAACCAACTCTTTTGGACGAAGGTAGTACAGCAGGAGGCCCGGTAAATAGTCTCCCTCGATTTTCTTCAACAGATCAAAAGTGCCCGCCGCATTGACCGGCAAGGAGTAATCAACGAAAACACCACCCGGCCCAGGACCGGGGCCAAAAACTTCTCTACCGTAGATTGTTTCCCACCACGTGTCATCGCGTTCATGGCTGTCGTAATACGTGCCCTTGAAACCGCCTCCCGATAAGAGCGCGGTTACTTGCTGAATGATAACCCCATGCTTGCTGAGTTCCACATTCTTTAGTTCAGCGGGGGTTTTCGCGGACTCCCAATCGTCAAAAGCGAAAAGGATTAGGTCCCCAGGGCCAGGATTCTTGATCACGTCATACCATTGTGTGCGCCCTACGGCGAAGGGTTCGGTAATCCACTTGTAACCGGCCCTTTGGAGTGCCCTCGTAATTAACCAACCACAATCTATCTCCCAGTAACCGTTCCCGGGGTTGCGATCAAAGTTGCCGTTTCCGCCGGGAGTCATGCCGTATTCATATCCAGAGCCGTACCAGCGTTGCGCTTGTTGCAGAATATACGCATTTGATGTCTTTGCTGCGTTACCTAACACTATCGTCTCCTTTCGTTCGGGCACGAAGCGCGGCAGGCATCGGTCCAACAAAGATGCCTCGTCTTCGCCCGGGACCGTATCGAGGAGGTGGGGCCGATCTGCCCCCTGTGTCCCTTGCTGATGCCACGTGGTTTCAGTGGAGCCAGACTCCAGGCCGGTCCAAATGTTGGCGCTAACGAGTCAGATAAACTGACAACTCTGCGTTAGGGTCAGGTTTGAAATTGAGTCTCTCAAGCCTCACGGCGTTTCCTGTGACAAAGCTTCGCCAGTCTGTAACGCCTCGCGTCGAAAAGGCTTCTGTCCCCCCCAACGAGGCGCCATCGACAGTGATAGCAGCCACACCGATACCGTCCTTCCAGTACGCTCCAGTCCCATACTCGTAAGTTGCAGACCGACCCCAAGGCCCTTGCTGATACCGACTTTCGTACGTCACCCGAATAATCGTTCGGAGATTCTCCGGAAAGGAAACCTCCCGCATGTACCATAGAATGTCGAGAGGCGACTTTCTTGAAAAGAGCCTCTCAACGAAGCGGGGTAATCGCTCAGAACCTCGTAAGGGTTCCTGCAAGACCTCTACTTTTCGCCCGTTGACGCAAGCGTCGTACCGCAAGAAGTCAGACAGGTCTCCTCGTTTGAGGAAGCCAACTCTCAGTGTCGCAGCCTCACCCGTGTTACGGAAGTGAAAAACGGCATCGACTCTGTATGTGGTCGCAGCTAATCTCAAGGTGACCTCTTGGAGATCCATTCGAATAGATTGATGGGCTGAATAGCCGAAAAGGCCACCGCCGCTCACTCGAATGGGGGCCAAGTCCGCTTCTGCCACCCCCACGAACAATAGAGCGCCAGCGACGTTCATGACCAACACGAGTTCGCAAATGCGTCTCATAAACGACACCCTTTGCTCTGGTTTCAGGTCGAGGTAGATCATCGTCTTCCATCCTGAATCGCTGAAACCCGGCATCGAGCCATTCGATGGGCCGGGTTATTGCTCATGGGCAGCTATTACTGGGATGAACTCCGTTTCAAGAGCCTTGCAATCTGAACACTTTGATCACGCACGATAGTCCATGCCCACTTGCCCCAGTCGTCTGCTGGGTCGAATCGAGCCCTCTTCTCCAAGAGCAGTTTCACGACATCGGCCCGGCCGCTGTTGATCGCATCCATGAGGGCGGTCCAACCGTCCGGTTCTGAGGCATTGACATCTGCTCCTTTCTCCAGAAGCAATTTCACGGTGGCCAAGTGCCCCATTTCCGCAGCCCTCATGAGGGCGGTGCGGCCGAATTTGTTCTTCGAGTTGACGTCGGCACCCTTTTCGAGGAGCAATTTGGCCGTTTCCACGTCACCCCTCCAGGACGAGGCCATGAGCGCGGTCCAGGCGTAGTCGTCGACGGCGTTGGGGTTCGCTCCCTTGTCCAGTGCACTCTTAACTTCCGCGCCATCGCCTTTCTGAGCTGCCTCGATCAGTTCGAGATCCAGTGCAGACGGGGAATCAGCGTGCGCGGCCTGTGTCCCGAGGGCCAACACTAGGGCCACAACCAATAGCCATCTTGTGGAAGGTGTCGGTTTTCTGCTCATAGGGATTCCCTCTTTCTGCTCGGCCAGCAACCAGTGAGACCTGACACGCGCCACCGAGGGGCTTGTTGTCAGGCCGATTCCGAGGCTCAGCGCGCGTACGACCCTCCTCCCCGAGTCCGTCGGGGGGCGTTCCACATCCCGCCGGATGCTCCCGACCCGGCGCGCCGAGCCCACCGGTCGGGTTGCCAAGCGCTTCTTCGTGTTCCCTGGCAAACGGGTCCGATTATCCGTGCCGACTCTTTGCGAGTCGAGCGGAACTTCTGCCGGAACCGGCACAAGTGGCGGTTCCGTGCCGTCTTCGATGCCTTCAGCGGACTTGGGGCCAACACTACCAACTGGGAACACAAACCGCTCGATGGGCCCCCACATTATCCATTTGCGACGCCGCGCGGCCACGGCGGCTCTCCAGGAGCGCAATATCAGAGGTGACTGATCAGGCTTCTCTTTCATCGATTCTTTCCGAATGGCCAACACGTTCGTTTCAGGAATTCCGGATGCCCTGACTCAACTCGTCAAGATTCCCGAACCTCTGTTCCAGGTTCTTCGCTGCGCGCCCTATTCCCGTGGACGCTGATGAACTCCTCAATCGCGGAATTGACGAGTGCAGGGAGGTCGCTCCCCAATGCATTCAAGCCCGCGAAGTTTTTCTCGGTCAACACAACCTGGAGTGCCCTCACTTGTGCATCCGCCACCTTCGCTGGGCCTTCGTCATCCATTCTCAGCCCCTTCTCCATCCTACGGATGAGCTGATAGGCCCTGTTGATGCTCATCTTGTCGTTCTTCACCGCCTCCTGGATTTCAGGGGTGCCGTCCTTGCGAATCTTCCGTATTTTATCCACCTTCTTGTAGTTACAGCCAAGCAAGGTAGCGGTCCTTCGGGCCGACGCTGAGCGTCCGCCATCAACGCTGACACGTGTCAGCATTGAAAGTGCTTCTTCACTCCGCCGATCTCCGCCCCGCTCCGTGAGCCTGTCGTACTGGCCGGCAAGCCTATAGAGGGCTCCGTCCTTGGTGCTCCTTCGCTTGCTCTGGAGGCTCATGGCATGTTGAAGCGCGCCCATTTCATCATCGAATTCCTTGACAACATACGGCACGTGCCCAATCTCTGCCTCACGGGCAGCTTGCGCACGCGCATGCCCGTCAATGAGCACAGGTCCTTCCATGCCCGGCCAAGTGCCCAAGACTACAGGCTGTGACGGGTAGAAGCCGTTGCGGCGCATGTCCACTATGATGCTCTCAAGCAGGTCCCGGTCAATCGGAAGAAGACTCTCGAAGGTGGGGTGCTTCCTGATTTCCGTCAGAGCTATGACCCGGTAGTCAGAGGGGTCGCTTTGAGTAGGCGGGGGTATCTTCCGGCGCGCCGTGTTCCACAGATCCGTGGTCTTCCGGTTAGAGGGGTCGCGCTGAGTGCCGGCACGCTTCTTCCCACCCGCCACGTTCCTTAGATCCGTGATCTTGCGGTCCGGAGGATCGCTTTCAGTGCCCTTTGACTCCTTGCGTTTCGGCATGTTCTCCACGGACCTCCCCTCGCGCGTCATGTTCGAGGCCTCACCGCCCAAGAGTACTGTTTACGTCTGGTCCTTCGACGCTCTTTCGTTCCCTCGTTCCTCCCGGCCGGGGGGCATTCGACATCGCAACGAGATCACCCCGGCCCCCATCAATCGGCCGTAACTCATAACCCGGGGGTTGCGCTGTGTCTGATATGGCTTCATAGTGGACTCTGATTCAAGTGAGAGGAGGTGTCAAGCAAATTCCGGGCGACCGGACCCGAAGACAAGGAACCATCATCTGCAGATTGCGCAGTGGGACGCAGATATCCCGTCGGCATATACAGGATTGCCCGTTCCCCGAATTGACGGGACCGTGCCTTCAGGTTATGTTGCTTGACATACGGCAAGGAATTCGACGTTCTTTTTCCATGCGATATCGGGGTGAAGCGAAGAGGCACGGCAGATCTGCCGCGGTTCAGGGAATCGATTTGATCGCAGAAAAGGACCGGGACGAAGATCATGTGGTTCTTTCCAGGGGACCGTTCCTCCAGCGCACGTTCGAGGTGAGACATGACTACCGTGTATCTGGCGTCGCCCCTTGGGTTCTCTCCTGAGATGAAGGGCTATCGAGACAGGATCAGACTCCGTCTCAACGAAATCGGTTGCCGGACCTTCGATCCATGGGAACGGGAGCTTGGGTCGATGATCAACGAGGCCAAAGCCATTGCGCATTGGGACCACCGTGCAGCGGCCCTTGCCGATGTGGCACGGAGGATCGGCCGCATGAATGATGAGAGGATACGGAGCAGCGATGTGCTCCTCGGCGTGCTGGACGGCGCGGAACTCGATTCGGGCACCGCATGTGAAATCGGGTTCGCCGCGGGACTGGGAAAGAAATGTTATGGCCTTCGGACGGATTTCCGGGATCTCGGTGACTTTCAGGGGCTTCCGATAAACCTTCAGGTGCTCTATTTCATCGAATCCACCGGGGGGCGACTTTTCAGGAGCATCGCAGACATCGATATCTGATCTTCCCCTTTGCGGCGACCGGCGGGAGCCGCCCCGTACCAAAAGTTCTTGAGGATGGGGGTCCGGGGGAAGGAACTTCTTTCAAGAAGTTCCTTCCCCCGGAAATCCAGTCTCCCTCCTACACTTCTTCCCGGGCCAGGGGCAGAAACGTGGACCAGGCCGATCTGAATGCGAGCTTCACCGTGCCGATGGGCCCGTTGCGTTGCTTGCCGACGATGATCTCAGCCTCGCCGCGGCGCGGGTTCTCGGGCTCTTTGTGGTAGACCTCGTCGCGGTAGATGAAGATGATCACATCCGCATCCTGCTCGATGGCCCCGGATTCTCGGAGGTCGGAGAGCATGGGCCGCTTGTCCCCACGCTCTTCGACCTTGCGATTGAGCTGCGATAAGGCAATCACCGGGATAGAGAGCTCCTTTGCCAGGGCCTTGAGGGATCGGGAGATTTGGGAGATCTCACGTTCACGCGATTCGCCGCCCCCCTTGACCTCCATGAGCTGCAGGTAGTCGATGATCAGGAGCCCGATCTGATGCTGTTGTTTCAGGCGACGGGCCTTGGCTCGGACCTCCAGGGACGTCATGCCCGGCGTGTCGTCCACGTAGATCCGGGCTTCCGCGAGGTTCCCCGCAGCCAGAGCGATCCGGCCCCAATCTCCGTGGCTCACGTACCCACGTCGGAGGCTCGCCAGGTCCACGTGAGCCCGTGCGCAGAGCATCCGCAAGGCGATCTGTTCCTTGCTCATCTCCAGAGAAAAGACTGCGGTCGGGACCCCGTGGTCAATCGCCGCTCGTACTGCCACGTCGAGCGCGAACGCGGTTTTCCCCATGGAGGGCCTGCCCGCGATCACTACCAGGTCACCGGCCTGGAACCCTGCGGTAAGCGTGTCCAGGTCCCGGAATCCGGACGGCACGCCCGTGAGCGCCTCTCGACGATGGTACAGCGCATCGTTGCCTGCCCCGCCGTAGATCGTATCGGCGTCCGCATCCCCATGGACCGTGTCATCGCCCGCTTGTGCAAGAACGGTGTCGTTGCCGCCGAGTGCGTGAATCCCGTCGTCTCCGGCGGTTCCTTTGAGGTAGTCCGCGGCCTCGGAAGGTCGGTAGATCTGCCAGTGTATGTCGGATTCGTTCCAGACGGTTCCGTCCATGAACTGAATGCGCTCGATACGAAACATCGGCCTGGTCTCATCGAAGAAGCTCGTGGCTGCAAGGGTATCGCCGGTGTCGTTGATCTTGAGCACAAGATCCGTGCCGACAGCCTTCAGGGTGATATCTTCAGGTGTCAGGCTGCTCCCCAGCCAGATCGTGTCCACGTTTCCCGCGGTCGCATCAATGTCGATGATTCTGTCGTGGCCGGAACCTCTGCGGAAGATGTAGGTATCGTTGCCGGCCTCTCCGTACAGCCGGTCATCACCCGCTCCACCGTCGAGGATGTCGTCGTCATCACCGGCAGTGATCGTGTCGTTGCCGCCCCCCGCGACGATAAGAGCATCTCCTGTCTCGTTGATAAGCCATTCATCCATGGCGCTGCCGTATATTACGTCATCTCCGGAGAGCCCGTTTATGAAGTTGTCTCCTGCAAAGAGATTTGCCCTGACAGCTTCCGAACCGTTGGTGCCCAGCAAGTGCGAGGTCCCCGGCCCGAGCCGTTCCACGACCGGCAAGCCCCCCGTGTCGATCACCCAAGCAAGGGACGGGTCCTGCTGGATAAAAAGCTCGCGGCAAGGGAGGCACTCGACCCGGTCCTGGCCGTTCATGCCTCGAAGAGAGCGCGCGAACTCACTGAGCAGCACCTTGCCCTGTTCCGGGTCTTCCGCAAGCGCGGTTTGCAGGGCTGCGATTACCGCACTGAAATCTTCGTTCAGCTCCTGGCCGTCTCCACACGGAGCATACTCGATCATATCGAATAGGAACTTCAAATGGGTTTGCGCCATGAGGGCACCGTAATACCCCTCAAATATCTCGTAATAGTTCTGTGCATATGCTGGGTTCCAAGCAGGTTCAGGCATTTCGCGGAAAACGGTTGTGCCCCCAACGGCGAGAGCATTGCCATCACGGGCGCTCAATGGTTGACCGTGAAACTGTTGAACAGCGTGGAATTTGGCCCAAAGCGTGGACGTGGGATCACCCAGGCCGTCGGTGCCGGCTGTCCCGGCCCATGTGAGGAGTATGTCATCAAAGATGGCTGACCGGTTCGCCGGGCTTGCTTCAACAGCAAACGCTTCCACCAGCGCCCTGAGCTGACCGGAGGAGTCCAGTGTCATCGCGTACTGGAGACCATGCACGTTACCGTGACCGTTGAGATCCGGTAGTTCCGCAATGTCCGCTGGGATTTCGACGTCTTCTATCGGGATTGTCTGATCCGTGTCGCGTTGCAGGGAGTATTCCGAAATTGTTCCCAGGCCGCCGTCTGACCAATGGAAATAGCCGGTGCGGACCTCAATATTTCCTGCATCATCCGTTCTGTTGGTGATCTCCGAATCGAGATGTATAGCCACGATACCCAACTCACCCAGGGAATTGATCCATCCTCCCCAGTCCACATCCGGCTCGTGCAAATCTCCCCATGAACTGTCGTATTGCCATACCCCCAATTGTGTCCAAATGGGATCAGCGGCATCGATCTTGCCGTCGGCGTTGACGTCATAATATGCTAACGCTTGAAACGCATTGGTTGCTCGCACGCCACTGGGAAGGACAGTGAAATCTCCAAAAAGCTCGTTTCCATGGTCGAGCTGGCCGTTGCCGTTCCGGTCGAGCATCAGGATGCCGTCACCCTGGGCGACCCATCCTGAAAGCTCCTTGAATTGGTTGCTATCCTGGTCGAAGAAGACCTCCGCACCGTATCCCAAGGTACGGATGCCATTGCCGTCGAGATCTACCAACAGAGGGTCACGATGGTCCCCAAACGGTAATTCAATAACCAGAGGAGGGAAGGAACATCGCGCAAGAACGTTGTCCGAGCACTTCACAGGACGGTACCACCTTATGTCCCCCTTGTTCTTCACCATGTACCCATAGAAGTCGTAGGACTGGGACAAGACATCTGCTTCGGTATTTGCAGAATGAAAGACCTCCAGTGTCCAATTGTTGCTTACAGAGGGCTTGGTTTTTACAAATGCGATGTGCGAGGTCAAACGTGTCCCGGGCTCTTTCCTATTAGTCCAGTAGACGAGGTCTCCCCGATCCACGGTGCTGAGGGAGCGCCGACAGAAGTTCCTGGATCCATGCCTATACTTTTGCCTTTCTCGAATGTTCGACATCGCACGGAGAGCGTGCGGGTACGTTTTTCGCGTCACTTGCTTGTTTCCCCGGCTCGCGCGAAATTGTGTGGGCCATATGACTGCGGCGGGCCGCC
>JBFMAA010000139.1:0-15946 GCA_040755955.1 Thermodesulfobacteriota bacterium
AAGAAGATGAAGAGAAGAATGCACCACAGAGACACAGAGACACAAAGAAGATGAAGAGAAGAATGCACCACAGAGACACAGAGGACACGGAGAAGAAGAAAGAAAGAATCTTCAAGAGACAAGAACACAAAGAATGCCGAGAGCTTCTTTTCTTCTTTGTGTCTTGGTGACTTTGTGGTTGATCTCTTCTCTTCTTGGTCTCTGCGCTCTCTGTGTCTCCGTGGTGAACTTCTTCCGGGAGGCGGTGCATGGATGACGAGGTATTGATCCCGTTGGAGCTGGAGGAACCGGAGCCGGAAGAGCCTGATCCCTCACAGCCCGTCGTTTCGGACGAGCCTGACTGTAAAGCCGGACAGGCTGCCAAGGACGGCCGGGTTTGGGATGCGGTGGGACGGTGTTGCTGGAACATCCACTCGCTGCTCTCAGGGCTGAGGGCTGACGGACTCACTCTCCAAACACTGGGAGAGGGCATCCTGTTTGAAGAACGTGCGAGAGGGGATCAGCCGCCGGTCCCGACGCCTGCGGATCTGCCGGGGCCTATCGTGGCACGCTCAAAGATCGAGAAGGAGGTCGTGATCATTGGGTAGAATCAGCGAGCTGCTCCGGAGGCTGTTTGCGCCTCGCGACCCCGAGTCCGACGTGATGCCGTACTTCGGGGATGGGAAGACCTACTCCGACGCGCTCGGCTGGGTCTCGCCCGAGGGGAACACGTACGGCCAGACCCGCTGGATACGTGAGTGGCAGCACCCGGTCTGGTGGGACGGCGCACGATACCGGGACGTGGAGATCGCGGGCCAGGCCGATTCCGTGGCGGAACTTCCCGTGACCACGCGGCCGTTCGGCGAGGTGTGGCGGGTTCGGCGGTACGTGAAGGACGAGAACCGGTATGTGTGGGACGAATACTACTGGGACTCGGAACACGGGCTGTGGAAGGCGATTCGGTGGTTCTGGACGGTGGAGAACTTCTCGGAGCTGCGGTATCCCGGGGTCCAGCTCGGAGGCGCTCACATGGTCAAGGAGCAGGATATCCGGGTGTTCTGGAACGGGTATCACTGGGCTCGGTACAAACATAGCATGCTCGAAGACGACGAGCCTGCCAAGCACGCAGCGGTCGAGGTGCTCTCCGCGCTGATCCTCAAGGAGGTGGCGGAAGCCCGCGTCATTTATGTGAGTAACATGGAAATCAGCCTGGAACCGATCAAGGGATCGTCCGGTAAGGTCTGGACAGCCCGTGAGTATGTCACCGCACAGAAGTCCTGCAGCCTGTTCAACTCCCTGCCGGTGCTCAATTGGAATACCGTTGCCGGGGCACTCGAACCCGCGTGGATCGAGGCGGAGACCGAATACCTGATCTACCTCGCAAACTCCCACGAGGGGTTTGTAGTTCCATCACTGCCTGCGGATGGCGACCGCCCGGAGACGCCCGCGTGGGATTTCCGGGGAAAGCTTTTTCTCTCGCAAACCGGGGACTACAACGGATACCTCGGATCATCGGGCATTGGGGCGAACGCCCGGCTGGTGGGGCAGATCGAAACCGACCGCACTTCCTATGCCGATGGTGGCCCCTATTTCGTGAGAGAGTTGGACATATCCCTGATTGCCCGCGAGGTGTCGCTCCCCGAGACGCTGCGGGACTACTCGGATTATACGGTCAGGTTCGTTGCGGAGGATGCGATCAAACTGGACCGACTGCCCGGCACGTACGGCCAGATTGCGGTGAGGGGTGCGCTCTATCCGCTCGGCACGGGGTACACGATGTCTCGAGACCAAGCGTGGATCGACTGGGATTCGGGATCGCCGGTCCATGTGGTCCGGCGGGCCGAGCCGTTGGAGCCGAACGCGGAGTATTACCTCTACCTGTCGAGCAGCATCGATGCATTCAACTTCAACGAGATCAACCCGGAGACCAACCGGCCGTGGGATACTGATGACGAGGGTGCGGAGCAGCACTATGACGGTTCGCTCGACATGCGGCTGGTGATGTTCTGCAGCCCCAAGCAGCCCGAGAACGGGGCACTCGCGGACGACTGGCCCGGATACTACGCGAGGCATGTGGGTCTGGTGCGCACGGACGCAAACGGCCGGTTTGTAAACTCGCTCTCGATGTCCGCGATCAGACGGCCGGTGCTCGATCAGTCCAGCCTCGAAGGATTGGCGGAGGCGCAGGTCGAGCGGGTGAGCGCTACCGCGTTTCGGTTGGTACGGCGGCCGGGCACGTCGGGGGTCGTGCTCGTGGGCGGCGATCAGGTAGCGACCACTGCAGCGGAGGGCGCAGCGGCCCATACCGTGAGCAACACCGATACGGTGTGGGCCTACGAGCCCTCGGGCATGGGAACCCCGCTGCAACCGGACGGCACGGTGGCCGACCATGCCGGCGAGGAGGTCCATCTCTATCTCGCGAACGGCCGCGGCTGTTGGGGGGATAACGCCGGACGCGTGGTTGCCGCTACGCAGGGGCCGGTAGATGGGTATTTGTCCCGCGATTGGCCCGGCAACAATGCCCGGTGGCTGGCGACCGTACAAGTGTCTCCGTTCGGGTTCTTCGAGGAGTCCTGGCTGGCTCCGAACGGACCCCAAACGCCCATGCAGGACCCCCGGATGATCCGCTACGAATTCCAGAAGATGCAGGGTACGGGGGTGCAACTCACTCTTCCTGATCTCAGCACCGCACGCGTAGCGCCGCAGCTCGGATCGGACGGGCTGGTCATATTCCCCGACAAGTCCACCATCATAGTGCCCTCTGCCGGCATCAGCCTGGCTCACGGGGTGGAACTGTACGAGCACAACACCAACCCTCACCGTCAGGCGCTGCCGTATCTGACCGGGCCGTCATCACCCGAGCCGTACGTCTGCACGTGGACGGGAGGATCGGACGGATGGAAAGCCTTCAACGGTGACGATACGACAGGCTGGGTCCTGGATTCGGGCACCAACACCCTGACAATGGACTTCGGCCCGGAAAATACACGGGACATCACCACGTGCCTCCTATTCCTCTCCGACACGCCTGGTCCCGTCGCACCGGACCTCGGGCTGGTCATGAGGCTGAGCGCCTCAGCCGATGGGGTCGAGTGGGACGAAATTCCATGTGGGCAGCGAAATATCTATGCAATGTCCCCGAAGGAGATCGCCCCATATAATGCTGCTCCCTACAAGATGTTGTATATCGCCATACTACTGGCCCAGACGCTTCAAACGGCCCGATACTGGCGGATCGTCATCACAAAGTCCACTACCTCCACAATCGTGATCCGGCGCATCGCCCTATACGATCTTCAATCCGTGCATCCGGCACGCAACGCATCCACCGACATACAGCAAGACCTGTGTATGTGGTTCTACCAGCCCGTTGGGATGCCTGTTCCGTTCAATGACGCCGTGATCCTGAACCAGTGGTTGGACCCGTTCCGCGACACCCCTTCTGCAGGATACGGACACAGTGATGCCGCATTCCCGTATCACCCATATCAGCGCGCCAATATCGGCATATTCATGGGAGCCTTGTGCGCGTCGTCGCCCTATGAGGTGCTTACCCCCATTTTGCCCGTGATCGGCAGATTGCGGATTCATTTCCTGAACGTCCTGACGTATTCCGCCACTTACACGATGGAAGTGCGAGGAACCGACATCACATCCGTTACCGCAATGTCTTACTATGGCTCAATAACAACACCACTGGCCGTGAATATTGCCGCGCTCAACTGGACCTTGCTGTATGAGAGCGAGGAGTTCACGCTGGACCCGTACAGCCCATCCTCGCGGACCTGGATCATCCCCAATGATACCCCCTACAACACGCTCCTGATCACGATCAAAGGGCCGGCTCCCGGAGCGTCGGTGCGGATTGAGCTGTTTGCCCAGGGAGACAACCACATCTACCTCACCCCGAACGGGTTGATCGTGTTGCCCGACCCGCCGGACACCGAGTTCCCGGGGTTCAAGGCACTGGGCGGAGACAAGATACTGCTGGGGAAAATATAGGAGAGACCATGGCCTTCAACCCGGAACACATCATTACTTCCGGAGCGGGAGTCGATAACCTGCTGTCCCAGGCACTCAAGCTCAACGCAAACCTCGACGCGATAGCCGCCGTGGTGGCGAGTGTGGAAGCGGCCCAGCCGTTTTCCGCAACGTGCACAGCCCTCACGGGTGGAGGGCCGGGTGCGCTTGACGCTCTGGACGTGGGCGAACGTGCGGACGGGGCGTGTGTCATGGTGGTTGAAGGGTCGAACCCTGCCCGAGTCTATTTCTATCGGCTGGACGGAAACAGCTCGGCACCGGAAGACTCGCCGTACGTGATCGTGCCCGACACGAATCCCGGAACCAAGCGGTGGGTGCTCGCAGCCCGGGTGCCGAGGCTCTGGACGTCCGCGGCGAACCCGCAGGCCACGGACGATGTCGGCACCGGTGTGCGTCCGGGGGACCAATGGCGAGTTGCTGGGCGGCTCTGGATCTGCGTGGACGACGCAGCAGGCGCGGCAATCTGGCGAGAGATGCTTCCCATCGGGACCACCGGGACGTCGGCCTGTGCGGGAAACGATCAGCGGCTGCTCACCGCGGATGAGCGGGCTGCCCTGGCTGCGGTGGCTCTGTCCGGTGCCAATCCGGTGGTCGTGGACAATGATCCGAGGCTCACCAATGCAAGGGTGCCGCTGCCGCATGGCGCGGGTCACCTCACAGATGTGGATTTCGACCGCGCTCCTATCGACGTGGCTCTGGCTCATGTGGTGCCGGACACGAACCCTGTCGAGGTGGACGCTGCGAATCAGCTCGGTGCGATTATCAAGGGGCTCGACAACGCCATCGGGGATCTGGCAGGATCGGGGGCTACCGCTGCGGTGGCCGCGTTGCAGAATTCGCTGGTGATGCTCGCATGGGACATGTACACGAATCTCGCGCTGACGAGTGATCCGGTGCTGGATGACCTGGGGATCTGCACGTTCGAGGATGCGAACGGGATCAATGCAGCCCAGAGCAGCGGATACGTGTGCGAAAACGGATACGTGATGCCTGAGCCCGAATCTCCGGGACACACCGCTGACCTGGATGTGGTGGATGCCGGTGACCTGGACGTGCTCGACTACAAGGGGACCATCGCCTATTGGCAGAAGACCGACACCAATAAGGGCTTCTTTAGTACCGATGCTGCCGGAAGCACACCCGTCACGATAAAGCAGGGCGGTTCAACAAATCCGAATGCGAAAGAGGGACTCGCGGTCAATTATTCCGGAGGGGCTGCAATCATCCTGACCGTTATCGAGGACGGGGACCAAGCCGACCAGGTTGTGCTGTCATCGGATATCGCCGACGCCACGGCCATTACGTCAATCACGTCACTCATGTTGTCCGGAGGAAATCTCACAACCGCCTACGGCAGTAGCGACTGGGCGTTGTCCGCGTCAGTCTCGTTTGTCGATGGGAATGCATCATATACGAATCAGACCCTTCGACTGATCGTTCCGGCGTCGGCCTTGGGCAAGTCCGGGACTTCGGTCCGCGTGACATTTCGTGCACCATCCGGAGCGGCCACCACCATTGATCACGCGTCCATCGTTGAACGCAGCGGAGCTACGGCAAACGGAACCACGACGCCCACGGAATTGTTGTTTTCCGGAGTATCGGGAACCACCATTCCAGCGAACGGCACGGTCACATCCGATCCGTTGATCTATCCAATCGACGAGACCAAGGACTATCTGGTCCCAATGGACGTGGGTTCATCGAGTGGAAGCATCTATCAAAGGACCTCGGGCGGGTGGGGGTTCTATTATTCACAGGCCGTCGGCGATTCGTGGAATGTGCAGAATATGCCGGCGAATTATACGAATGCGGGATATCAGGCATGTGTTACCTCGATTGAGGTAATGAGCTCAGCCAAGAATACGGATCGGTCCGTTGCAGTCAGCACGGCCGATCTTGAAGAGATCACGACGGATTGGGCACATATTACGGCAATTGAGGCCACGCAAAGCGTGTCCGGAGGCTCGACGGCTTTTCACGCTGCTAGTCTCAACATGGGGCAGCCCACTGAGGAATGGTGGGTCTACCTGGCTGCCGCCTGGAGGGGGATTGTTCGCAATAACTCGGGGGTCTGGCAGTACATGGACTCGGGCGGCACCTATCAGAACGCTACGACAAATGCGCGATTGAGTGCGTTACTCCAGGCGTTTGCCGTTACAGAGAACCAGATGACGGCAACGCAACTGGCTGCGATCACCGAGGCGCAGTGGGACACCAGGCTCAGCGACACAAGCACCAATAACCATTCGCTCGGCATGTGCGTGGCTCTGCAAAGTGACGGGGGCACCGCGCCGACCTTGGATAAATGGCACGTCACCTATGTGTTGCAGCGAAAGAACATGGTGTTGTTACTCAACTCCTGGGACGCGCAACAGGATAATCCCGCGGCCGCATACGGCATCACGGATATCGAGGCAATCGATGCCATAACACTCGGAACGGACATCAAACTGTATATCAGCACGGATAACGGTACAAACTTCGAGGAAGTGTCGGACCTGCAGACGTTCCGAGAGATCACGAGCCACAGTTTTGTGCGGGGCGACACGGCACTGGCTGCACAAAATGATCACAGAATGGTGGCCAAGGTCACCACGCACAATTTGAAACAGCTCAAGCTGCACGCGATAGCCATCGGCGTGTAAACGGAGGGAGGTGGACAATGGGAATGACGGTGAAACGCAGGCAAACCGGCAAGGCACGCGGCCGACAAGCTGTGACGGTTGAGGAGCGGCAATTATCCGCCGCGGAGGACTCTGCTACGCCGGCGGCGGGTGAGGAGCAGCACGCGGAGGGTCAGGTCACCGACAGCGAAGGCGCAGACCAGCAGACCGTGGAGGGCGCTGCCGCACCACAGAAGGGCACGCGCAAGAAGCCCGGCACGAGGCGCGGGAAGAAGAACACATCGTGAATCAACCGTCTCTCAGATAGGCAGAGGAGCAGTTCCGGCTGCGCGAACAGCCGAAACCGACCACGCTGACACGTGGACCTGACGAGCAGACTCCTCAACGCAGCGCACTGCACGCGAGAGTCTAGCACAATAGTGGAGCTATGAGCGAGATCAGGTGCGCGGAATGCGGCAAAATGCTTTTTGTCGCGGATGTCAGGTTGGACTGCAAATGTCCGAGATGCAAAGAGATTAGTTCACTCACCTTAACCAATCCTGTGCTGAGCGCCTGCGAGCGCCAACCGAACGACGCGGAGGCGCACGATGCAGGACAGTCCTGTCGGATGGATCGGAGGGAAGAAGCTACTCCGGAGCGAGATTCTGAAACGCTTTCCGGTGCACACCGCGTACGTTGAAGTCTTCGCGGGGGCAGCATGGCTGCTGTTTGCAAAGGAGCGCTCTGCGAGCAAGGCGGAGATCGTGAACGATCTGAACGGGGACCTCGCCAACTTCTACCGATGTGTCCGCGAGCAGCCGTTGGAGCTGATCGAGAAGCTCAAGTGGCGACTGATCAGCCAGGCCGACTTCGCTCGGGAGCGAGAATTGAGTTGCGGTAGTGAGATCGAACGCGCGGCGCGCTTCTTTTGGAGACTCAAGGTCGCCTTCGGCAGCAGGGGGCGAAGAGCCTCATTCGGCTACCATCTCACGGATCTGCCGCGGTTCAGGCCGGAACGAGTCTGGGAGGTGATCACTCGCGCGCACGACAGGCTTAAGCATGTCACGGTGTTCAGTGAGGACTTCGCGCGGCTCATCGAGCGGTTGGATCGACCGGAGACGTTCTTTTATTGCGATCCGCCTTACCACGGCTGTGAGGGCTGTTACGAGGCGACGTTCGTCGCTCAGGACCATGAGCGGCTCGCGCAGTCGTTGAAAAACTGCACGGGCAAGTTCCTTTTGAGCTATAATGACCACGAGGCGATTCGGGAGCTGTACTCATGGGCAACCATCGAGCCGGTTCAGACGCGGTATTCCGTGTCACGAACACCATCTGCTCGGAAACAACCTCGGATGGAACTGCTCATCCGAAACTACGAGATTGCTGTGGACACGGGAAGAAGCGGCGGTCGAGGCAGACGCAAGAACTGAGGTAATGCCTAGGACATTGCCTACCCAAACGAGTAACCGGTCGGCACGATCACTCGAAAGCGTCGAGCCGGCCGCTTTACGACGAACCGCTGTCCGGTTTGCGGCGGGCGACTACAAGAGGCCCGCTCCCTGCTGGGCGCACTGTGAATAGCCATGGGTTTCAACCCATGGAAGGGGAGCACGCGAGATGACAGGGCTATCTCGCTGCAAGCCCTTAGGGAGACACCATTTGGCTCACACACCCAAGAAGCCCCTTATGCCGGGCCGGGTCGCCCTGATCGGCGAAGAGGGAATCCCGCGGCACGTCGTGGAACGCATCGACGATGAGCACATGCAGATCTTCCTTCGGGAACCGGACCCACGCAACTGGCCAGCCGAACTTCAGCCATTGGTGGTGTTCCTGTCTGTAGGAGAAAGGCTCGCGGCGGTCGTGGCGGCGGTCATGGACGGCTACGAACAAGCCCTCGAAGAGGCAATGCAGCCGGTTCTGCGCGATGTATGCGCATCCCTCGCGGAACTGAGCGCGGAATCACCACTCGACCTGGAGCGAATCGCGGATGAGATCGTCCGACCGATCCGCCGATTCATCAGGAACGGGCTGGACAAGACCATAGGAGCACCATGACCGCACAGCAAGACTCCTACTGCAATACTCAGCTATTCCCGCCAAGGTTGACATCCAAGCACTCATCGGATATGCATACCGCGTCCTGAGATCCGACCGACATTGAGCTGTTCTCGAAAGTATTTTCGGTTCCGGAACGGCCTGATCCCATGGGGCAGGTTTTCCGGCCTGCCGATCGGTGAAGAAGCATGAGAACAAAGCTCCTCATACTCGTGACATTGCCGGTTCTTGTGTGGCACATGTCGGCATGGGCTTCCTCGCGGGCCGCGTGTGAACTGTTCAACCAGGCCGTCGCTGCGGAGAATTCCGGAGACCTCGACCGGGCGCTCACTCTCTACACCGAGGCCGCAGAACTGGACCCGAGGAACGCAGCCATCTACAGCAATCGAGGGGCTGTGTACCTCAAGAAGAAGCAACCCGATCCGGCTCTTGCGGACCTGGATCGGGCAGCCGAACTCGACCCCAACAATCCCGGAACTTTCAGTAACCGAGGCATGGCCTTTCAGGCTAAGGGAGACCTCACCCGAGCCATGGAGGACTTTGCCCGCGCCATCGCACTGGAGAGAGGTCATGTGCCGAGTCTCTACGGTCGGGCGAAGTTGCACGCAGACCAGGGACAACGGGAACAGGCGATCAAAGACCTCGCCGCGATCGTCCGGGCGGATCCCCACGAGGTCAAGGCTCAGATACTCATAGGGCGTCTCTTGCTCGCCCAGGGCGCACAAGAAAGGGCGGTCAGAGCCTTCGACTCCGCATTGCGCACGGATCGATCCAATCCTGAGGCGCATCTGGGCAAAGGGGACGCATTCGTCGCCATGGGGAAATACAGGGCCGCGGTAAAGGAATACGATCACGCCATAGAAGCAGCTCCAGGCAACGTTCGGGCGCTCGTGAATCGGTGCGCGACCTTGACGAGACTCCGTGAGTTTCCCAGGGCCGTCCGGGATTGCGAGGCCGCGCTCGCCTCGGACAAGGCCCCCCCCGATGCTGACCACAACCTGGGACTGGCAAGGGCCGGCATGAGCGACCACCAAGCCGCGGTCGCAGCGTTCAACAAAGCTGTCGAAAAAGCTCCGGGCAAAACGGACTACCTGTACAACAGAGCGCTGTCTCTGCAAGCCTTGGGTATGCAGGACCGCGCCCTCGACGATCTGGGAACGGTTCTGGAACGCAATCCCAACCACGCAGATGCCCTGAACCAGAGAGGAACCGTTCGCTGGATCACCCGGGAGATTCCGCTGGCCATGGAGGACTTCCGTCGCGCTGTGGAGATCGACCCAAAACATGTAACGGCCATGAAGAACCTCGCTGCCGGCCTACTCGAACGGGGGGACCCCAAAAGCGCCGCACCCATTTTGGAGCGGGCCGCCAAGCTTGCACCCAAGGACCCTGACATTGCCGGTCTCGTGGGAGATCTCTGGATTGCTGAGGGCAAGTGGGACAAGGCACAGAATTCCTACAAGGCCGCGCTCAAGGGAGCTCCGGCGGGCAAGGAACGTCTGCGGGTTCTCTCGAGGATGGGCCTGGCGCTCGAGCACGCCGGGAAGCTCCGGCCGGCCATCCAGGCCTACGAGAAGGCCCTCGAAGAGACCACTGACGCGAAGGTCGGGGACGAGCTTGCCCGGAAGATCTCCGAACTGAAAGGTAGTGGGAAATGATCTATCTTGCGGACCTGCACATCCACTCCAAATACTCTCGAGCCACCTCAAAAGACTGCGACCTGAGAGAACTCGTGCGCTGGGCGTGCGTGAAAGGGACCATGGTCCTGACCACGGGGGACTGCACCCATCCCGCGTGGAGCAACGACATCAAGACTCAGCTCGAACCCGTGGGCGATGGGCTTTTCCGTCTGAGGGACGAGTTTCTCCCTGAGGACCCGGGGATTCCGCACGGGCTCAGGCCTTCGGATATCCGGTTCATTCTCGGCGTGGAGATCAGCTCGATCTACAAGAAGAACGGCGCAACACGCAAGGTCCACAACCTGATCTACCTGCCGGACCTGGATTCTATGGAACGCTTCAACGAAAAGCTCGGCCGCATCGGAAACATTCGCTCCGACGGGCGGCCCATTCTGGGCTTGGACTCACGGGACCTCCTCGAGATTGCGCTGGAAACGACTCCGGAGAGTTTTCTGATTCCTGCCCACATCTGGACTCCGTGGTTCTCGATGCTTGGTTCCAGGTCGGGCTTCGATTCCGTGGACGAGTGCTTCGGTGATCTGACGAGTGAGATCTTCGCAGTGGAGACCGGACTCTCTTCCGATCCGGCCATGAACTACCGGGTGAGTTTCTTGGACAAATTCACGCTCACCTCAAACTCGGACACCCATTCCCCGTCGAAGCTCGGACGGCAGGCGAACGTCTTTTCGGGAAGGCCGGGGTACAAGGCCATACGGGAGGCGATCCGGGCGGGCGGGCAAGGGCCGAAGTCGTTCCCCGCGATCACGGAGATGGTCGAAGCTCACTGGCGCTGCGTCGGGGGAACCGCAGAGGCCGACCTGAATGCGTCGGGTGCTCGAATTGCGGCCGGCGGCATTGTCGGAGAGGGCACGGACCCCCGCTTTTGCGGCAGGGAAGGGGAGGTGGCTCCTCCCTCCGGAGGACAGAGTTTTCCCTTTGCCTCGGGAGGCGGGAGTTTTCCCTCTCCCGCTGGAGGAAGGGGTCTTCCTTTCCCCTCCCTTGATGGGAGGGGAAAGGGGAGGGTGCCCCCCCGCGGGGGCAACGCGGGTGAGCGTCGCGACCGTCAGAGGATGCTCGGCACAATCGACTACTACCCGGAAGAGGGGAAGTACCACCTCGATGGGCACAGAAAGTGCTCCGTCTGGCTGGAACCGGAGCAGACCGAGAAACTCGGGGGAAAATGCCCAGTCTGCGGCGACCCGGTCACCGTAGGGGTTATGAATAGGGTGGTGGAGCTCGCAGACCGAGCTCCTGACGTGACTCCGGATCATGCAGCGCCGTTCTGCAGGATCGTGCCGCTCGATGTGGTGATCGGGCAGGCCCTCGGAGTGGGAAGTCAATCCAAGAAGGTGACCCGGCTGGCCTACGAGCTCACCCGAACGCTGGGGCCTGAGCTGCGCCTGTTGTGGGTCATGCCCCTGGACGAAATGAAGGGGAATGCCCCGGAGATCGTAATCGAGGCGATCAGGCGGGTCAGAACCGGTCAGGTCGACATTCGGGCCGGGTACGACGGAGAGTTCGGGAAGGTCACCCTCTTTGCCCCGGGCGAGCGAGAAAGCCTGCTCGGACAGGAATCGTTGCTCGATGTGGGCACAGTCGCGGCTCGACGCAAGAGAACCTCGACCCCTGTGACACGCAAACGACCCGGGCGGAACCGCTCGGCCGAGTTAGGGCAAGACGCGGGCCTCAACGAAGAGCAGCTTCGGGCGGTTTCGACTTTTGACCGCCCGGTGCTTGTGCACGCGGGTCCGGGAACGGGAAAAACCAGGACGCTTACTCACCGCATCGCGGAGATCGTCCGGACAGGCCGCGCGAAGCCTGACCAGATCACCGCAGTGACGTTCACGCGCAAGGCAGCGCAAGAGATGCGGGAACGTCTGGCGGACCTGATGCCGTCCGGTCGGGAGGATTCCTGTTGGGTGGGCACGTTTCACCAGCTTGGGATGCGCGTGATCGAGCGCGTGTCGGGAAAGGCAATGCCTCGACTTCTCGACGAGGAAGAGGCTTTGGCGGTCCTCCGGGAATCGGTGAAGACAGAAGGCATCAAGGTCGCTCCTGCATCCGCGGAGAGGCTCTTCCGTGAGGTGAGCCGGCTCAAGCAAGATCTGATCAGTGTCGACGGGCTTGATCCCGCGGACGACACGGCTCGCGTGTACCTCTCCTACGAAGAGCACCTCCGGAAGCAGGACGCTATGGACCTCGATGACCTGATCGTGAGGCCTGTGAAGATGCTGCGGGACAACCCCGGCCTTGCGGAATCGCTCCGAACCTCGCACCTTTCCGCGGACGAGTTCCAGGACGTCAATCGGGCTCAGTACGAGCTGGTTCGTCTGCTGGCCGCGCCGGGAGGCGAAGGCCTGTTCGCCATCGGCGACCCGGATCAGGCGATCTACGGATTCAGAGGAGCGGATTGGCGGTTCTTTCTCAAGTTTCGTGAGGACTATCCCTCGACCGCGGTCGTTCCGCTCACCAAGAACTACCGATCCCAGGCGGGTATACTTGAGGCTGCCCGAGCGGTTCTGGAGGGGAACGCCTTAGCCCCGGAAGCGGAGGCCACCATCCCCAGGCAGGGACGAATCAACATGGTTGAGCTCCCCAATGCCGCTCTGGAAGGTGAATTCGTGGTGCGGACCATAGATGCGATGCTCGGAGGTGCTTCCTTCTTTTCGATAGATTCCCGCAAGGTCGCGGCCGACGGAAAGGGACTCGGTTTCCGGGATTTCGCGGTGCTGTATCGGGTCAATTCGGTAGGGGACGCACTGGAAGAGGCTTTCCAGACCTCTGGGATTCCGTGCCGCCGCGTCAAGAAGAGGAATCCCGTGGAAGAGGCTGAACTGTTCGACCCTCGCGCGGAAGCCGTCACCCTCATGACGATGCATGCCTCCAAGGGACTGGAATTCCCGGTCGTGTTCGTGGCAGGATGCGAAGACGGCATCATTCCCTACGCGGTGCCGGGAGCGCAACCGGCGGATGAAGAAGAAACCCGGGAAGAAAGGCGACTCCTCTATGTGGCGATGACTCGATGCAGGCGCGACCTATTCTTGACTCGAAGCCGTTTCCGGGTGCTCCATGGCTCAGGGGGGAAGAGAACGCCATCCCCCTTCGTGGAAGCGATCGACCGTGACCTCTGCGAGTACCTGGACCCCTTGCGTCGCAAAGGCAAGCGACGCTCGGGGCCGGTGCAATGCGAGCTGTTCTGAGGGAAATGCCGGGGGAAACCCTTTATCAGAAAGTCTTCCGAGGGAAACCCTGGATGTCGAGTAGCGAAAAAGGCCCTTGACAGGAAGGCAATATACAGATATTAATATATAGTATCAGCGGCAAGGAGGTCCAATTGATCGAGGCCGGACACAGGGCTTTCAGAAGCGTGTGGTTGGTGACTCTGCTCTGCGTGATCTGGGTGGTGCCCTCCCTGGCTGGAGCAGCCGGAGCCCCCGTGGGGACCGCGTTCCGGGTATTCGACAAACCGGAGAAAGCCAATGATTTCGGGATCACCACGACCGACGGGCACAACCTGAACCTTTCAGGGCTTCGCGGGTGCGCGGTGCTGATGGGGTTCTGGCGGAAGGACTGCCGGTACTGCGGTGAAGAAAAACAGTACCTCAAGAGGCTCGTCCAGACGGTGAACCGGCCGGACCTCAGGGCTGTGATGGTGAACCTTTGGGACAATCCTGACTGGGTACGGCGCTATGCCCGCAGTTTCGGATCCGCGTTCACTTTTGCGGTAGGGGCTCCAGGGGGCAAGAAAGTGTTCAACAACGTGGTGAACGGTCGCTTGATGGGGTACTATATACTCAACGAAGAGGGCGAAGCGGTGTACGAGGTGCGGGGATTTCCTTCCACGTACGTGATCGACAAGGCAGGCCGCGTGGTGGCATTCCACGAAGGTATGGCCCAGTGGTCGAGCCCCGTGGTGGTGAAGTGGATCAGGAGCTTGCTTGGACCGATGGAGGCGCAGGCACAGCGGACGGACACGTCCATAGACCCACGTGCGCTGTCTCCTCAGAGGCCCGCGTTGCTCGACCGTCTGATGTCGGGCCCCATGGGACCGGAGATCAGCAACTGAGTCTTCTTCTCCGCAGATACCTACAGACAGGAAAGACCGGCTGACGATCGGGATCATCTGTACCAGTATCCGTCAACTTCTTCGGCCGCCGCGAAGACTTTTTGTCGAAATCCGCGTCGGCAGCGGGGTCGGCAGCGGTTCTTGCGTCGCGAAAGCCTGCGTTATCCGTGTGCGCAGAGACAACTCTTCCGGCCATCGGACTGCATGCGGGCCGAGGATGCTCGGTGCGATCATGGGTTGCGGCTCCCAGCCGCTCTGTGCGCCTGTGAATGTGCATCGACGGCCCGTACCGGACCCGAACGCGTTTCGTTGTCGCGGTTTTCCGACGCTCACGCATCGGGCTACTAACTGCAGCCCGTCCGGGGCTCCGGAGCCGCACCTCTAATCCCGCAGGGACGCAAGATAGAAGCCTGGAACGTGAGTCCCGGGTTATCGGAATACCGGGTGACAATTGATGCACCAGAGTGCGTGGCACCCCGTCATAACGACGGCCGCGGGTCACGGCTCAGGTCGATCAGAACTGCGCCAACGTGTGCACCGAGTCCAAAGGAGCAACCAATGGAAGGATGGATAGTAGTTGCAGTAGTAGCAGGCTGGGTGGTCTTGCAGAGATGGATTCTGCCGAGATTCGGGGTTTCCACCTGACTGTCGGCATCGTGTACGACCGAGTCTCGGCCGAATTCGGAGCCCGAAGCGAAGAACCTCAGCCACACGAATACCGACACAGACAAACCCGCGGTGAAAGCGTAGCGGCCGGTGGCGGAGGCACTCTTGCGTGCGTCCGACACCGTGGCGGGACAGGCGTCTCCCCTGTCCGCGAGGAATGACGAGCAAGATGCCCGCCCCACCCGAAACGTTTCAGAGTCACGGCCGGCGGGCGCGATTCGCGTCGATCAAGAATGCGTCACCGTGTGTACGCCACGGAGCAGTGAGCCGTTCCGAGGGAGGGTCACCGCGCAAACCCGTGAAGAGGAACCACCAATGAGCCCAATGTCCGAAATCGCAGAGCAAGACGTCCTGGAGAAGAGCGAAGCCTTCCTGGAAGTGAAGAAGAAGGACTTTTCCCGGGAAGCGGAGATATTCAAAGCGCTCGGGCACCCTGTGCGGCTCAAGATAGTCTACGGCCTCATGCGGGTCGAAAGCTGCAACGTCAAGAACATGCAGGAATGCCTCGGTCTGCACCAGGCGACCGTTTCCCAGCACCTGATCCACCTGAAGAGCCGCGGAGTGATAGAATCGACTCGAAGCGGCCTGGAGATGATCTACAAGGTCACGGACCCGTTGGCCATGCGAGTCGTGGAGATCCTGGCGTCTGAGCCGATCTGCCGGGACCACGAGTGATGCCAGATCGTTTGCCGAAAGGTAAGATTTCCGGGGGAAACCCTTTATCAGAAAGTGCGATTCCGGGGGAAGGAACTTCTTGCAAGAAGTTCCTTCCCCCGGACCCCCATCTTCAAGAACTCTTGGGATAGTGCGGCTCCCGCTGGTCGCCGCAGAGAAAGCCGGCTCGTCGAGACGCCGGT
>JBFMAA010000140.1:0-15588 GCA_040755955.1 Thermodesulfobacteriota bacterium
CCCCCCCCCCCCCCCCCCCCCCCCCCCCCCCCCCCCCCCCCCCCCCCCCCCCCCCCCCCCCCCCCCCCCCCCCCCCCCCCCCCCCCCCCCCCCCCCCCCCCCCCCCCCCCCAATTCGCATTTCCCCAGGAACGGCATTGCAGCGCAGAATTCTTGTCCTGACGACTTCGTACCCATCGGACGTGGACGACCCTTCCGGGGTGTTTATCGAACAGCTCCTGGTCGCGTTGGCAAGAAGGGGCTTCGAGACGCGCGTGGTGGCTCCTTCGGACGGGACGTTCCATGGTCGTCGAAGGATCAAGGGGATAGACACCCTTAGGTTCGGGTACTTCTTACCAAGATCACTGGAGAAACTCACCGCAAAGGGGGGCGGAATACCCGTCAATATGGCTGCGAGTCCCCTGGCACGGGCCCAGGTCCTCCCGATGATGGCGATGTTTCTTTTGAGGGCCTTGTGGGAGGTGCGCGACGCGGACGTGGTCTACGCGAATTGGACCGGAGCCGGCATAGTCGGCGCGGTCGTGAATCTGGTCACCGGGAAGCCCATGATCATCTCGTTCCGAGGGGACGATGGGTATCTGGCCCGAGACCGCGTGCTGTGGCGGAGACTCACTACCTGGGTATGTCGTCGAGCCTCGGTGGTGGCGCCGGTGAGCGCGGAGATCCTCGGCATTGTGAGAGACTTGGGTGTACCGGAGGAGAAGTGCTGCCTCCCTCGTTTCGGCGTGGACACGCAGATGTTTTACCCCGGACCGGGCACTACCGAGGTGCCGGATCGAGTCACCGTGCTCTACGTGGGCGCATTGATCCGTTCCAAGGGCGTGCAGGATCTTCTCGCGGCTCTGGCATGCGGAGAGCTCGCACGATTCAGGCTGGTCGTCGCAGGGGACGGCCTGTACCGATCCGAGCTCACGGCATTGGCTGCGAAACTCGGTATCGAGGAGCGCATTCAGTGGCTGGGCATGCTTCCTCCTCGTGAAGTCGCGGAGTTGATGCGCTCGGCCGATCTGCTATGCCTGCCCAGTTATTCCGAGGGGCGTCCAAACGTGGTCAACGAAGCCATGGCCACAGGATTGCCGGTCATAGCCACCCGAATCGGCGGCATCCCGGACATGGTCGACGAAGGCGCAACCGCGCTCCTTTTCGCTCCGGGAGACGTGGCCACATTGCGCGCACACTTGCGCACCCTGCTCGATGATTCGTCACTCCGCAAGCGAATGGGCAACGCGGGGCGAAGTCTCGTGGAATGCTCAGGGCTGAGCTGGGATTCGACCGCACAGGAGTTTCATGCCTTGATCTCGCGAATTCTTGGGGATAAGGACTCCGACTGAGCACCGGTGGTGCTGTGGTCCGCCGGCCACGTGCTCCGAGGCACAAGCGCCGTGGCGCCTTCTTCGATGGTCGCACTGGGAACTCCGAAGATCTGATGAGCGCGTCTGTCTCCAAGGACGCGAAGCCCGCAACGATGAGGTGGGCATTCCTTCGCGATGAGCCTCAAGGGATCAAGGGCGTAGGTAAGCGTTCAGCCAAGTAGAAAAGAAATTGAACCACTAAGCCACAAAGACACCAAGAAGACCCGCTCACGAGACAAGGAAGCCTCTCCGTGTTCTTTGATTTCTTTGTGTCTTGGTGCCTCTGTGGTTTATCTTGGGAGCCCACAACGGGTACCCCCTGAACGGATACGGGCGTAGGTTCGAGCAGTTTGGTAGGAAATATTGCTCCAGCCCCAAGTCTGTGTTATTTTTCGTGGAGGGGGAGAATTACTATGTGGAGGCTCTCATGCCCCTTCCGAACTGCTGGGAATACACCAATTGCGGTAGGGAAAAGAATTGTCCCGCGCATCCCGATCATGGTCGAGGGTGCTTCGCGGTGACCGGCACCTGGTGCAGAGGAGAGCAACAGCCCTCCTATGCCCACAAGATAGCGAGATGTCGGGGTACGTGTTCCTTCTACAAGGAGATCATGGGCATAGCTGCATGGGAGGAGCTTGAAAAGGCCGTCAACGAGTGAGCCGCGCGTGTCGGGGGAGCCGCACACTTTGGCCCGCCAATGATTTCACGGTGGATTTCTGCAACTCGGGACTGACGTCGGGGCTACCTTCTTACGTCCCCACGGGACTTAGTGCCCCTTTTCGCAAATACGGTTCCGGATGCCCCGGGGCTTTGTGCCACAGTTGTGGGGGCCGGCGCCCCCGCCGCCGACCGGCACGGCGGCCGGTCGCTACAATGGGAGAGTCTGAAAAATGTGTGCCCGAACTTACGAACTGGATTACTTGGCGTGCCCCTCCGGAGCCCCGGAGGGGCGGCAGATAGTAGCCCGGTGCGTGAGCGCCGGGAAGCCGAGACAAGGAAACGGGTTTGAGTCCCGCACAGACAGTCGATGAACGTCCAAAGTCGCACCGATGACCAGAGCTCCAGCCGGTATTCTCAATCTATGGGCATCTGCGAAATCTGCGGATGCCATGCCACGTCCCCGAGATGCATTGCAGCAGGTCCGAGTCAATCACTCCGATCCGTTATCCGAAACCAAAACGCGCTGCACCCCTTGCCGTTCGTCTCGAAGCAGCCGCGCCGCGCGAACCTCCTTTGCCGGAGGAACCCAGACCACAAGAGGCCCAGGCACCAAGGGGTCGGAGGATGCACTTGCGATCCCGGACCGGTGGAACGGGCGTGGGACAGAGTTAGGCTCGCGCCCGTTGTCTCGCTTAGGCCGTCACGCGAGGCACCCCTCCGACCCATGGCAAGGCCATGATGCCTCTGCATCCGGTACCGTGAACCTCCGGGCCCCCGCTGATGATGGGGTATCTTGTCTCACCTAGTCATCACCGAATACTCCTCAAAGCCAAATGGTCTTCTCCGATACCCCTTGACACGCATGGTATCAGTGTGATAGGGAAGAAAAGCCAAAATGCGTAACGACAATCTGATTCCTGTCTTCGAGACTCTTCTGTTTTGTGGGTGCACGGGGGCCCGCACGAACGGCTGATCTCCTGGCTGAGGTCTTCAGCCCCGGTGGGGAGTGCCTGATGCGCCATGACTGACGGGGTTCCGGCCCCGGAGGGAGGGGAGGGTGATGGTGAGGTGTCGCGGTGTGCTTATTGCCGCAGTCGCCGGCTTGGCGCTGGTTTGTGCCCACCGAACCGCATACGGCGAGTTCACGCTCGGCGGCAGTTTTTCCTACAACTACACCAGCTACTCGCAGGGCGGAAGCAGGGGCTTTTTCGGCGCGTATAACGTGGATAGGAGTGCCTCTGGAGACTTCGCTCCCTTGAACGCCTGGACGGGCGTGAATACCATCGTTTCGGGCACCAATGCCGGATCGACGAGCGACCTCCTCACCGCCACGGCGATTGCCAAGATTAACGAGGCAGTGAAGTGCGGTGCCGTGTTCAAGATCGGTCCCTACTTCACCGGAGAGGCACCGGGAGCGGGCACGGTTATTGCCCCAGTCTCGTGCACGAGAGTTGGAGCGTTCGTCAACACTCCGTGGGGGACGGTCTCGTACGGCAAGCTGAGATTCGGCTTCGGGAGTGGCCTCCAGTTTCACGTGTGGAATCGAACCGAGGAGTGCCTCCTGGTGCGAGCCGACCGATGGCGCCTGAGTTCCTCTCTTACGAACAAGGACAGACTCAAAGAGGCTACGGGCCTCGACAGCGAAGAATATGTGGCATTGTCGGCTGCAGAGCAGACCGGTCTGGCGGACGCCGCGGGACAAAGCGTGCTCACCCTGGATCGGTGGGCGCGTGAACCCGGGGACAACGAGCTACGCACAACCAATAGGCTGACAATAGGCTTTGGCGTGTATCCATGGCGCAGAGGAAGCACCGCTTACTGGGCGGACGACGATCTGAATTCCTCACGAACTGCCGACCTGCTCGGGTTTGTCTGCTACGAGACCCCGCGTCTTGAACTCGAATTCGTGGGACTGTATTCGGGTTGGCACGAAGGACCGGAGGCTCAGAAGACCACCGCGTCGCGCTTCTCCGCGGTGCCGACCGAGGTGACCGTCGCCGAGGGTACTCTCTCGGGGAAGTTGAGTGACGGTCGATTCTTCCTCAATGCCGAAGCGGCCTGGTACTACCGGACCGACAGATACCAGTCCTCTGTTGACGGCACGTTCAATGGTACCCCTGCAATAACCCCAGGAGGGGGCGGGAGCCGTTTCGCGCCACAATACGTTCAGTCCTGGAGGTACATGGCCGAGACGGGTGTCGTGCAGGGCCCCGTGAAGCTGAGCGCTCTCTATGTGCACATGCCTGGACCCGACAGACGACATGGAACCCTCATTGATCGGCAACCATACGTTCAGCAAAGGCAGCAAAGCGCGCGACACGTGTTCGGTCAATATTCGCAAATCCTGGCCGGGGGGTATGGCGGCGGAGTGAACGCGCCCGCAGACCTTTCCGACGCGAACACATTTGCCTTGAGAATCGACTACGCGTTGGCTGCAAACCTCAACATCTATGCCACTGCGCTGCATGCCCGCCGAGTCTCTCACGGGTACGGCTGGGGGTATATACGTCCCAGAGTTTCTTCACATCCTCTCTTCTTCGGGACAGTGGAGTATGCGCAAACGGGCGACTTCAACAATCCTGCACCTGCAATACCGGACAACAACCTCGGCTGGGAAGTAGACGTGGGTGCATCATGGGGGCTCCTGGAAGGCTGGGAGCTCTCCGTAGGAGCGGGCTACTGGCAACCGGGAAGATGGTTCAACTTTGCCTGCGTGGACAAGGGGGTTCCCAACTGGGAGAATCCAACCGGAGCCAACAACTTCGGGGTGAACCCAAACAGGCGAATAGACCCGATCTTCGGTGTTGACGTCTCGCTCGGCATCGCGTTCTAGGGAGAGGGTGCGCAACGCCAAGTTCGCGGGAGAAACCGCGCATCACATGATGACTGGTATAGTCACGCGCCTTGAAATTCGCGGGACCGTGAAAGTAGACACAAACCCGCTCTCCCTTCCCTCAACCACCAGACGAGAGGGCTTGCTATTCCCCTCCCTTGATGGGAGGGGTTAGGGGAGGGTGAAGGCTCCCGCAATTCTCAACGGGAGGCACTGTAGCCCAAACGTTCTACCTCCGGGCAGCGAAGCCCCGACAGGTTCTGCCACGGTAGATCCTGGTTCACAGACGGTCTTGTGGAAGACCTGTTGCCCCTCCCGCGCTCGGACGTGGCCGCGCCAGGCTCCAGTGGGTCGAGTCGTTGCCCGGCGGATCGGGAGTTGCTTTTCCGACGCCCGGGGACTATTCTATTTCCAACGGACAAGGTTTGACCTGTGCTCGGCCCGCGAATAGCCTGTCGTTGGAACCCGCTTGATCAAGAAAGGGGGAACCCATGATACGCTGCCGAAAGGGGATATCTTCCATCAGTGTAGCCCTGAGATTACTTCCGTGGATTCTTGGCTGTGCGTGCTTTCTGGCGTACGTCGCGGGGCTGCCCGTTCTGTCCTTTGCCCAGACGCCCCAAAGGACTTTCATTCAGCGCGACGAGGCCATAGCCACCCAGAAGGCCGAAGAGAAACTGCGCCGGCCGCCGGCCCCACCCGCGGCTCGATACGCGCCGCCGCCTGCGGTCGTGGCCCCACCGGAGTATGTGCCCGTCGAAACGAAAGAACTCTTGCAAGCCATTAGGCAACTGAACAAATCGGTGAAGGACCTCACCCAGGAAGTTCAGAAGCTGAGACAAGGACAGCCCCGGTAGCCGCAGACGAGACGGCGCCAACCAGCGAATGAGTCAAAGGAGCCTTGTTGTGCGGAGTTTTGGGACCCCTCCGGGATCTCCCGGCTCAGCAAGCGAACAGGCTGCGCTGCCACAAGGAAATCGCACCAGGCGGTCCAGGAGGAGACCTTGACGGAACGGAAATGGGGAATCGACCGAGACCAGGCAATAGCGCTCATGGAGGAATACCTGGACGCGGACAACTTGCAGAAGCACTCCCTGGCCACCGAGGCGATCATGCGGGCATTGGCTCCGCGACTCGGGGGAGACCCGGAGATGTGGGCCCTTGTGGGGTTGCTCCACGACCTGGACTACAACCAGACCAAGGAGCATATGACTCAACATACCTTGATTACGGAGAAAACCCTCCGGGAGAGAGGCGTCGATCCGGCCATCGGGGAGGCGATCAAGTTTCATAACGCGGAAAACCTGGGGCTCACCAGAACCGAACCCATCCATTTCGTGCTTACCGCAAGTGAGACTATCACCGGAATGATCGTCGCGGCCACCCTGGTCTATCCGGACAAGAAGATCGCAAGCGTCAAGGCCAAGTCGATCAAGAAGAGGATGAAAGAGAAGGAGTTTGCAAGGTCTGTGAATCGGGATCACATAAGGCTCTGCGAACAGGTCGGAATGACCCTCGACGAGTTCATCGCAGTGAGTCTGGAGGCTATGGCCGGGATATCCGGTCGCCTCGGGTTGTGACCGCGGCCTTCACCGCGAGCATTGCGCAAGCAGGACGATCTCGCTGGACCGTTACCGTCACTTGCCGGGTGGTTCGAAGTAGTTGATCCCCATTTCTCCATTGAGTTCCGCGAGGGTGGCATTGGCCTCGCCAGTCGCCCGAGTGAACTCCACCCGATACATAAGGTTGTTCGCGGTGGCCTCCATGAAAGCTACCCTGTCGAGGTCATCCATGGCCCTCCGTTGCTTGGCCACCTGTAACACTTCAGTGGTGCCGCCCAAAGCCTTCCGGACACTCGCAAGTTCGTCGCCGGCATCGAAATACTTCAGCGCCGCCAGTCGCACCTGACTCGTGATGCCGAGGGCCACGGTGGCGATTTCTTTGTGGGCTTTGGCCTGGTTCGCCCAAGCGGCCTTGTGCTCGAAGAAGTTACCCAGCCAGTCGGCAAAGTCGAAGTAGACCATCAGCCCGACTTCGTTCCATTCCTTGTCCCAGAGGAACTTGTCCTTGTCCCGGGTGTATCGCCAGAACCCCGTGGGCTTGGGCAAGTACTTCACCACGGTGCGCCTGAGATCGTTCACGGAATTGAGGTGATTGAGTCCCGCCTCGTACGCTTCGGGCCGATTTTGCACGGCCTTGAGCTCGATCTCGCACATCTCGGCCACGAAGCAGGGTGGCTTCAGCTCGCCGGCCACATAGAACCCGCCGTCGACGCAGTAGTCCGGGGAAAGCCCCATCGCAGACGCAAGGATGTTTCTCTGACGTTCCATCTCGTTCCTGAGTTTGGACAGGAGTCGCTCACCTTTGACCTCGTTGTCTTTGGCTTGCTGGAACCTTTGCACGTCCGCGAATTTGTCACGGAAGAGTCTTCCGGCGCGGGTGGCCACTTCTACCCGGGTCGCTGCGAGATTCTCCGCCATCGGCAGGGCATCTTGAAGGGCCAGAAGCCGGAAGAAGGCAGCCTCGACCACACCCAACAATTTCTGGGCCACTCGAAGCTTCTGATAGTGGGCTTTCAGAGAGTCATTGCCCGCACTTCGTGTAAGATAGTAGGCGAGAGCCGCATCAGTAGGGCTCCACCGCGTTTCCAGGACGTATCTCCACGTGCTGCGCTCGTGACCGTGGGAAAGGCTCGTGACACCTGTGCCGCTTTGTCCGGGAGTCGGAGTGCTGCCTTCGGAGCCGATAACCTCACTGTACGAATAGCCCTGGTTGTTGCGCTCCGACAGGTCGCCTGTGAAGAGGAAATGTGGCAGGAGCTTCGTCTTGTTGCTGTAGGTGAGTGCTTTCTTGGTGAGTTCGTTGAGTCTCGCGACCTGCAGGTCCAGGTTATTTGCCAGCGCGAGGGCGCGGCAGTCATCGAGCGTCAAGCAACGGCGGTTCGTGAAGCTCGTAGCAGGGCGTACGCGGTTTTCTACCATGGTCTGGGCCACATTGGCCCGCGTGTGCATGACGTGGTCCACATGCTGAAACGGCGCCAGGAGAGCGGATTTCAGTAATCGGAGAGTGCCGGCGACGACAGTCCCGCGTTCGTGCGGAGCAGTGGCGGGCTTGGTGTACAGTGACGACCGGCACGAACTCAGGCCGAGCAGTACGCACGCGCACACTGCCACGGCTGCAACGCGCAGGGCAGTCTGCCGCCCGGGGGAGATCATCTCCCCACCTCCAACCTGCCCGCAGTTCCGACGCGCAGAGCCCCATCGCGGTTATCTATGAGCGCATGTACTTTCGCGGTCCCGGACTTGGGATCGACGAGAGTCCCTATCTTCTTGACCTCACATGTGCTTCTCTTGCCTGACCCGTGCACGAAGACCGCGGAGTCGCCCTTCTTGAGCCGTGAAAGAACCGACTCAGGCACGTTTGCCACTGCGTACACGGTGGCCGTGTCCACGAGCAGAAACAGTTTCGTGAATCTGTCGACAGTCTCGAAAGGCTGCTGGTAGCGAACCGCAAGGAATCCCGTGAAAGGCGCCTTGACCTCGCACTGTTCCAGATTCAGTCGAGCGATTGCGAGTTGTTTGACCGCCTCGTCGACTCTGGACCGGGCGATCTCTACCTCTGCCTCCGCGCGCAGCACTTCTTGCCGGGTGGTGGCCTCCTGGGAGAAGACCCCGCGTTTGAGCTTGAGATCTTCTTCCGCGCGAGCACGTGCGAGCTCGAGGGATTTCAGGTGTACCTCGGCCTGCTCCATCGCGAGTCGGTATCGCTTCTTGGAGATCTCGACGACCACCTGGTCCTTTTCGACCTTATCCCCCTCGTCGAAATGGAACGCCTCGATCACTCCGCCCAACTCGGTCCCGAGGTTGGCAGACTGGAAGGGGTGGATAACGGTAGCTCCGATGGAACCGGCAGTGCCGGGCAATTCCTCGAAAGGCTCTGCAGCAACGGCAGGAGCGTCTTCCCGTGCAGTCCCCGAATTGCTCTGGGCGCCGGACAGTCCTAGAGCACACAGAAGCACTCCAAGCACCATCGGGCCCAACGACCATACCCTCGAAGTCGCCATAGGCCCTCACTCCCGGTGAGAAAAAACCACACTCTCATGTCTCATTATACGTGCGAGTACGCTAGCCCTAAAAAGCGCTATAAGTCAAGGTTTTTCTTGTTGTGCTCAAACGAAAATTGCCCGCAGAGCGGGTTTGCGCCCCATTGGGAGGTCCTCTCAGGCCGTAGGGCGAGTGCGAATCGCTTCAGGGGCGAGTTCCTCGCGTTCCCGGTGGAGCTGAAGCAATACGATGGCGGTCACTACCATGGCGGTCCCGAGAATCTGCAAGTTCGCGAGGTGCTCTCCCAGCACCAGAAACGCGATCACTGCAGCGGAGATCGGCTCGAGGGTGGCCGTGATGATGGCTCTGGTCGAACGAATGTAGTTCACGCCCACCAGAAACAGCCCAAACGGGAGCACTGTCCCTATCACGCTGACGTAGAGGATCAAGCCCCACTGGGAAGCGGAGTAGCCTGCGGTCACATAGCCGAAAGGTCGATGCACCATGTGCCACGACATCGCGGCAAAGACCATCGAGTAGAAGGTGACGGTCCACGGTGGATATTTCTGCATGCCGCGCTCACCGAGCAGCGTGTACGCGGCCAGGAAGAAGGCGGACAGCAACGCTCCGCCGATCCCGGGGAGATCCATCCTCTCCAACGTGAGTTCGTACGCGCCGGTAACCAGGTAACAGCCTCCTATAGTCAGCAGAAGCGCGGCCAGCTTGGGACGCGTGAAGCGTTCCCCCCAGAAACAGACCGAGTAGATCGCGACGAAGATCGGGGCCTGGTACTGAATCAGTATCGCCGCAGCGACCTGTATCCGGCTTATCGAGTAGAAGTAGAAGAGCTGCACCGAAGCCATCACGAGTCCGCCGAGTAAGACAAAATAGGCCATGTCTCCCACTCGAATCCGCAAGAGATCCCGCCGGACGAGAGCGAAAAGCACCCCCATGAGCACGGAAGCCAACGTCACTCTGACCTGCACCAAATCCGAAGGGGTGATCCCTCCGGACATGAGCACCTTCCCCACCGTGCCCGACGATGCCCACATTACTGCGGCCGCGGCCACGCTCAGGTAACCCGTGAAAGATGAGCCAGAACCATTCCCGTGCGTATTCATCCAGGCGAACCTTTTCTCTGTTCCGACGTGGAGGCATCTTCGCCCAACAAACCACATATGACAAGGGGGGACTCCTCAAATGAATTGGACTTTGTGCACAGATGTGTATAACTTTCCAGGGGTCTTTCGGTGGGAGCGTCACCGAGGTCAATGAGGGAGCCGTCATCTGTAACATGCCACGATGGTTCAACAAAATGAGATGGTCTCCCCTTGCGCGGAGTGCAGACACCTCAGTGTTTCCGAGAGGCTGGGGGAGTTATGAACAGGTTTACTCGCAAGTTATCCACAGGCTCTGTGGATATCTCACCCCCGTGCCGATGAGTGGAGGGTTTTCGCCGGATTGACGGACCGAACATGCGGAGGTTGTGCAAGAATGCCTCAGAACGATCAAGGAGTGTTGTTTCGTGAAACGCAGAGATTCTCTCAGGCTCGCTGGTGGGGGCCTCTGATCGTGGCGGTCGTGGTGATGTCGGTGGTCAGTGCCGGAGTGATCGTCTCGCACGTGTTCTTTGGGCAGCCTGTAGGAGGGCCCCGTTCCGTGGGCGTGATCGTGGTATTCGCTGCGGTTCTGATCCCGGTCGGTGCGGCCATCCTCTTGCGGCTGTTCGAGATGACCACGGAGGTGAGGACCTCTGGTCTGTATGTGCGCATGTATCCCTTTCACTTGTCTTTCAGGCGCATCGACCTCTCGGACCTCACCGAGATCAGAGTGCGCAGGTATCGGCCCATCGTCGAGTATGGGGGCTACGGAATCCGTATAGGCTGGAAGGGGAGTGCGTACAATGTGTCAGGCAACCTGGGAGTCGACCTGATCTTCGCTCACAGGAGGCCCCTGCTGATCGGCTCGCAGATGCCTCGCCGGCTCGCGGAAGTACTCGGGGAGATCTGGAGGGGTCCAAGGGTGGACATGCTCTCGAAAGAGTGAAGCAGTGGGGGCGAGGGAACGTCGGACTACTCCAGCCCGCCATCTTGAACACGACCCGCGCAGGAGGTCCCTCACCCACGGCGACCAGCGGGAGCCGTCGATTACCAAAAGTTTTCGGAAGGGGGCCCGGGGGACAACCCTTTTTCAAAAGGGTTTCCCCCGGAGACTCTGATAAACAGGTTACAGATTGTAAGCGGATTCTCCGTGCATGGAGACATCCATTCCGCGACGTTCCTCGTCTTCGTGGGCGCGGACGTGCATGAGGGTGTCCAGGACGAGCAGGATGGCTCCGGTTGCGAGAAACGAATAGGCTGCCGTAGCCACCACGGCCACCACCTGGGTGAAGAACTGCGCGGCATTGCCCATGAGCAGGCCATCCACACCGCCTATTGCCTTGGTCGCGAACAGTCCGGTGGCAAGCGCTCCCCACGCGCCCCCTACCGCGTGAATACCGACCACATCCAGAGAGTCGTCGTAGGCGAGGAAACCTTTCGCCAATACCGCGAAGTAGCACAGACTCCCTGCCACCAGGCCGATGAGCACTGCGGAGACCGGGTTCACGTACCCGGCCGCGGGAGTGATCGAAACCAGGCCGGCCACCGCTCCGGACGCAAACCCCAGAGTCGTGGGACGCCCCCTGAGCATCCACTCCGACGCGAGCCACGATACCGACGCGGCCGCAGCAGCCAGATGTGTTACCAGGAAGGCCATGGACGCGCTCTGATCGGCTTTGAGCGCGCTCCCCGCGTTGAACCCGAACCAGCCGATCCAGAGCAACCCGGCACCGAGCAGCGTGATCGGGAGGTTGTGAGGCAACATGGCCTGCTCGCCGTAGCCCTTTCGCTCACCTACGAGAAGCACGCACGCGAGCGCGGTCATGCCCGCGTTGATGTGCACCACCGTGCCGCCCGCAAAATCCAACGCGCCGAGCTTCGCGAGCCAGCCGTCTTGAGCCCATACCCAGTGGCAAATCGGGCAGTACACCAGGGTCACCCAGACCGCCATGAACGCAATGAACGCACCAAAACGCATGCGCTCGGCGAACGCGCCGGAAATCAGCGCGGGAGTGAGCACCGCAAATCCACACTGAAAAATCACGTACGTGGAAGTGGGAATGGTGGTGCCGCCCCAGAGATCCCGACCTACCGCCACCAGTCCAAGGTAGTGCAACCCACCTGTCAGTCCGAGGAACACATCCGGCGCAAACGCAAAGCTGAATCCCCAGAGCATCCAGATCAACGATGCCAGTCCCATGAGAAAGAAACTGTGCATCATGGTGGTCAGCACGTTCTTCGAGCGAGTCATCCCTCCGTAAAACATGGCGAGCCCCGGCGTCATCAGCAAGACCAGCGCGGAGGACGCCAGAACCCAAGCATTGTCTCCTGTGTTCATATCCATATCTCCAAGAATATCAGTCCGCCGTCGGCAGGATCATCACGGGGGTCTTGCATGCTTCCGCAAAGGCGTACAGAGGCTCGGAGCCGCCTCGCGGCTCACCCGTGAGCATGGGTATCGCAAGCCGGGCATTGACCACTTCCACCGCTTTGATTGCTTCGTCCAAGGTCATGGCATGGGTCCCGCCCACCGGGACGAGAGCGATGTCCGCGCTCACGCCGGCCATCGGCAGGATTGCGCGGGTGTCGCCGCAATGGTAGATCGACACGCCGTCAAGGGTGAGCACATATCCGACCCAGCCCTTCTGTGAAGGATGGAAGCCGTCGAGGTCGTAGGCTGACACCGCGCGTATGCTCACCCCCTTTGTGGTGCGGAACGCTCCGGGAGCCACCGCCTGGAATTCGACGTCGCGATCGACCTCGCAGTCGGAAGGCCCCATGAGCACCGCAGTGCTTCGGCTGAGTTTGACTCCTCGCAGACCGTATTCCACGGGCCTGGCGCTGAGTATCTTCTCGATGTCCACGGGCGAAAAGTGGTCCTCGTGGCTATGGGTGATGAGTATCAGGTCTGCCGGGTGCGGACTGCGGACCTGCCAGGGATCTATGTAGATGGACGACTGCTCTCCCTCGATCCGGAAGCCCGATTGACCGAGCCAACGGATTCGTTCCCTCACGTAATTCCGTAACCAGCTCATTTCCACCGATCTCCGTGGGTTGATTCTGCGCGACTGACCTCCTCGTGCGAAGAGCGTGCCGCGAACGCGCAGGCGGCGCGAGCAATAGAATCAGTGGGTTAGGCACGAACAAACGGAGCCGCGGCCCTGCATATCTTACTTGCAGGTAGGATGGGCCGGCGCGCGCTACACCAGTGTAAGAGATCAGCCGCCAATGAGCGGACGCGCCCGCCCTGATATGTCTGGCTGGACGCAGGCCCCGAAGCGGCGAGGTGCGCGCGTGCTACAGGCATCCATCCAGCTCCTCGCCGGCTGCGCGTCCGGTGATTCTGTTGACAGGGAAGGCAGTTGGAGGTACTCTCAGACGTGAGCCGCGGTATCTGCGGCTTGCTGCCGATGGGAATCGTCATGTGAATGGCGTCACAATAGCACGAAGGAGTAGAGTCTATGGCGTATCGAATCGACCCGGCGATCTGCAAAGGCTGTCAGACCTGCGCGCGCAACTGCCCGACACGAGCCTCCAAAGGCGAGAAGAAACAACCCCACAGCATCGATGTGTCGCTTTGCATCGAGTGTGGCGTGTGCGGACGGGGATGCCCGTACGGGGCCATCAGGGATCAGCAAGGGAACCAACCCCCGAAGATCAAGAAGAGCGAATGGCCCAAACCCTACGTGTGGCAAGCAGACTGCGTCGGGTGTGAGATCTGTGTGGCCGGTTGCCCGTTCCGGGCCTTGGACATGGTTGAAACGGGAGGCGAGGTCATCGCCGGTCTCGTGAACCCGAAAGACTGCGTGGGCTGCGGCTTGTGCGAAAAGGCGTGCCCGAGCCACGCGCTGCAAGTCCTGTGGCCTGAAGAGCTTCGAAAGACCGCCTGAGAATAATTCCCTCCTGCGCGCTCCTTTGCCGACCGCGTCGTCTTAGCTCACACGGAAGAAACCGCGGCAGGGAGCGCTCATCCATACCGGCCTACAACCCGAAGAATCACATCGCATGAGGGAAGGGGCGCCAGGCTGGGCCACTGACGTAGGCGTGGTGAGCATTGATGCCGCAACCCGCGAGCCTGGGAAGACCGGGATTGCCTCCGTCATTCTGGTGAAAGCCGGAATCCGGCCCCGTACGCAAGCCCGGACGCGGCTCTTGCCGGGTCCAGGGGCCGCACAACTGACACAGTTGTTCCGAGATAGACCACGAGCTGCCTCCCCTCGGCGCGCACGCGCTTGCCCCCGGTTTTCAGTTGTGCTCACGATCAGATGCTTACGGCCTTGCCTCAGCGCGTACGCGCCTCCCAGCGTACTGCGCACAGGGACTCGCGCATCTTGTGTGGCTCCTGCGGCGGCCCGCGTTGGACGTTGTGCAGGGGTTGCCACGCGAGAGCCAGGTTGGTGGGTTCCGTATTACACGCCAGGATGGAGCCGCGGGGGGCGGCGAGCCGACTGCGTGTGCACCCGGACGTCGAGGACGCAAAGAAAGTGAAGAAGTTATGGAACCCGGAGGAGGGCATGGTTGTCTCATAGTACGGGGCGCGGGGACGAAAAAAGTTCGAGCGCGCTCATTTTCTTGTTGACAGGAATTCGGGTGTGTGAGATAAAGCGGTTTCTCCGGCGCACCGGGGAACGGCGAGCACGAAAAAAGTGCTTGACAACGGATGACAGAGATGAGAGAATGGGTTCAATGTGGAGCGCTGGACCCAAAAGAAAAGCTCCGTCGATCTTTGAAAACTGAATAGCAGAAATCGGGCCACGTGCAAATAAGCTAATCAAGCTTTCAGTTATAACTGGAGAGTTTGATCCTGGCTCAGAACGAACGCTGGCGGCGTGCTTAACACATGCAAGTCGGACGAGAAACACATCCTTCGGGGTGTGGAGTAAAGTGGCGCACGGGTGAGTAACACGTGGGTAACCTACCCCCGGGCTCGGGATAACTGGCCGAAAGGCCCGCTAATACCGAATAAGACCACAGGAGCTACGGCTCCAGGGGTCAAAGACGGCCTCTCGACGAAGCCGTCACCCAAGGATGGGCCCGCGGACCATTAGCTAGTTGGTGAGGTAACGGCCCACCAAGGCTGAGATGGTTAGCTGGTCTGAGAGGATGACCAGCCACACTGGAACTGAGACACGGTCCAGACTCCTACGGGAGGCAGCAGTGAGGAATATTGCGCAATGGAGGAAACTCTGACGCAGCAACGCCGCGTGGGTGAAGAAGGCTTTCGGGTTGTAAAGCCCTGTCAGGTGGGACGAAACCACCGGAAGTGAATAGCTTTCGGAACTGACTGTACCACCAAAGGAAGCACCGGCTAACTCCGTGCCAGCAGCCGCGGTAAGACGGAGGGTGCAAGCGTTGTTCGGAATCACTGGGCGTAAAGCGCGTGTAGGCGGTCCGAAAAGTCGAGTGTGAAATCCCGAGGCTCAACCTCGGAAGTGCATTCGAAACTCTCGGGCTTGAGTACGGGAGAGGGAAGCGGAATTCCTGGTGTAGAGGTGAAATTCGTAGATATCAGGAGGAACACCGGTGGCGAAGGCGGCTTCCTGGACCGATACTGACGCTGAGACGCGAAAGCGTGGGGAGCAAACAGGATTAGATACCCTG
>JBFMAA010000141.1:0-15573 GCA_040755955.1 Thermodesulfobacteriota bacterium
TAGTGGACAACGAGTGACGATATCCGAGAATTGTTGCTGGATGAACCCGCTTTGCAGTTGCGACGGGGCAGGCTTTCTCGATCGCCTCCGATCCGAGAGGAGAACACACAGGTGCACATATCAGAAGGCGTCTTGAGTCCGCAGGTCTTGATCGCAGGTGCGGCCCTCGCTGCCGCGGGAACGGCCATCGGCCTGAGAAAGCTGGATCAGGAGAAGCTTCCGCTCGTGGGTGTGCTCTCAGCCACGTTCTTCGTAGCCTCCCTGGTGCAGGTTCCCGCGGGAGGGCCCATATCCATGCACCTGGTGCTTAACGGGGTCTGCGGGCTATTGCTGGGGTGGGCCGCGTTTCCCGCGATATTGGTAGGACTGATCCTGCAGGCGCTACTCTTCCAGTTTGGCGGCCTGACCACCTTGGGAGTGACCACGTTCAACATAGCGGCTCCCGCGGTGCTGATGGGCTTTGTGTGCCGAAAGGGAGTGGAAAGCCGGCACCCCGCGGTTCGGATGGTGAGCGAGTTCCTTTGCGGGAGTTGCTCGGTACTTCTCGCTGCCCTGGGAGTCGCTGCGGCACTCATGGCAACCGGGCAATCGTTTTGGACCTATGCGGCTACCGAGGTCTTGGTCCATATCCCGGTGATGATCATTGAGGGGATTTTCACCATGTTCGCGGTGGAGTTCCTGCTCAAGGTAAGGCCGGAGATGTTTCACTACTCCTCAGCGTCCGTCCATGGTTGAAACGGCGCTGTGTGCGTATTCATTCGGTTGAGGCTCGTCCGTGGGAAAAGCTGTACACAAAAGAGGCCGACACGGGACCGTTCCACATGATCGCCTCGGCGTTGGTCGGGTGGCATGCGAAACACTAGTGGGAACAATCGGCTGCACCCGCACCGGGAATTTTCGCAAACGCCTGTCCCACGCGTCCGCTTCGTCCGGTCGTGGAGCAGGTGTGCGGGGGAACTATCCACAAGAGGCGAAAACGCCCAATTTGTCGTGGGTAATTCACGCGATTCTCGCCCTGGTGGTGACAACCGCAGGTCTTACGGCATACGTTGAGGATGCCGATGCCCATAAGGTTGGGGTGTATGCGTGGGTGGCAGGAGATGCGATTGTTGTCGAAGGTTACTTTGGCGGCAGGACCAAGGCGGTCGATTGTGCCGTGTGGCTGCTGGCCGCAGACGGCTCAAGACTCGCGGAAGCGCGGACTGATGTCGCGGGCGTCGCAAGGTTCGCTCTGGAAGGACTTCCTAAGCTCACCGGGGATGTGAAGGTAATCCTGGAGGCAGGGGAAGGTCACCGAGCCGATTATGTGCTTCGATCGGCGGATCTGCCCGGCAGCGTCAACGCTGGGCGCCAGACCGCGGAGACTCCTCCGGGGAGCCCCACGCCCACGACCGACCCCCACGAGAAGACCCCGCAAGGGGAGGAGAAGGAGGCGCTCAGGCAAGCCGTCGCTGAGGAATTGAAGCCAGTGCTCCAGAAGCTCGCCACACTCGAACGCCTCATGCTCAAGGACCAGGACAAAGCTCCGTCCGTGAGGGACATCGTAGGCGGCATTGGGTGGATACTGGGACTGGTCGGGCTTTCGGCGTACTTTCTGGCCGGCACACGGCGGAGACAGCACTAAGGGAGTGTCCGGAGAGAAGTGGTGCACCGAAAATCCCCCCTAACCCCATAGGCGTTAAGATAAGATGGGGCGTTCGAGAGTCCGTCATTCCGGCGAAAGCCGGAATCCAGTCCGTTCAAGATGTTCTGGACCCCGGCTTCCGCCGGGGTGACGTCGGTGCTGTTGGGGCAATAACTTGAAACCACGCTTTATCTCACATATTTTAACGCCTATGCCCCTAACCCCCCTTTAGAAAAGAGGGGAAAAACGGCACCTTCCTACTCCCCTCCTTTTCTAAAGGAGGGGTAGGGGGAGGATTTTGTAAGGGCCACGGGCCACCTTCATTGATACGGTTGTTGTAGGACGGGCCCCAAGGAGTAATCATGGGTTTGGAAGAGTTCGCTCTGGGTGAATCAATAGTTCACCGGCTTGATCCCCGGACAAAGCTGTTGACCGCGCTGCTGTTTTCCACGGTGGTGGCGCTGAATTACTCCATCGCGGGCAGTCTGATTGCCGGTGTGTTTCCGGTGGTCATGGTCGGGTTGACCGGGATCGGATGGGCGAAGATTCTCCGGCGAATGGTGATTGTCAACAGCTTCATTGCGATGATATGGATGTTCCTGCCGTTCACGGTTCCCGGCGAGACGATCTGGTCGCTCGGCCCACTCACGGTGCAGTGGGAGGGGCTGGTCTTCGCGCTGCTCATCACGATCAAGTCGAATGTGATTCTGCTCACCGTGATCACGCTGCTCGGAACCACACCGGTCTTCGACCTGGTGCATGCGCTGAGTCACATGGGAGTCCCGGAACGACTGATTCACGTTTTCTTCTTTTGCTTTCGGTACGTGCACGTGATACACGACGAATACCTGAGACTCCTGAAGGCCATGAAGATTCGGGGCTTTCGTCCCGCCACGAATCTCCACACGTATCGCTCGTATGCGTACCTGGTGGGGATGCTTCTCGTGAAGAGCTTCGATCGTTCACAGAAGATTCTGGCTGCCATGAAGTGTAGGGGATTTCAAGGCAAATTCTACATCTTGCACCACTACAACATGCGTCGGAGCGATTATGCGTTGGCTGCGTGCTCTGTCGCCTTCGCCGCGATCGTCCTGGTGATTCCGTTGTGATCCGGTTAGAGGGCGTGTCGTTCAGCTATGGGGCAAGACGGGTTCTGGACCATGTGGATCTTGCCCTCGACAAGGGTGATCGGGTCGGACTGGTAGGTCAGAACGGGTCCGGGAAGACCACGTTGTGCCACATCGTGATGGGCTTGGTGAAACCTGATTCGGGTCAGGTGCGGGTGCTCGGGAAGATGCGAACTGTCGAGGATGATTTCGCGGAGATCCGTGGACCGGTGGGTTTTCTGTTCCAGGACTCGGACGATCAGCTCTTCTGCCCGACGGTTCTGGAGGATGTGGCATTCGGCCCCCTGAACCAGGGCAAATCCCCAGACCAGGCGAAACAGATCGTCAGGCAGACGCTCGCGAGACTCAATCTCGGCGGATTTGAAGAGAGGCTCACGTACCAGCTCTCCGGAGGGGAGAAGCGCATGGTCGCTCTGGCCACAGTGCTCGCGATGGAGCCCCAGGTGCTCCTTCTTGACGAGCCCACATCGGGCCTCGACGAAGACACTACAGAGAGACTGGTGGAAGTGCTTACGGCCTCGGACCTCACCTATCTGGTCGTCTCCCATGACACGGATTTCGTCGCGCGGACCTGTGAGCGAGTCATGGAGCTGCAAGGCGGCAAGATCCGGGAGGCCTCGTGACGAACGCGCCTTGCGCGCCTAGTGGTATTACTCACCTGCCGGCCCATTTCCTGGCGAGAGCCATTTCCCGATGAATATGATGAAGCTTTGTTCCCTGGACCCCGTAAGCGGAGCCTCCGCCGAACGACCACTTCAGGACGGTCGGTGAGAGGGCGTTCTCCTCGTCTTCGCAGGTGTTCGGCATCAGGCATTGTTGACTCACGGGCCGTCAATTGCTATCCTGGTGGCGACGCACCGCACGAACCACGTCGTTTTACGCCACATTCAATCACGCCACGAATAATGAGTACAGTTCGATCCGTCGCCGGCAATCGAAGAATCAGTGACGAGTCCATTACGGTACTTCAAGGCAGAGGGTTATATGAGGAAACCCTACGATACCAGACTGATGCGCGAACAGGTGCGTAAGGTGCTCGACGCTCCCTGAACGCGGCAACGGACCGGTTCTTTGGCGGTCACCGCAATCCTTCCTGCATGGAAGATCCGTATGAGGGTACCAAGAAACCAATACGCAAAGAAAATGCCCCCTCCGTTTATTGCAGAATGAATTCTGGCGGATACCCCCGCGCCTGCGGGGAGGCGACGGAGCAACCGAACTTCCTCGCTCATAAGGAGTGCCATAGGCCTTCTTGCGGCCAATGCTATCACAACTTGATTGCAAGGTGGTGACCCGCGTGTTATCGTTACTTCATGAACAAAGCGCAACGCAGGACACTTGAAGCCGTATTCTCACAACCGGTTCCCCCGACTCTGGAATGGCGGCGCATCGAGTCCCTGTTTCTCGCGCTTGGTGCACGAATCATCGAGGGTGACGGGTCACGGGTCCGATTCCTCTTGAACGGTGTAATCGCCACGTTCCACAGAGCGCATCCTGCAAAGGAAGCGAAGCCATACCAAGTTCGCGACGCACGAGAATTCTTGGAGAGAGCTGGAGTGAGACCATGAGCACAATGACTTACAAAGGATATGCGGCCAGGATTGAGTACAGCGATGAAGACAGTTGCTTCATTGGCCACATTGCAGGAATCAAAGATGTCATCGGTTTTCACGCGGAATCCGTGAAGGAATTGCGTGCTGCCTTTGCAGAGGCTGTGGACGACTATCTGACCACCTGCGAAAAGTCTGGGCGAGCACCGCAAAAGCCGTATTCAGGCAAGCTGATGCTGCGAGTTCCGCCTGAGGTTCATGCCCGTGCGGCCATGATGGCCGAGGCTCATGGAATGAGTCTGAACCGGTGGGCAGCCGAAGTGCTTTCAAGAGCCTCTTATCAATAATGCGCAATGTCTTCTCCAGCCAAGAAGAAATGTTCAGCTCCGCGGTTCGGTTTGTTCATGAAACGGATTCCCCCCGATGTGCGGCGGCCGGTCTCACAGGCCTTTCATGGCACAGAATTCGACGAACCGTTTCGTATGCTCTCCCGCGGTGTTCCTGTCGTAGTACAAGAGCAGCGGCACGATCAACGGATAGGATCTGTCGGCCACCGTCTGCTCGGAAGGCATGACTGAGGGGGAGTCGGCATCCTTCTTGATGGCCGCGGCCTTCACGGTACCCGCGAACGGCGGGGCGAACACCGTTCGTACCGGAGCGTAGCCTATTGCTCGCGGGTGTGTTGACACCTCCTTAAGTATCGCGGAGATGAGTCGTTTCTTACCGGCGCCTGGGGCTTCCGGCGCCTTCTTGAGCGCGAAATCCTTGAAGTAGGCAGCGTAGCCGGTCCGCGCGGAATCACGAACCACCACCTCGATTACCCCTTCCGGGCCGCCGACCTTGTTCCAGTTGCCGAGAGCCCCCGTGAAGATCCCCTTCACCTGGTCCAGCGTGAGCTCACTCACCCCGTTCGAGGGATGGACCACAATCACCAGGCCGTCCCATCCGATGAGCTGTTCCGCGAGAGCGATCCCTTTCTTCGTCGCGATTTCCCGGTCCTCGGGCCCCGTCGAATAGGCTCCCATGGCCACTTCGGTGTTTTTGGCGAGAAGCTCCTCGATTCCTCCGTGGCCTCGGCCGCCGCTCACCACGATTCGGCAGTTCGCGTGTTCCGCCATGTAGAGATCCGCCAGCTTCTCGACACGCACCGCCATCGTGTCAAGCCCTCTGACCCGGACTATTTCCACGTTCTTGTCCTGAGCCTGAAGAGGTCCCGAGACCGCCGGCGCCAACGCAGCGAACACGATCACGCACAACCACCACTTGTTCATGGGGAACCCTCCTCTCGTTCGATACTTCCCCCCCTTCTTTCCGTGGGGACGCGAAGGTAGTAATTCCCTGCACCGGTGCGCCCGATGACTCCCTCACTGACCATGCAATCGAGAGCCTGCGCGTGGTAGTCGCGGGTGCCCAGCCAGAGGATGTTTCGCTTGAACCGGCTGAGATCCACCGCGGTGAACACATCCACCGCTCCCTTGCGCTCGAGTTCTCGCAGAATATCTCTTGAGGCGCCTTTCAGCTTCCAGGCGATCCCGTAACGTGTCGCCACAAAGGCCCCTATGAGAAAGCAAAGGCTCAGGAAGATTATTATCGTATCCGACATGGCTTATCCAAAGTCCGTTCAGGAGGCGGCGCGGTGCCCGAACTGTTGATATCGATGCGCTCCGACAGCCAACAACGTCGACAACGGGTTTGAAGCCTGGCCGAGATGCGCCTGTTTGGGAGCGAATGAGCACCAGCCGGATTGCGCACCGCGGCGAGTCTCTCCGGATCGCAGCCACCGACCGCGGTCATACCGCACCGAAAGTGAGCTGGGTCACCTTCAGCTCGTTTTCGACCTTCGTCACACACGGGTGCTCTGAGACGATCTCTCCGACCTGTTGTTTCTCCTTCTTCTCTGCCACCCGTCCGGTGATTCTCACCACTCCTCCGGCTTCCACGGTAATCTCCACGTACCTGGCAACCGCGGAGCTGAGCCGCTTTCTCACCAACGTCTCGATGCGCTTGCCGACTGCCCGGTTCGTGAGGTCCTGCTTCACCGCCTCGGGGTCCGCGACCTTGTCGATGCTCTTCAACGCCTGGCAGACGATATCGACTCCGCCCGCGGCGGTCAACTTCTCCGTATTGATCACGAGATCGTACAAGCCCCAGTCCCTCGGGTCCACATCGAATATTGACCGAACTTGATTGCGATTCTCGCTGTCGAGCTTGTGCACGTAGTCCCACGCCTCGTCTTCGGGGCAGTTGTGGCGTTCCATGATTCGTCGGACGCGCATCTCCGTGGGGGCCACCACCCGGACTCGCAAGACCCCGGGCACGTCGCGCAACACGATCTGGGAGCCCCGTCCCGCTATCACGACATCCCCTTGCGACGCGAGTTCGTACGTCAGTGCGTAGAAAAGCGAGGTGTACGTCGGTCGGTCAAAGAAGAGCCGAGCGAAAAAGCCCGGTCCGTGTTCAGCCTCGTACAGAGAGCACGCGTCGCTGTATTCGGGATCGCAGCCCACGGCCAGTTCGTGGACCTTCTCTCGCCCCGTGTAGGTCAATCCTGCTCTTTCCGCGACCTTGGCTCCGATCTCGTCTCCAAATGACCCCACCTGCCTGGATATCGAAACGATGTTCATGTCTTCTCCTCATCAGACTCTGGAAGTGGAAACAGGTCCTCTACGGTTTCTTGCCGGCCCCTCTCGCTTCGAGGATCTCCTTTTCCGGCCGCATCGAATCAGGTCCCTTGATCTCCCAAAGGGGACTGAAGATCGGGAAATGGTACTTGGGGTCGTCCGAGACCACGCCGATGTACGAAGAACAACCGAGCTGATTGTCGATCTCTCTGAACTTCAGTTTACCCCGACAGGTCTCGATTGTCATCCCTTTCATCGCGTCCTTGACCGCTTCCGTATCCACGGACTTGGCCTTCTCCACGGCCTGCTTGAGCGCATACACCGCATCATACTCGAGCACGGCCCAGTCGCTGGGGTACCGCTTGTGCTTCTCTTGGAAACTCTTCATGAACCGCGTCATCATCGGGACGTCCAGGTGGGCAAAGAACGGCGCCCTGGCCAAGGCGATCACGCCCCTGGGAACGGTCCTGGCCTCGGTCGTCAGCTCGGAGACGCTCAACAGCGACCCGTGGTACGGAATCTTCCTGAAAAGGTCTTCCGCACCTGCTTGCCTCAACCATTCCACGTTGTCATTGGAGGCAAGGAAGCCGATGAGGCAGTCAGGCCGGTAGTTCCACGCGGTCCGTATGAAGCCCCCGAATCTCTTCTCCCCCAGCGGTGGCCAGAAGTCGCGGACGAGCTTGAGTCGGGGTGCGTCCTTCTTGAGGAACTCCACCAGGTTCAACTGGCTCGACCGACCCCAGGAATAGTCCGAGGCAATGGTGCAGTACGTGATCCAGTTCTTCTCCTTGGCCAGTTTCGAGACCCCAAGAGCGACTGCCTTTGACTGCATGTACGAGTTCGGCACCACCGAGAACGTGTACGGACTGAAGTCCTTCATGGTGATGTCTTCCGAGTTGCTGATCGCTGCAATGTGGAGGACCTTGTGCTCACGGCAGATCGGCTTGATCGCCAGCGCGGTGTCACTCGAGTAAGTCCCGAGCACCGTGCGCACCTTCTCTTTGACCAGCTCATTGACGACGCGTTTCGCCTCTTGGGCCTCGGTCTTGGTGTCTTTGACGAACAGCTCTATCTTGTGCTTCCCGAGGAATCCTCCCTGTGCGTTGATCTCCTCAACCGCGAGTGTGATCGCGGCGAGCCCGTCATTCGAGTACAGGGACCCCGGTCCGGTAAGGCCCAGAGCGACGCCAAGGTTGTATGGTTCGTCCGCCTGGGCAATACGCTCACCTGTGCACGCTCCCCACGTCAGGAGAAGCAGTGCCGTCACTATGGTCACGATCTTGATGCTCATTTGTTGCCTCCTGCAATCCGGACCCTCGGGAATGGACTACTGCCCGAAAAGTGTCGTGGGGAGCCACATCACCAGCGGTGGATAGAAGATGCACGCGATAAGACCGACCCACTGAAGGCAGATGAACGGCACCACACCCCGGTAGATCAGGCCCGTAGTCATCTCTGGCGGCGCTATCCCCTTCAGATAGAACAACGAATACCCGAACGGCGGAGTCAAGAAGGCCATCTGGAGGTTCACGCAGATCAGTGTGCCGAAGTACAGCGGTTCATAGCCCAGCTCCTGCACAACCGGAGCGAACACCGGAATGACGATGAGCAGAATACCCAGCCAGTCGAGGAACATCCCCAGGAAGAACACAATCCCCATCATGATGAACATGATCGCGAGGGGCGGGAGCTTGAGTCCCATCAGCACGGTGGAGACCGCATCGCCTCCGCCGAGTCCCATGAAGATCGACTGGAACGCGTTTCCACCGATGAAGAGCGTCAAGACCATACTGGTAATCTTGACGGTAGACGTGCACGAATCTACTATCGCAGGCCAGTTGAGCTTTCGGAAACAGATCGCTAGAATGACCGCGCCGATCGCGCCGAGGCCCGCGGCCTCCGTGGTGGTGGCCACGCCTGCTACGATGCTCCCCAACACCATCCCGATGAGAAACAAAGGGGGAAGGAGAGACGTGAAAATCATGGTAAGCTTCTGGTTGAACGTATACTGTCTCTCTTCGATGGGCAGCGGCGGTCCCATCTCGGGGCTGATACCGCACCGAATCGCCACGTAGGTGATGTACAGGGCGGAGAGCGTGAGACCGGGCATCATGGCCGCGGCAAAGAGCTTCCCCACGGAGATGTTGGTGAGACCGCCGTACACGACGAGCATAATGCTCGGCGGGATCAGTATGCCCAGGGTCCCTCCGGCGCAGATACAGCCGGCCGTCATGGGTATGTCGTAGCCTCGCTTGAGGAGGTTCGGGGCAGCAAGAAGGCCGATGGCCACCTCCGTTGCGCCGACCACGCCCGTGGATGCCGCGAAGACCGTGCAGACCATCAGTACCGCGATGGCAAGACCTCCTCGCACCGGTCCCCACAGGACGTGCATGGTGTGAAACAGCTTCTCGGCAATACCCGACACATCGAGCATCTGGGCCATGAAGATGAACAACGGCACCGCAACGAGCACGTATTCTTCCATGACCCCGTAGGTCTTGTTGACGAAGAGGGAGTAGACCACATCCGGTGACCCACCCCAACCGAGAAGGCCGAATACGACTGCGATGCCTCCCAGGGAAAAGGCCAGCGGATGCCCGAGGAAGATCACGAACGCAAGGGTCACGAACATCCATATGGCAACAGCTTCGGGACTCATATGTCTTCCCCTTTCAGTCGGTAGATGTCACGGATAAAGTGACAGACCCCCTGAATCAGCAGCAGGATCAAGGCTACTGGCATCACCGTCTTATACGGATACAAAGGAGGCTTCCAGGCGCTCCAGCTATGCTCGTTCACCGCCCAGGCGTGGGCGGCATACTTGACCGCGGCCCAGCTCAAGCCGCCTATGAAAGGGAGAAAGACAAGGAGAAACGTGATCATCGAGATCACTATTTGCACCTTGCGAGGGAACCTTGCGTACAGTATGTCGATTCTCACGTGACGATCGTGCATGTACGTGTACGCGGATCCCAGGAGGAAATGAGCCCCGTACAGATAGACGGTGACCTCAAAGGCCCAGATGGTGGGAGAATGGAACACCTTCCTCGCGACAACCTCGTAGACTACCACGAATATCAACGGCAACGCCAACAGAGATGCCCACTTGCCGAAGAACTCGATGAAGGCCTCGATCCCGTGGACAAGCTTTTTCATGACGGATTCCTCCGATATGCGGAATGGGTCGAAGCTCCCCGGATCACGCGTGGTACCCGGGGAGCATTTGGTGAGAAACCACTCAGTCTTCCAGTCCGGAATCTCCTCTGCTCCTTCTTCCAAAGGGAGTGGGCAAGCTCCCCTTCGATTCTCCCTTGTTCTAAAAGGAGGTGAGCCGGCTCCTCTTCCATTCCCCCCTTATCTAAAGGGGGGAATGGGGGGATTTTGCCGCCACCGGCGTGACTGAGACCCCACACTGGTCAAGAGTAGCCGTTTAGTGGTACAGTTCGCCCTTTATGAACTGCTCATAGGGCCAGGGAGCAACGCCGCTGCGCATCTTGCGCCAGGGGGCGAGGTCCGTCTTGAGTTTGTCCTGGGATTCCAGGGCCTTCTTCACGTCCGGGTTCTTCGCAGAAAGATCATCCAGGTACTTCTTCGAGGTCTTGGCAAACTCGATGATCGTCTTGTCGTCCATACGCACGTACTCAACCCTTTTCGACATCTTCTCGATCGCCTCTACGTTGAGGTTCTCGATCCAGTTCCAAGACCAGAAGGTGGTCTCCTTCGCGCAGATCTTCACTATTTCCTGCAAGTCCGGAGGCAGCTCTTCCCACTTCTTCTTGTTGATGAAGACGTCGAACTGAACCGCGGGCTGATGCACACCGGGCTCGATGACGTACTTGGTGATCTCGTGGTAACCCTGGGGATAGTTCAGCGCAGGACTGCTGAATTCACAGCCGTCGATGACGCCTCTTTCGAGAGCCAGGTAGATTTCAGGACCGGGCAGCGGGGTCACATTTGCGCCGAGCTGATTGAGGATGTCCTGGTACCAGCCCACGGTCCGGAGCTTCATCCCTTTGAAGTCCTCCATCTTGACCGCGCGCTTATTGGAATGTATGCCGAGCTCCTGGCCGGCAGTGCCGCATATGAAAGCCACCATGCCGAACCTGCCGTAAAGCTCGCTGAGCATCTTCTCGCCGCCGCGCTCATAGTTCCAGATGTTGTACCCTTCCGTATCGAGTCCGAACGGAACCGACGCGTACGCCACGAAGGCCTCATTCTTTCCTTTCCAGTATCCCGGCCAGGAATGGCCCACGTCGAGCGTCCCCTTGGACACCGCATCAAAGACTTCCATTGCGGGAACGATCGCGCCGGTCTGGAAGACCTTGATATCCAAGCGCCCGCCGCTGCAGGCTCGCACGCTGTCCGCGAAGTGGATAAGGAAATCGTGGAACAGCAGACCACCCCAAGGGTCACTGGCACGCCAGGTGAACTTCTTGGTGGATGTTTCCCACTTCTTGCCCTTAAACTCTTTCACCCGCGGGTCTTCGCCGAACTTCTCGACCTTCTTGGGCCCTTTTGCGGGCTCCTCTTTCTTGGCCTGGGCGTAGGAGCCGGTGGTCATTGCCGCCACAAATACCAGGGCCATTGCCAAAGCCAGGAATCCGATTCCGAACTTCTTCATCGTTACCTCCTCAAGGCGTTCTTTGATTTGACTGGAATAGGCCATCTTCTATCGAGTCTCTGATTACCCGTGCACCTCCTTTCCCGGACAGTTGTCCGACACGCCGTGCTTTGGGGTCTGTCCCAGAATAACCGCATCAATGTGGGCGGCCCGTGGCCCTTGAAAATCCTGCCCCGCTCCCCTCCTTTAGAAAAGGAGGGGAGCGGGAAGGTCCGTCTTTTCCCCCCTTTTCTGAAGGGGGGTTAGGGGGGATTTTCGGTGCACCACTTGTTTCCGGACAATCCCTTAGTAAGTCAGGACCATTCCGCCGTCCACGAGCAGGTCTCCGCCCACCAGGTACCGGGCAAAACGGGAAAACCCGAACATGAAGAGATTCCCCACTTCAATGGGATGCATCATCTCTTTGACCCTCGATTTGCCCATCATCACGTCCCGCACGACCTCTTCCGGAGTGATTCCTCTCTGTCGCGCCTGGTCCGCCACCTGGCCGAGCGCCAGGCCCGTCTTGACGAAGCCGGTACTCACCGAGAACGATCTGATCTTCCCCTCTCCCTCCGCGGAAATGGACTGGGACAGGGCCCTGAGCCCGAACTTGGTGATGTTGTACACGGGTTTGTTCATCGTGCAAATGTGCGCGTGGATGGAAGCCATATTTCCTATGACGCCGGTTTCTTGACTGCTCCTCTTCATGTGCGGTATGCACAGCTTCGAAAGGAGAAACGGCGCCCTGAGCATGAGCCGCTGCATCAGATCGTATTTTTCCATGGGGAAATTCTCCACGGAATCGATATGCTGAATGCCGGCTATGTTGGCGAGATACTTGATCGTTCCAAGTTTGGCCGCCTCGGAGACCGCATATTCGATCGCGTCGTCTTTCGTGAGATCCGTGGGGATGAAGATCATCTGACCACCCATTTCTCTGGCGGTCCTCTGTGTCTTGATCCCCTCATCCTCGTTGACGTCGAGACCCACGACCATGAGGTTGTTCACCGCAGCCGCAATGGCAGTGGCTCTCCCGATCCCGCCCGCGGCCCCGGTGACGATGCACACGTTACCTGTGTTGAAATCTCCGTCGGACAGACAGAGCACCTTCTCCCTCGCGATTCCCGGTTCTGTTATATCCATTTCACTGTGCTCCCATGGCGAATAGCCTTATTCAGCAACTCTCGTGCCACTACTCCGCGCCCGGCCCCTGCGGAGCGTGAGCGGGCCGGTTCCCGGTACCGTAGCGGTTGGCTGGGGGCATAATGGAGTTGCGCATGCGGAGAAAACGGCGTATGATACCTGTAGCTGCCAAGCTACGCGTAGCACCGCGGATACAGGGGGACTCGGATGCACCACAACCCAGAAGACGCGCGCCACGACGCGGCTCCCTGCACTCCACGGGACGGCCGGATCTGTCCCGGCGTCCGATCCTGTGGCGAGATGGAACTGCTCAACCTCATTCTCGACAATATCTACAACGGGGTCATGATCACGGACGCAGAGGGGTACGTGACCCATTTCAACACCCCGTACGGGGTCTTTCTCGGAGTCGACCCGGAAGAGCAGATAGGAAAGCACTGCACCGAAGTGGTGGAGAACTCCCGCATGCACCTGGTGGCCAGGTCGGGAAAGGCGGAAATCAACCTGACTCAAAGCATCAAAGGCCAGAACATGGTGGTTCAGCGCATCCCCGTCAGGAAAGACGGCAAGGTGATCGCGGTCTTCGGACAGGTGATGTTTAAAGATGTGAAAGATGTGGACAGGTTGGCCCGAAAGCTCTCTCTGCTGGAATCGAAGGTACAATTGTACGAAGAGCAGCTTAAGTCTCTTCGCTCGACAAGATACAATCTCGACAGCATCGTAGGAGTGAGCCCTGCGCTGCAATCTCTGAAGGAACAAGCACTCCGAGCCGCTGCAGCCAACCTGCCCGTGCTGATCACCGGGGAATCCGGCACCGGAAAGGAACTTTTTGCGCAGGCCATACACCATGCGTCTCCCCGCAGTTCCAAGCCGTTTGTGCGGATCAACTGTGCGGCAATTCCCAAGGATCTCATGGAGTCCGAGCTCTTCGGGTACGAAGAGGGGGCATTCACGGGCGCCAAGTCCAAGGGAAAGCCGGGAAAATTCGAGCTCGCCCACAACGGAACGGTCTTTCTCGACGAAATCGGTGACTTGCCGTTGGAAATGCAACCGAAGCTCCTGCGAGTGCTCGAAGAGAAGGAGCTGGAGCGTGTGGGAGGAACCTCGGTCACCCACGTGGATTTCAGGCTGATCGCCGCCACCAATCAGGATCTGGATCGCATGATGGCGCAGGGGCGTTTTCGGAAGGATCTTTTCTACCGCTTGTCCGTGATTCCGATTCACGTGCCGCCGCTCAGGGAGAGAAGAGAGGACATCATGCCGCTTGCTCAGGCTGTCCTTCGCCGGCATGTGTCGGACAGATCTCCTGACGCGATTCGGATAGATCCCGACGCGCAAGCGACCTTCGCGAGGTACGACTGGCCCGGGAACGCCCGGGAACTGTGCAACCTCATTCAAGGGATAGTCTACTCTCTTGAAGGCAACACCATTCATACCCATCACTTGCCGTTCAGCCTCTTCCGGAGGGAGCGTAAGGCAGTGGACCACGGCTCTTTCTCCCTCGCGCAGATGCTGGACAAGGCCGAGCGTGACGCGATCCGATTCGCGCTCGTACACGCCGGCAACAACAAGGTGAAGGCGGCAAAGTTGCTCGGCATTCACAGGACCCTGCTCTATAAGAAGATGAAGAAACACGGCCTACCCTTGGAATAGAGATTGTCAAACGTGCCGATTCAGTTCCATGACCGTTGCGTCTTCAGCGCAGACACTTATGCAGAGACCGCAACCATAGCACTTATTGTGATCGTAAATCATCTGCCCGTCCTCCATTGTGCGGGCTCCAAACACGCACCGGTCAACACATGCACCGCAGTGAGTGCATGTGCTCATGTCGGTTTGGGCATAATAGGCCGACTGCACCAGGATATTCTCTTTGCCGTACGCCAACATTAGCTGCAAGTCGTGGCAACAACAGGAGCAGCAGCTACATATGGCGTAGGAATACTGATCCGGGCGATTCAGAATGGTGTGGATCAAGCCATGGACATCGGCCATCTTCAATCGTTCGGCAGCTTCCTGAAGCGATATGGTCCTGGCCCTTCCGGAAGCAACGGTCTTGTCGGCAAAATCGTTGAGATAGAAACAAATCTCCACAGGCTTGTCGCATTGCTTGTAATGGGTTCGGCAAAGGCAGTTTGCCACAGCGAACGACCGGGCGTTGCGAAGGAACTCCAGCACCTGCTCCGAAGGCATGATCCAGCGATCCCCGGACAGCGATTGGTTAACCGGGATCACCTTGGATGAATGGGGGATCTTTCCCTCCTCCAGCCATATGTCGTAGTCCCTTGATCGTTTTGCCAAGAACTCGTCTTGTGATAGATCTCTCACGGAATTATCCTCTGTCTCAAGACTTCATCGTCCCAATGTACACATTCTGCTACACTCGAGAATGCCCTATGAGCTGCCGGGCGGCCCGTTCGCGGTTACTGGCGGGCAGGCAGGGACGCCGGCCACACTGGTCGCCTCTGCAACGCGACTCGGGGAATCCGGAACCGTATTTGTGAAAACCACCACTGAGGTCTGTTGCTCAAATACGGTTGCATATCTCGGGCATAATGGAGGGACAGGCGTCTCGCATGTCCATCAAGAAATGACGGGCAAGATGCCCGTCCCACCCGAAACTTTTCGGAATGGCGGCCAACGGTCACTACGAATGCCGACCGGGAATACGTGACCGTGTTTACGCCAAACGCCACTAAGTATCGCAGGAGAAGTGGTCCTTCCCCTGGAGAACCTTCATGTGAAGACCCATGCCCTCGCTGCGGGCACAACCAACGATGGAAATGCTTTCCCATCCTGCATGCCGGGAAATACCCCGACCCACCGGCGGCGACCAGCGGGAGCCACCATGCTCCAAAAGTTTTTGGGGATGGGGGTCCGGGGGAAGGGTCTTTTTTCAAAAAGA
>JBFMAA010000142.1:0-15551 GCA_040755955.1 Thermodesulfobacteriota bacterium
GCCCAATTTCAAAAGTTTTAGGGGATGGGGGTCTGGGGGAAGGGGCGTTTTTCAAAACGCCCCTTCCCCCAGAGACTATCTTTACACCGGCCCACTTGCACTCAGTTCGCTCGTTGCCTGAGCTTGAATCGGGTGTCCAGTTTTGCCATCTTGTCGACGATGCCGCCGTATTCCAGTTCGCTGTACGGCAGCATTGCCGCGCCGAAGAAGCCCTGCCGGCGGATGCTGAGGGCTTTCACTGCCGCCTCTCGCCTGATTTCGTCCCAGAAGGGATGATCGAATGCGTCTGCGGGTTCGGTGAACTTCCCGTTCTTCACGCAATAGCCGGTGCAGCTCACCACCGGAGGTCCATCGAAATAGGAGACGGATGAGTTTCGCTTGACCGGCATGAGCGGGCCGGTGTGACTGCCCCGCATGAACCCCGCGACCAAGGGCGCGATGCAGTAGGGCCCGAGCACTTCTCCGGTGGCGGGAAAGCTGCTCTGTACGCGGACCAGTGAGATCGGGTCGTCCTTACCCACGTACTTGCCGGCGATATTGTGGAGTCGAGTGGTGCTCACGCACACGGAGATCTCTCCGTCCGCCCGTGAATGGATCGACTCGACGACGAAGCGTTCCGGGTCCCGCAAGAGCGCGGCTATGTCGTAGAGGTCTTCAGGAGCATGCAATTGGATTACCCGGTCCGCGTCGGTGTACGAGACATCCATGATCGTGAACATGAACCCCTCGGCTATCTTGGGGGACAAGAGCAGACCGGGGCAGTACATCGGGTCGGCAAAGGCAAGGTATAAGGGAAGATTGAACGCGCCGGGGTCGGTCTTGTCCGCGGCGAAGAAAAGGATCGGTTCCGCCGGCCTTTCCTCGAATTCCATCTCTGCCACCGCGGGTCCCATGCCTCGAATGTTGCCGGCAAAAGAGTCCTTGAGCAGATCTTGCCCCGCGCCGTACAGACCCTCTGCTTTGGCTGTTTCCGTCCCTGCGACGAACGCGTCCCACGCCAGCTTATGGGTTGCTTCGTCGGCCACGCCCCGTTCGTGCGTGCAGAGGATGGCGATGTCGTCGCCGGTATGGCTGACCTGAAGGTCGATGAGAAGACCTTGGCTCTGCACGCGGCAGTAGTCCTCCACACGCCTGACGATGCCCGAACTGGGCAGCAAGTGTCCGGCTACGCTGCCTATGTCCGCTTTGAATGCGCTCACCGTGATCTTCATGATGCCCCTCCCTCTGGATTTGATGGTTGCCTACACGTGGAAAACGCCCCTGTGCTATCCCTGCACAAGGCCAGGATATCGCCTGTTGCCTTCCATGTAAAGCGAGGGCATCATCGGGGTTGAAAGGGAACTCAGGTGACACTCCTGGATGGGTATTTTCGCCTCATTGGGCGAGGTTCGGGAGCCGGCGGGGAGGGGAAGCCGAACGGGGGAATGCCCCGCCCGGTCTCCGGAAGGGAATCAGAAGTTGTGCAGTCTGTCGAGCTCTTCGTCAGGAACTTGGAACACGATGTTGTGAGGTGTCACGGGTTTGGTCTTCATGAAATAGGGTAGGCGGTCTTCCACTGCGGAGATCCCCGCGGCCATGTTGAATTCCCGCTCCAGCTTGAGGATCTTCTGACCGTGCGCCACGACGTCGTCGAGGGTCATGTTTCCGCCGTACACCCCGCTGAGCATTTTGGGAATGGCCTCCAGACCACTGGGGATGTCCAGCACGGCAAAGGCGGTGAACACGCACAGTCCCGCGCTGTCAACCGCTGCAGTGGCGATCTGGAGATTCCTCGACAGGTCGACCTGGCCTTCCGGTTTGAGGGGATCCACGTACCCGCCCACTCTCATGATGTTGGTGGCCACCGCATACCCCGCAGTGTGATCCGCACCCATGGTCGAGGTCGCGTACGTGACGCCGATTCCCATGCAGGCTCTCGGGTCGTATGCGGGCATCCCCTGCTTCTTCACGCACGGAACCTGATCTACTCCGAACACCTGACCAACCACATAGGACCCGTTGCCGAGTATCCGGCCCAATGGCGAACCTTTTCCTATCTCGTGCAGCAGCTCGAGCGCTCCGGCCGCATCACCGAATTTCTTCACGCCCGCATACATGGCCACGGCAATCGCGTCTCCCGTCTCGATGGTGTCCAGACCGTAATCATCGCAGAGGTAGCTGATTTTGGCGATCGCGTCGAGGTCGTCAATGCCGCAGTTGGCGCCGTTGGCCCAGACCGTCTCATACTCAAGCCCGGACGTGACGTACTTCCCCTGCGCATCGTTGTATACGTTCGAGCATTGAATGATGCAGGTGGTGCATCCCGCGTGGGTCGTCTTGCCACCTCGAGCCTTGATGGTGTCGTGCATGGTCTCGCCGCTGATCTTGCCGGCTCCCTCGAAGCGGCCTTCGGAGAAGTTGCGTGTGGGAAAAGCCCCGGCTTCGTTGATCACGTTCACCAGCACGTTGGTCCCATACACCGCGAGCCCGCCGCCGGGCTTCGTGACCGGGTGCTCCCTGAGCGCTGCCCGGAAGACCTCCGTGGCTTGTTTGAACGCGTCTTTGTCATGGTATGTCACGCCCGGAGCCCCTTCTTCCAGTACCACTATCGCCTTGAGCCCCTTGGAACCCATCACCGCGCCCAGGCCACCACGGCCCGCATGTCGAGCCGGCATGCCCATGGTGTCGGTCACCGCCACAGAAGCCGAAGACATCCGCATCTCCCCGCACACACCTATGGAGATGATGCCCGCGTGTTTGCCGTGTTCCTTCTGGAGCCGTTCGCACAGCTCGTAGTTGTTGACCCCCGCGAGATCCGGGGCAGGGTGAAGCTCAGCTCCGTCCTTGGTGACCAGAAGGTAGTAGAGCTCTCCGGCTTTGGGTTGGTTTTCTACCACGATCCCTGCAACCCCCAACCTTCCCATCTTGAAGGCGGTGTTTCCGCCTGCGTTGCTCTCCTTGATCCCGCCGGTAAGGGGGCTCTTAGCCCCGACGGAGATGCGTCCGGAATTGGCACATGTCGTGCCCGCAAGAAGACCCGCTGCAAAGACGAGTTTGTTTTCCGGTCCCAAGGGGTGGCACAGCGGAGGCACTTCCCGGGCCACAATGCACGATGTGAGCCCTCGGCCGCCAAATTGGGCGTATTCACCGGTAAGGTCCTCGACTTTTACCGACATGTTTGACATGTCGACGCGAATCAGTTTTCTCATGACAGCTCCCTCCTTTTAGGGCCTGAGCAGTTCATTCCGGTGGGGCTTCCCTTCGGGGAAGGGGGTACAACGGTCTTGGTCATGCACACAGTGTACGAATGATACGTTCGGGTGTCAAGGTCAAAAAAAGAGAAAAAACGCGGTGTTATGGCAATTCTGACATAACCGGAAGAGGGGAAGCCCACGGCTTGTCCTTCAGCCTGCTATAGTCACGCGCCTTGAAATTCTCGGGACCGTGAACGTAGACACAAACCCTCTCTCCCTTCCCTCAACCACCAGACGAGAGGGCTTGCTATTCCCCTCCCTTGATGGGAGGGGTTAGGGGAGGGTGAAAGTCCCCGCAATTCTCAACGCGTGGCACCATGGCGCAAGAGGCTTGGTCTCGTAGGAAATAAAGCTTCTGATTAAAGATTGCTAGACATATTTTCTCATGTTGTGCTATCATAATAATTGGTATCACCTTGTCAGGTAAGGAGATATCCTTGTAATGCGGAAGAACCTCACAACCCTTGGCCATATCGGACTTGCTCTCCTGCTCTTCGCCGCGTCCGTCGCGTGTGCAGACAGCGTCCAAGAGGCCCTTCAACTCGGGAAGAACGCCATGCAAACCGCGGATTACGAAGAAGCGGTGAAGCACTTCACACGCGGGATGAAGATCGATGCACAGAACGCGGAGCTCCACTTCCTGCGGGCCACGGCATACGACAGGCTCGGGCACAACGATAAGGCCATGGAAGACTATAACACGGCCATCAAGTTGGACCCCAAGTACACGGTAGCGCTCAACAATAGGGGCAGGCTGCATTACAAGCTCCGGCAATACGATGCGGCCATCCAGGACCACACACGCGTCCTGGAACTCAACCCTGCCAATGCGCTCGCTTTGTACAACCGTGGCAACGCGCACATACGAAAAGGCGAGTTCGAGCATGCCATAGCCGACTTCACCAAAGCCATCGAGATCAATCCCAACGACGCGGACGCATACAACAACCGCGGGTCCGCGTTGTTGCAGCAGAAGCAGGTGGACAAGGCAATCGAGGACTTCGACAAAGCAATTGAACTCAACCCCAAACAGGCGCTCGCGCACTATAACCGTGGCGACGCTCGGCAGAGAAAGGGAGATTTCGACAGGGCGATCGAGGACTTCACCCACGCGATTGAGCTCAAACCCCAGTATGCCCGGGCCTATCACAAGAGGGGCAACGCGCACTTCCAGAAGGGCGAGCTGGATGCCGCCATACAGGATTACGATCGGGCAATACGGATAGATCCCGACTTCGCGGACCCGTACAATAACCGGGGATGGACCAATTTTCAGCTCGGCAGACGCGACAAGGCCCTCGGCGACATCTCCAAGGCGGTCTCACTGAACCCGCATCTGGCAACCGCGTATTCGAACAGAGGCTGGATACTCAAGGAACAGGGAGACTGCAAGGCGGCCGTCGCGGACTTCGACAAGGCCCTCGAATTGAACAAGGACCAACCCGGAGTTAACGCGGCCAGAGGTGCCTGTCTCGTGGAGCTTGGGCAGTTTGACCGGGCCGCACAAGACCTTCGACGCGCCCTCCATGCCGAGGAATCCGACGCCGGCATGCTGTCGGTGCTCGGGTTGCTGGAAGAGAGGCAGGGAAAGTACCAAGCCGCGGTGGACCTTTTCACCCGTTTGGCAAAGCAACGGCCTGACGACCCTTCGGTGCAGTACGACTTGGGAGTCGCGTTGGGAAAAACAGGGGACTTCCCCCAGGCGGTGATGCATCTCTCGGAGGCCATCCGGCTCGACCCGCTACACAGGCAGGCCTACATCAAGCGGGGGCTCGCGTATGAATTCCTGAGCCAGAGGACGGACGCGGCCGAGGATTTCCGCAAAGCGCTGGAGATTCCGCGGGAGCAGGACAAGAAGGTCGCGCCTCCCCGGCAGGTGGTCACTGACGACAGGGTGAAGCAGATGCTCGCCCATCCCTGAAACGATCCTCCCGACAGAAGGACCGGTATTCGATGCAAGTACGTAGAGTCATACTCATCCTCCTCCTCGGCGTGTTGATAGGCGGGCTTTCCGGTTGCGCCCTTGCGACGGACGAGGAGGTGACGAGGCTGTACGTGCAGGCCCAGGAAGCGCACTGGTCGCTCAATCTTCCCGAGGCGATTCGGCTCTACACCAAGGTGCTCGAGATCGACCCGAAACATGCCCGGTCTCATTTCAACCGAGGCGTTGCGTTCCGCTCTGCTGGGAATCCTGATGCGGCATTGTCCGATTTTTCCGAGGCGATCAAGCGAGATCCCTCACTGTGGGAAGCGTCCTATGCCCGAGGTCTGATCTACGTGGCAAGAAAGCGCTATGAGGAGGCGATCCGGGACATGGCACAAGTGGTCAAGGCGATCCCTGCCCATGACGGAGCGCTGCTCGCAATGGGCGAAGCGTACCTCGCTCTGGGCAGGCCGGATGACGCGCTGCATGCGCTTGACGCGGTCGTCGAGACGTCCCCGAAGGATACCGAGGCCTTGTACCTGCGGGCACTGGCCCATACGGCAAAGAACGATGCCGCGAAGGCAAGCGCGGATCTCAAGAAGGTCCTTGCACTCGATGCCCACCACGCCCGCGCCTGGGCGAAGTTGGGAAATCTCTCCTTTTCGCAAGGGGATCTCAAGGCCGGGGTCGAGGCGTGCAACGAGGCGCTCAAACTGGAGCCCGACGACTCCACCGTGCTCTCCAACAGAGGTTGGGCCAAGGCCCAACTCGGCGATTACCAGGGGGCACTGCAAGACTTGTCTCGATCCTTGGAACGAAAACCTGATCTGAGGATCGCACGCGCCAACAGAGCCTGGGTTCTCGAACAGATGGGCAGAACCGAAGAGGCCTTGGCCGATTATTCGGAGTTGGCCAGGAGCGGGAGACCCGACGCGGACATACTCGCGGCACGGGGAAAGATACTCCTGACCCTGGGACGGGCGGAAGAGGCAGTCAAGGATTTCGATCACGCCATGAAGGTATCGCCGGAGCTTCCCGGCATCATGGCACTCGCGGGCAAGGCGAAGCTTGCTGCCGGTCGGTTCAAGGACGCACTGGCCGACCTGAATGGGGCGCTCGACGCGGAGTCACGCAATGTGGGAGCACTTCTTGATCGAGCCGCGACATTCGACGCGCTGAAGAGATACCCCGAGGCAGCTCGCGACCTGACACAGGCAACTCTGATCGATCCGGCTGTCGGCAAGGCCGAGGTGCTCTATTCGCTGGGCAAGGCCTATCTCCAGGCAGGCGACTATGACAGGAGTATCGAGTACTTGTCTCTGGCCATCGCGAAGAACCCCTCGTTGGCGCTTGCGTACGCCAACCGGGGAGTCGCGTTCATGAACACGCAGGAGTACGACAACGCTGTTCAGGACCTTCGGAAGGCGCTCACATTGTTGACGGACCCCGCCCGCAAGGAGACCGTTCGCGGGCTGCTCACCCAAGCGGAGCAGCTCCTGGGGCAACGCTCGCCCGTGAAGAAACCCGGGCCCACCGGAGAGGAGAGACTCTGGTGAGAACCTTCATGCTGCACGGCGGCTCTTTTCGAATTGATGGAGGTGTGAAATGACGAAGTTCAGGATTCTGATATCCGTAGCGATTTGTCTTGGTCTCGCGGCTACGGTTCTGGCTCGGGACGTGGAGTGGGATGAATTGACCGCCACAGCCGAGCGACTCCGCACGGAAGGCCAATTGTATGACGCTGCCAAAGCGGCGGGACAGGCCTTGGGAATAGCCGAAGCACATTTCGGACAGGACGATCCCCGCACGATAGTTTCCCTGGGCAGCCTGGCGACCATACTGGACCGCCTGGGCAAATACTCGGAAGCCGAATCCCGTTACGAGAAGATCGTGTCCATCCTGGACACCAAAGAGAACCGGAAGGACCCCAATCTGGCCACCGCGTTGCAGAACCTCGGCGCGGTGTATGTGGTGCTCGGCAAGTACGCGGAGGCGGAACCCGTCTTGTCAAAGGCGCTCGGAATCCGGCGCACCGCGCTCAAGTGGAACCATCCAGATGTGGCCACGACCATGAGCACACTTGCAGAGGCATATATGGGTCAGGCCAAGTTCTACAAAGCGGAATCCGCGTACAGACAAGCGCTGAGTATTCGTGAGCGAATCCAGGGGAAAGACGCGGCGGAAACGGCAGGTAATCTCAACGATCTTGCCGCTTTGTACCGGATAATGGGGCGATATGCCAAAGCGGAACCGTTGCTCACCCGCGCCCAGTCGATCAGGGAAGCCCTTGACGGGCCGGAAAGCCCGGAGCTCGCGGCGATTCTCAACAACCTGGCATTGCTCTATGAAGATCAGGGCAAGTACGGCGAGTCGACCGAACTCTCGATGAGGGTCCTGCGCATCGCCAAGAAGACCCTCCGAGGGGATCGTCCCAACCTGGGCGCCGCGTTGAACAACATTGCGCTGAGCCGCTCGTTCCAGGGGAAGTACGCGGGAGTCGAACCCGTACTCAAGAAGGCTCTGGAGTTCGCAGAAACAGGCCTGGGTAAGGAGCACCCCCACGTCGCAACCGCGATGAATAACCTGGCTGAGTTTTACAGGATCAAGGGACGGTTCTCCGAGGCTGAACCGCTGTATCAGAGGGCCCTCGAGATCCGAGAGAGCATATTCGGCAAGAAACACCCGAACGTCGCGGCATCTTTGAACAATCTGGCACTACTCCACGATGCGGTGGGCGATTTCGCCGAGGCGGAAGCCCTTCTGAAACGGGCGGTGGAGATACGGCGCCGGGCCCTGGGCGGCAATCACCCGGATACGGCCAATTCGTTGAACAATCTCGCCACGGTCTACGAGGCCCGAGGCCAGTTCTCCAAGGCTGAACCGCTCTACGCTCGGGCGAGGAATATCTGCCAGGCGAGTCTCGGGAAAGACCATCCCCTGGTGGCCACGGCAATCAACAACCTTGCCGGGTTGTACAATGCTCGAGGGAGGTACGCCCAGGCTGAACCCCTTTACAAGAAGGCCCTGGAGATCAGGGAGAATGCCCTGGGAGACAGCCATCCTCATGTGGCAGATTCGCTGAACAATCTTGCGTCGTTGTACGTTTCTCGCGGGAGATACGATGAAGCGGAACCCCTGTATTCGAGGGCGGTTGCCATCTCTCAGCAGGCATTCGGCAACGAGCACCCTCGAGTGGCTACCGCGCTCAACAACCTGGCTTGCCTGTACGATGCGGAAGGACGGAATGCGGAGGCTGAATCAACATTCAAGAAGTCGCTCGCGATGCGGGAGAAGATCCTGGGAGACGATCATCCTGACGTTGCTCAATCCTTGAACAATCTCGGGGTGATGTACAGGGCTCTGGGCCGGCACGAGGAATCGGAACCTCTGTATAAGAGAGCCGTGGCAATATGGGAAAAGGCCCTCGGAGCCGAACATCACGAAATTGCCACCTCACTGAACAACCTTGCCGAGGTATACCTGGCCCAGGGAACCTACGTGATGGCTGAGCCCTTCCAGAAGAGGGCGCTGGAACTCTCTCAGAGGACCCTCGGGTGGAATCATCCGAACGTGGCGGTATGTTTGAGCAATCTCGCCGATCTGTATCGCGGACAGGGCGACTACCGTAAGGCGCGGCCCTTGTACTATCGGGCACTCTCCATATGTGAGCGGGCCCTGGGGAAAGAACACCCAAACGTAGCCACAGTCCTGGAGAACCTCGCCGCGCTGTATAGGACCACAGGAAACGAAAAGAAGGCCAAACAACTGGAAGATCGTGCAGAGAAGATCCGCTCACACAGCTAGGTCGTGCCATTCCGAAGTACTGTCACGCACGGGGACCCGAAAAGACTGACTCTCGCAAAGCACGCCAAGAACGCCAAGGAATACTCTGTTTCCTTGCGTTCTTGGCGCGAAAACATCTTTTCAAATCTTCAGGTTCCACTCTTGGACTGTTGGAGAATGCGCGACTGTATCTACGAATGGGAGCCCGAAGTCAGAGACAATGTCTCTCAGCCCTTCCCTTGGAGAAACGTTCCGAGCTCCTTGTCCATGATCTTGATATGATTCTTGAACCACCCGCCGAGTGTATCGATCACCTCCACCACGAGGCCGGAAGTGATTTCTCCCGCGTCAAATCTGGCTTTCATCTGCCTGACTTCCGTGGTAAAGTACTCGTGCGCCTGCTTTTGTGCCGCATATCCGGGATAGTTGTGTTGCTTCATGATTGCTTCTTCGTCACCGAAGTGAAAGATGGTGTAGTCGGTCATGAAGTTGATGATCTCGCCTACCTCATCCTTGCCTCTTCCATCCCAGATGGCGTCTTCTATCTGGCCGAATCTCTGAAACAGCTCCTTGTGTTGGTCATCGATCTTGTCCACATGGACGCTCAGATCCGGAGTCCACGTCATGAGCACCGCCATGGAAAGAACCTCCTCGCAGTGTGGTTGGTAATCCGTTATTGACTAGCCCGCCGGTCCCGTGTGGGTGTCGCGCACTCAGGGAGGTTCCGCGACTCTACCGGTTGCAGTCTACTCCGACAGACTGGCAAGCCTGGAGAAACCGTCTCAAAACCCTCGAATCGTGGCACGCTTCCACTTGGGCCGGCATTCACGTGCCGGGCTATTATCCGACGTCCCTATGGGACGCAAGCCTTCAGAGCTCCCTCGGGGCGACAGATGCGAGCCGGGGCTATCCGGCCCCGGCGACGGTTGTGGCACGATTTCTGCCCTGCAAAGAGTTCTGAGACAGTTTCCGGAAGCCTGGCCCACAAGACCGGGTTCCACCGGAATCGGACCCCGCTCTGGCCATCCGCGGTATTGATTGAGAGTCCGAGTGAGCTCTCGATTCGCGCAATGCACTCGAAAAGCCGCAATTTCGGTACAAGTCCGTTTCCCAAGACGGTGTCAATTTCCATCGGGTCTTGACCGGGGCGACCGTGAAATCCTCTCGTCCAAGCCGAATATCACCGGATCATTCCCGTGTCAACGGAGGGTGCAGGATTTGCCCATGCGGAGGTCGGCAAGCTGGACGGGGAGTGACTAAGGGAACGCAACCGCACGCCTCTCCCCTGGAGGAAGAGGGGGACCTTATCCACTTCACCGCTACCACGGATTTCGAGGAGCGTGACCAGGGTCCGGGGCGGCACCCGGGAAGACTCGAGTGTCCCCTCCTACCGGGCCTGTTCCAGCCTCTTCACGCAGGGGGGCATGAGTTTGTACGGTCCTGGTTTTTGCCAGACGGGGTCGTCGTAACGGTCGTGGCATGGCAGGCACGGGCCAATGCCGAGTATTCGGCCGATCTCCTCCCGGTTGAACGGCCTGGAAAGCGTGTGCGAGGTCCCCTGGAGCGTCTTGCCGTTTCGGTCTACTATCGCATCGAGAGGGTAGGGGATCTGCAGTCCCGACGCACGTGAATCGTAGGCTCCCTGCGCCTCCAACCGACCCTTACCTGTTGCGGGCGCCATCCTCCCCTCGCCGAGTCCCAGGGCCTTGGGGTCCAGGTGGCAGTCCACGCAGCGGGGAGCCTCGGTACGTGTCGTGTGGGGTCGTATCGGTCCGAACGTCATGGAGGTGAGGCCGTTCGCGAGGTCCATCACCTTGGAATCGTACGGCGGGACGATCTGGCCTTCTCCGTTGACCACGGAGTTCCAGACCTGTCAGCCGGGGACCAATATGCCGACCTTTCCCCTTGCGTTGAGGCCGTAGATGTGCCGCTCGAACCGGAACAGGCTGCGTCCCTCCACCCATCGGCCAGGGGAGGTCTTGCCCGTGATCTGGTCGCTCCCTTGCCGACGCATGTCGAGCATCTGATGACACCCGTAACACTGGGGGCTCCACGCGCTGTGGCAGGAATCGCACTCGAGCCGCTCGTGGCCTCGGATCGAGTGTGCCCCGAGCTTCCCGGTGATCACGGTCACCGGGTGTTCCCGCCCGTCGAGCTTCCCCGTAAGGACGAAGCCCTTCACCGTCCGACGAATGTGCGGAAGCGGCCTGCCCTTGGACGTGACCGGGATTTCATCCCCTTCGGACACCTTGAGGTGGGGGTTCGTCCGCACGAGGGCCTGCACCAAGGGATCGTACCGATTGACCTTCAGGATTCCCGGAGGCACCGCGTGGGAACCGTGACAATCCTCGCAACGGATCTCGATCTGGTCCGCCGCGTGACCGTGAAGGGTGCCGTCGCCCATCGTGTCCTGGCCTGTGTGGCAGTCGATGCAACCAAGGCCCTTTTCGTGGTGAATGTCTGGAACGAGCCTGTGGACAAACCTGTCGTCGCTGAGAGTCCTGTCGTTGAGGCCTCCTTTGGCGAACGGCGTCCCGTACTGTTCGCTCTCCATTTCGCCGTGAAAGTTGAGTCCGACACGGGCGCTTCGATTGTGGCAGGCCCTGCACCTGTCGTCGGGAATCCTGTTCGAGATCGAGTGGGAGGCCGCATGACCGGGCTCGTTTCGCTTGACCGTTGGATCGCCGCCGCGATACCGGCCATCGTCCCGGTACGGGGCATGACATGCGGCGCATCCTGCCAACCCGCCCATGGCATCACCAAACCGAGGGACCCAAAGGTGGCACCCCGCACAGAACTTGCGAAAATGGCTGCTTGCAAGGTCAATCCGTCCGTCCGGCCCGTGTTCGGAAGGCACGGCCTTGAGCCTGGTCTTCCCGTCGGACACCTCCTTGATGCCGAAAACCGCATGTGTGTCAGGCTCCACGCCCCACTGGAAGCGAAGCGTGCTGATGATTCCGGCATTAGTAGCCATGAGGGATCGAGGAACGTGTTCGGTGCGGTTGAGTAGCGGGTGCTCCCGCCCCGAATGGCAGGACGCGATTCCCGGCAGGGTCGCTCCGCAGCTCCTTGAGGCGAGATCGAGGCTTGCGGGATTGCGTCCTCCCCGCAAGGATCTGTGGGCTCCGCTGACGGTCAAATCCGCGCCGTTTCCTCCGTGGCAGACTACGCACCCGAACACCGCATTGGGATGAGACGCGGAGGTGTCCTCAATACCGTAGTGGCAGGTCAGGCAGCGTTCGACGGGTCTTTTTCCGCCGAAGGGGCGTATCTCCGTGACCGCGGGCGCCCGTCCCTTGAGGGAATCGATTTGGGAACGGAGCTCGTCGCGTCGCGCCTCTGTCTGGGATTCTGCGAGCGCGGCTTCCAGCCTCTCCACGGCAATGGCGACACCATCGAGCTGATACGGCTTCCATTCCGGGTTGCGCGAACGGTATTCCACGAGGGCAAAGACGCCTATAAGTCCAAGGATGGCAAGAAACAGGGTCATCCTCATCGCCACAATCCCCAGAGGGTTAACGCGCCGGCCCCCACACATAAGCCCAGGAACGTCGCGGTCCCGGCAATGCGGGCGAGAAGCGTTCTCTGCGGAAACCAGGGGATCAGAGCCACCAGTGACAATGCTGCCAAAGGCAAGACAATGCCTCCGAGCACAGCCGGCAAGTCACGGAGCATTACCTGGATGCCCACGAATATCCAAGGGGCCTTGACGAATTCCGGAGGTATTCCCTCGGGATCCGCGGGACCGTCCGTGGGCGCGTCACCCAGAGCCGCCAAGAGGCCGATTGCCACAAGAGACAGGAGCATCGCCAAACCCTCTTTGGCAACCAGATGCGGGACTGCTCCCAGGCGGTCTGCGGGAATCCGTTCGGGCATGGGCGTCAGTCCTTAACGATGCGGAATCCCACGGTTCGGTAGTATCCTTTCGGGAAGGCCTTGTGTCGGTTGCGAATCCGGCGGGATGCTTCGACAGAAGCCCAGGAGCCGCCACGTATGACCTTTTCCGAACCGAGAGAGGGACCGGTCGGTCTCGCTGGGGGGCTGTTCGAGTACGAATCGGGTGCGTACCAGTCGGAACACCACTCCCACACATTCCCCACCATGCCGGACACCCCCTTGAGTCCCGGAAATGCGGTGGTAACCGAAACGCTCGACTCGCGATACAACACCTGAAGGATGTCCCCAGGCGGGTTGGGAGTCGCCGTGAGCGCAGCCTTTTCCCATTCCGCTTCTGTGGGGAGTCTTCCGCCGGCCCAGCGTGCGTAATCTGCCGCGGCATAGTGCGAAACATACACCATCGGCAGGTCTTCGGCTCCTTCTTTGGGGACGAACTTTTTGCGGCTGAGTAGCACCGGACAATCGGGACTCACCGCATCACGGCTTTGCATCTTGATCCGTTCCAGGCCGTCTTTCCCCTTGTGCCCTTGGGCGTTGAGAAAATCACAGAACCGACTCACCGTCACTTCGTGCTTGGAAATGTAGAAGTCCTTGAGAAAGACCTTATGCGTGGGTTGTTCGTCGATCCGGCCCTCGTTCTCCTGACTCCCCATCTCGAAGGTGCCTGCCGGTATGAGTATCATCCCGTCGTACTTTCCGAAACCCTCACGCACATCGGCTTTGGCGGCAGAGGGTGTCTCTGTCTGGGGGAGCGGTTCCGCTCCGGGAAGCGGAGGCAGAGGCATTTCCACAGGCGAGTGCGGCACGCTCGGCAGGAGCGGAATATCTGAAGTCACGTCAGCCTGGGGTGCAGAAGCAGCGAACGCGGCAGAGCCGTGAGGAAGCACCTGCCGAGCCGTGATGGTTCGAGTTCCCCTGCCTCTGTCCTGAGCATACCCGTACCGTGCCGGTCCATACCCGGCCGGCCCCACAAGCAGTGCTATCGCAATCCAGCGTGCAAACCAATTCCGCATCATGTCCAACAGTTCAAGTGATCACGCGGGTTATCCCCACAGGCGTTCACTTTGGATTCCTTGCCCGCTCACCCGGTCTCGAAAGGCCCTCTCACATCACACGTCCCTGCGGGATGTGGGCCTTCCGAAGCCCCGACAGGGGCGACTGAAAACAGCCGGACGCTTCAGCGCCGGGTCAGAAAACGAAACCGAGGTCGCTTTTGCAGCCCTCATGTCAACGGCTGTGCCGGTCATCCCAAGATGCCCGGCTGTGCAAGTTCGGTCAAGCCGGCTGGTGCACGTGCATCCGCGACATGCCCGTCATTCCCGGCAGATTTCGGGCGGGCCACCCGTTCTACCAATTGTGAGAGAGACTCGTCACCGACTTGTGCAACGGACATGGAAGCCTCTCGGATTTCCGGGCATTACGTCAGCCCCACGAACGTCCTGGATTTCGCGACCTTGTTCCGGTATGGTATCGGTCGATCCGGAAGCGGACGCGAATCGCGGTCGGAGCCAGTGTAACGGAGATTCGTGTCGAGAACAAGCCCCTTGTCCGAACGAGAGGCAACAAGGATCTTCATGGCGAATCGAGCACGAGATTGGTTGGCGCAGGCGGTTCGGGATCTGGAACAGGCGCGCGCCTCCCGGTCGGATGGTCGTCACGAGTGGGCGTGTTTTGCCGCCCAGCAGGCGGCTGAGAAGGCGGTGAAGGCTCTGCACCTGTCGCTGGGGCAAGAGGCTTGGGGACATGTGGTCGCGCGGCTGTTGACCGACCTCCCGCTGAGCCTGCCGGAAGACGTTGTGGACAAAGCGAGAGTGCTGGATAATTTCTATGTGCCGACCCGTTATGCGAACGGGCACCCGGAAGGGGCTCCCTTCGAGCACTACGGCCCCATACAAAGCGAGCAGGCGATACGATATGCCGGTGAGATCCTTGAATTCGCGAGTGCTCAGATGGCCGGACAAGACCCGAGTCGATGAAGCGGTGCGCGTCTGGGCTTCGGACCTTGTGAGACGCCAGGCCGGAATCGTGAAAATCGGCTATTTCGGCTCCTATGCGCGGGGAGACTGGGGTGTCGGCAGCGATCTGGATCTTGTCGCAATAGTGGATGGATCGACCGAGCCGTTCGGGGAGCGCGCTCGCACCTGGGATCTCAGCGGACTGCCGGTGCACGCTGACCTGCTCATCTACACCTCGGACGAATGGGACCAGCTTCGGGCGCGGGGAGGCCGATTTGCCCGAACTCTGGAACTCGAGACCATATGGGTTCACCCCTCGATCACATGAGCGGCCTTGACGCGCATACGAAACGCGTGGTCACGAACCTGTTGCAGGATCTGGTTGCGCAGACTGAAGGTGACGATCCCGTGGACCGACTCGGCACGGCCTTGCAGCGTCTCGTATCTGCCTTGCTCGGAGATGGCGACGGCGACCCGCCAAGAACAGTCACGGCTCGTGGCCACAGCGATAGAGGAGAGTCCCGTCCCGCGGACTCGAAGACTTCTTCGATGGCCAGCACCTCCCAGTATTCTAAGACTTTTCGGAAGAGGGTCCGGGGGACACCCGTTTTGCAAAACCATCATGACCGCGAGGGGTCACAACCAGGCGTGAAAGCCAGCGCCCCTTATCGCGGGAACTCGCTGCATGGCCAGAACCACCCGATGTTTCAAAAGTTTTCGGAAGGGGGTCCGGGGGACAACCCTTTTTCAAAAGGGTTT
>JBFMAA010000143.1:0-15548 GCA_040755955.1 Thermodesulfobacteriota bacterium
GGGTGTTCCCCATGCTGTGATCGTCAGGCTGTCATTCGTGTCCGCGATGGTGAGAGTGAGGCCATAGCTGGTACGCTCAAGCACCATGTCGGTCGGTAAGACCCCCGCTCCCAGAACCACTGTATTGCAGGTCCCATCAGTCGTCGGCAGTTCGTCTATGGTGTCGTGCCCCGAGCCGCGGCCGAAGACGTAGGTGTCCTTTCCGGATGTCCCATCGAGGATGTCGTCTCCGGGGCCGCCGTCAAGCAGATCTTGGCCCGAGCCTCCCACGAGCCGATCATCGCCTGCCCCGCCCATCAGGGTGTCATTTCCGTCATCGCCAAATAGGGTGTCGTCGTCCGCGTCTCCCTGAATCGTGTCGTCACCCGCCAGTCCAACAACCGTATCCGCACCGCCGAGTGTGCTGATTTGATCATCTCCCGCGGTACCTCTGATGTAGTCGTCGCCGACGGTGGGCCTGTACACGGCCCAGTGTATGTCGGTTTCGTTCCAGACCGTACCGTCCATGAACTGGATGCGCTCGATGCGATAGAGGGGGCTGTCGTTCCAGAAATGCCTCTGGACCGTGAGGCTGTCGGTCGTGTCGAGAACGGTGAGTACGAGGTTGTCACCGACCTTTCGCAGCACAACCTGTTCCGGGGTCAGATTGCTCCCCAGCCATATCGTGTCGACGTTCCCCAGCGTCGGGTCCGGATCGATGATCGTGTCCCGTCCCGAGTCCCTGCGGAAGATGTACGTGTCATCACCGCCCTCACCGTACAACCTGTCGCTCCCCTCGCCTCCGTCCAGGATGTCGTTGTCCGCGCCCGCCCACAGGGTGTCGTTCCCGCCGCCGCCCACAAGGAGCCCGTCACCGGATTCCTGATAGAAGATTTCGTTGCGGGAGGTTCCATACAAGACGTCTCGTCCAGATAAGCCGTTGATTGTCCCGCCTCCTTCGGTGAGACTCCCCTTGATCGCTTCCGCGTTGTTGGTCCCCTCGATGTGCGGGCTCCATGGACGTAAGCCCTGGTGCAGTCGGTCGATCACCTGCAGCCCGCCCGTGTCGAACGCCCATGCCAGATCCGGGTCCATTTCGATGACGGCCTCTCTAAAACTCAAGTAACAGCTCTTACCAAAGAAACCGAAGCCACGCCTGGATCTGGCAAATTCAGAGAGAAGCTCCTTCCCCTGTTCATGGTCTGCCGCAAGGCTTTCCTGAATCGCGGCCATGAGAGGAGCAGGATCTAGAATGTAATCCTGCTTCTCCTCATCCCACACGTATGCGATCTTTTCGTACCAATCCTTGAGGTGCGTCTGCCCCATAAGGTCCGCATAAAAGAACTCGAAGACCCCGTGATAGGTATCTTTGCACTGGATTGCAAAGGACGAATCCGGATTGCCGAGGGCCATGGCGAAGACCGGCTCAAGCGCCGCCACTATCCGACCGTCAACGCAGGGCCCGCGTGAATCGGCTCCTGCGGAATCCGCACCGGTCCATTTGAAAAACAGATCCGTCATGATTGACTCACGCTCGGCCACGCGGGTCTCGGAAGCAAACGCCTCCACGAGTTCTCTGAGCCGACCGGTGGAATCCCGCGCCATTGCTTGATGCAAATTGCGGAGCGTCCCAGACCCATGCAGTTGCGGGAGTGCCGAAATCTCTGATGAGACCTCCACCTCTTCTACCGCCTCAGTGTCGCTCGCGTCCGTTTGAAAGGCATATTCGGCGATCTTGCCGCTGCTCCCATCCGCCCAAATGAATTGGCCGGAACGCACCTCCGTATTGCCCGACTCATCGGTTATGTTGGTGATCGTGGAATTCACATCTATCGCGATGATGCCCATTTCATCAAGGGTGCTGATCTTCCCTTGTTCGCTTGGATCGCCGATGTACCCCACGTTGTCCATGTATCCTTGCCATATTCTCAATTCCGACCAGATGGGGTCGCGCGCGTCTATCTTGCCGTTTCCGTCGGCATCATAGAAAGTCAGAGATCCAAAGCCATCCGTCGAGCGCATGCCGTTGGGCAGGATTTCATAATCACCGATCAGTTCAGTTCCGTTATCGAGCCTATGGTTACCGTTCTTGTCCAGCATCAATACCCCGTCACCCCAATCAACCCAACCGGTAAGCTCGCTGAATCCGTCTGCATCATGGTCGACACGCAGCTCTCCATCGAGACCGATGGTTTGAATGCCGTTTCCATCAAGGTCCAATACCAACGGGTCTCTGGGCGGGTTCGGGTCCTTGCGGCAGATGTCTGTGCATGCCATCGCGGTGGCCCTATAGACGTGCGTTAGCTTGAGGTTAGCCAGCGACACTTCGGAGACTACCCGTACTCCGTTTCTCATAACAGCAGAGGGAATGCTACTTAGCGGAGAACCATCGGCTCCTAGGATATAGACATCGTAGTGAACATCACCTTTTGCATCTACTGTCGTCTTGATTCGGACTGTGCTTGTCTCCGGGCCAATTCCAGCTCGTTGACTGTGAAAGACCTCAAATTCATATAGGCCTAGCTCCGTGTTCCAGACAGGTATCTCCTTCACGTACATGAAGTGTCTGTAGAGTGAGGTTGGGTCGTCACCCTTTTTGACATCAACTTGTAGGACATCTCCTACCCCTAAGACTCGGTCCAGACGCGGTTTCAATTCCGGCATTTCGCCATCCCAATCATACTCCAAATGCCAGGCTGGGGTGAGGACGAGTCCGGCCCAACAGTCCACATCGGGTTTCCCGTCGTTATTGAGATCTGTCGTGCCGCGCAGGGTGTGACCGCAGTCGCCTGAACACAGCCGTGATACCAATACCGTATCCCATCTATATCCCTTGGCTCGACCTATGTAATCAAACCCCTTTTCGGGGAAAAGACGCTGGGCTTCGTCCAGATGCTTCTGCGGGGCAGAAGGCTCCGGTGTCACACGTTTTAGGTCAGCACACATGATACGTCCACCTCATCTAACGATGTACGAAATCGCATTCTGTGCCTCGCTATCCTAAGCAAGTCGTTATAGAGAAATGTCCCGTTGCTCGCGAACAGCTTGATAGGGAACATGAATGCGGCACTACCGCCGTTTATCCCGATCGCACTCGCATAAGGCTTGCCAGCCCATATTCAACCCCAGTAATATTCGGATCGACGGTTCAAACTCCCGTATTTGTAACGTAGCTATGGTCTTCGTCAGGCATCTTGGGCAAGGGAGTATGGAAGTGAACTCGGCTCCCGGCTGCCTGCCAAAATCTGTGCTGTTTATTACGAACGTGGCCTTTCCTATCCTGCCTTTCCAGCTTCGGCCCGTGCCCCACAGGTAATAGCAAGATGGGTCCAGAGGAAGCCCACCAACAAGGTTGCGTTGCATGAAGCCTGCATAGCGGACTCGAATGGTGGTCACGGTCTTTCCTGCGAATGTGACCTTTTCGGTCATCCAACGTGTTGGAACTCTCTCCCCCCAATGCGAGAATCTCCGGGGATGTCTTCCAAAGATGCGTGCGCGGGTTTCCGAGGAGAGATCACAAACCTCTTCGAACTCCGTCTTCCGACCATTCACCCAGGCATCGAACCTGGGGAAATCACGAACCGGCCACGGTGCGGACGAGGTCTCATACACATTGCCCCGTAACGTGTCAAACTCTGTATTGCCCCGTACCTCTTTCGGAACTGCGACCATCACGGTTGCAGGCTGGCCGGTATTAAACAGGTGATAGACGGCATCGACCGAGTACGTGACTTTCTTCAGTTGAATAGTCACTTCCATGAGGTCGAGTCGAATGGTCTTACTAGGAGCTGCCGGGGCAATGCAACCACCCAGGAACTCCGGATCTTCGTTAGACCATCGACGAGACGGAGTTGCAAAGGGCTGACCGTCGGGACCCCTAGCGGGTTCGTCTTCCCTAGCGCCGTGCGCCTTGAGCAGTTCACGGAGGGGTGCCTCCCCCACTAAGCGGAGGGCGGAACGTCCCTGTTTGTCCACAGCGTGTACGTCTGCGCCATTGCCCAAGAGGAGCTTGACGGCTTCCAGCTCACCTCTCAATGTCGCACTGATCAGTGCGGTCCTGCCTTCGGCGTCCCTCTGATTGACGTCCGCCCCGTTGTCCAGAAGGACCTTCGCCGCTTCAGTCTGTCCTTCGCTACACGCAACCATCAGGGGACTGGTTCCTCCGGGACCCCTTTGATTCACCTCGGCTCCCTTGGCCAAGAGCAGTTTCACTGCTTCGACCCGACCCCATTTACAGGCTGACGCGAGGAGGGGCCATTGCTGCGTGCCGGAATTCGGGACGACACCAAGGCCCCTGTCGACCAGGAGGGCGACAATTTCGGGGCTTCCACCACTGACAACAGCCTCAACGGCTGCCGACCGTCCGCAGCGTTCCGCTGCCGGATTTGCTCCTTTGTCCAGCAGCAATTTGACCGCTTCAACGTGCCCTTTCTGCGCTGCATTCATCAGCGGGGTCCAACCTTGACCGTCCCTTGCGTTCACGTCGGCACCCGCGTCAATGAATCGTTGCAGTTCCTGCGTGTCGCCGGTCAGCGCGGCGATCCACAGATCGCTTTGAGCTCCTCGGGATTTCAGGAGCTTTACCACATCCGCACGGTCCGCAGCGGCAGCCCATGTGAGCGCCGAGGAGCCATTGCGGTCCCTTGCGTTCACGTCGGCACCTTTTTGGAGAAGCTCTTCGACCACCTCCGTGTTGCCCGTCATGGCAGCCGACATGAGGATGAAGGAGCCATCCTTGAGCCTCCGGTTCACATTCGCCGCTCGGTGCAAGAGGAGCTTCACGATTTGCGGATGCTGGTTCTCAATCGCTTTCCTCAAAGCGGTAGAGCCGTATCTGGTTTGCGCATTCACATCGGCCCCTTTCTCCAGGAGAAACTCCACCGTTTCGAACCGACCCTCTTCGCAGGCATTCATCAACGGCGTCAGACCATCCTGATCCGTCGCGCTTAGAACCGCACCTTTCTCCAGGAGCTGCCTCACAACCTTCAGGTGTCCCTTTGCCGCGGCGCAAGGCAGAGCCCTCCTCTGAGAATCGTCTGCCCCGTTGACGTCCGCGCCTTCTTCCAAGAGTTTCTTGATGGCTGCGAGGTCACCACGGGCTGCTGCCGCAATGAAGGCCTTCCGGCGTTCTCGCGCATCATCCGTGGTCGCGAATCCCGGGAGCAGCGCCAAGGCCAACACTGCGGCGAAGACCACACACCACTTCATCATCGCGTCCGCCTTTCGAGTTTTCATTACATACTGCCCTTCGCGCTTCCACAGCATATCGTGGAGTCAGGTCTTGCACCTTGCTCGCCGGAAAGCAGGATCGTTCAGCAGCAAGGAGAAAGTCAAGAAGAAAGACTTCACCCCGAGGTTTGCGGGACGAATCGGATGCTCCCCAATCTGAGATCCATAGGCTGTCGTCGGTGCCGGACATCAACAGCGTGAGGGTGTATTCGGAGGAGCGCTGAAGCACCACGTCCGTGGGAAGGATGCCCTCTCCCAGCGCAACCGTATTGGAGCTGCCGTCCGTCGTCAGTGCTTCGATTATGGTGTCTTGCCCTGAACCGCGGCCGAACAGATAGGTGTCACGGCCGGCTTCGCCCTGGAGCAGGTCATTGTCCGCCCCGCCGTCGAGGGTGTCCCGGCCGGTACCTCCCACGAGCCGGTCATCGCCTTGCCCGCCTGCAAGGGTGTCATCGCCGGTCTCGCCGTGGACCGTGTCGCTGCCGTCATCTCCGAACAAGGTATCGTCTCCGGCTCCGCCGAAGATGGTGTCGTCGTCCGCGTCGCCATGCACCGTGTCATCGCCCGCCAGGGCAAGAACCGTGTCGTTGCCTCCGAGTGTGCTGATCTCGTCATCCCCGGCGGTTCCCTCGATGTAGTCCGCTCCCTCGGAAGGTCTATAGATCACCCAGTGTATGTCGGATTCGTTCCAGACGGTTCCGTCCATGAACTGGATGCGCTCGATGCGAAACATGGGCCTGGTTTCATCGAAGAAGCTCGTGGCCGCAAGACTGTCGCCGGTGTCGTTGATCTTGAGCACAAGATCCGTGCCGACAGCCTTCAGGGAGATGTCTTCAGGTGTCAGGCTGCTTCCCAGCCAGATGGTGTCCACGTTTCCCGCGGTCGTGTCAATGTCGATGATTCTGTCGTGGCCCGAGCCTCTTCGGAAAATGTAGGTATCATTACCGGCCTCTCCGTACAGCCGGTCATCACCCGCACCACCGTCGAGGATGTCGTCGTCCGCACCCGCCCACAGGGTGTCATTGCCTCCGCCGCCAACGAGCAGGCCATCTCCCACTTCTTGATAAAACACTTCGTCCCGCGATGTCCCGTACAATACGTCTTGGCCCGAGAAGCTGTTGATGACCCCATCCCCCTCCGTGAGGCTCCCGCTGACCGCATCGGCATTGTCCGTGCCCTCGATGTGGTGTGACCAAGGCCGCAAGCCCTGGCCCACGTGGTCATACACCGGCAGGCCGCCCGTGTCTATCACCCAGGCAAGGGAAGGGTCCTGCTCGATGAATGCCTCACGGAATGTGAAATAGTCGCTTTCCGACAGGGCTTGCAGACCACGAAGCGAACGACAGAATTCCCCGAGCAGTTGTTTTGCTTCGTCGGGATTATCAGTAAGGTCAGTCTGGAGTTCAGCGATGACAGAGCTCATATCTGCCTAGGGTTGACGGCCGGCATCACTCGACGCGAAGGAGATCTTGTCGAACAGATTCCGTAGATGGGTCTGGCCCATCAGATCGCTGTAGAAAAACTCAAATAGCGTAAAGTACGCACTGTCGTATGAGTAATTCCAGGGGGGGGCCTCCATGACCAGACCGCCTCCGCCCGGCGCAACGCCACTTGCTCCATTTCCTTCACGGCCCGAAAAGGACGTTCCGTACAGTTTTTCCAGGGCGTAGACTTTGGCCCACTGCTCCGCAAACGGAATGGACGATGAGGCTACGACATCGGTGCCCGTCCACTTGAAAATCAGTTGCGTAAGTATGGCGGATCGGTCGGCCGGGTTCTCCTCTGCCGTGAAAGCCTCCACCAGCGCTGTGAGCTGACCCGAAGAATCTCGTACCATCGCCTGCTGCAAATCATGGACATTCCCGTACCCCTGCAAATCCGGCAACGCGGCAATGTCATCAGGCACATCGAGGACGTCGGTCGCCATAGTGTCAGCGGGGTCTTGTTGCAGGCTGTAGTCGGCCATCGTCCCGGTGGCACCGTCGCTCCAGACAAAGTGTCCGGCACGCAACACGGTATTTCCAGAGTCATCTGTGGTGTTGACTTCAGTGGAGGCCAAATTGATCGAGCCGATACCCAGTTCATCCGGCGTATATAATTCTCCATCTATCCCCGCCGTGAATAGGCGCGACTGGGAGTTTGCGAACACCTTCAGTTGTGACCATATGGGATCGTTTGCATCAATCTGACCGTCGTGGTTTGCATCATAGTACGCCAGTGCCTGAAATCCGGACTGTGCAAGCCGCCCATCAGGCAGTATCATGAAATTGCCGAAGAGCTCAGTACCGTTGTCCAACTGCCCGTTACCGTTCATATCGAGCATAAGTAGACCGGCTTCAGGCGATACCCACCCCGATCTCTCAGCAAAACCGCTGTTGTTGAAGTCAAAGTAGGTTCCGGAATCGGCCCCGTAGGTTTGGATGCCACTACCGGTCAAATCCAAGACCAAAGGGTCCCGAAGCTTCGCTTCCACTGAAGCTTTGGAGGGGCTCTTCACTTTTGGAATCTCCGACCAAGCAACATAGCGAACACCTTTGTCCCACTTAAGATGGTCAAGATTCATAGTGCCAGTTAGATCATTATTTGGATCCCAATTCGGAGGAGCGGGGGCGTCGTCCTCAAACCCGGGACATTCATGCCCCCAGCAAATCTCAATCCCTTGAACAGGGGTGGCTGTGCCGACATCCATTGGCACGCCGAAATACATTTTTACATTCCCATTGGAGTCTATATAGAACCAGTTCAACTCCGTGGGACCGACCTCCCTTTCCATACTATGAAAGGCCCGGAACAATTGTCCCCCCTTTACTTGCTCGGGCTCGGAGGCAACAAAACCCGTGTGTTCATAGGTCATTTGGAGTGGCTGCGTATGTCCGCCAGGCCATACAACGCTTGTCTCCCCGGGGCCGATCGTGAAGAAAAAAACATCTCCCAGCTTCAGCTTCGAGGGGGAAACAGGTACAGGCTCCCAATTATAATCGGGAGGCCTATCGTTTGGGTTTGTCGGAGTGATCCATAGAGCCCTGTCGACCACGCTCCCGCAATTCACGTCCGGTCTCCCGTCACGCGGAGCTCCCTCATACCCAGGTTTCAGCGACCAAGGATAATACAGCCCGCTCTCCTTATTCAGAAAGATCTGGGTCCAACCCTCACAGTCGGTAGGAGCACCGAAGGAGTGCACCCCAGCAGCATCGGTTGATTCCGAATAGCCCTGCGCCGCACCGAAGTAGTCAAAATTACGGTTACCAAACCAGTACAAGGCATTCTCTAGGATCTGGACGCCGCTGTATTCATTGAGGTAAGCGACGTCGTCGGTTCGTGGCTTTAGTCCTATCCCTGGCGGTATCCTCATCGTAAGTCTCCTCTGTTGGCTTTGCGGCGCGAGCTAGACCAGCCAAAAGAACGCGCCGGGGGAAAAGATACGCGAATGGGGCACTTGATCAGTCCAATTTCCCAAAATCTTGTTACCTGCAGGAGAGCCCCCCGGTCAACCAACCAGTCAAGAGTACGATATTTTATTGGCGGTTTTCCATCTGTTGCAACAGCGTTGCCGTCTATGATGTAAGATGCCTTTCCGATAGGGCCCTTCCAGGCGGCCTGATCGCTGGAAGCATAGACTCCATCACAGCCCTCCAGAGCGTAGTCCGTGATTGTGTAGTAGGCCTCATACCTGGCTCGCACTGTGGTAGGCGCATCTCCTGCAAAGGTTACGTCGCCAACGATCAAGCGACCTAGGGGGCAGAAATAGATGCGGAATTTAGGGGACTGCCTCGGTTCACATGGGCGCGTTGGTAAGTCCTTCTCCTCTCTGAAATCTATCGCCCGACCATTAACCCACAGTTCGAAGCGAATGAAATCAGACGAGTTCGGTCCACCACACTTAGCAAAAAATACCTCTTCCCTTCTCGTGGCTCCAGTATTGAAAAAGCGGTACTCAGCATCGATCACATAGGTCGTATACTTCCGGCGGATCGTCACATCCATGGCATCCATGCGGATATTGTTGTCACAGGTATTAATAAAGGGGGGACCCCCTTGCACCGAGTCCCCGTGGCGCAGTAGCTGAGATTTCTGTGAAAGATAGTCCCACTGGGGCGGGGCGCAGGAGTCGGCCGCCATGGACACGCCGGAGAACGAGAGGGGCCCAACTGCGACAAGGGATAGGAATGCTAACCTCACTAACATCACGATTACTCCTTCCGGAATAGCTTACTCACTCTTTCTGGTGCCGCGGCCGGCTTCCTGGGCTTTAATCAGATCACGAATTTGAACCCAGTTTGGGCAATCCGCTCCTGGCTTTGGCGCATATTTTCCAAGATCCTTCGCCTGCACATCGGCTCCCCTTGACAGGAGCAATTTTACCATTTCCAAATTGCATTCCCAGATAGCAAGAATGACGGCTCTTTCGCCATTAACACCCTTCGCGTTGACGTCCATCCCCGCATCCAAGAGCATACTCACCATTGCAGGCCGGTCGCATATTACCGCAAACGCGAGCGGGGAAGCGCCTCCCTTTTTTGCGAGATTGATCGCCAGGGCCGGCGCCCCGTCGAGAAGCACCCTGAGCACATCAGCGCTTCCACTGCTGACTGCATCCGTAAGAACCGTGCCACCGTCCTCTCGTTTGACGACCGGGTTCGCTCCCCGTTTCAAGAGCAAGCTGACCACACCTGCATGCCCTTTCTGAGCGGCATTCATTAAAGAAGTCCAACCCTGGGCGTCTGCCGCGTTCACGTCAGCCCCTGTATCGAAAAGGCGTTTGGCCTCCGTTTCGTCACCGATCAGGGCAGCGGTGTGCAGGTCCAATTGGGCTCCGCGGGACCTGAGGAGCTTCACCACTTCTGCCCGGTCCTTCAATGCGGCCAAAGTGAGGGCGGTGGCACCGTTGGGGGTTTGAGTGTGCAGATCAGCTCCCTTCTCCAGTAGCAGCTTGACGACCTCCACATTTCCCGTAAGAGCCGCTCGCATGAGCGTGGTGGTCCCACCCCTGAGCTTTGCGTTCACGTTGGCCCCGTGGTCGAGAAGGAATTTCACCACGTCCGTCCGCTGGTTGTCTACGGCCTCTTTTAGAGCAGTCGGACCGTCGTCGCACTGGAAGTTGACGTTCGCTCCCTTACTGACGAGCAACTCGACAGCGGACAATTCGCCGTTCTCCGCTGCAGCCATGAGAGCCGTTAACCCGTTCACGTCCCTGGCCTCGATATGCGCCCCTCGCCTTAAGACGGGTTCAACAGCCCCGACTTGACCCCGTGCGGCTGCCTCGACCAAGGCCAACCTCCCCATGCGATCCATATCGTTGGAGTCCCTTCCTTTGTCCAGAAGTGCCTTTAAGTTTGCTATATCCCCCTTCTGAGCAGCCACTGGGAGGCGCTCGTCATCCCAGAGAGGCAGGTCAGTTGCCAAAGGGGGCCATGGTATCCGTATCGACTCGCCCCCGTTGGCCGTCTCCGCTCCTGTGGCCGGCCACGGGAGAAACCCCATGACCAGGAAAAACGTCAGCACCCCACAGACACATACGATAATCTTTCCCTTCATGCAGAACTCCCCGCAGAGCCTCAGAACGCGCTCCCCTTCGGGCGCGTGAGCCGTTGGAAAGGGCTTATGCCCTAGTAGTGACATCATGTCCGATCCTTCGACGCGTTTCCGGCCCCGCCGACAAGCAGCCCGTCACCGGATTCCTGATAGAAGATCTCGTCACGGGAGGTGCCATACAACACGTCACTTCCAGATAAGCCGTTGATTGTCCCGCCTCCTTCGGTGAGACTCCCCTTGACGGCTTCCGCGTTGTTGGTCCCCTCGATGTGCGGCGACCAGGTCCTCAGTCCCTGCCCCAATTGGTCGATGACAGGCAGGCCGCCGGAGTCGAACGCCCATGCCAGATCCGGGTCCATTTCGATGACGGCCTCTCTAAAACTCAAGTAACAGCTCTTACCAAAGAAACCGAAGCCACGCCTGGATCTGGCAAATTCAGAGAGAAGCTCCTTCCCGTGTTCATGGTCTGCCGCAAGGCTTTCCTGAATCGCTGCCATCAGAGCAGTAGGATCTAGAACGTAATCCTGCTTCGCCTCATCCCAGACGTATTCAATCTTTTCGTACCAATCCTTGAGGTGCGTCTGCCCCATGAGGTCCGCATAAAAGAACTCGAAGACCCCGTGATAGGTATCTTTGCACTGGATTGCAAAGGACGAATCCGGATTGCCGAGGTCCATGGCGAAGACCGGCTCAAGCGCCGCCACTATCCGACCATCAACGCAGGGCCCGCGTGAATCGGCTCCTACGGAATCCGCACCGGTCCATTTGAAAAACAGATCGGTCATGATTGACTCACGCTCGGCCACGCGGGTCTCGGAAGCAAACGCCTCCACGAGTTCTCTGAGCCGACCGGTGGAATCCAGCGCCATTGCTTGATGCAAATTGCGGAGCGTCCCAGACCCATGCAGTTGCGGGAGCGCGGAAATCTCTGATGAGACCTCCACCTCTTCTACCGCCTCAGTGTCGCTCGCGTCCGTTTGAAAGGCATATTCGGCGATCTTGCCGCCGCTCCCATCCGCCCAAATGAATTGGCCGGAACGCACCTCCGTATTGGCCGACTCATCGGTTATGTTGGTGATCGTGGAATTCACATCTATCGCGATGATGCCCATTTCATCAAGGGTGCTGATCTTCCCTTGTTCGCTTGGATCGCCGATGTACCCCACGTTGTCGATGTATCCTTGCCATATTCTCAATTCCGACCAGACGGGGTCGCTCGCGTCTATCTTGCCGTTTCCGTCGGCATCATAGAAAGTCAGAGATCCAAAGCCATCCGTCGAGCGCATGCCGTTGGGCAGGATTTCATAATCACCGATCAGTTCAGTTCCGTTATCGAGCTTGTTGTTACCGTTCTTGTCCAGCATCAATACCCCGTCACCCCAATCAACCCAACCGGTAAGCTCGCTGAATCCGTCTGCATCATGGTCGACACGCAGCTCTCCATCGAGACCGATGGTCTGAATGCCGTTTCCGTCAAGGTCCAGTAGCAACGGGTCTCTGACCTGCCTCGGCTCCTGCTTGTTGCAGATTGGTGCGCATGTCATCGCCGTGGCCCTATAGACATTCTTTAGCTCAAGGCCGGCCAGCGGCGCCTCGACAAGTACGCGTTGGTTATTCTTCATAACAGCAAATTCAATGCTGCCTAACGGAGACCCGCCATCCAGGATATAGACATAGTATTGCGGACTCCACCAACCTTCCCGCTCGACCTGGACTATGCTTGTCTCCGGACCTTCTCCGGCTCGTTGACTGTGAAAAACCTCAAATTGCCACCGGCCATGCTCGCCTAGCTCGGGTTTCCAGACAGGCTTCTCCTTCACGTACATGTAGTGTCTGTACGAACCAGTCCGCACGCCAGGCCCTGGTGGATAGATAGGTGGGGTTGGGGCATCGACCTCTAGAACATCTCCTTTCCCTAAGACACTTGCCAGATCCCGTCGGCGCCATGGCGGCTTTTGGCCTTTCCAATCATACTCCAACCACCAGGCCGGGGTGATGATGAGTCCGGCCAAACACTCCACATCGGGTCTCTTGTCGTTATCGAGATAGGTCTTGGGGCCCAGGGTCTGCCCGCAGTCATTGGAACATGACCGTTCGCGCTTTTCTGTTCTCTGTTCATATCCCATGGCAGTGGCAATGTAATCAAACTCCTGGTCTTCAAAAAGACGCCGGGCTTCCGCGAGATGCTTCTCCGGAAAGGCCCCGGGTGTCTCACGTTTCAGGTAAGCACTACAGCTTCCGGGCAGTCCTATTTCGACCATGATACGTCCACCTCACCTAATGAAGTACGAAATCGCATTTCGTGACTCGCTTTCCCAAGCAAGTCGTTATGGAGAAATGATTCCGTTGCTCGCGAACAACGTGATACGGAACATGAATGCGGCACTACCGGGGTTTATTCCGATCTGACTCGCATAGGCTTTGCCAGCCTGTACTCAACCGCAGCAATATTCGGACCGAAGGTTCAAACTCCCGTATTTCATACCTCTCTATGGTCTTCGTCATGGATCTTGGGCAAAGGAATGCGGGAAATTCCATGGTTATCGGCTCGTCACCAAAGTCGCCAGAGTCTGTCATGTCCATTACGATTGTGGCCTTCTTGATCCTGCCTTTCCAGTTTCGGCCCGTGCCCAAGAGGTAATAGCTGTACAGAAAAGGCATAGCCCCAGGGGTGTAGCGCATGAAAGCTTCATAGCGGACTCGAATAGTGGTCACGGTCTCTCCTGCGAATGTGACCTTTTCAGTCATCCAACGTGTTGTGGATCCCTCCCCCCAATACCGAAATCTCCGGAGGGATCCGCCAAAGTTCGGTGCGAGCGGACCCGAGGAGAGTTCACAAACCTCTTCGAACTCGGTCTTCCGACCATTAACCCAAACTTCGAACCTGGGGAAATCATCAACGCGCCGCACTGGATTCGAGGGCACAAGGTCAAAGTAATCCCATGCCTGTTTCGGGACCCCGACTCTCGCGGTTGCAGTGTCGCCGGTATTGAACAGATGATAGACTGCATCAACCGCGTATGTGTCTCTCTTTGATCGAATGGTCGCTTGGATGTCCTCCAGTCGGATACTCTCATTGGGCGCAGCCGGCGCAATGCAACCACCACACAGCTTCGGAACTTCAGCCGACCATGTCGATCGAAAGAACGGTATTGAAAAGGACTTATCGTAGCTCCTAGCGGGTTCGGGTCCCCTCGCGCCGTGCGCCTTGAGCAGTTCACGGACGGGTGCAAATTCCGCAAACGTGAGGGCGGCACGTCCCCGTTTGTCCACAGCATTTACGTCTGCACCATTGCCCAAGAGGAGCTTGACGGCTTCCAGCTCACCCCTCGCTGTCGAACTGATCAGAGCGGTCCAGCCATCGACGTCCCTCTGATTGACGTCTGCCCCGTTCTCCAGAAGAACCCTCGCCACTTCGATCCGCGCAGCGCGGAGGGCGGAACGTCCTTGTTTGTCCACAGCATTTACTTCTGCGCCATTCCCCAAAAGGAGCCTAACGGCTTCCACCTCACCATTCGCTGTCGCACTGATCAGGGCGGTCCTGCCTTCGGCGTCCCTCTGATTGACGTCCGCCCCGTTGTCCAGCAGAACCTTGGCCACTTCGATCTGCCCGTGGGCACACGCAACCATCAGGGGATTGGTTCCGCCGGGACCCCGCTCATTCACGTCCGCTCCCTTGGCCAAGAGCAGTTTCACTACTTCGACTCGACCCCATTTACAGGCTGACGCGAGGAGGAGCCATCGCTGCGTGCCGGAATTCGGGACGACACCAGGGCCCCTCTTCACCAGGACGGAGACAATTTCGGGGTTTCCGCCACTGACGGCAGCCTCAATGGCTGCCGACCGTCCGCAGCGTTCCGCTGCCGGATTTGCTCCTTTGTCCAGCAACAATTTGACCGCATCAAGGTGCCCTTTCTGGGCTGCATTCATCAGCGGGGTCCAACCTTGACCGTCCCTTGCGTTCACGTCGGCACCCGCGTCAATGAACCGTCGCAGTTCCTCCGTTTCGCCGGTCAGGGCGGCAACCCACAGATCGCTTTGAGATCCTCGGGATTTCAGGAGCTTAGCCACATCCGAACGGTCCGCAGCGGCAGCCCATGTGAGGGCCGAGGAGCCGTTGCCGTCCCTTGCGTTCACGTCGGCCCCTTTTTGGAGAAGCTCTTTGACCACCTCCGTGTTGCCCGTCATGGCAGCCGACATGAGGATGAAGGAGCCGTCATTCAGCCTGCGGTTCACATTCGCCCCTCGGTCCAAGAGGAGCTTTACGATTTGCGGATACTGATTCTCAATAGCTTTCCTCAAAGCGGTAGAGCCGTATTTGGTTTGCGCATTTATATCGGCCCCTTTGTCCAGGAGAAACTCCACCGTTTCGAACCGACCCTGTTCAGAGGCATTCATCAACGGCGTCAGGCCATCCTGATCCGTTGCGCTCAAAACCGCACCTTTCTCCAGAAGCAGCCTCACGACCTTCAGGTGTCCTTGTGCCGCGGCGCAAGGCAGAGCCAACCTCTGAGAATTGTCTGCCCCGTTGACGTCCGCACCTTCTTCCAGGAGTTTGTTGACGGCTGCGAGGTCACCACGGGCTGCAGCCGCAATGAAAGCCTCCTGGAGCCTTCGCGCATCATCCGTGGTCGCGACTCCCGGGAGCAGCGCCAACGCCAACACTGCGGCGAAGACCAAGCACCACTTCATCATCGCGTCCGCCTTTCGAGTTTTCATTACATACTGCCCTTCGCGCTTCCACAGCATATCGTGGAGTCAGGTCTTGCACCTTGCTCGCCGGAAAGCAGGATCGTTCAGCAGGAAGG
>JBFMAA010000144.1:0-15504 GCA_040755955.1 Thermodesulfobacteriota bacterium
GCGTAGAACCAACCGGCCCCGCCCTCGGTCTGCATGCGGACCGAGGAAGGTGGACGCGAATTTGGTTGCGGCTCCCAGCCGCCTTTTGAAAAAGGGTTGTCCCCCGGACCCCTTTCCGAAAACTTTTGAAACATCGAGTGGTTCTGGCCATCCAACGAGTTCTCGGGATGTCGGGCGGTGACTTTCATATTTCGTTGCGGCGGCAAGCCATGACCGTTCTTGAGACAGTTTGGGAAAGCCTGCCCCCCAGGATTGGTCCGCTCTGGAATCGGAAATTCTTTGCGAGAACCGACATGGCACAAAGGTGTGGCCGCAGTTGCACTCCCAATCCGGCACTCGCCAACGTGCGTCCATGGCTGGAGGTGAGGGGATGATCCCAGCCTGCTTTGTTCCCCAAAGATACCTGGAGGAGATAAACCCCTCCTCAACATTTTCATTTCTGAGAGAGAGCCGAACGATCGGGAACAGTCCCCCCATGCCAGGGCCTAGTCTGCCGCGTCAATGCCTGTGCGCGCCAAAGGAGAGGGTTTGCCGGTTCCTCCTGTGACAGGAGGGGCGAGGGGAAATGCCGTTGCCTCAAGCTTCTTTCGGCTCTTTCCGCAGATTGTAACGTGCGGCACGCCAGGCCGGTCCCTACTCACCGACGGTCAGCAGTTGTGGTGGCCGTTCCTCCCCTTGCTCCCCGGCTGACCGCGATCGGGCTCGGAGTTCAGTGGTGATCTTTGTGTCCGCCCCCGTGGTCATGGAGTCCGCAATGTCGGCCATGCTCGTGGTGGTGATGCCCCCCGTGGTTTTCCTGACCGCAGGCATTCGATTGCGTCGGCAAATGCGAAAGCGCTGCTCGGAACTCGTCGTTGGCTTCCTGAATCATCCTCATCCCCTGCCGGACACGGCCGGCGGCCTCGAGTCGGCCTTCGTGTTCCAGGGCTTGCGCGACTTCTTCGTATCCTTTGAGATGGTCCACATTGTGGTCAATCCAGTGTGTCAGTCGGATTCTGCTCTTTTCCATGTCATCCATGTCGTGTGCCTATCGGGTGGAGTCTTCTTACCAGGTTCTGAAGGGGCCTGAGCCCCATTGAGAATAGGACCGCTGCAGGAAGACTGAGTACTCGCTCCCATCGACGAGCTTTGCGACTCCTCGAATGGTTCCGTCTCCGTACAGTGCGCCCCGGAAGGAGTTCCCCTCTTTGGACCCGAAGATATAGGCTCCGCGGATCTTGCCTCTGATGTTGAAGCTCGCTCTGCCGAGCCAGTTTCCTCCTTCGACGACCGCGGCGAAGTCCTCACCGCTCTGGTTGGTCACGATCACACTCCCTTCGGCTCCGAACAGAGTGCCTTTCGCGCTTCCTCGCCACTCTCCGCGGAGGTCGTACGCGTCGGCAGCGGAACCGCACAATATTACCGCCGCGAGGGGTACCGCGATCCTTAGCATTCCCGTGATTACATTTCTGGCATAGTTCATCAGCACGGTCTCAAGTATGGAGATCGGTTCAATGTAAAACCTCGGTGAAACTAGCACATCGGGGGCTAAAAAGATAGGCCCCGCACCTGTCGCTACATGCAACGCCAGAAGTCCCGCCCCGACATTACCGTCACCGGCGTGCACCCGCCGCTGCAACAGCCCGTACAGCTCTGGTCGGTGGGTTCCCCGGGGCCCTCGCAGGGAGGCTTTGCCTCAGAGCCGTTTCCCGCGGGCTTCTCCGTGCCCCAATCGTCCTGCTGCGCGAGGGCCGACATCGCCCACACGCTCAAGGCGCTTACCAGCAGCAGAATCCACGAAAGTCTCCTGAAATTTCGCATGCTATCTCCATTTGCTTTGATGTATCGCCAGCAGCGTCCTGGGGATGCGATATGCCCGCGGGTCACGGCCGCGGTTTCACCCAGTTACCAAGTATCGACCGAGAGGGGGACTACCCCCATAGCGCTCACTTGACGACAGGGCCATTCGACATGTCAGGCGGTTATCCCCCATAGGCCTCAGCATAAGGGCAACCGTCCCTCGTTAACCGGCCTTGAAAGACCCGGCTATTGTCAATCGTCCCTGCGGGACTCCACAATCCCAAGCCCCGTAGGGGCGACTGAGAACAGCCGGATGCTTCAGCGGCGGGAGCCAAGGGCCGAACACTCTGTGGCGTGGCAAGTCGTTGATTTGACGCCTATACGGGTACCCCCTCCCCCCATAGGCGCTAACTTCAGGGCACGCGTTGCCTCAGCATCATCCCCCTCACCCTTCCCTCTCCCGCCAGGGGAGAGGGTTTCGGGATTCCCCTCCCCTCGTGGGAGGGGGTATTCGGGAACCTTCTCCCCTGGCGGGCACAGGCGTCAACCTGAGCAACTAACATGCTGAAATCATTGATACCGCATTGTCCTCTTTTCCCAATGATTTCACCGTATGTGAACGCCTATGACCCTGGCGAGAGAGGGCAGGGTGAGGGGGAAGGTGTGAAGGAAAAGCGTCCTAAGTTAGCGCCTATGGTTGTTCCCCTTCCGCGTTCATGTAGCACCCTGGCAGGCAGGATGCCTGTCCCACCCGTGAGCTTTCCTACACCTTCAGTTCCGGGAGGTCCTTGTACAAGTCCAGCGCCTGCGGGTTCGCCAGCGCGTCGATATTGGTGACCGGTTTGCCTTCGATGACGTTGCGGACCGCGATCTCCACCTTCTTGCCGTTGAGGGTCACCGGAATGTCAGCCACCGGCAGGATCTTCGCGGGCACATGCCGTGGAGTCGTATTGTCCCGGATCTGTTTCTTGATCTTTTTCACCAGATCATCGTTGAACTCTACACCGGCCGCAAGTTTGACAAAGAGCAGGACCCGCACGTCGTTGTCCCAGTCCTGGCCCACCACGACACTGTCCGCGATCTCCTCCATCTGCTCGACCTGCCGGTAGATTTCCGCGGTCCCGATGCGCACGCCCGACGGGTTCAGCGTCGCGTCGGATCTGCCGAAGATCTTCACCCCGCCGTGCTCGTTGACGTAGATGTAGTCGCCGTGATGCCATACGTTCGGGAACACGCTGAAATAGGCCTTCTTGTACTTGGAGCCGTCAGGGTCCGCCCAGAAGTAGATCGGCTGCGACGGGAACGTCGCGGTGCATACCAGCTCGCCCTGCTCGCCCGTGACCGGTTTGCCTTCCGAGCTGAAGGCCTCGACCTTCATCCCGAGGCCTCGGCACTGGAGCTCACCCTCGTATACCGGCAGGATCGGACACCCCAACGCGAAACACGAGATCAGATCAGTCCCACCCGAGATTGAGGCCAGGTCGAGGTCCTCCTTCACGTCACGGTACACGAAACGGAAGCCCTCTTCCGCAAGAGGCGATCCCGTCGAACACATCGTCTTCAGGCCTGACAGATCGTACTGCTCCCTGGGTACAAGGCCCGACTTCTCCACCGCGGCGATGTACCGGGCGCTCGTGCCGAAGATCGTCATCTTCTCGTCGTGGGCAAGCTGGAATATCGCACCGGAATCCGGGTAGAACGGCGATCCGTCAAACAGCAGCACCGTCGCGCCGAGCGAAAGCGCACTCACCAACCAGTTCCACATCATCCAGCCACAGGTCGTGAAGTAGTAGATCTTATCCTCCCGCTTCACATCCACGTGCAACAGATGCTCCTTCAGGTGCTGAATCAGCGTGCCGCCCGCGCCGTGCACCATGCACTTGGGCAGTCCCGTGGTCCCGGAAGAATACATGATGTACAAAGGGTGATCGAACGGGAGCTGCACAAACTCGATATTGAGACCGCTTTCCTTGTCGAGGAAGTCCCGATAGTGCACTGCCTTGCCGATCGCGCTGATGTCTGCCCGCTCGCGTGTGTACGGGATCACCACTACCTTCTCGATAGACGGGATCTGACTCACGATCTCCCCGATCCGGCCGACCGAATCGTGGCTCTTGCCGTTGTAGAAATACCCGTCCGCGCTGAAAATGACCTTGGGTTCGATCTGCCCAAAGCGGTCCAGGACGCCCTTGACCCCGAAATCCGGCGAGCACGAGGACCAGATCGCACCAATGCTGGTCACGGCCAGCATCGCGACGACGGTTTCGATCACGTTCGGCACGTATCCCGCAACCCGGTCACCGGTCACCACTCCCGCGTCACGGAGCGCCTTGGCCATGCGCGCGACCTGATCAAAGAGTTCCGCGTAGGTGATGCGGACCGTATCCCGCCCTTCGGCTTTGAACACCAGAGCAGTCTGGTCGTCCCGAAATCGCAGGAGGTTCTCCGCGAAGTTCAGCCGGGAACCTGTGAACCACTTGGCCCCCATCATCGTGGGGCTGTCTTCCAGGACCTTGTCGTAGGGTTTCGATGCGATCACGCCGCCGAAGTCCCACATTGCGGCCCAGAAGTCCTCCCGCTTGTCCACGGACCACTGATAGAGGCTCTGGTAATCGTCAATATGAAGGGAATGCCTTTCATTGACGAGCTTGATGAACTTCGTGATATGTGCGTTGCTCTTGCGCTCCTCAGATGGCTGCCAGAGAATACCCATGCGTTACCTCCCAGTCGAAATGCCGAATGAACCCCGCCCCCACAAACGTGCCGGACGCTGATGCCTCACTTATGGTGCCACGCGCTGAGAATTGCGGGAACTTTCACCCTCCCCTAACCCCTCCCATCAAGGGAGGGGAACAGCAACCCCTCTCGTCTGGTGGTCGGGGGAAGGGAGAGTGGGTTTGTGTACTTTCACGGTCCCGCGAATTTCAAGGCGCGTGACTATACCAGGCTGTTGCCCGCTACTTCCCTTTGTACGGGGACTTCTGCGGCCAACCCGCGGGATAGAGCTGTCCTGGAGCTTCTCTCAGCTTCGCTTTGAGCTCTGAGAGTCCCTTGCGCTTGTACTCGTCTCGCGGCTGCTTGGGGATGCGACGGTTGAGTATCGACTCGGACCTCAGCCTTCGGCCAATGGTCTTCTCCATCATGTTCCCGAGATCAAGGAGCCTGTCCACGTCGATTCCCGTTTCGATGCCCATCTCGTCGATCATTACGACGAGGTCCTCGGTATTCTGGAGGCCCACTACGTTGGGATCACGGTAATAGTACGCGCCCGTGCCCGCAACCGGCACCCTGTCCATGAAGTTCGCAGGCTGACCGCCCAATCCGCCGAGCGTGCTCTCGAAGATTTCGATCCCTGCCTGCAATGCCGCGAGACAGTTTGCGGTGCCCCAGCCGCGGGTCACGTGGAAGTGGGCAATATGCAGGCTCTTGTCAGGGATTTCGTCAAGAATCATGGCGTAGTATTTGTACACCTCGTTCGGAGGTGCGCTTCCGTCGTGGTCCGCGTGTTCGATATCCGCGGCGCCGATGTCCAGCCAGCGCTTGGTGAACTCCACCGCGTCCTCGAGCCTGGTGGGCCCGGATATGGGCGAGCCCCATATGGTGGAAACCGTCCCACACATCTTGATTCCCACGTCCTTGGCCTTCGCTATGCAGCGCTTCGCCTCTTCCCAGTACACGGGCAGGGTGGTTCCGGCATTTGCAAAGTGGTGTTCCTCGTCGGTGGACACCATCATCAGTATCCGGTCAGGTCCCCAACCTTCTTTACGTGCGGCGATGGCTCTGTCGACCGCCCTCTCCCGGATCGTGATCACGGTGAGGCACACATCGTTCCAGTTCACCCCGGCCTTGGAGAGTTTCTTGGAATCCCTCACTTTCTTGAGGACTTCGTCGGCATCCCTGAATTGCGGCATCGCCTGGGGATTGCCGAAATTGGTCACTTCCAGATGCTTGATTCCGCACAATATGAGCTCTTCCAGATAGAAGATCTTCGCGTCGGTGGGGATAAATATCTCCTCATGCTGGAAGCCGTCTCGCACGGTGATATCGTTGATCTGCACCTTCTTGGGATATGCCAATTCAAACTGGGCCATACAATGTCCTCCCTATTCTCCTGTGTAGACCGGTTTGCGCTTTTCCCGGAAAGCGGTTAGTCCTTCGACTCTGTCCTTGGTGGGTATCGTCACTGCGTACGCGTTGGATTCGATGGCCAAACCCACGGGAAGGCTCACCTCAGTGCCCTTGTTGATCGCGTACTTAGCCTGAGCCAGCGCGACCGGACCGTTTGCCGCGATCTCCGAGGCTATTTCGCAGGCCCGGTCCACGAGCTTCTCGAGAGGGGTCACTTCGAGAAACAGTCCTATGGAGAGCCCCTCTACCGCGGATATCCGCCGCGCGCGCAGGATCATCTCTTTTGCTCGAGCCATTCCCACTACCCTCGGGAGTCGCTGCGTGCCGCCTGCACCCGGGATCACCGCGAGACTGGTTTCCGTGAGCCCCACCACCGCGTTCTCCGAGGCGAGTCTGATGTCACAGGCCAGGGCCAGTTCCAGGCCTCCACCAAAGGCGTACCCGTTCACCGCTGCGATGACCGGTTTGGGCAGCTCTTCCACCGAGGTGAAGACGTTCCTGATGGTCTGAATATACTGCCGCACCTCGTCGGGCGTCATGCCGGCCCTTTCTTTGAGGTCCGCGCCGGTACTGAACGCGTTCTTCCCCTCCTGGGACCCGGTGATCACCACCACCCTCACCTCGGGCCTGAACGCGATCTCCTGGACCACCTCCCCGAAGGTCTTAAGCAGCGGCATGTTGAAGCAGTTGAGCGCTTCAGGACGGTTGATCGTGAGGATCAGAATGCCGTCCCGGATCTCTTGAAGAAGTTCGTGTTGTTCAGAGGCCATGCGTACTCTCCTGGTGATGGGTGTCGTAACCGCTCAGCGGGAACGCGTATTCCTCCGCGAAAACCAACCACAACGGCACCAAGATACGAAAAAACGAAAGGCAATCCTCAGGCCGGCTTTCGTGGTGTCTTTGTGTCTTACCAGTCTCGCTCCTTGAAACTCGCGGGGCCCTTCAGCCCATGCTTCCTGCACGGCGCTCAAGCACCGTGCAAATGGCAGAGAAGCCTAGGGGGTTGCAGAGACTCCCAGCCCCGTCAGGGGCTTTTCTGTGACTAGCACGGCCGTTCACTGCCGTGGAGTGATTGAGGCGGATTCTGCGGTTTCCGCAAGTTTCAACGCGGGCCGCTGTAGTGTTGCGTCTCTTGCCGGCCGGCCGCATACGGTCGGGGCCCGGGTTCCAGTTCAGCCGGATGGTTATATCACTTTTGGCCTTGACTTTTCAACACGAGTTTAGTCATGATGAATTCCGAGGTCAGTGGGACAGTCGATACGAGGGCAGCACACCGAAATCCGGCCACACTCCGTCGATCACGGGGATCGGATCGGCCGAGTGATTCCGTGAGCAAGACGCCGGGACGGGTGCGATTCGAAAGCACTGCCGGCACCGGTTGACGGTCCGCCCCCCCCCAGGTCGGCGGCAAGCCCCCGGCGTGGGGCACAAGTTCACAATAGCGAATTCATTGCAGGGTAATATGCGCGCGCATGAGGAAGTCTATCGGCTTGTCGCTTCCAGAGAATCCGGTTTTCTCCCTCACGCGCGTTCACCGTACGGGACGAATCGCAAACAGCCCTTGACCCGAACAATCTACTCTGGTAAGGTGCAAGCCGCTAGTCCAGAGTGGCAGAGATCGCACAGTGGCTGGGAGCCGCAACCAAGTTTCGCGAGCGCCTTGGGCGGTCCGCGTACAAGAATATGGCGGGGAGGATTGGTTCTGCGCAGACGGGTATCAATACCAACCCCGGGGTTGCCGTCGTCGGTCCGGTTGATGGGCGGGGCCCAGCAGAAAGCTTTGCGGCTGGACAAGAAACTCGACTTCAGTAGTGCAAAGGCTTCGGGGCATGGCGGAACGTGTGCATTGGGCAGGCACAGGTGATCCGGATCAGCAGACCCCCGGGGGTCCAATCCCAGTGGCATAAACAAAGAGGTACTGTATGTCGGAAGCGATTCTTGAGGCGAGGAATATTTTTCTGTCGTTTCATGGGGTAGCCGCGCTTACCAATGTAAGCTTCCACGTCAACCAGGGGGAGATCTTCTCCATCATCGGTCCCAACGGTGCGGGCAAGACCTGTATGATGAACTGCGTCAACGGGCTGTACCGACCCCAGAAAGGCCAAACGTACTTCAAGGACCGGGAGATCACCCACATGCCTCCGTACCGCCGGGCTGAGATGGGCTTGTCCCGGACGTTCCAGAAGATCGAGCTCTTCGGCGGCATGACCGTGCTCGACAACATACGCCTGGGCCAACATATGCACCTCAAGTCCGGGATATGGAACTCGTGGATCTACTGGGGCAAGACGTCCAACGAAGAGATCAGCTCGAGGAAATTCATCGAAGAGGAGATCATCGACCTCTTGGAGATCGAGGCGGTTCGCCATGAGGTGACGGGGATGCTCCCCTACGGGTTGCAGAAGCGCATCGAGCTGGCCCGGGCTCTCGCTCTCAAGCCCGACGTCATCCTTCTGGACGAACCTCTTGCCGGCCTGAACCTCGAGGAAGTCGAGGATATGGCACGTTTTATCCTCGATATCAACGAAGACCAACGGTGGAAATGCACCTGCGTGCTCGTGGAACACGACATGGGGGTGGTGATGGACCTTTCGGATCGCGTCATGGTGCTCAACTTCGGAGTCAAGATCGCGGAAGGGACCCCCGCGGAGATACAGCAGAACCCGGAAGTCATCAAGGCCTACCTCGGAGAGGCGGAGGATCTATATGTCAGCCGTAGATAAGGTGTCCTATCAGGGGATCGAAATAACTGAAGACCTTACTCTGCCCAAGCTCTTTCTTCGGCAATGCCGACGATTCGGGGATGACCGGGTTGCAATGCGGGAGAAGGAATTCGGTATCTGGCGTCCGATCACCTGGGCAAACTACCTGGAGAACGTGAAGCGGATCAGCCTTGGCCTGGTCGGTCTGGGCCTTGACCCCCGGGACAAGGTCATCATGATCGGGGACAACCGTCCCCAGGCCCTCTGGACCGAAATGGCCTCCATGTGCGCGGGCGGAATCGGAGTCTGGCTGTTCCAGGACTGCCTGATGGAGGAGGTCCAGTACATCGTCGACCATTCAGACGCAAAGTTCTACATCGCCGAGGGGCAGGAAGAGGTTGACAAAGCCCTGGCGATCCGGGACCGATGCCCGAAGCTCAAGAAGATTATCTGGGATGATCCCAAAGGCCTGCGCCATTACGATGATCCGATGCTCATGAGCCTGGCCGACGTCATGAAGCTGGGGGAACAGAAGGACAAGGAAGACCCGGGCCTGTTCGACCGCCTCGTCGAGAGCGGCAAAGCCCAGGACGTGTGCCTCCTCTTCTACACCTCCGGGACGACCTCCCTGCCGAAAGGCGCGCTCCTGAGCCACTACAACATGCTGACCATGGGCCGCAATCTCATGCGGGTCGACCCCGCGCAACCCAGCGACGACTGGGTCTCGTACCTGCCGTTCGCGTGGATCGGCGAACAGATGATGTCCATATCCGCGGGGATTCAGATCGGTTTCACGCTCAACTTCCCCGAGGAACCGGAGACCGCGCTCCACGACGTCCGTGAGATAGGTCCCCACATCATGTTTGCTCCGCCGAGGCTGTATGAGGGCTTCACGAGAAGCGTGCAGGTTAAGCATCTCGATGCGACGTGGCTCAAACGGAAACTCTACAATTGGGCCATGTCCGTGGGGTACAAGACCGCAGATATGAAATTCGAGAAAAGAGGGGTGCCCCCGCACTGGAAACTGATCAGGAAGGTGGCTGAGTGGGCCTGCTTCTCGAAGATTCGCGACCACCTGGGGCTCAGCCGAGTCCGGCATGCGTACACCGGAGGAGCCACCATGGGACCGGATCACTTCAGGTTCTTCCATGCGATCGGGGTGAATCTCAAGCAGATCTACGGTCAGACGGAGATCGCGGGCATTTCAGTGGTGCACCGGGACACGGACATCAAGTTCGACACCGTGGGCTTTCCGATCCCCGACACGGAGGTCAAGATCACCGAGGGGGGAGAGATCATCTCGAAGAGCCCGTCGGTGTTCCAGGGATACTACAAGAACCCCGAAGAGACCGCCAAAGCCCTCAAGGATGGATGGTTGTATTCCGGAGACAAGGGATTCATCGACGAGGACGGTCACCTCGTGGTCTTCGACAGAAGCAAAGACGTGATGATCCTGAGCGACAAGTCGCTGTTCTCGCCGCAGTTTCTCGAGGCCCGTCTCAAGTTCAGCCCGTACCTCGCGGATGCGCTGGTTATCGGCCACGAACGGGGCTATGTGGTGGCGATCGTCTGCATCGACTACAACACCACGGGCAAGTGGGCCGAGGACAACGGTATCAACTATACAAGCTACCAGGAACTTTGCCAGATCCCCGGCGTGTACGACTTGGTGGCCAAAGAGATCGCGCACGTGAACCGCACCTTGAAAGAGCCGCAGAAGATCAGGAGATTCGCCAATCTCTACAAGCAGTTCGATGCGGACGACGAGGAGCTCACCCGCACGCGAAAGATCCGGCGCGCGTTTGTGGAGAATCGCTACAAGGCCATCATCGACGCGCTGTACTCCGACCAACAGGAGATACATTTCGACACTTCGATCACCTACGAAGACGGGCGAGTGGCAAAGATCCAGGCTGACATGCACCTGAGGGACGTGCAGGAGAAAGGAGCTCGGGGATAATGTGGAACCGTGTGATTTGGTCGTTCGTATTGTTTCTCTCGGTGGCCGTGCTGGTCTATGCCGTGGCCGTCGGGAAGACGTACTACCCGCAGCTTGTGCTGATCGGAGTCATGGTAGGCTCTTTGTATGCGTTGGTGGCTCTGGGCTGGGTGCTCATATACAAGTGTTCCGGCGTGCTGAACCTCGCCATGGGTGAACTGACCCTCATAGGAGGGTACGTCTGCATGTCGCTGTACTCCGTTTTCGTGGAAAAGATGCCCCCCACGTATGCATTCATGCTGGGAGTCGTAGGCACGCTGATCATCGGGATGATCCTGGGCCTGGTGACGGAACGGCTGTTTCTCAGAAAGATGATCGGAGAGCCGATACTCTCGGTAATCATGGTCACGGTCGGGCTGTCGTTTCTGTATAAGGGCATCGTCTTCATGATATGGGAGACCGGAACGCAGAGTTTCGAGCCCGCGGTATTCCCCTTGCGACCCGTCCTGTTTGCCGGCCTGATCATGAAACAGGTGTACGTGTGGAGCTTTGTGGCGTGTATTGTCTTGGTGGTGGCATTCGTCTCGTTCTTCAAGTACACGCGCTGGGGACTCTCCATGCAGGCCTGCTCGGATGACGAAATGGCCGCTCTGTCGCTCGGGGTGAGCGCGAAATACGTGTACGCGCTCGCATGGGGGATCGCGTTCATGGCTGCGGGGGTCGGAGGGACGATCCTGGCCAACGTGAGCGGCCTGAACTACTCCATCAGCCATTTGGGGTTACTCGTCTTGCCGGTCGTCGTGTTCGGAGGGCTGAACTCGGTGGCAGGGGCCCTTGTGGGCGGTATCGCGATCGGAATATTGCAGAACGTGGCGGATGGCGGTCTCTCCCACCTGAGACTGGCCTATCCTTCGCCCTGGTGGCCGCTCACCATCAAAGAGGTAGCGCCGATGGTGTTCATGGTGGTGTTTCTGTTGTTCAAGCCCTACGGCCTGTGGGGATGGGAGCGCATAGAAAGGGTGTAGTTCATGAGTAGTTATCTCCCCTGTGGATCGTACATGCAGTCATATTTGGCCGAACAGAAGTGGTGGAGAACCCCCTTCATCAAGGCCAAAATGGTCGTCATGGTCATCCTGCTCGTGGCGCTCCCGTACCTGGTGAGCAGTCAGTGGGTGAGTGTGGCCGTCAACATCAACTACTACATTCTCGCCGCGCTTGGGGTTCAGCTTCTGATCGGGTACTGCGGCCAAATTACGCTGGGCCATGCCGCGTTCGTCGCAGTCGGGGGCTATTGCAGTGCGTTGATGGTGCTTCATTTCCCGTGGCCGAAGTTCATCGTCGATGCGGGGCTCGCGTATCCGCTAAGCATGATTGTCGCGGCTTTTGCGGCGGGGTTCTGGTCGGTGTTGTTCGGCCTCCCGTCCGCACGAGTCAAGGGGTTCTACCTGATCATGACCACCATGGCCGCACAGTGGGTGACGGTGCCTCTCGTGATTGCCCAGTACGTGACTCGCATACACGGAGACAACCCCGAGATACCCGTACCTGCCGGCACGTTCAAACTCGGTCCGGTGGTGATCGACTCGGACACCAAGGTGTACTATTTTTCTTTGGTGCTCGTTGTCATATGTCTTATCGCAATGGGAAACCTGTTGCGATCACGGGTCGGCCGTGCGTGGGTGGCGATTCGCGACAATGATATCGCGGCTGAGACCATGGGCGTGAACATCGTACGTTACAAGTTGGTTGCCTTCTTCGTCGCGGGGTTCTTCGCCGGCCTGGCGGGATCGTTCTACGTATCGAGCCTGTCGCTGGTGAGCCCGGAGCACTACGACTGGAAGGAATCCCTCATGTGGGTAGGGGTTATCCTGATCGGAGGCGTCGGAAGCATTCAGGGGTTGGTATTCGGCTCCACATTCGTGATTCTGGTGTTCAAGCTCCTGGATGTGGCGGTGACTCAGAGCAGCATGTTTCTCGGGGATCAATACCCTCAGATTACCTGGGTAACCTCGAAGCTGGTCTTCCTGAAGGACTGTGCGTTTGGTTTGGCGATCATCTTGTTTCTCACCTACGAGCCCAATGGGCTCGCCTACCGATACTGGCAGCTCAAGAATTACTTCAATCTGTGGCCGTTTTCCTACACCGGCAAAGGTGGATAGTGTGTGCTGACCCCTTGGATGAACGGTGCGCCAGTCGGGGAACCGACCGCGCAACGAGATAGGCATCCCGCTCACCCGACGACCCCCGCGTCGGAGGGTGTGCCATAAGTAACAAGGAGGTGCTGTATGGGGAAAAAACTTCTACTGCTGGGGCTCATGGTGCTCTTCCTGTGCTCCCCTGCCATGGCCAAAGAGATTTACATCGGGGCACTCGCCGATGAGACGGGCGCGACATCAGAGGTGGGTAGAGACGCCGCCCGCGGAGTGAGAGAGTGCGTGCAGTATTTCAACGACAAAGGTGGTATCAACGGCAACAAGATCAAGCTGAATCTCAAGGATTATAAGTACGACAAGCAGCTCGCCGTGCAGTTTTACAAGGAGTTCAAAGACGGGAAGATAGACATGTTGCTCCAGTGGGGCACCGCGGACACGGAAGCCCTCCGCGCAACGGTGAACCAGGACAAGATGGTCACCATCTCAGACTCCTTTTCGGGACATCTCTGTAATCCCATGCCGGTGCCGAAAAATCAAACCGGCGCGCCTTACAATTTCATCTACTCCACGGACTACTCCACCAACGCCAGAGCCTGCTTGACCACGTGGTTCGAGGAAGTCTGGAAGAAGAGCGACAAGTGGAAAAAGGCCCGTGAGGCAGGCAAGAAACCCAAACTGGTGTGCTTTTTCCAGAAGGGTTGTGCGTACTGCGAAGCGCCGCTGGCAGCCATCAAAGACCAGGCAGCGATCCTCGGGATAGAGGTCGGTAACGATCAGAGCGTGGGCCTCAAGGACGTTGACTCGACAAGCCAGGTCCTGGCGGCCAAGAACGAGAACCCCACTGTTGTCTGGCACGGCAACACCACCGACTCCGTCGTGACGGTGGTCAAGGACGCCTTTGCCAACGGACTGGGAGCCGACCACATCGTCAACAACTGGGGCTTTGATCAGAGCCTGGTGGACAGAACCGGCGAGGCCGGTGAAGGCGTGATCGGAGCAGCCGCAGCCGCATTCTTCGGCGAAGACGTGCCTCTCATGAAAGAGGTGATGGAGTACGCCAAGAAGATCCATCCCGCAGAGAAGAAACGGGATGTGCGCACCTGTCAGGCGTGGCTCAAGGTCGGCATGGCCGCAGCCGCATTGACGGAAGCCTCGAAAAAGGGTGAGCTCAGCGGTCCGGCCATCAAGGCGGCTTTGGAAGGCTTCAAGGATTGGACCCTCTTTGGAGTCGCAAACGCACTTGGACGTCCGCCTTACACCCTCACCGACAAGGACCACAGACCCAGCGGAGTAGCCCTGGTGTACCAGATCAAGGGCAAGAAGATCCAGCTCCTGAAGAAGATGGACATGAAGACTGCATTCAAGGACAAGTGGGATAGCTGGCTGGGCTGGTAGGCATAAACACGGGGGCGGAGCATCCGCCCCCCGGTATTCCCAAACTTCAAGAACGATCATGGCATGACGCACAACGAGGTTTGAAAGTGCCCCTAGCTCCACCAGAACTCTGTGGATGGTCAGAACCACACGATATTCTAAGAGTTTTCGCAAGGGGGTCCCGGCACGTCGATCCACACCGGGTCGCTGCGGTGAGAGACCTCTTACCGAGCGATAACCGGAACCAACGGGAGTAAGCTGTGGCCGAGAACAGTCCTATTCTGCAGATCAACAATATCGAGGTCAGGTACCACGAGGTGATCCTGGTGCTCAAGGGTGTGTCCATCAAGGTGCCTCCGGCAGGAATAGTGGCCCTGCTCGGGGCCAACGGCGCGGGGAAGAGCACGACGCTCAAGGCCGTGTCGGGACTCCTCAACCACGAGGACGGCGAGGTCACAGACGGAAGCATCGAATTCATGGGTGAGAAGATCCACAAACGCGCCGCAGAAGAAATCTCACAGAAGGGGATCATTCAAATCATCGAGGGGCGACGGGTCTTCGAGCACCTGACCGTGGAAGAGAATCTCCTGGTCGGCGCCCACCTCAGACCCGGGGGGCTCAAGGAACGACTTGAGATGGTCTACCACTACTTTCCCCGGCTCAAGGAGCGCAGGGGGGTAATGGCAGGCTTTATAAGCGGCGGTGAACAGCAGATGTGCGTGATCGGCCGGGCAATGATGGCAAAGCCCAAGCTGATGCTGCTCGACGAACCCTCCATGGGACTGGCTCCTCTGTTGATCAAGGAGATCTTCGAAATCATCCTTCGGCTCAACAGCCAGGAAAAGATACCGATTCTCCTGGTCGAACAGAACGTGAAACTTGCGCTGACCGTTGCTCCGTACGCGTACGTCATGGAAAACGGCCGCATCGTCATGGATGACACCTCGGAAAAACTGAAAGAAAACCCTGACATCCGAGACTTCTACCTCGGGCTCACCGACGTGGGCGGGCGCAAGAGCTTCCGCGACGTGAAGCACTACAAGCGCCGCAAACGCTGGCTTACATAGACGACCGGCCTGAAGGATCTGTTGCACTGACTCGGTTGCGTATTTCGACACCATCGTGGGGCAGGCTTTCTAGCCTGCCCCTTCGTGTCAACACACAGGAACCGCCATTGTGCCTGTGTACGGCGTCCAGTGAAAGTTGCGATGACCACGAGCATACTCGAAACCGTAGAACAAGCTTGGCTGCCGCTCGCCCCGGTCTAGTTCGTGCCCCACAATAAGTGTTCCGTTTCCTAATTACGGTCACGTATGTTGCAGATCTTCTGTCGTAGCGGCCGGCCTCCGTGCCGGCCGGCAGGGACGCCGGCCGCTACAAGTTCCTCTCAACAACGTTGGGGCCTGATTTCGTGATCGGATTTATGCCA
>JBFMAA010000145.1:0-15322 GCA_040755955.1 Thermodesulfobacteriota bacterium
CCCTTTGGACCGGCCTGCAACGCCTGGCCGACATAGCCAATACTTATAAGGTCTTGATTTCATTAATCGTCCCACAACTCCCCGATCCCTCGGTGTCCAGCGGCCTACCATCTGGGTAAGGCTCAGTCGTGGGAGGGGGATAACTGCCTGAAATGTTGAATTCGGCTATCGCCAAGTTATAGTGCCACGCGTTGAGAATTGCGGGAACTTTCACCCTCCCCTAACCCCTCCCATCAAGGGAGGGGAATAGCAAGCCCTGTCGCCTAAGCGTTGTAGGGAAGGGAGAGTGGGTTTGTGTCTGCTTTCACGGTCCCGCGAATTTCAAGGCGCGTGACTATAGCGCCTATGCCCCGGACCCCCATCCCCAAAATCGCCAGGTACAAGGCGACTTCCTGCCGCTTGCACGGGATTTGCACGGAAGTGGCATGGATTCTCCTCATCCGCTCCACACCCGTGGCACACAAGTATGCGAGAGTCCTCTCCAGGGATACTGAGACCTGGAGGGCACTCACATGAAGACTCAGATGAACGGCTATGGGAAGAACTTCTTATCCATGCTCGGCACGCCGATTTCCTGGAAGGTGATCACGATGGGGGTGCTGACGCTCTTGTTGCTCAAGCCTGTCAGCATGATTGAATCATTGATAAACGAGCGTGAGACGAGGCAAAGAGAGGTGGTGACTGAGATCAGCTCAAAATGGGCGGGGCAACAAACCATCAACGGTCCGGTAGTCAGTATACCCTACAAGGCGCCGAACGGCAGCCTTCTGTACCTCCACTTCCTGCCGGAGAAGCTCCACATCGCGGCCACTGTGCATCCGGAGTATCGATACCGGGGGATCTTCAAGGCAGTACTGTACGAGGCGGACCTCGTCCTGACGGGGAGTTTCACGTATCCGCAGACAGAGGAACTCAAGATTCCACGCAATGACATTGAATGGGAAAGCGCGTCGATTGCGGTGGGAGTCTCGGACGTCCGGGGCATACGGGAGCAGACCGCCACAGTGAATGATACCGGAATTCCCATGAATCCCGGCCTCCAGACAGCGGACTTGATGTCTTCCGGCGTGAGCGCCCCAATCGAGCTCGACCGTCGGACAAAAGAGTATGCATTCAAGTTTGTGCTCAAGGTGAGAGGAAGTGAGCGCATCAACTTTGTCCCCCTGGGCAAGTCCACTCGGGTTTCGCTCTCGTCGGAATGGTCGGACCCGAGCTTCGACGGCGCGTATCTGCCCGAACGTCACATAGGTCCGACGACCTTCGATGCGACATGGGACATCTCTGACGTCAATCGCGACTATCCCCAATACTGGAAAGGAAGCGCGTATCGCAAACAAGCTCAGAGTTCCGCGTTCGGTGTAGGATTGTTCAGTCCTGTGGACTTCTACCAGAAGTCGATGCGTACCACCAAGTATGCCATACTGTTTGTCGCGCTGACTTTTGTCGCGTTCTTCGCGTCAGAGCTGGTGGTACGGGTACGGCTGCATCCCATTCAGTATTTACTGATCGGCTTGGCGATCACCACTTTCTACACCCTGCTGATCTCCCTGTCGGAACATTTCGGTTTCGGTTGGGCGTACGGCGTTTCGAGCGTATCGGTCGTGGCGCTTGTGACGGTCTATGCGGCAAGTATTCTGAAGAGCCGAAGACTTGCGACGATCGTCGGTGGTGTGCTGTCGATGGTGTATGCCTATCTGTATTGGGTGCTCCAGATGGTCGATTATGCGTTCGTGGCGGGGAGTGTCGGACTGTTTGCGGTGCTCGGAGTGATCATGCTGCTCACCCGAAAGATCGACTGGTATGCGCTCACGCTCGTCGCCGAGCCGCAAGAGGCTGAAGTGCTGTCTGAGGAGTCGTCGGCGGAGTTGGCAGAGTAGCTATCGTGCGACTGGCCGGGCACGGGATCTTCTCGAAGCGCGTGGCGTGTTGACCCGATCCCGTAGGGCCGGACGTATGCGTCCACCCTGTCTTGGAGCAGGCGGAATACGGGTGGTGGCGGCACAGAAACTGTCTCAAGAGTGTTTGTTGGTCACAAATCGTGCCCAACCCCCCGACGGTGACTCACGTCCCCGGCTACTGCCGTCCCGCCTACGGGGTTACAGACGCCCGCGTTTAGTCCCGCAGGGACGTAAGAAAGTAGCCCGGGACGTAAGTCCCGGGTTGCAAGAATGCACCGTGACATCAGCAAGGTACCGAAGTGCGCGGCACCCCATACCGGTGAACAGGGCGAAAGCGACACAGGGCCGTCCCAGTGAACGTTTGCCGGCAGTGTATGGCTAGCCGGCATCAGTGGGCAAACGGGCGAGCTTCTCCAACCACTCCCTGAAGTGTCTGCATTCTCGGATGAGTGTCGACACTCCTATCGCGGATGCAATGAGCGGGCCCGCGGTGGCCTTCGCTCCTGCGTATGCGGAGATCAGCTTGATGATCCTCTTTGAAGGGGCCGTTTCTTCTCCATCGTCGATGTGTTCAGGAGTGGAGAAGTCGGCCCTTATCGCCACAAGCTCCTGAATTTCCGCAACTTCTCTTACGAACACCCTCGCGAACTTCGTGGCATCGGAAAAGAGCAATGCTTCGAACTCATGCAACTGAATGTACGGAACAAACCTCTGGTGTTTGTCGAGATCTTCCCAGAACGCCTCTTCGAGATGTCGAACCCTTGCATATGGGTCGGCCATGCTCGCGGCAGCCTCAAAGCCGGGGAAATCGTTGGGCAACCGATACAAATCAAACATCGTAGTGAAGCATGAGTCAGGGTTATTGTCTTCCTTCATCCAGCGAATCAAGTCGTTCTTGACCTTCTGGTAAGTCGTCATCCCTCCCCGGAAAACTATGCCCTTCTTCCTGCCCGTCTCCACGCGGCGAGCGTCGGTGGAGCTGATCCCGAGTGCTCCAAGGTAGTCCACCAGGGTTCGATTGACAAAGGTCTCCTCCGTTTGTCCCTCACCGATCACGTGCAATCGCACGGGCCTCATGGCCGTCCTCCAAGCACGTTCTTCTCCCAAAGCTCGGCTATGGAGTAGTCTTCGAGCCACCCTTCGAGCCGTTTCGGGTCAAGCCTCTCGAATCGGGACTCGCGACCCTTTCGCGAAACCACCACAATGTGCTCGGGATCGAACTGGTCGACCAGAGACGCCGACTGTGTGGCCACCATCACCTGCACATGAGTCGAGACCGATCTGAACAAGCCCGCCACTGCCGTAATAGCGTAGGGATGCAGCCCCAGTTCCGGCTCGTCCAGGATCAGCACCTCCGGCAGATCGTCTTCCGGCTGACAGAGCAAGGCAATAAGCGCCATCGTTCTGAGCATCCCATCCGAAGCCTGGGAGGGGCTGAACACAATGTCCGTCCCTTGCTCGCGCCATTGCAGGAGCACCGACCCGTGTGCGTCCGCACGAAGTTCAAAGTCGGCGAAGAAGGGCAGGATCATCCTGAGCGTGTCCACGATACGTTGATAGTATGGCTCCGCTTCGTCCCTCAGGCGCATCAGGAGGGGTGCCAGGTTTCCGGCGTCCTCCTTCAATTGCCGGTTGTCATTTGCATCCCAACGCCGTCGCATACGCGCAGTGGAAGAGGTATTGTGAAACTGATACACTTTGCATGTGCGAAGCAGACTAAGCATTGTCCGGGCCGTCACGTTTCCGCCTTCTGCTTCGGCGATAATGAGGGCCTCCCGATGCCCAGATCCAAGGACCTTCCATGGAGCAGTGCCCTCTCGGTCGCTCCGGAAGAACCTGAAGCGTTCATCGGTGAATATGAGGCTGTCATCACCGTATCCATAGACCAACCGAAAGAGATACTCGTTGACCCCAACGTCGGTTACAATGGTGAGGTGCGCGGTTATCTGCGAAGTCACATCCGGCCCGTCGTGGAACAGTTGATGGGCATAACCCGAACGGGCGACGAACTCGGCGAGACTTCCCGGCGAAGCCAACATCCAACTCAACAGGCGAAATACCGAGATTAAGTTGGACTTGCCGCTCCCGTTCGGACCGATGAGAACGGTGAGAGGACCGGGGGAGAATTCCGTGAGATTGCGGATGCTCTTGAATCCCTGTATGGTGAGTGTCTGTAGTTCGGCCTTCATGGTAAACGCTCCGTTGGACGGCGGCAAATAGGATTCCATGATCCCATAGCGAACCTACCACGCAATACCGTCACCTGCAACGGACACCGGCACGGTGGTCTGCTCTTGACTTGACCCGCGCTCTCTCCTATCCTGACCGCACGGCTGACCGCCACATCCACTGGAGACACCATGTCCGATACAGACAAAGGACCTCGAAAAGGTATACAAGCCACGTCCCAGATGAAGAAGCTCCTGGCGGACCACTTCCTCTCCCTGGACCGCGCCAAGAAGGAAGGGTCGCCCAAGGTCGCGTGGTGCACATCCGTGGGACCCGCGGAACTGCTGCACGCGATGGGCTTTCTCGTCTACTACCCGGAGAACCACGGGGCTTTGCTCGGAGCCACCAGAATGGCCACGGACTTCATCCCCGCTGCCAACGCCATAGGGTATTCACCGGATATTTGCTCTTACCTGACCTCCGACGTGGGAGCGTATCTCAAAGGCGCGACTCCGCTCACGAAGGCTTACGGCATCGAATCGATCCCAAAGGCGGATGTGCTCGTATACAACACGAACCAGTGCCGGGACGTCCAGGACTGGTTCGCTTTCTACGCAAGGGAATGGAACGTCCCGTTGATCGGCCTCCACACTCACAGGAGCATCAGGGGGGTGGAATCGCATCACACAGCAGACCTGGTGTCCCAAATGAAGGGCACGATTCCCGCTCTGGAGGAGATCTCCGGCAACAAATTCGACCTGGACCGCCTCAAGGAGACCGTGGGACTGTCGCTCGAATGCACGAAGCTCTGGAGACAGGTCCTGGAATGCGGGGCAGCAAGACCCGCGCCGCTCACGTTTTTCGACGCGACCGTGCTCATGGCTCCGGCAGTGGTGCTGCGCGGCCTTCCAGAGGCGGTCGAGTACTACAAACTCCTGCTGGCGGAACTCAACGACCGGATCAGCTCCGGCACCGCCGCGGTCGAAGGGGAACGCCACCGCCTGTACTGGGACGGAATGCCGGTATGGGGCAAGCTTCGCAACCTCAGCGAGCAGTTCACCTCGCTCCGGACAAACGTGGTGGCCTCCACGTACTGCAATTCCTGGATTTTCGACGCGTTCGACCCGAACGAGCCCCTGGAGTCGATGGCGCGGGCGTACACCGAGCTGTTCATCGTACGCGACGAATCGTACAAGGAAGCGTACATGGATCGCTGGGTTCGCGACTTCGCGGTTGACGGAGTGATCTTCCACGACGCGAAAACCTGTCCCAACAACTCGAACAACCGCTACGGCCTGCCTCAGAGGATGCAGACACGTCTCAATGTGCCGGTGCTGGTGATCCACGGAGATCTTAACGACCTGCGCTGCTACTCCGAAGAACAGACCAGGACCAATATCGAGGCATTCGTGGAAGGCCTCGACGAGAAAGGCCCTCGATGAGCACGGGCTTCGGCGGGGGGATCGACGTGGGGTCCACTACCACCAAAGCGGTGATAGTAGACGACTGGCCCGCAATTGTGGGTTCGCACGTGGTCTACTCCGGAACCGATTTCGTGGCCGCGTCCCGCATGGCATGGGAAGAAGCCCTTAACCACGCGGGTCTGAGAGAAGAAGAGGTCCCGTGTGTGATCTCCACAGGATACGGTCGCAAGAACGTCGAGTTCGCCCGCAGAACCGTGACCGAGATCTCTTGCCACGGCAGGGGGAGTCTGTTCTTTTTTCAGGGGCCGATCACGGTGGTGGACATCGGAGGGCAGGACAACAAGATCGTGAAGCTTGATCACGAGGGTCGCAGAGTCAGCTTCAAGATGAACCGCAAATGCGCGGCAGGAACCGGCGCGTTCTTGGAGGAGATGGCCCTTCGTCTGCGCGTTCCGCCGGAAGATCTCGATGGGTTGGCCCGGGCCGCAGACGGCGAAGTGACGCTGGGAAGCTACTGCACCGTCTTTTCCGCGACCGAAGTCCTGGAACACATCAAGGCAGGCCACGCCGTGGGGGACCTGGTCAGAGGCATATATCGATCGGTGATCAAGCGTGTCCTGGAAATGGACACCCTCACCGACACGGTGATCCTGACCGGCGGGGTCATCGAACACCACCCGTTCCTTGCGGAGATGATCCGTGAGCACACCGAATGCCAGGTCCGCATTCCCCCGCACCCTCAGATCGCAGGAGCCCTCGGCGCGGCACTGTACGCTCTGGATGATGTCCTGGAAGAGGTCCGAGCCCAGACCGAGGCGTGACGCCACCACGCGTTCCGAAAGGAAACATTTATCAGAAAGTCTTTCGGGGGAAACCCTTTACCAGAAAATGCGATTCCGGGGGAAGGAACTTCTTGCAAGAAGTTCCTTCCCCCGGACCCCCATCTTCAAGAACAGTCATGCCTTGCCGCCACGACGAGGGATGAAAGTGCCCCTAGCTTCATAAGAACTCGGTGGATGGTTCTGACCATGTTGCGGGTTCTCGGGATGTCGGGCGGTGACTTTCATGCTTGGTTGTGACCGCGTGCGGCCAGGGTGGTTTGTTCTCGTGGGTGAAGACGAATTTCCGCCGACCGTGAACCGAATAACCGAGGACCTACCGGCAGGTTCACGGTCAGGTTGACAAAGGACGGCTCTCCTTCTATGATTCCGGGGGGAAATGCCTTGTTCCCGTGAACCACGAACCGCACCGAACGGCCCGAAAGATGCAGTCCGCAGAGAAGAAGAAAGTCGTCGTAAGCCAGCGACTGAGCAAATATATCGGCGCAAAGGCCCCGAGAGACAAGAAACTCCAGGCCGCGTCGATGCAGGCAGAGTTCACCCTGTACGACACGCTGGTGATGCTCTGCTACCTGGCCCGCGATCCGGATAACGAAATATCCGGCCAGGCCCGAAAGAACCTCATCCCCGCAGCGAGAAGCTGGTACACCAGAGCCGACAGACCGGAACTCCCCGAACCTGTGCATGAAATCATCATGAAGGTCATCGACAGGGTCGGCCTGGGGGAAAAGAGCGAGGCTGAACAGACCGCAGGAGATACCGTCCGGGGAAATATTGGACTGCTGGGTCTGGGTGAGATCATTCAGGCAGTGGACCACAACAGCCGTACTTCAACGATCCTGCTCGAGAGGGAATCGGAGCGCACATCGGTGTACACTGAAAACGGCAAAGTGGTCGGCGCGGTCTGCGGCAACGACGACGGCATGGATGTGCTGCTGCGCGCGTTCGGCTGGGTCGACGCGGATTTCACCTACATGCACAAGCCCCCCGCCGACTTCAAGAATCGCATCAGAGTCAATACCACCAAACTCGTCATGGATGCCTTCGAATACGCACCAGACGAAGACCCCTTCGATAAGGAAGCCAGCCGCGCCTGGAAAGTGGAAGGACTTCTCAGGGTCATGAACATCTTCGAGCTTGCCGAAATATTCGAGATGAACTCGAAGCAATGCAAGTGCCATCTTCGCAGGGAAGGAGAAGCGGAAGGGTTCCTGTTTTTCAAGAACGGCAGGATAGTCAACGCGAATCTCGGGTCCCTGGTCGGCATGGACGCCGCGTGCCACCTCTTGGCCTGGCCCAACGCGAGCTTTGTGATTACTCGGGGGGGAGAAGAGATCGAGGAACTCATCCACATCGGCATGCAGAACCTCATCATAGAGGCCATGCGGCTAGTGGACGAAGGAGTCACGGTCAGCGACCGCATCGCGAGCGAATTAGCAGCGATCAATGAACTGTTTGAAGGCAAAGATGTGGTGAGCCTGCCGGTGCTCGACAAGGTGCGGATCGTCTTCGGCGAGAACGAGGCAGCCCGGGAAGCGCTGGAGACCGACGCCCATCCTGTAGTCAGAAAAGCGCTCAAGGTCAAGATCTCTAAGACGGTCCACAAGTACCTGAAGATCACGACAGACCACCAGAAAAGGCTCGACGCGGCACAGGGAAGGGCTCCGCTGTCAACCAGCGAGAAACTGGTGCTTCTGAGTTACCTCTCTCACGACGAGCACCCGGAGATCAAAGAAGCTGCCAAGAAGACCCTCGAATCACTCGACAGCCCGACATTCAGGAAAGGCCTTGGAGCCGATCTGCACCCGTCGGTCCTCGACTTTCTCATCCGTGAGGCGATCCGGGACGAAACCCTGATCAAAATCGCCTGCGGAACCGCCAACCTGCTGGAAGAAACAGCACTCTACATTCTCGACAACTGGAAAGGACCGGATATCCTCCACGCGATGGCGGACAACACCAAGTTCCTCGAAAGATCTCCCGCCGCGGCCGCGAAGCTCGCGAAAAGCGCACAGGAATACCCCGAGATCAAGGCGAAGATCGAAACCTTGGAGGAAAAGCTTCTCCTTGGGGCAGGCGACCTGCGGATCGAGGGACACCTTGCCTTCTTCGGTTTGGCCGGCCTGATGCGTGCGGCAAGAGACGGTCTCAGGTCAGGAACGGTAGTGGTAGAAGGCTTGCGACGGGAAGGTCGGGTGTTCTTCTCGAAAGGGAAGGTCACTGGAGCCACGACAGGAACCTCCGAGGGGATCGCGGCACTCCGAGAGATACTTTCGGAACAGCATCCCAAGTTCCGATACCTTCTGCGCACGTATTTCAGCGCGGAGAATCTCGACCCCGCAGAAGCGGAAGACCTGCTCAATTCCCCAGCAGCGCACCCGAGTCTTGATCCGACCCAGCAGACGGGTTTGGCACTGGTAACCGGCTCGCCGGAAGTAATGGATCTCTACGAAGTCCTCTCCGGGCTCGAAGGGACGCCCGTACCGATCCGGGTGACCGTCAACTGCGAAGAAGGGAGCGGCGAGATCATTCGGGATCGCAGCAGAGTGATTCACGTGCGCGTGGACGGGAAAGAGAACCCGATCAAGTCCATGGCCGCTCTGCTGTCCTGGGCGGGCAAGACCTACGTAATGCGCCACGCTGGCGGGGAAATTGTCCACAGTATCGACAAGAACCTCAACGACCTGTTTTCCGAGGCGATGAAGGAGATCCCCGACGAACTGCGCCAAATGACCAACCCCGGTGAACTGCCGGAATGGGAACTCTCCGAACAAGAGTACGAAAGTCTTTACAACCAAATACTCAACATGGGAGTTGCAGAGAAGATCAAGATGGCCTACACGGGGAACAAAGAGGCGCGCGGCATACTCGTCCGTGACTCCAACAAGATGGTGGCAGTGGCGGTGGTCAAGTCCCCAAAGATTCAGGAGACGGAAGTAGAAGCCATCGCCAAATCCCGCAGCGTGTGCGACGAGGTTCTGAGAACCATTTCCCAAACCAAGGAGTGGATGCAGTCCTACACGGTGAAGGTGAACCTCGTGAACAACTCCAAGACCCCGCTGCCGATTGCCATGAAGCTTATTCCCCACCTCCTGGAAGGGGATCTGAGAAGACTGGCCAAATCCAAGAACGTGGCCGCGGCAGTGGCCACTCAAGCCAGACGGCTCCTCGACACAAGGTGATTCATAAGAGTTCACCACGAAGACACGAAGAAATCACCGCCTCTATTTCGCTGGGGTAACCCAGTCAGGCAATGGTCTTTTCAGCTCAGATGCCATGAATTCAGCGTAAGCGTTCAGCCGGATGGGAAGAGAATGAACCACCAAGACCCAAAGACACCAGGACAACTTGTTTCCAAGAAGGGGCGCCTGAGAATTGTTCTGTGACTTCTTTGTGTCTTGGTGCCTTTGTGGTTTGTTTTCTGGGCGGAAGACGGATGTCCTTTGAACTGTTACCATTCAGCTCAGTCTTCCTATGTGTGCTCCGTGCCTCCGTGTTGCATCGTCAGGTCTTCCCGGTGAACGGTTTCGGTGATTCACAACCCCACGCCTCGCGGGACGCGTTACCCGTGGGCAGGCGCATCGGCATCGCGATCAGGCTCATGGGAGACAATGGGTACCCGAAGGCCTTCATTGCTCTTCCACAAAAGCCAACTGTGTGGTAAGCTATCCATCGTGGAGGGTGGCTCGATGGTGCCCTCGTAAAACGAGCCCCTCGGCGAGGTGAAAGACGCTTCACACGCAGCCGCGGAAAGGGTGTGCAAGAGCCCTGGACGCGGCGCGGGCAAGTTCAAGGAACAGGATTAGATGGCTGCACAAGACAGGGCATCGCAAGGCGGTATCTTTGAAGGAGCAGAAAAGGTGGAGATCCTGGGGAAACTACCTGCACTGCTTTGGGCGTACATCATCAGCTCCCGATCCCTCATGGACACCCTCGGTACGACCCCGGAAAACTACTCGGGACCCATGGCCAGCCTGGAACGAGTGCTCTCGGTGCTCAGCACGGCTGCGGACTACCTGGGCAACGAGAAGCTTAAAGGCCGGCTCAACGGTCACGGTGACCTCCTGGCGGCATTGAGCAGCGGCAAGATGACCTCGGATAGGTTCAGCGGTTCTTTGAAGCAGGAGCTTGTCGAGCTGGAAAGACTCGCAGGCCCACGGCCGGAAACGCTGGCAGAAGGAGTGCCGATCCAGCAGTTTCTTGATCACGAACTTCGCTCCATCGAGAGGATAAAATCCGGTCGGTCCGGCGACATTGTAGTGAGCATGGAGATACTGGACGACGTGCGCTCCTACCTCATCAACGACGGTACGATAGAAGGCATCTCGTCATACATGGTGATCGACAGCGCGGGGTCTCTGGTCGTGAGCGTGGGGCAACGGGTCGAGATCGACACCGTCTCTCTTGCCGCGGTAGCAGCCGCCAACTTCGCGGCCACCGAAAGGATCGCTCGGCTCATCGGCGAACCCGACTTCATCCTGCTCTATTACAAGGGGCACAAGGAGTCGTTTCATTTCAGCCGGGTCTCTGACGAGTACATCATTGTCACCATTTTTGATAATTCACTCTCCCTGGGCCTGCTTCGCCTGAAGATCGCGGAAGTGGCACAGGTTCTTGAGAAGAAACTCCCCAAGAGAGAAAACTAGATATGGCGTTCATCAACAAGAGCGCGAAAGAAATTCAGGTGAAGGTCGTTTTCTATGGTCCGGGGAGATGCGGCAAGACCACCAATCTCCTCTATATCAACCAGAAAATGAACGCCAAATTCATGGGGAAGATGATCTCCATAGACACCAGGGGTGACAAGACGCTTTTCTTTGACTTTCTCCCCCTGCAGCTCGGCCAGATCCGCGGGTTCAACATCAGAGTCCAGTTGTACACCGTGCCCGGACAGGTCATGTACAACGAGAGCCGCAAAATGGTGCTCAAAGGAGTCGACGGGGTTGTCTTCGTCGCGGATTCCATGGAGGTCCAACAACAGCCGAATATGGAGAGCCTCCAAAACCTTCGGGAGAACCTCGCGGAAGACGGAGTCGATATGGACGAACTCCCCCTGGTCCTGCAATTCAACAAGAGAGATCTCGACGGGAGCGTGATTCCCATCCTGAGTGAAGAGGTGCTCAACCAGGATCTTAACGGCATGCTGAAGAGTCCGGCACCCAGCGTGCTTGCAAGCGCGCTCAACGGCCCAGGCGTATTCCAGACGTTACGAGAAGTGAGTAAGATCACCATCAAGTCTGTGCATCACAAGCTCAAAGCCTAGGCATCGGCTCCAGGAAGGTCCATGGCGAGGGGACACCAACCAACAGAAGACTTGGACGAACTGATAGACCGAGCGGTCGACACGTTCTTCGTGGAGGAGTCTGAGTTGCACCCCTCGGGTCGCGGCGAGGCTGTCGAACCCGAGCGGCCGGCGACTCCAAAGGCCGCGAGTCCCAAGGATCGAAAGGGAGAAGGGGTGTCACTCGATTCCGCGCTCGACGACCTGTTCTCAACCCCTCCGGATGAACTGGACTCCGAGGGCGGACCGGTCAAGTCGGTCACGACCCCGACGTCTCTGATCTCTTCCGGCGACGCGGAAACCGACAAGGCGATCGACTTTGCCGTGGATACCCTTTTCGTAGAGGTCCCCGAGACTGCGATTCCCGAGACTACCGAACTGGACGTGAGCGACGTCATCGAAGCAGAAGAGGCACCATTGGTGGTGGAAGGAGAGGGCCCCACCATCGATCTTGACCTTGCAGACGAGATCCGGCTCGAACCCGATGCGTCCTGGGCCGAGGCCTCCCCCATGGACGCCGCGGCGGGCGCATCCGAGACCACCGTGGCCTACGACGACCTCATGGCCCGCGAAATCGAACGCCACTTCGAATCCGCGTTCGTGGAACCGGAGGCCCCGGTTGAACCGGCAGTTCCGCGGCGAAAGGCGGCGGTAGCCCCACAACCGCCCGCAGTGGAGGCACCCAGACCCGCGGCAGCGGCACCTGTTCAGGCTCAGGCGCTGCGCAAGCTTCAGGAGGCAATCCTTACTCTCGAGTGGGAAATCTCGAAGCGGTCGGTCGCCTCGGTGATGAAAGAGCTCAAGAGTATCCGAAGCCAATTTCAGGACGACGTGACCGTCGATTTCGCCGCGCTATCCATGAGACTGGTGGTGGACTACCTGATCAAGAGGACCCACCAGGCGCATCCCGAGTCGATCCGCTTCCTGCTGGACGTCACCGATCTCCTTGACCGGTCGGTTTCCACCCCGAACCTGGATCCACTGGCGGCATTCCACCGAATCCTGTCCAGGTACGAGAAATATAAGTCGACAGTCCGCAAGGCCGAAGGGCTGCCCGACCGACAGCCCGCCATACTGGGAGAACTGGAGATCAAGGACCCGGAAATCTTTGCCGAAATCGTCAAAGCCCATGCGCAAACGATCCTCAAGGCGGGATACTCGCTTGCAAAACGGATTCACAACACTACCGACTCGGCAAACCTCATTCGGTCTTTCCGCTTCCTGGTGACCCGTTCGATAAATCGGATTCTGGACGGAACCTTGAAATCCAAGGGGGCCAAGCCCATCAAGAAGGGGAACAAACGACGGACCTGAACACATCTCGAGCGTTCAGACCGGGAGAGGGAAGCACCGCACACCGGAGCAGAGATATTGCCCGGAATTAGGACAACATGGACCAGGCGAACATTGATAGTGCTGCTGATTCGGCCGCAAATCGGCGGAGATTTGTAAGGAGATTCGTCCTGTTCAAGATTCCTGTGTACGACGCGGACACAAGACGATTCGTCGGGCTGGTCCAGGACCTGAGCCAAGGAGGTGTCCAACTCTTCGGAGTGAAAGTACCTGTCGGCGAGGAGAAGAAACTGATCATCCAAGCCTCCCAGTTGCTGAAACACGGCGGCATTCTGCGATTCGACGCGGTGTGTCGCTGGAGCAAGAGAGAGGCTCCTCAAGGGTACTATCTGTCCGGTTTCGAGATTACCAGTGTCGACGAAGGCACCGGCGAGGGGCTTGGAAAGCTTATTGAAGAGGTGACACTCGGGTGAATCCGGGATCGGCCCGGTTGTCGTTCGGGGGGAACGTCGCAAATTGGAGCCTGCAACGTCCGAGAAGGACGAAGAAGCAGGCGGGCCGGCCCGCACTATGCCGGTTCTTCCGTACGGATTCTCAACGTCAACAGTATCAAGGCTCACCGTGGACCTCAGCACACGCACATAGACACACACAATGGTAAACCTGGTAGTAATCAGGCCCGATGGCCGAGAGGAGGAATACGAATATTTTGCTGAGTCGATCACGGTCGGTCGTGACGAGACGTGTCAGGTGCGCCTACTCGACAGCATGGTCTCCCGCATGCACTGCATTATCATGCTTGACGGAAGAAGATATATCGTGAAGGACCTGGATAGCCGAAACGGCACCTGGGTCAACGGGCGCAAGATATCAGGCCGAAAGCACGTGCGAGACGCAGACGTAATCCAGGTCGGACCTTTCCGATTGATGATACGGACCGATCCCCAGAGCTCTACCATCGTCCGCGAGGGGGCCCGCACCACCGAAGATGCCTTCGAGGAGGAGATACCCGCGCAGAGACAAGCGGAAAAGGTGGTTCAACCGCTGGGAATGATCAGCAACTACCTGTCCGAGACCAGTGGCGACCAGAAACGAACTCCCACACGACTCCGCCGCGAACGGTTGCACCGGAACCTTCTGTGCCTGTACCGCATCACCGAAGACCTCGTGGTGAGCACCAAAGACGTGGACGAAATCCTGGAATACGTCATGGATGAGATTTTCGATATCTTCTCTCCATCCCAGGCCATGATTCTCTTGCGAGACCACCCGGATGAATTCCCGGTTCCCAAGAAGCAAAGAGCGGCAGCAGGAGAGGAAGCCCTGCGACCGATCAGTCACACGGTGGTCAATAGAATACTGAGTGATCGGGTAGCGGTCCTCACCGACGACGCGCAGGAAGATCCCAGGTTCAAGATGGGGCAAAGCGTCATACTTGATCAAATCAGATCCGTCATGGCAGCTCCGATCTGGGAAGGCGCGAACATGCTGGGGGTGCTCTATGTGGATTCAGTGCAGATAGCGGGCGGTTTTCAGCGGGAAGACGTGGATCTTCTCACCGCGTTGGGACATCAGGTGGCGCTTGCGATCCAGCGAAGACGACTCAACGACAGAATCAAGGAAGAGGCGGTGCGAAACGCGGTTATCCGGCAGAACCTGGGTCGATTCCACTCTCCCCAGGTGGTGAACCTTATCATGGAGGGCGCGGCGGATCTGGAAGTGAAAGAGACGACCGCGACCATATTCTTCTGTGATATCGTAGGCTTTACTTCGCTGTGTTCCGAGAGTTCGCCTGCCCAGTTGCAGCAGACCCTCAACCTCTTCTGCAAGATCATCAACCAGATCGTGTTCACCGAGGAAGGGACTCTGGACAAGTTCATCGGTGATGCGGCACTGGCGATTTTCGGAGCTCCCCTCCATCAGGATGACGCTCCTGTGAGGGCCGTCAGGACTGCCCTGCTGGTGCGGGAAGCGTTCGCGGAAGCCTTGAAGCCGCTGCCGCCCGAGTCACATTTCCGGGTACGATACGGGATCAATACGGGGCAGGCGATCGTGGGGAATTTCGGCTCGGACGAGCGCATGGAGTACACTATACTGGGCCATACGGTGAACCTGGCTTCGCGCATTTGTGACATGGCCCAGCCCGACCACATCGTGATCGGGCCGGACACCTACCGAGCGATCGAAGGGAAGGGGCTTTTCGAGATCGAGAAGCTGTCTCCCGTGCGACTCAAAGGAGTGGCACAGAAAGTGGAGCTGTACGAAGTCAAGGGATTCACATGAACGTCCATGACCTGTCGGTCACAACGAAGAATGAAAATGCTGCCCCCCCGGATTCGTGGGAATCAGGCCTTCTTGGTGGCGACCAGCGGGAGCCGCCCAATCTCAGAAGTTTAAGGGGATGGGGGCCTGGGGGAA
>JBFMAA010000146.1:0-15295 GCA_040755955.1 Thermodesulfobacteriota bacterium
GTTGGATGGCCAGAACCACCGATGTTTCAAAAGTTTTCGGAAAGGGGTCCGGGGGACAACCCTTTTTCAAAAGGGTTTCCCCCGGGAGACTTTCATGGGAACTCTTGGCGCATGGCGGCTCCCGCTGATCACCGCATGGTGTTTGTTCCACGAGTGGGAGGCCTTGCATCTTCATGCTTCGTTGTGGCCGTCCTCGGCCAAGCTGGTTCTTGACTAGTTCCGACCTGTTTACCGTGCTACTGATAGTCCCTGAGAAGCCGCTTTCTCTCGTCAGGGTCCTGCTCGTCGAACAAGAGCCCGGCCACGGTGTTGAAGATGTCCGCGAGCTTCACAATCCCGAGCACTTTCCCGTTGCGCATCACCGGGACAAGCGAGACCCTGTGGTCCATCATCACATCCAAGGCTTTAAGAATGGTGTCGTCTTCCTTCACGGACTCCGCGAACGGAACCACCAGGTCCTTGATCGTCGCGGTCACTCGGGTCAAGTCACAGGGCTCGTTCGGACGATCGCAGGTATGCCGTATCGCCTTGAGCAGATCCACCAGGTGCACGAAACCGACGAGGTTATATTGTTCGTCGAAAACCAGCGGGGTCGAATGGCCGTGTTCGAGCTTCCGCTCTTCCGATATGATGCGCAGTATCTTAATCGCGGTGCCGACGTTCAGATCAACGCGTAGCTGAGGCCACTCCTTGACTGGAATCATCAGTTTCTTCACTGGTACGGAATGGGGCATTTGATCACCTCTTGATATATGGGCACTGAATAGATATGCGGGAGGGGGTAAACCATATAGCGCCCACTTGTGAGCTCGCGTTGCCTCTACATCCGCCCCCTCACGCTGCCCTCTCCTGCGACGGGAGAGGGTTTCCGAATCCCCTCCCCTCGTGGGAGGGGGTAGGGGGAGGGGGATAACTGCCTCAGATGTCGAACTCTGCTCTCGTCAAGTGAGCACCCATGGGGTTGAACCCCTTCCCTGAAATTCCGGAACGTGGCTCATGGGGAACCGCTCTACGTTCAGTCGCCCCTTCGTAAAGCGATGTGCATGGCTCGAGCTTCCGCGATTTTCTGTTCCTGCGCGGTCTTTCGGCTCTTGGCATCCTGGATCTTGGCCATGAGGATTTCCATATCGCAGGGTTTCATAAGGTAGTCCAATGCGCCCAGCTTCATACCTTCTATGGCCGATTCGACGGTCGCATGGCCGGTCAGCATGATCACTTCCACCAACGGGACCTTGGCCTTGATCGCCTTGAGCACCTCAATGCCGTCCATTCCGGGCATTTTCACGTCCAGGACCACCGTGTCGATCCGTTTGTCCTGGTCTATTATTTGAAGTGCCTCGGGTCCGCTGTATGCAGGAACCACTTCGAGGCCTCTCTTAGCAAGGCGCTTGGACAACGCCTCCACGAATGGTTGTTCATCGTCCACCAGGAGTACTCGTGCACTCATGTGTGATTCTCCTTCAGATTAGGTTCCCGTGTCAAAATCCCCCCTGCCCCCCTTTAGGAAAGGGGGGTGGAGGGAGAGGACCCTGTCCCCCCCCTTTTGTAAAGGGGGGTTAGGGGGGATTTGCGGCGGCAACTGCCTCGGGACCGCTTACGTCAGGGACATTGGGGGAAGACCCCTCCTCTGCATTCCCGGTCTGAGGCTAATGGGAACCGCCAAAGAGCCGCCGGCAGGCCGGCATGGCCGCCCCACAGGCATGGACCCGAGGGGCGTCGAACAGTGTATGGACAACCGCTCCGGCCCGGCTTTCGCTGCATCCGGAACGGGAAGAGCTCTTCCCCGCGTGTCAGTACCTGAGCAGCAGAAACACCGACGAAATAATGAGGCTCACGATCGTAATCGGCGCGGCCTCCTTGAGGTACTGGCCGAAAGTGATCTTGTACCCTGCCTTTTCCGCTATTCCTGTAGTGACCACGTTGGCCGAGGCCCCGATAATGGTCCCGTTGCCCCCGAAGCACGCGCCAAGGGCCAGAGCCCACCAGAGAACTCCGCTCTCGGCACCGGGGATCTCCTTGTTCAGGTAAGCCACGATCGGAAGCATGGTCGCGGTAAACGGAATATTGTCTACGATTGCCGAGGATATGCCGGACACCCACAGGACAATCAGCACCGCAAGCCAGAGCCGCCCCTGGACGTTTCCCTTGATCCAATCTGCAATGACCTGCAGGATGCCGGTTTGTTCCGCTGCTCCCACCACGATGAAGAGCATGATGAAAAAGACCAGTGACGGCCACTCGATCTCCTTCTCGAGGATCTCGACGATGTCCATCTTGTTGAGCAGCACAATCAGGGACGCACCGAAAAGGGCTGCGACACTCACTTCCATATGGAACAGGCCGTGAAGGATGAAGAGAAGTATCACGCCGAGTAACACGCTCCCCCCTACCGCGAGGATCTTCGCGTCGGTGATGCGGTACTTCTCTTTGAGGAACGCTATCATCTTGGGGACGTCCTCGACTTTGGCCTTCTTGTACGCGCCGCCATAGAGGAGCTTGTTGTACAGAAGCTGCGTGACCATGACCACGATGACCACCGGAGTCAGGTTGAGCACAAAGTGGTTGAACGTCAGACCCGCGTACGAACCGATCATGATGTTGGGTGGATCACCGATCAACGTGGCGGTGCCTCCGAAGTTCGACGCTATGATCTCCGGCACCAGAAACACGAAGGGCGATACTCCCAAGACCACTGCAATCTCCATGGTCACCGGGGTGAGCAGAAGCATGGTGGTCACATTGTCCAGGAACGCGCTCGCAACAGCGGTCACCACGCACAGCGCACAGGAGAGCACGAAGATCTTGCCCCGAGCCACCTCGAAGGACTTGTACGCCAACCACTGAAAGACTCCCGATGCCTTCAAGACCCCGACGATGATCATCATGCCCATCAGGAGGAAGATCACGTTCCAGTCGATCGCATAGAGAGACTGCTCATAGGTGAGGATGTTGCAGCTTTCGTAATAGTGGCCGAACGTGTGGGTGATCAGCAGGACCACCGCAGCTCCGAGGAAGGCTGCGAGCGTCCTGTGCAGGATCTCGAACGATATCAACGCGTAGACCGACACAAAGACGATAAGGGCAATCCAAAATGCGGTTCCCTGGAACCGCTGCATCTGCTTGTGAACTGAAGCAACGTACTGTTCGACTCCTTTGTCATTCTTGCCTTGCGCGTGAATCGATGACAAGGGAATCATCTCGGATGGCCGAAAACTGGGCCTGTTGATCTTGACCGCCCACTTTCCATCCTTGATCTTTTCGGGCGGCGCAGCTATCTCGAAGCTGAACAGGCCATTGCGGCCCGTGGTATAGTTCTTGCTCTCTCCGTGCCCTTGGTTTGCGAGGTAAGGCTTTCCGTCGTGGTACGGGAGAACCGTGGCATCGGAAAGGGGCATGCCCGCGGAATCGAGCACCTTGCCTTGGACTGACAGAACCGCGCCGGATTTAGGGGGGTCGGCCCCCCAACTCGTGCCGAACGCACACAGGACAAGGAGCACGTGGCACACAATAAGCAGTCTCTTGATCTCCATGGTGGAATCCTTCTTCCCACTCACAAGACGAATACCTGCAGCCATACGCTGAGGTCAACAAAGGCTATCTTGCGGTCACGGGCATGCCCATCAGGGGCCAGACTACCCCGATTGCCAGTGCCACAGCGGCCATGAGAATCACGCTCGCTATTATGCCGTACCCGAAAAACTCTCCGCTAGAGAATTGTTTCGAGTCGTACGCAATCGCGTTGGGCGCCGCGCCTACGAGAAGAATGAACGGCATGCCGGCGGTCGCGAGCGAGGCAAAGAGAACCACTTCGGGCGATACTCCCAAGTACTTGGCAATGACCAAGGCCACGGGTAGGGAGATGGCGATGGCTGCCACGTTCATGATGAAGTTTGTCATGACCATGACGAAGAAGGCAATGCTCATGACAAAGACGAACCAGTTGGCTTCCTTGAACATTGCCAGCCAGTTGACGGCAAGCCACTGTGCCGCGCCGGTCTCCCACAGACAGAAGCCTATGCTCATCGCCCCCCCGAACAGGAGGATGATGTTCCATGGGATGAGCTCCAGGTCATCGATGTCGAGTATCCCCAACACAAAGAACAGAATCGTGGAGACGAGAAAGATCGCGGACTTGTCAAGTGCGCGCAAAGGCGGGATCATCACCTGCAGGGACATGACCACGATGGCTGCACCCACTATGCAAAGGGCAACAATCTCCTGTTTGGTGATGGGTCCCAACTGGACGCTGAGTTCCCCGACCCGCTCCCTGAGGCCATGAATGACGGCCTTCTCAGGCCTGAAGAGTATCACAAAAAAACCCCAGAGCGCAAAGACCATCATCCATCCAAGGGGAGCCATATAGTAACTCAGCTCGAAAAAGCTGATCTCCCGGCCGACCATTTCCTTAAAGAATCCCAAGGCCACGATGCCGCGAGCCGCTCCGAGAAGGGTGATGATGCTCCCCGCGCCGCACACGTACGCCATGCCGATGAACAGACCCTTGCCGAACTTCGTCGCCTTGTCGCCTTCGCCGTACAGCGCGTATATGGCGAGAAGCAACGGGTAGACGGTGGCAGCGACACCGGTGTGGGCCATGACATGAGTCAGCAGCGCGCACAGGACGAATACGCCCAGGTAGATCGTCGTGGTCTTCTCTCCCACCACAGCGAGCATCTTGTAGGCCAATCGCTTGGTCAGGCCTGTCTTATTGAAAACCATCCCGATCACGAGAGACGCGAAGATGAACAGAACCGACGGGTCCATGAAATCTCTGAATGCATCCTTGGCGGGTCTCACCAGGAACAGGGCCTGCAGCACCCCGATGACGATACTGGTGACCCCGATGGGCACCACCTCGAATACCCACCAGATGCCCGCCCACATGAAGACCGCCAGCGCACCCTTGCCCTGGGGACTCAGGGGAAAACCCTTTCCCGTCGGGTCGACCGCGTCGGGCCAGGGGGGTGAGTAGTTGATGACGAGAAACAATCCGATTCCGGTGAACATCGCGACATATCTGGTCCAGTCGATCTTCCTGGATTCCTTGTATGTGACGGCATCAGCGCTCATGTAAGGCTCCCTCCTTCTCACCGTATGCTGGCGTGTCAGACCTTGCAGGCCTTCATCCGCTTCATGACCTCGTCGTACACGTCCACGAGGCGGACAATCCCCGTGATAATCCCCTTGGACGTGACGAGAAGCGATTGAAAGTGTCCCACGATGAGCTGGTGTATGGCCTTGTCCAGACCGGCCTGTTCATCTATGATTTCGCCCTCGAAGGGGGAGCGGACCACGTCCCCCACCTTCAATTGCAGCGCCTTGTGACAGAGATCATCGAGCGGCGTTTTCCAGAGATCGAACTGATGCATGATGGAGCGAAGATACTCCGAGGTGATCCCGAATCCCGAAACCTTCCTCAGGTCGGACACCTGCGAGTACTTGGGCTCCAGACTCCTGAGCACGTCGAGTTGTCCGAGTTTTCCCAGGACTTTGCCGTGCGCATCGCAGACGAGTATCGCGCGGTACGGAAACGGGCGATCATTGGGTCTCTGTTGACCTTCCTCCATGGCGACCACGGCGTCATAGAGAGTGGCGTCTTCTGAAATGGTGGCGTACTGATCGAGCGGCACCATAACATCCCCAACCTTTATGGTCTCCATAAACTACCTCCAATGGCAGGCATAAGGGTACAGTCAGCCATTCGATTCGCGGGTGAAGCCCCACGACACATCGAGTCGGTCTCTACCAGCCGCGTGTCTTGACGAGACGATCGACTTCGGCTTGACGAATTCTGTCTTCGTGTTCTTTCTTTCGGGTGTGCGCGGCTTGGATCTTCTCGACGAGCTCGGAGGTGTCGGTGGGTTTCATGAGGTAATCGTAAGCGCCCAGCTTCATCCCCTGTATAGCGGTCTCCACAGTGCCGTGACCCGTCAGCATGATCACTTCGGTGATGGGTCTCGCACGCTTGAGCTCACGAAGGGTCTCGATACCGTCCATTCCGGGCATCACCACGTCGAGGATCACTACGTCGATGTCATGGGCCTCGACGAACGCGATCGCGTCTGCTCCATTGAAGGCGGTCTTTACGGAAAACCCACGAGTTTCGAGACGTTGGGCTAAGACCTCGGCAAACTGTTCTTCATCATCCACCAGTAGCACTTTGGTACTCATTGGTGTCTCCCCAAGAAAGATCTCAGAACGTTGTCGGGTAAGCAGGTCACGAAGTAATGCACGAGAAGCGACCCGCCACAGACTGCGGTGGAGACAGCAACAAGTGTGCCAGAGTGAGGAGTGAGGAAGGGAGTCGTTGTGGAGCGCGGGGGCGCGCGATGCAGAGACAAACTGCAACATAATGGTACGCCGGGATGAATCAATTCGCAACACGGCGGGCTCGGTCTCCGTACCCCTTCAATCTGGACGACAAGGGAATCAACCGCCAGAACACCGAGACACCAATGACGCCTGTTTCTGGAATGGCAACCACATGAGGGTTCTTTGACTTCTTCGTGCGTTGGTGCCCTTGTAGGAACCCTACGGCCGTGCGTTCCCGCCGAGGACTCACGTCCTTCCCGAATCGACCGGTTATTCGGGAAAAGGCGGCTGGGAGCTGCAACCAAAATTCGCGTCCACCTTTCTCGGTCCGCATAAAGACCCAGGGCGGGGCGATTTGGTTCTACGCATGCCAGAAAGCCACTTGGTGGCCTCCCAGAGCCGCTAAGATCACGAATTCTTCTCGAAAAGAGAAGAGATCGAACCTTATTGGTACAAGAACCTCGCACGCCCTGATGTCGTATATTCTCAGTTATTCATGGAATCGAACGTTGCGCAGGCTGATATCATGGCTGGTTTCCCTTGCATCGCCGCGGTTGACGGAGGACTTACGCGATGTCCCTGCTTTTCACTTGACACGCGAGCGGCAGAGTAATACAAGTACCGGGTGCCGGATTGTCGGTGAAATGCGCAACCGAGAAAAACCCCGCGACCGGTACGAGAATTGCGGTTCCTGTGAATCCTGAGAAACACCGGCGGGCGGGTAGCTCAGCGGGAGAGCATCGGCCTTACAAGCCGAGGGTCACAGGTTCAAATCCTGTTCCGCCTACCAAGAGAAGATCGTTGCCCCGCGGGGGCGTAGTTCAGTTGGTTAGAACGCCGGCCTGTCACGCCGGAGGTCGCGAGTTCGAGTCTCGTCGCTCCCGCCACAACAAACCGAAATAATTGAAGGTTTTAATCAGGCTCATGAGCCTGCCTGTACTCCCGAACAGTTTTGTTCGTATTTTGTTCGTGGTTCACGGTTAGTCCTGGTAGATGTCCCTACCAGGATTTCTGTTTTTCCGTTGTCGAAATTCACTCCGTCAATTGCCCTGACAAGATCCTCGTCACTAATCCGCCCGTAGCGCTCCATCATGGTTCGCCCGACCCGGTGCCCCAAGATCGCCTCTCGAAGCTCGAAGTCCATTCCACTCCTCATCATGTTCGTTTTCGCCACGTGCCGGATATCGTGAATCGTGGGCGCAGGATCGAGCCCCGCTTTGCTCACCGCCACAGTCCATGGCTTCCGCAAGGAATCCTCTGACGGGGATCGGCCGCTGATGTGGAACACTGTCCCCGACATGGCTCGCACCTTTCCGGCTTCGACCAAGACCGGCACTAGAAGCCTGCTTATCGGAATTCGCTTCTTCTTCCGCTCCTTCACCTGTCCGGGCTCAAGCGTGATAATCCTCGTGTCCAAGTCCACGTTCTCCCAGTTCATGGACAGCGCCTCCTTTCGCCGCATACCGGTGTAGAACAAGCACCATGCTATCGGCTTCATCCATCCGGGGATAAAGGATACTACACACTGGAAGTCGCGGAGGCTGATGTAAATCTCTCGCTGTCCCAGGTCGCGGGGAGCCTTGGCGTCGCGGGCGGGATTGCGGTCGATAAGCTCATACTCCATCAGGCACTTGAACATGAGGCTCAGAGCAACCTTTTCCTTGGAGATCGTGCTCGGCGCCGCACCCTCTGTCACTCGATGCGCAAAATATTCCTTGATGTCTGCGGTCCGAAGTGACCGGAGCGGGCAGCCTTTGCCGAAGTACTGAACGACGTGAACGAAACATTGTTCATGCCGTTGTCGGTTCGAGCTGTTCCGGACATCGGGATGCTTGAGGGCCTTCTCAATACCGCGCCACAATGTGAGCGTCTCTTCCGGGGCGTCAATCTCTTGAGCAAGCCCCGGCAACGGCTTCCAGCCGCGATTTCTGAAAAACCGTGAGCAGACCTCCTTTGCTCTGGGCTCCATCCACGAGGCGTCGCCGACCTTACATGCAGTCTTGATATCCTCCTCGATCCTCCGGGCCTCCTTAACGGTCTTCGCGGGCGTGGATATCCCCACTTCGACCCCGTAGCACCAGAATTGAATGTGGAGTTTTCCTCCTCGTTTTTTCACCATTGACGCATCTCCCGTCGAAGATCCTCCGGTTGACACGCCTCTGACTTCCCTCTGCTTGATTTCGGTCCCTTATTAACTCCTTCTCCCCCCTTTGGTGAGAGTAAGCGTGCTTTGGGGGAGTTGTCAATAAAGGGCTTCGTCGGAACAGACTGGGAGCTGACATACTCGCCCAATTGCTCCATAGTAAACCTGCGCGTCCCGCGCTCGTCGATCTTCACATAGGCAAGCTTGCCCTTGCGACACAACGCATGGACGGTCTTCTCGGGAATTCGCAGGTAGTCGCCGGCTTCTTGTGGCGTCAAGAGCGACATTCACAGACCCTCACGAAATCGAATTCAGGGTTGTGGGGACGGGAGCAGCAACCGTTCAATGCCTCCGCCCCTTGATGTGTCCGAAATATCGGACAGTTCGTGTTGCTCGGCAAAGTGCCAGAAAGGGTCAAGCAATCCACCGGCATAGTGTCCCGGCCGCGCTTTGCCGCGCCCCGTATTCCGTTGATGCACGTCACGCCCCACGTCCAGGTCATGGGAACGGCCAGCGTGCCGACCGGTCCGGCTTGATCTGCTGCTTCTCTGCGTCGGTGAGATTCCGAAACACCGAGATGTTGTACCTCACGCCTTTGTACGGCTCTCCATTGAGTAAGGCAGATTGGTTGCCTTCGCTTGTGCAATACAGGATCGACCGGGCACCGCGGCTCACCCGCCTTTCCGTGGAGATGTCGCACTCCAGGATCAAGAGTTGTCTTTCAGGGTCCACCCGGACCCGAATTCCTTCCATGGTCGTCATCCCCTCGGCTCACTGCCCGGACGTGTCGAGTACGGACAAGTTGATGGTAATCCTTCCGAAGAGGAAGGGATCATCCACGATTTCCGGCAGCACCTCGATCTTGAAGGGCTGATCGTTGTCAATGTGCTCCGGCACAAGCCCTGAGATATCGCAGGCCAGAGTCAGGTTGAGCCTCGATCCGTCTTGCTTGATGCTAAAATCCATATTCGTTCCTTTCGTTGATCGGCTCCGCATCGCGGAGGCAGGGGCGCACGGGGCGCGGGTTATCAGAAAAACAGGCTTTCTTGCTCCGGTGCGTATTCGCCCGGCCGGGGTGGCAGAGGACAGGTGAACCATGGGGCCTGAATCCACGAGATACGGCCGCCATGTCCGCACTTGGGCGTCTTGGCGCTTCCGCGACGATAGACGCATTGATCACGTGCGGACCGGGGCGTGCTCCTATCCGGGACGAAATGCGGCTTGGTCTGGCGATTTCGGTTGCTCATGTTCCCTCCACCGAAACCGGTCGGAACCCATAGGCAAAGGCGACGGGGCAAACCAAGTTCCGCTCACGAGTTCGTTCTTGCATGTCGTATCGGCAGAGATAGGAGCCGGAATGGGCCTCGAAGAAGTTGCATCCATAGCAGTCGCGCTCTTTGCAGTATTCGTCGTAGTCCCACGGCGGCTCTTCCGGCTCCGGCGAAGGCGGACGTTTGGGGCAGGAAGACAGGACCTCGATATTGCGCCAAGTGTCGCCGTCAAGACACCATCCGTCGCGACTCCGGTCACAGCCCAGACAACCCCATGTCTCGATCTTTGGGCACTCGAATACGCTCGACACCGGAATCCAATGCAAAGGATCGGCGAGGCAACCTTGCTCGAAGTACGCTCCGCAGAAAGGGCTGTGTGGACAGCTATCAACCGGTGTCTCGGTCGGTAGCTGGGACAGATCAAGGGCGAGTTCGACTCCGGGCAGCATTTGTATCGGCTTCTCGCACGCGCAGTCAATGGGCAGCATCTCAAAGACATTCATGGCGGGGCTCCATCAATGAGGTTCTGGCATGAGAAAATGAGATTGTTTCACGAAGGGCAATGCTTTGGGGGGAGGTAACGCAGCGATATTGCAGAGGGAATGGTAAACATGAAGAAAATGAGGAAATTTCGTTCTTCTTTTTATGTACGTAAAATATATTTTGTACTTCTCTCTTGTCTCTTATATATATTATTTTCCCCTGGAATAAGTTAAGAGGAGAAAACATCATTTCTGTCATTTGAAGAGAGATATCAGATAGATGGGTCATTAAGTCCTCATTCGTTTCTCATTGGAGTTTCATTTCGCCATTCTTAGGGCGGCTACACACCAGGGGTGTAACTCGCCCGCACGCCGGGGAAATACCGAACCTTCCCGTTTGGCCGCTCGGCCGACTCGACCCCCAAAACCCGCTCCGTCTCTTGCCGAAACACCTTCCCCCGTGCTCTCGGAATATGCTCCGTATCTCTGCACCACGTCTTGTAGACATCGTAAATGTGCTTCAATGAGTCCCCCTCATGACCGCGAACCCGCACGACGCACTCTTCGGCGAATTCAATCAGGGGGTTCATTGCTTGCCGGTATTCCCCGATTGCCGCAACGCTTGACTCCGGCTGCGTGAAGCGTTTGTTCTCGTGAATGCGTTTCAGGCCGTGAAGCGCGCGTAGAAACACCGCGTCGAGGTCTTGCTCGTTCAGTGATTCTGCAAAGCGGGGGATGTTGCCCGGCTCACCCGGCTTGGGAAAACGGTGCCGGAATTTCAGGATCTTCCATCGGCGGAAGAATGCGTCTCCCACGTCGTGGCTCCTCGGGAACCGGTTGGCGGTGACGATCAGCTTCACATGGGGCTGCATGACAAAAGGATCGCGGTGCTTGCGCTCAACCGTTAGGCTTTCACCTGAAATGAGCTGCTTGAGAAAGGCATCGCTTAGGTACGCTTTAACATCGACTTCGTTTGACACGTTTATGTGCTTTGCCGCTAACTGGGCGATCTTGAAACGGCTTGAAATCTCGCTCAGACTCAGTGCCTCACAGTTTCCAGGGCCGAGCATTCGGGTTAGAATTTCAGCGAGTGTGCTCTTTGCCGTCGATCCGAGATCGTCGTCGAGAAAGAGGAATGCCGCTTGGAAACGGGTATCTCGAACAAGCGTGTAACCACTGAGCTCCTCAAAGAACGATTGCTGCCCCGGCTCCGGGAGTGCTCTGTCCAGAAGGTCGTTGTATTTTTCGGAACGCGCCTCTGGGTCGAAGTTTACCGGTAACTGATTCGTGAAAAAGAGGTCCGGACTGTGGGGGAGGATGTTTCCGGATTCGTAGTCCAGGACGCCGGACTTTATGCATAAGAGTTCGCGCGAGGGCATTTGCTCGGGGGGCTTGAGGGTGTGATCAGCGAGAAGCTCCTTGATTTCTCGCAAATAGGCGGTGCGAGTTTCGTCTCCAACCCAAGAGACTATCAGTTCGGTGAGCTTGCTTGGGTCCCATTTTGCATAGAACCCCAGGTCCGGGCACCAGCGGAAGAAGTCGCCACAAATGGAGATCACCCGCTCTCGCTCAAGAATGCGCCTCACGTAAGGCAGGGGACGAAACAACTTACCGACGGGCAATTCCCCGAGCTGAGTACGTGCAACTTCGGTGAGGCGGGTCTTCAGGTCCGCGAGCGGGAAGTCGCGGCAACGTTTTCGGATGCGCTTCAAGCTTGCCGTTTGCAGGATTTTCTCTTGCGCGGCAACCAATCCAAGTGCCTTGTCCAGTGCCACAAGGCGTTCGTCGGGAGAACCCGCGACGACGATTTCGTCTATCGCGTTGTTGAGCTCCGAACCTGTTTCAGTGGCGCGGTATTTGCTAGCCTGCTGAATGATCTTATCCACTTGGGCCGTGGGGAGCGGGGGGCGGCAATACTGGGCGTTCCACGAGTGGGCAAGGACCGCGGTCTCTTCGAGAGATAGTTTGCGAATCCACCCACCGGCCAAGCGGAGAAGTGTGTCGTCTCGCTGCCCCTCCCGTAGAATACTCGGTCGGTCTTCTTTCGGGTCAGACTTCTTGGATTTTCCGCCCCCACGCGCAAGCAGGAGAGATAACCATTCCGGCGAGTCTGCCAGGGGAACGTTTTTGGGGTTTCCGTTGACTTCCCAAACATAGTGCCGCCCCGAGATATGATGAGAGGGCGGAGCGACCACGTAACCGCCGGAGCCGCGAATGTCCAGTCCACCGGCAATTTTGCTTGCCGAGTTCCGTACCTGAAAGCCCTCCGGTAATCGGAAATACAGGTGCATCCCGCGGCCGGTCAGTGCCGTCCACGTTGCGGGGAGCGGTTCGTTTGTGGCTTCGAGTTCTCGGAGGGAATCCGCGCCTTCGTCTCCATCTACATCGAGTACAAAGACCCCGGACCCCGCGCCGGTCGCAATTCCGATGTTGTGTGCTTGACCGTTTCCCCACCACGTGTCGATCTGACTGGAGTCGATCGTCGCGTCACGGAGTCCGCGAGGGCTCGCCGGGTGCTTCGCCGGATTCTTACACGAGCGCCTCCCACAGGTGCAGCGACCCGTTTCGTCAATGCCATGCACAGGGAAGACCAGTAGCCCGTCACGAGCATACAAGAGTGCTGTGTCAAGCAACTCGTTTGGCATCGCCGTTCCTTCCGCCGCCGGGCGGGTCGTCCGCAGCAGACTCTTCCTGGCGGCATTTCAGCCTCTCCATGACACGGCCCATGACAACGCCGATGTGCTCCATCCGCCCGGCTCGCCGGTCGCTCTTCACCGTGATGGCGGCAATAATCTCGTTGTCATATCGCTTAATCATGGCAATTTCCTTCCAGCCCGGTGAGAGCCGGGTTTTTCTTTGATTACTTCGCGGCCCGCTGTGGTTCTGGGTTGACTGTCATTTCGGCAAGCCACTGTTCGACCGCGTGACGCTCAAATAGGACTCGGCCCGTTGGGGTTCGTCGGTGAACCGGCACCAATCCCAGGTGCACCCAGCGGCGCAAGGTCGGCGCAGAGACTCCGGCAAGGACTGCGGCCTGTTTCAAAGTCAGGGTTTGTAGCATGTTAACCTCCAGGTAAACTTGGGGCTAGGGGTCAAAATTTTTTTAGACCTCCACAAGCCGTTTCTCAATGAAGGCTGCGATTTCTCCGACATCCAGAGCCATAACCCCGAGGTGCCCCGTTCCGGTGGGAATATACGGCTGGGGCGGTTCCCAGGCACTAGCCTCGTCGGGATACAAGGCGCTCCGTAGTCCAGACATCAGATAGTCCCGCGGGACTAATCGTACGGCATGGAAGCGCAGGTCTACCGCATGCCCGTCTTCCGAGGGGACACGTACATATTGTGGCTGTAGAAGGGAAGCAGCACTAAGGTTTAAGGCGCAGAGATAGCGCTGTAGAACTCGATCCTCACCAAAATGATAACCAGTATTGGTGGTTTGCAACCCCTCGGGAAAGACAAGAAGTTTTTGCTGCGGGGTTAACTCACTGAGGTCAAAGGTGATCGTCGCCAGGGGGGTTATGAAGATCGCCCAAGTCAGGCGTGGGGGGTACCGATGAAATGAAACGGTCCCTTCAAGGTCGATAAATCGAAGTCCCGAGGAGAGCCAGCTATCCAAAACGGCACACGCGACTAGATCGACCAAAGATAACCGGCTGCCCGTCTTCGTCTTCTCTGAAACATGCTCGACAGGCCGAAACACTCCTCTCGGTGTCCAGTTGTGTAGCTGACCGCGCATATTCCGGCCGAGATAGGCCAAAATCTTGGCGGCTTCGGCAACAGAAAAGCGGGGTTGATCCAATTCGTGATTCATGAATCGTAAGCTACAATGCTGCTTGGTGGTTGTCAAGCGGAAAGATCAAGTCGTTTCGTTTTTTTCGGAGCACCCGACACATTTGGACCGAAGTGTGTTGTCCGAAGCCTCGGAAGTGTCCGAAGGTATGCCGCTTTCGTCGGAAGAGAGGCTTTCCGTCCGATACGTCCGTAGTCTGAAAGCATCCGACCGGTCTGAAGCGTCTGACGGTTTGAATTGTCCGAAGGTTCGGAAGTGTCCGAACTCAGCAACCGTCCGATGCGTCGGAAGCTCCAGGATGTCTGACGTGTCGGAACTGTCCGAACATTGGAGCCTTCTGATGCGTTGGCCGTGCCGGAAAGTTCAGGGTCTTCTGAAGCGTCGGAAGTGTCAGACGCCCCATGTCATCCGATACGTCCGCACGTTCAGACCACATCATCTCGTCGGAAGCATCGGACACGTCGGAGACCTTCATGTGTTCCGAGCTGTCGGACATCTTTGAAACATCTGACCGCATGAAGTATTCGGACATCTCGGAAGGCTCAGGCAGGCTGCTGTCATCAGACCCGTCGGAAACGTCGGATGTTTACAGTGGTCGGACACATCTGAATAGTCAGACAGCATGCTATCGTCTGACGTGTCTGAAGCTCCGGAAGTCAGCACCGTCTGACGTGTCAGACATCAGCAGATTTCTGAAGCACCGGAAAACTCGGGCATCTTCAGCCCTTGGAGCTCTGCTTTCGGAAGCATCGGAAGCGTTTGACATCAGAAGCGTCTGAACCCCCGGAACTCGTGGGGATTCTGAAGCATCCGAAGTGTCGGAACGTCTGACGTGTCGGAACCGTCAACCGTTTCGGAAGGCTGCAACTAATTTCAGAAGCGTCGGAACTTTACCCTTGACAACTTGTCAGATGTGTCAGATACTAGCAATGTCGGAAAAGATCGAAGCTTCAGAAGAGAGGGTGCCATGAAAGCAGCGGTCGGTTACATCAGAGTCTCCACCCAGGAACAGGCCCAGGAAGGCGTCAGCCTGGAAATGCAAATCGCCAAGATCAAGGCATACTCCGACCTTAACGACCTGTTCCTTGCAGGTATCTACGGAGACCCCGGCATTTCCGGCAAGTCGATCAAGGCTCGGCCAGGCATTCAGGCGGTCCTCTCCCTGGTGAAGGCGAAGCGGATCGGGGCCGTCGTCGTCTACAAGCTTGACCGGCTCGGGAGAAACACGATTGAGACCCTGGACATCGCCAAGCGCATGGACAAGGCCGGCGTCGCGCTGCATTCGATCACCGAGAGG
>JBFMAA010000147.1:0-15115 GCA_040755955.1 Thermodesulfobacteriota bacterium
ATATTCTATAGACTGGTCCAGGGAGTTTGTGAAGCCCCACCGCAACCGTATTGGAAGCTGGTAGGCCGATCAGCCCCAGACAAACCACTAGATGTTGTGGTCACCTGACCGAAGTGGATACCCCCAAGGCGGGATTACTGTAAAGGTTCCCATGGGGACCTGCCTTCCCCCAGGAACACAAACCACAAAGGCAGAAAGACACGAAGAAGAAACAACGAGAATCTGGCCGTGGTTCTCAGGTTGACCATAGCTCCGAGGTCTATTCGGCCGCGGGCCCTCAGTGCTCCCATTCGTAAATACGGTCGCAGATGCGTAGTTCGACCGGGGGAACCCTGACGATCTGATGAGAGGTCTCTGGCAAAGCACGCAAGGCACGCAGAGACAGAGAGACTTCCTTGGCGTTCTTGGCGTGCTCTGCGAGAGACAGTCTCTTCGATGCCAAGTGCGTGACCGTACTTCGGAATGGCACTAGTGAGCGTCTTTGTGTGTTGGTGGTGCGTTCCTTTTCCCCCAGGCCGAATGCTTGCCGAACATCGGGAGACCGGAGAAAATGGTTGCTGAATGGACAGCCTTTCCCGCTGGGTTCGTGATTGCGACAGCCGCGACCCTGACGGGCTTTGGGGGCGGTATCCTGTGGATGCCCTACCTCGTGTACTTGGCCAAGTTGGAACCCGCGCAAGCCGTGGTCACCTCACTCATCATTCAGGTGGGCGGCATGGCCTCGGGGAGCATTGCCGTGATCCGGACAAGGAAGATCGACTTCCGGCTGTCTCTGTATTTGGCAGCGGGTTCCTTCGTGGGGGTCCCCGTCGGCGTGTGGCTATCCAGGTTCATCCCTCCGGAATCATTGGTGTTCATTCTGGGGGTGGGATGTTTGGCGATCGCTCTCGTGTTTGTCTATCTGCAAGAGAGTTTCGGCAACGCGTATGTGAAGCGGGTTTCCTTGCGCCTGGCCGCTCCGTATCTGTGGTTGGCTACGCTCTTCTCCGTATTCACCGGCATCCTGTCCATGGGAATAGGCGATTTCCTGGTTCCCATACTCAGGAACCGGCTTCGTCTGACGATGGAAGCGGCCATGGGGACCTGCCTGGTCGTCATGGCGATGAACGCCGCGCTTGCTGCGACACTCCATGTGATGATAGGCGACACGTACGCGCTCAACACGATACTCTGGGCAATCCCCGGCGTGCTGATAGGAGGGCAGGTGGGGCCGCGGCTCGCGGGTCGGATAGAGGATCAGACTCTCAAGGAGATATTCATCTATGGACTCTCGCTGGCGGGGATACACTTCATGTTCAACAACCTCTGACCACCCCTTGGCGGGCAACACAAAGGAAGAACGCGGCACATGTGCGGGAAGACCGATCATGAGATCCTGGAATTCGTAGACACCAACGACCGTGTGCTCGGCACCGCGATTCGGAGGGAAATCCACGAGAGCGGCTTGATGCACCGGGCGGTGCACGTCTTTCTGTACAACGGGCGAGGAGAAATCTACGTACAGCGGCGATCTTCCATCAAGGACAGGTTCCCCGACAGACTCGACTCGTCGGCAGCAGGGCACGTGGAGCCCGGAGAACCATACGAGGCAGCCGCGGTCCGCGAGCTCGAGGAGGAATTGGGGATTGTCACGGAGGTGGAGGAGATCCTTCGCACAGGCCCTTCCGAGGTCACGGACAACGAACACGTGGTCCTTTACAGAGCCCGCAGCGGCCAAGCCCCTGTGCCGGACCCCGATGAAGTGCAATGGGGCTCCTTCATGACGCCGGAGTCCCTGACCGTGCTCATGGACTCACAACCCGACGACTTCGTGCCCTCGTTCATCCACCTTTGGCACCTGGTGCAACAGACCAAGTAGCCACAGACTTCAGGCCGGTTCTGATACCAAGTCGATTTCCGAAAGGTAAGGTTTCCGGGGGAAACCCTTCCGAAAACTCTTAGAATATTTGACGCTTCTGACCGTTTTCGTTGTGGCCACGCGCCTTGACTGTTCTTGGTCAAGGGGTTCGCGGAGGCCCTTCTCTCAAGTAGAGGTCTTCCCGAAATCTTACTCGCCGTTACGCAGGTGCGTATCAGACAGCTTCTTCGCGCCTGCCATTCGGTCGGAGCTGCCTGCACATCAGACATGCCCCGGTCTTCTGACAAGGAGAGAATCGCGGACCTCGAACCGACCTTCTCGGCTTCAGACTCGGTATGCCTGTCAACGGGAGTTGCAGTCGCCGACGTCGGTCCCGCACCCGACTCCCGGTTCCAGCGAACAGCAGCAAGACGATGCCTTCCTTCCGAGCGCGGAATTGATTACCGCCGCGGCACACCCGACACCAGCCGTCACGGAAACCGCTTCCACCGGGCAGTTTCGGGCGCAGGCCCCGCATTCCATGCATCTATCCCGAGACTGGATTCGCACCTTCCCGTTTTCCCGCTCGAGTACGGCATGCGGACACACATCAAGACACTTCCCGCAGCCTGTGCACTTCTGTTCGTCCAGGCTCAAGGTTACCACATTCTTCAAATACACAAACGCAGTTCCCATGATACTGCTCCTTTCAACACTCAGTTCTCCGCCACCGAGGAGAGGTCAGACGACCACGGACGCCAACCACAGCCCAAGACCAGCCACAGCCCCGACAATCTGTACCGGGATAGCAAGGCGCATCTCTTTCTTCACCCCGGACAGGGAGGTGTACGTGGACGCTCCGGTGAAGTTGAGCGCGAGGTAGCAACTGAGGGTCACCACCAGCAGGACGGTCGCGGACATCTCCAGGAATCCCGGGTGGTTTCCCAGAGCGAGGCCCCACAATGCGAGGAGCGCCACGGCCCCAAAGAGTCCGGGCACAATACCCTTCACCGCAAAGGACCTTCCCGGCAGCCAAGGGAGTAGGATCGGTGTGATTACCGCTCCGGCAACGACGCCGAACACCACACACAAGGCCGCAAGGCCACCGTGACGCACCGCACTCGTCCAGAACGGCTCGCTTCCGATCAGTGCGCCGATCAGTCCGCCGATCAACAGCAGCGCGGGGACAAGACGGGCCGCCCCTTTGAAGGCCTCCACCAGCTCGACCGGGATGAGGGCCGTTCTCTCCCGCGTGCTGAAGGTCTTCCGCCTCATTTCTGGGCGGGCCTTCATTCCGCTGTCCAGGAACTCGGGGAGATCGGCAGCTCGAACAGGGCCGTACACGACCTTGAATCCGGAACGCTCTTTCACCAGGTGCGCCGCTACTCCCGGACCGGCAAGCTGAGGCAAGATCACCCGCCGATGGGAAACCACCCGAGCAAGGTCGGTCTTGGATATGCGCTCGACCACCTCGTTCGTGCCGAATGTCCCCTTGCCGGCAGCGCACCAGACGTTGATCCCTTCCGTGTCGACTACCATGATCCATACGCTTCGTCCGGAAAGCTCTCTGCGAAGCAAGTCGAAGCTCATCTTGTAGTTGGCGCTCACCAGCACCTCAGACTGGGCATCGGGCTGTCCCACCGCGTACAGGCCGGGTTCTACCTTGTAGTCCATTCGGCCGATGCTCCAACGTGCCTTGAACGTTCCTCGAGAATCCTGAGAAGTCAGGTCAGTGGAGACAGTCGGGACCGGCCCGGCAGGAGTTGACACTTTGCCGGTGACAAAGGGTTGACCGAATTGCGGACGGCTCACCTGAGCCTCACTCTTCGGAAGTCAGCATCCCCCAGCAGGGAGAGGCCTGTCCGTAGGCTCCTGTGTTGGTTGCTCTATTGCGACATCGGAGCATATGGTAGTGCTCATGGCGAATTTCCCTTCACGCATTATTTGACATGCCGTCCGTTTCCGACATGCCGGCCGACGGCACGAGAGCCGCCATGCCCGCGCCGCGGGCACAACGAAGGATGAAACTGAGAGGCATTTCACTCGTGGAACGCCCTGCGGCGACCAGCGGAAGCCGCCCAGTTCCAAAAGTTTAAGGGGATAGGGGTCTGGGGGAAGGGGCGTTTTTCAAAACGCCTCTTCCCCCAGAATTCGCATTTCCATAGGAATCGGTAACGCCTTCCCACTCCTGCCGGCGGCAGCGCCTACGCTCCTTGTGACAGCCGGGATGCAACCGGACAAGCGTGCGGCAGGACGCTCCGTGCCACTGGCGGGCGATCTTGATGAGGGCCGCCGGTATGCCACTCGAAGCCGTGCTCAGCCAGGATCGCTCTGACCTTCCGGTACACTGCGCCGACAATCCGAGGGCATCTGGCCACGATGTTCTGCGGGTCCTCCCCTATGATGTCGCGGCAGTGGATGCCTCCGTATCGGTCGGTCTGTTCTGCGGTGAACCATTCGTCCAGTTCAGCGATCATCACCCGCAGCCGCGGGTCTTCATCGTCCTGAGCGGAACCTCTCCCCGCGTAGAGACCGAGCAAGCATGCTCCACCCGTGAACGCGCCGCAGATGTCCCCGGTGAAGCCTACTCCTCCGGCGAGCGCACCCACCGTCCTGATCAGATCAGGATTCTCTTTCCCTTGGGCCTCGAGTCCCATGATGAGCAGCACATCACTGCAGTGAAAGCCCTGCATGGCCAGTTCAGCCATTCTGCCCATGTCGGCGCGCGTTTCGTCCGATGTTGGCATTTGCGGTATCCGTCCTTTCTGTACGCGAGGTACTGAGTGTCCGTCTCAAAACAAGTATCGCACTCTCCGAGCCCGGGACGTAGGAGGTTGCGTCCGTCATTCCGGAGGAAGCCGGAATCCAGTCTTTCCTGCGGGCCTCGGACCCCTGCGCCTGCCCCGGACCAGGATCCGGGGTTCGTCGGGGGCGACGAGCGGGTCGGATTGGCACAGCTATTTCGGGACAGACCCTGAGTGCCATACATGAGGTTCCGGAGACTAATTGCTGATCCCGTGGCGCAGGCTTTCCGAAACTGTCTCCGAACTGTTTGTAGGCCAGAAATCGTGCCACAACCCTCGCCGGGCACTGACGGCTCCGGCTAGCATCTGTCGCCCCGAAGGGGCTCTGGAGGCTTGCGGCCCGTAGAGGCGACGGATACCATGGTGCCACGCGTTGAGAATTGCGGGAGCTTTCACCCTCCCCTAACCCCCAATGCTGTTGACTTAAGCACGATTCTGCTCCCTTCCGTAGGTTGAAACCTACGGCTATTCACGGTCCGTCCCTTCGGGACGGGAGTCTGTGAGCCCCGCAGGGGCTTCCCGTGCATAGCCGGGGGTTTTAACCCCCGGTGCGGGGAAGAGATTACCATCCTTAAGTCAACGGCATGGCCCCTAACCCTTTCCATCGAGGGAGGGGAATAGCAAGCCCTCTCGCTAGGTGCTTGGGGGAAGGGAGAGTGGGTTTGTGTACTTTCACGGTCCCGCGAATTTCAAGGCGCGTGACTATAGTCCGGCACGTGAGTGCCCTGGCTGGGTGGAAAGCGTGCCGCGATTCCAGGGTTCTGAGACAGTTTCTTCCTGCCCGCCAGCCCGGGAAAGCGGCAAGAGAAGCGCCATTCCGCCATGCAGGCACGTCAGACACACCTCTCCCTTGGCCTAACCGGCACAGGTCGGTACCCGCTGCCTTGCAGGAAGGCCCTCAGAAATCGTCGCTCAGATGCTGTGCGGAGTCCCGCTCCGCGCGCGAGCCGGCTACGGTCAGTGGCGAGTCACTACGGCCTGAGGCTCGGTCTCAGGCACGATACCAAGTGACCTGCCTGAAAGCAGATCCGCCAGTCCACTCACCGCCCGCGCGTCGAGCCAGCACTGTATGTTCTTGCCGCGCCTCTCAACCCGTAACAGTCCCGCTTGCCTCAGCTCCTTGACATGATGCGAAAGCGTGGATGGGGCAATCGCAAGATCCTGTCCGACTTCGCCCACGAAACGTCGCGCTTCCTCATCCGAGTCGCACACGGTCCCCGGGGGGCAGCACGTCATCAAGCGGAGGAAGACCGCGAGTCGATGGGGGTTTGCAAGAGCCTTGAACATCTGAGCATAATGCTCCAGGTCGATATTTGCCAAGTTCGACATAATTAGAACTATAGAAGTGTGCCTCCCACTTGTCAAGCACAAAATTCACAACCCGGGAATCACCGGACTGTCGAAAAGGCTTGTCGCAGTTCTCCGTCGGCCATACACTCGTCCTGCGAGCTCCGACCGCGCTGAGCGGGCCAAAAAGTAGGGGCGATCCCCATAGGCGCTAACTTGGCTACAGCCGAATTGGACATTTCAGGCAGTTATCCCCCCTCCCCCTACCCCCTCCCACGAGGGGAGGGGAATCCGGAAGCCCTTTCCCCTGGAGGGAGAGGGAAGGGTGAGAGAGAGGATGCTGAGGCAACGCGTGCTGTGAAGTGAGCGTCTATGGGGGAATCCGGAAGCCCTTTCCCCTGGAGGGAGAGGGAAGGGTGAGGGAGAGGATGCTGAGGCAACGCGTGCTGTGAAGTGAGCGTCTATGGGAGAATCCCCATGCCGGTCGATCTTGCAGGACTGACGCTCCGGCCCGTCAATCGTCCGACGGCCACGGCAATTGGTGCAGCCTTCGTGTGCCGGAGAAGTACCGGAGGGACCTGGCCGGCGGTTTGGCCATCATTGCGGGCGGGAGACGTGGCGCTCATGGCTCAGTGTGAGGAAATCGTGTTCAGGGTTGCAGGCTACCCCCTCAGCTATGCGGTCGGGGATCTCCTGATCGGCTGTGTTGCGCCGGCAATTGGGCTCGGGCTCTGCTTGGGCTTCAAGGGCCTCACATGGCGGGAAATGAGTGCGACTCGGAAGTGGGCTCTGGTGGCGGGCTTGCTTGCATGGCTCTGTGTGGTTCCCAACGCGGCCTACAGCATGACTCTGGCACGGCGCATGTGCGCGCCGGGCGTGACACCTCAGCCGCCGGAGTACGCGTTCTTTTGCCTGTACACCCTGCTTGCGCTTGCGGTGTACTATGCTTCGTTGCGGACGGTCGCGGTGGTGCTTGCCGCGGTGTTCGGCACCTCCCGTGACGTTTCACGGCTTTTCATCCCGCTGATTTCGTTCGGAGTGCTGATCGGGTGGCACGTCAGGCTCAATAGTTGGGATCTCGTCCTGAGGCCTCGCACCTGCCTGTCAAGCGTCTTTCACTTCGCGGCGGACCGGATTTCCGCGGTTGACTACTTGTCCGTGTTGGCGTTGCTTCTCCTGAGTTACCACGGCATGAGGTGGGGGCTGAGCGTCAGCCGGCGTCTGGACCCGTAGCAGGATTCAGTAGGCCAATAATGGGAGATTCACCCGGGGAATCAAGCCCGTCCGTTGGCCTCGGGCAAAGAGCTCCGCAACTGCCGCCTCTCCTTCCGGGCCTATGTCGCGGGTGAACGAATTCACATACAGCCCGATGTGCTGCCGGATCACTTCCAGGTCCATTTCTTGCGCGTGAGATCGCACGTATCGCATGGTCTCGTCGGAGTTCGGGTCTGCCATCATCAGGGAACGCGCAATGGCCAGATCGACCTCGCGAGCTATGCGCTGACCGATATCCCTTCTTACTGCGATACCGCCGAGGGGTATGGGAGAACCCGTCTCCTCTTCCCACCACGCGCCGAGGTCCACGAGTGCGTCCAGACCGTGCTCTGCAAAGGTGAACCGACCTTCGTGAATCACCAGGCCGAAATCCGCGTCACCGCGGGCCACCGCGGGCATGATCTCGGAAAAGAGCATGTGCCTGAAACGGAGCGGCTCCCCGTGAAAGAGCGCAAGCAGCAGTGCTGCGGTAGTCAGCTCTCCGGGGGAAGCCACGATTCCCTCATGTAAGGCGTCGAGATGCGTGCCGGCCCGGGAAACGACAAGCGGCCCGCATCCTCGGCCGAGCGCGGCTCCCGAGTGCAGAAGCGCGTACCGGTCCCTTACCCGACCAAGCGCGGCGAAGCTGAGTTTCGTCACCTCCAGGCGCGCTGCCAGGGCCCACTCATTGAGCTTTTCCACATCGGCCGTCTCGATCCGAAACCGCAGGGAGGTCTCCACACGTCCCTGCGCCAGAGCCGCCATGATGAACGTGTCGTTGGGACACGGCGAATATCCGATTCTTAGCGAGGTCAACTGATACTCCTCAGGTAGTTGAGCACAGTGAGTTGCGCGCGTTCGTTCGCGAGTTCCAGGTTCCACGCGGACTTGTCGCGAATCCCGGCCTGATTGCTTATGCCTCGGACTTCCGCTCCGGGAACGCCGAATCTGCGGCAGGCCACAGCCAAGGCATATCCCTCCATGTTCTCCGCGATGGTGCCGAAACGGGCAGCCCTGGCCCGGGCGGTTGACTCGTCTGCCGAGACGCCCACCACGGTCAGGCACCGGCCTGCGACCGTGCGGCCTCGCACTGCGGGAGACGGCTCACCTCCACACCGGCGTCCGCCTGCCGGGTCTGGCGCAGTCGAGTCGGGGACTGCGGCTGTTCTTGCCGGCAGGTCAGCGGAGTCGATCTGGCCCGGCTGAGTGTGCCCAGAACGGCTCGGGAATGCCCGCCCGGTGTCAGGATATGGTCCAGTGCCGCCACCTGCGCTGGGCTCGTCTCCGAGAGTCGCGCTCCTTGCTGTCTGCGGGATACTTGAAGCAGACGTGGAGCCCCTCTCCCTTTCTTCTCCCGCGAGGGGAGGGGGGTTGCGCTTCCGCTCCCTTGATGGGACAGGCAAGGGGAGGGTGAGATCTGGCGCGGTCTGCAACGCGGGGGACTGAAGAGCACGGGCGAATTCTGCGTCCAGCGGGACTTCCTGCTCCAGCGAGGGCAAACCGAGGGCCTCAGCGTGCCCTATGCCGGGCCCTGAGCAGAGTCCCAGCTCGGCGAGCGTCTCGGATGTTACCGCGACCACATCCCCCAAATGGAGTCCGGACCCCGGCAACGCTCCGGCCGAACCCACCATGATCACCCGATCAGGTCGTAGCTCGCTCATCAGCGCGCCCAACGCCAACGCCGCGGAAGTGATACCTATTCCGACCTCACAGAGCCATATGGAGGCCTTGCCGAGAGAGACCCGAAAGAGCCCGCGGCCACATATCTCTCCCGCGGGAAGCGCCTCGAGTTCGGCTTCCAAGAGACTCAGTTCGGCCTTGACCGATGCAACCACGCACAGCCTCAACGTTGACTCTGCCCCCCGAGACCGTCTCTCAGTACCGCAATAACCCCGGAAGCCCAGCGTTCGAGCTCGTCTCCGCCTGCTCCGAAGAGTCCCATGCCCGTGTCGAGATGTTCGAGGCAATACCCTTGGAGAAAGCGGTCCAGCACTGCTTCGATGACGAATGCCGCCACTGTGGAGTCAATGTCCGGCCTGATTTCGCCTCGCTGTTTGGCGACCTCCACGAACTCCGTAAGGTACCCGATAGAATGCTGCCGGATCGAACCGATCAGCGTGTTGCGGTTGGGCAGATCCCCCTCGAACAGGACCCGCAGGTAGATCCGAAAAATGTACGGGTGGGCACGGATGAAGGAGACTCCCGCAAGGAGGGTCTTCTCCAGGCGGGTGAAGAGGTCGTCGGAGGTGGTTTCGTCCCGTACTCGTCGCAGATAGCGCTTCACCTGCTCCAGGGCCTGCTCGAACACGAACATGAACAGCCCGTGCTTGTCTTGAAAGTAGCTGAAGATCGATCCCTTGGCGATGCCGAGCTTCTCCACCAGGACGTTCATCGATGCGCCAGCGTAACCCTCTGTGGCAAATTCGGTGATTGCCGCGGACAGAATGCGTTTCTTCTTTTTCGGATCGAGCTGCTCAAAGGTGCGCGAAACGGCCATGTCGTTCTCCGAAGCCGGACAGGGAGTGACTTTACGCGCATGCTGACCAATTGTCAATTGCGGTCGACTCTCAGATCGTTTGGGATCAGTGAGGCGGTTCGTGTACGCTGTTGCATCCATGGGCCATGTCTGGTACATAGGATGGGCATGAAGAGCTCCGGAAGGGGAGAGGTCCTGGGCAACATCGCAAGAACCGAAAAACTGAACATGGCCGTTACCTTACTCGTGCTTTGGTGTGTCTTGTGCTCCCACGTGGCGTATGCCGCGTCCGGCATCAAGCCTCAGGATATTCCCGACGCCCTTGCCAAGAAAGGGCAGAACCTGTCTGCTTTCAAGGCGGTGATGGATGTGTCGGCGGTTCACGACAACGGAAAATCCCGCAATGATATCCGAGGCTTTTTGTTGTACCGGCGCCCTTCGGATTTCCGATTCCAGGGCACGATGCCGGGTGGAAACCCCCTCTTTGAGCTGGTGATCAGCGGAACGGCATTCGAGATGTTCGTTCCCACGGACAGGAAGGTGCTCAAGGGGAACCGGAAATGCTTCGTCGAGAAGTTCCCCGATATTGCGGAAATGCGGGAACTCATCCCGCTTGCTCTCTCGCAGTGGAAGGGGGTGCGCCTGAAGGAGGTGGTGTCGAACGATCGCGAGAAGATCGTCGTCAAGCTCGATTTCTCCGGTACGACCTGGAACGCGACCCTCACCTCTGACAGGCTCCTGGTGACCAAGCTGGTCCGCGTCGGCGCAAAAGGCCCCGAGCTCGTTGCCGATTTCGGGAGCTTTCCCTCAGACGAGTTTGGGTGGATCCCGAGACAGTTTCGTGTCCATTCTCCGGCAGGGGACTGGACGACCACGGTGACCGTTCGCAAACTGGAGATTAACCCGTTTGTGGTGGAGAAGAACTTCCAGTTGGAACTGCCGTTCTCTCCCAAGGTGGAACAGTGCAAATGAATCGCGGTGATCATTCTTCTCGCGTGAGACTTCTTTTCGTGGAGGATCAGGGAAGCCTCTCCAACGGGATGGAGGACTTTCTGCGGGCGACGGGATTCGACTCGATCAAGACGTCGTCCTGGGAGGAAGCGATCCGCGTGATGAACGATCACAGTCACGAACTGCTCGTGGTGGCTGACCTGGACCTCCCCGGCATTGAGGAATCGGGTTTCGTCGAGGGTGCCGCCAGGTGCAATGCTCGCATGCATGGGATACTGGTGGGTCATGCCGACACGATTGAAACGGTGACCCAAAGATTGGGCTGCTCGGGCTTAGAAATGGTCAGCAAGCCCGGCGGCATCAAGGAAGTGGTGGGATCCATCCGTCGAGCAATCCTTGTGCGGGAACACAGGATGCACACGGTCCCCCACATCAGTCACTTCGTGCGCGCGTCCTACGAGTTCGAATTCAGAACAGACGAGGTGAACCCCTCGGAGCTGTCCCGTTTTCTCGCGACGATGCTGCTTGCCTCACGATTCTGCGACGCGGAAACCATGGCGAGGATGGAAATAGCGGTGTACGAGGCGCTCGTCAACGCGGTCGAACATGGGAACCTGGACTTGCAGTCGGCCCTGAAATCCGATCTACTCGAGACCTCTGACCATTTCGCGACACTCAGGAACAGCCGGATGTCGAGTGAGGATTACCGCGCCAGGAAGGTGCGGGTCACGTGCAGTATCGTGCCGGAGAAGGTCGAGGTGAAGGTGCGCGACGAGGGGAAAGGCTTTGATCATGCGGCCGTGCTCGGCAGGATTCGGAAGGAGCCGGACCCGGAGTATCTGCTGGCCAGTCACGGAAGGGGCATGATGCTGATAGTCAACTGCGTGGACGAAGTGCGTTTCAACGTCGAGGGCAACGAAATAACCCTGATCAAGTATGCCCCGGATCACCCCATCCCGCCGCAACCCTGACTTTTCCAACTCATGAGCCGATTCCTTTACAATCTCATTCTTCACGGTGCAGGCATGCCTGCTTTGGCGCTGTACTATCTGCCCGCGGTCGTCCTGAGCGGGAAGTATCGGCGCTCTCTCCGGGGGAAGCTGGGTCGCTTGCCTGCCGGCTTCAGCCCGGAACGACTGCCCAGCCCGCGTGCGTGGTTCCACGCGGTATCCGTCGGCGAGGTGGTCGCGCTGACGCCAATGGTGGAAGCGTTCAGGAAACTCCGACCGGATGCCTCGGTGATTGTCTCCACAGGCACGGAAACCGGCCAGGACCGGGCTCGAGACATGCTGCCGGTTCTGGATGGGCTCATCTACCTTCCGTTGGATTTCCCCTGGTTGGTCGACCCGGTGGTGCGACGGATTTCGCCTGATCTGTTCGTGCTCATGGAGACGGAGCTGTGGCCCAACCTTATTCACAGCCTCAAGAGCGCGGGCACGAAGGTGGTTCTTGCCAACGGCCGGATCTCGGATCGTTCGTTTCCCCGCTATCTGCTGTTCAGGAGGCTGTTTCGGTCGACGCTCGCGGCCCCGGACCTCTTCCTTATGTCGTCTGAGGTGGATCGTGAGCGCATTCTGGCCATGGGTGCGGCTGCCGAAAAGGTCCACGTGACCGGCAACACGAAGTTCGATGCCGCATTCGGGGATGTGCCCTCGGACGCGGAGCAACAGGTGAGGGACCTTCTCGGTATCCCGAATGGGACTCGAGTGCTCGTAGCCGCGAGCACTCACCCTGGCGAACACGAAATCGTCCTCGACGCGTACTCGATGCTCCGGACCGCTTTTCCGGACCTTCTTCTGATCATCGTGCCCAGGCACGTGGAGAAGACTCCTGCGATCGTCGCGGCCATGCAAGACCGACGGTTGCCGGCACCGTACTTGAGGAGCTCAGCAGATCGAGGCGAAACGAGAAACGGCCGCACCGGTACGATCATTGACCGCACAGGCGAGCTGTTCCGAGTGTTTTCCGTCGCTTCCGTGGTCTTCGTGGGGGGATCGCTCGTCCGCAAAGGAGGGCAGAACATCCTCGAACCCGCTGCTTGGGGAAAGGTGGTGCTGTTCGGCCCCTCCATGGAGGATTTCCGGGACGCCAGGGACATCCTCCTGCGCTGCGGAGCCGGGATTCAAGTGCAGGGCGCGTCGGATCTGGCCGCGGCGGTGACTCGTCTCCTTTCGGAACCCGAACGAACCACGGAAACCGGGGCGCTGGGCCGTGCCGAGATACTCAAGCACGTGGGCAGCGCCGCCAGGAACGCCCGATTCCTGGTGGAGTGCCTGGATCTTGAGTAGGCCCTTTCGTAAGCCCGGTCGCGAGTTCTTCAACGGTCCCACCGTGGGAACCCTGAAGATCTGATAGGATGTTCTCTCGTATAGAACGCAAGGCACGCAAAGGAGAAGAGAAAATCCCTTGGCGTCCTTTGCGAGAGTCAGTCTTTTCGGGTCGAAATGAGTGACCGTACTTAGGAATGGCACTACTAAGGACCCGCGGCAGAACAAAGCTTGCAACTACGATCAATTTGGGAACCGCATGGACTTGCCTCGCTTCCCGTAGGTTGAAACCTACGGCTATTCACAGTCTGCCCTTTCAGGGCAGGAAAGCCCCGCGCCCATTGGGCGCACGTTGAATAGCCATGGGTTTCAACCCACCGAAACGGGGTACGAGAGATGACAGAGTTGTTTCGCGGCAAGCCCTGAGCGAGCGGCTTGCGTCCCTCCGCCCGGAAATCTCATTTCCTGAAGAATGCGTAGAAGTCGCTTGTGTAGCTCTTGTCCAGGTACCTTTGGAGCGTGGATCGGTCCTGGCCGTCGAACAGCCTCTCCTTCTTGGTGATCGAGCCCTCCTTGTCGGTGAAATAGAGGTTTGCCAGGCAATTTCCGGGGTTGGCGTCTCCGTGGATGGCGCGCACGCAGCCTGCCAGTGCGAGCGCCTTGGCAAGGTCTTTGGTGCTGATGTGACGGCCCACGGCAAAGACGAGGTTCCCGTCTTCTCGAATGCCGAACGCGCTCCGGGTGGCGATGAACCACTGATCCCCGGACGTGATGTTCATGACTCGCTTGCTCTTCGGATCATCAGGTTTTTCACGCACAAACGGTTTGTCCTCGTTGAGCAGAGACCCCAGCCCGATTTCCGCATCGAGCTCCTTTCCTCGTTTCTTGAGGCACGTGACCACCTTGCCGTCCTGCACGATGAGGTGCTTGAGCTGCTTGGCGTCCTGCACGTGGGAGAGGTCCATGTCTTTCTGCCATTCCAGAATGTCAACCTTGCCGTCCTTGAAGATCACGAGGGTTGCAAGACCAGGTTCGATCCTCTTGACCTCCTTTTCCCTGATGACGATGCCCCCTTTGCCTGCATGGCGGATCTTCCACAGCCCGTTCGTGATCGCCAGAAGATGCGGCCGCATCTCGGACTCCACCTGTGCGGTCGCAGTGGAACCGCCGGGCTCGGAAGACCCCAGATACATCCTCATGCGAAGGCGCTTCATGTCACACGCGAGCATGTGCACAACCGCATTGGGGTACTCGACGCTCGGCCGGTACGTGGTGCTGAACAGCACGGGCGGGCCCTCGTCTGCACCGGGCAATCCCTCAGATTTCCAAATGCCCTCGCCGGCCAAAGTCGGACTGGTATACAGCGGTGCAATCGCCTCCGGAGGCCACGGGATGTTCGGAACCTTCTCGTCAGACCCGCTGTCCTCCTTCTTGTCTTCAAGAAACCAACCGGCAGGACCCGTTACGGTCCGTTGCTGCGTGCTCGGGTCCTGCCCTCCGAACGCCGGGTTTCCCGAAAAGAAGACCGACAAGAGGACGAGCACAACACACCGGACCCCCTTGAAAAAACTCCGGAATATTGGTGGATTCTCACCATGCAGGCGGTTCATTCCCTCACCCTCGAAATGCATGCGTCTCTTCGCGCTCAGAAGTCATCATACATGGACCTGTGAATTCGTGGAACCAGGTCCTCAATCATTCGGGAGATTGCTCGGCGGCGATTGGTGTCGGTTTCGGTTATGGAGGCTGCCACATCGTACGTGCCCGAGGCCAACAGGGTTCTCTTCCACAAGACCTGGGACGAGTCCGCTCGTTCCAGAGTACAGAGCACTTTCAGGTTCCCGCTTCGGGTGAGCTCTTTGCCGTCGGCCTTGTACGCGGAGGGCGAGTCAGCGAATTCCACGATGACGGTCTTCAGGATCACGTCCGCGCCGGATCTGACCGGCTCCAGTCTCGAATCCAGAGCGAACTCTCGGCGCAACGCGTTGGTGACCTCGACCTCGATCCCGGAGATGTTGGTGTTGTTCTGGGCACTTCTGATGACGATCGTCTTCGTGTCCGCAGGAAATGGGCTCGTCCCCGGTCCTCCGGAAAACCGATACCCGCAGCCCGCAACGAGAAGCATCGCCGCACACCCGATACCGACCAGACTGTGCCGAACCTGACCGTTCAATCGCCGCCCTGTGGTTGGTAGGTGAAGAAGGATTTCCGGGGGAAGGGACTTCTTGGAAGAAGTCCC